>NZ_JARWKR010000006.1:0-353016 GCF_029846335.1 Cobetia sp. 3AK | reverse complement strand
TAACGCCATGCGTCCCCGGCAGCGGATGCGTACTTTACGCACGATCCGGGCTGAGGGCAAGGGCTTTTTCCATCGATTGTCATTTCGAGGACATGCGGGCGACACCTATTCTCTCATCACCTCTTCTTGCTCCTTTGGCCTCATCTCGCCGTCGCTTGCTGACACATCTCTTCCCTGGCCAGAAACACATTCGGCCCCGCCAGAAATGGCGGGGCCGAATGGTCGGTCAGACATCTCGCGTCGGATCAGCGAGTCACCGTCACACGTGCGTAGCGCTTCTTGCCAGCCTGGATGACGATGGCCGTATCGAAAGGCGCCATGTAGGAAGGCTCGATCACGTCTCCATCGACTTTCACGCGACCATTCTTGAGCATGTCCTTGGCCTGGGCGCTGTTGTTGGCCAGACCTGAACGATTGAGCACGGCGGCGATCGGCGCGACCTCTGCCCCTTCAAGGCTCACGGTGACATCCGGCATGTCCGCCGGCAGCTCACCTTCTGCCAGCTGGTTGCCACTGGAGAGGTGAGCCGTGGCAGCCGCCTCTTCATCGTGGAAACGCGCCACCAGCTCGCGAGCCAGCTCCATCTTGATGTCGCGCGGATTGGCGCCATTCTCGATGCTGGCCATCAGCGCCTTCACTTCCTCCATGGGGCGCAGCGAGAGCAGCTCGAAGTAACGCCACATCAGCGAGTCCGGCATGGAGACGATCTTGTTGAACATCTCGCCCGGACGGTCATTGATACCGATGTAGTTGCCCAGCGACTTGGACATCTTCTGCACGCCATCCAGACCTTCGAGGATCGGCATGGTGATCACGACCTGCGGCTCCTGGCCACGCTGGCGTTGCAGCTCACGGCCCATCAGCAGGTTGAACTTCTGATCGGTACCGCCGAGTTCGATATCCGCCTCCAGCGCCACGGAGTCATAGCCCTGGATCAGGGGATAGAGGAACTCGTGAATGGAGATCGGCTGGTTGCCGGTGTAACGCTTGTCGAAATCATCCCGCTCGAGCATGCGAGCCACCGTGCTGGAAGCCGCCAGTTCGATCATGTCGCTGGCAGAGAGCTTGCTGATCCATTCGGAGTTGAAGGCGATTCGCGTGCGGTCCTTGTCGAGAATCTTGAAGACCTGCTCCTGATACGTCAGGGCATTGGCCTTCACGTCCTCTTCGGTCAGCGGCTTGCGCGTCACGCTCTTGCCGGTCGGATCACCGATGCGTCCGGTGAAGTCCCCGATCAGGAAAATGACCTCGTGGCCAAGATCCTGCAGCTGACGCAGCTTGTTGATCAGCACGGTATGCCCGAGGTGCAGGTCCGGCGCCGTCGGATCGAAACCCGCCTTGACCCTGAGCTTGCGTCCGGACTCGAGCTTCTTGATCAGCTCTTCCTCGACCAGCACCTCATCGGTACCGCGCTTGATGATCTCCAGCGCTTCCACTACTGACTTGTCGCTCATCCTGCCCTCTCTGACCGTTGCTGCTCCCCTCGTAACGGGGCATGTTGGCCGAGAATGTTAGCATGACACGCAGACCATGCACCCCTGCTCTGCCTCTGGCCATGAGGATGCCAACCCGACTTCCGCGACTCGGGGGCGCACGGCAGACTCGCTGACCCACGTTTCACTGCCCGGGAGATCTCCATGGCGCTTTACCTTGGCCTGATGACAGGCACCAGCCTCGACGGCCTCGATGTCGCCCTGCTCGATATCGAACCCCATCAGGACTGCACTGCGCTGCGCGAGCACATCCGCTTCATCGACGGTCTGGATCTGCCGCTTCCGGAACCCCTGCGCACTCGCCTCTGGCGCCTGATGCACGAGGACCATGCGCATTTTCGTGATCTTGCCGCAGCCGAGCAGGCGCTGGCCGAACTGGCCGCCGACGCGATCCGCCAGCTGCTGTCTCGCCAGCGACTGGCACCGAAAGACATTCGCGCCATCGGCAGTCATGGACAGACCATCGAGCACCGCCCGCATGGCTTCAGCGATCAGCCCTGTCAGACGCCTTACACCCTGCAGCTCGACAACCCCAGCCTGCTGGCCGAGCTGACCGGCATCCCCGTGGTGGCAGACTTCCGCCGCAGGGATCTGGCGGCCGGTGGGCAGGCAGCGCCTCTGGCGCCGGCATTTCACTCAGCGCTGTTCGCTCAGCCAGACCAGTGGCGGGGACTGCTGAACCTGGGGGGGATCGCGAACCTGACATTGCTCCCGCCGCTGGACTCGCAGGCGGCAGTGATCGGCTTTGATACCGGCCCGGCCAACTGCCTGCTGGATGCCTGGCATGCACGCCATCAGGGGGCCGCGATTGATCCTCAGGGCAGCTGGGCCGCCAGCGGCCATGTCATCGAGGAGCTGCTGGATCGTCTGCTCAGCGCGGATTACTTCACTCGACCGCTGCCGAAGAGTACCGGACGCGAGGACTTCCATCTCGACTGGCTGGAGCAGCACCTGACAGGCAGCGAGGCTCCTGTCGATGTGCAGGCCACCTTGCTGAGTCTGACGGTAGAGAGCATCGCGCGTGCACTTGAGCATACCGGCGTATCACTGGCGGGACTGACACCCTGTGGTGGCGGAGCGCGCAACACCGCCCTGATGGCCGCGCTCGAACAGCGCCTTGCGCATGCAAGCCACCCCACCGGCCTGACCACCTGCGCCTCGCTTGGCTGGAATGCCGATCTCCTCGAAGCCAGCGCCTTCGCGTGGCTGGCCGCCCGCAGAGTGCTGGAGCGCCCCGGCAATCTCGTCAGCGTGACGGGAGCACGCGGCCCCAGAGTCCTGGGGGGCCTCTACGCACGCTGACCCATCGCGCGCAGACATGAAAAAGCCGCGCTCCTGGCAAAACAGAAGCGCGGCTTCATCGAGTACCTGGGACATCTACCGTCGCAGGCCAGATTCTCCACGGACTTCAGCCATCGTCGTCCTGCAGCGAGAAGCGACTGGCGGCATTCATCACATCCAGCTGCGCTTCCTGAGCACTGTCGGAATCGCCGAACTTGATCATCAGACGCAGGTCATTGGCGGAATCGGCATGCGCCAATGCCACCTCCTCGGTGATCAGGTCCTGCTGATGCAACGCATAAAGCGATTGATCGAAGGTCATCATGCCCTGTTGCTGGGAGCGCTTCATCACATCCTTTATCTCCACCACCGCACCCTTGCGGATCAGATCGACGATCAGCGGCGAGCGCAGCATCACCTCGATGGCCGGCACTCGCTGTGCGCCATTGCCACTCTTGTGAGGCAGCAGCTGCTGGGCCACGATGCCCTTGAGATTCAGTGACAGGTCCATCCATACCTGTTCGTGACGCTCTTCCGGGAAGAAGTGGATGATGCGATCCAGCGCCTGGTTGGCGTTGTTGGCGTGCAAGGTCGCCAGACACAGGTGACCGGTTTCCGCAAAGGTCAGCGCATGCTCCATGGTCTCACGCGAACGGATCTCGCCGATCATGATCACGTCCGGTGCCTGACGCAGCGTATTGCGCAGCGCCACCTCGAAGGACTCGGTGTCGATCCCCACTTCGCGCTGGGTCACGATGGAGCGCTGATGGGGATGGATGTACTCGATCGGATCCTCGATGCAGATGATATGGCCACTTGAGGTCTGGTTGCGGTGCTGGATCATCGAGGCCAGCGAGGTCGACTTGCCGGCACCCGTGCCCCCGACGAAGATCACCAGGCCACGCTTGGTCTCCGAGAGACTCTTGATGATTTCCGGCAGGCGCAGTTCTTCCAGGCTGGGAATCGACAGCTGGATGCGACGGATGACCATGCCCATCTGGCTACGCTGATAGAAGGCGCTGATCCGGAAACGCCCCACCCCCGGCAAACTGTGGGCAAAATTGGCCTCACGCTCCTGTTCGAAGCGCTCTCGCTGCATGTCGCTCATCGGCGCAAGCACCAGTTCTCGCACCTGATCGACACCGAGCTTCTTGTCACCCAGCGCCGCCATTCGCCCGTTGACCTTCATCTGCGGCGGAGTCCCCGTCGAGATGAAAAGATCCGAGCTGCCCTTGCTGACCATCAACTGCAGGAGTTCCTGCAGCCATTCATGAGGAGTCATGAGCCGTGTCCCGATCCACTCTGTGAAGTCACATTCAAACTACGGTTTTATTATCGTTTATCGCAACGACCTTCCGTCCCGACGAGGACAACGCCCGTGATGGCCTTCAGGCGTGCCGTCTCGCCTGTCTCGACCTGGATTCGGATGGGCATTGCCCTGTCCCTGATGTCGTCTGGCAAGACCACTGCACGGCCGTCGCGCACTATCCCAGCAGCCCCTTGGCCTTCGCTTGCGCGTCTTCGCTGGTCACCAGCCCCTCGGCCAACAGCCGCGTCAGCGCCGAATCCAGCGTCTGCATCCCCAACGCACCACCGGTCTGGATGGAGGAATACATCTGCGCCACCTTGTCCTCACGGATCAGGTTGCGGATGGCAGGAGTGGCAAGCATGATCTCGTGCGCTGCCACGCGCCCGCCGCCCACCTTCTTGAGTAGCGTCTGCGCGATGACCCCCTGCAGGGATTCGGACAGCATCGAACGCACCATCGCCTTCTCTTCGCCCGGGAAGACGTCGATGATGCGGTCGACGGTCTTGGTCGCCGAGGTGGTGTGAAGGGTGCCGAAGACCAGGTGCCCGGTCTCGGCGGCCGTCAGTGCCAGACGGATGGTTTCGAGATCTCGCAGCTCGCCGACCAGAATGACGTCCGGGTCCTCACGCAATGCCGAACGCAGAGCCGGCGCGAAGCCGTGGGTATCACGATGCACTTCACGCTGGTTGACCAGGCAACGCTTGGACTGGTGGACGAACTCGACCGGGTCCTCGATGGTGAGAATGTGGTCGTACTTGTTCTCGTTGATGTAATCGATCATTGCCGCCAGCGTGGTCGACTTGCCCGACCCCGTCGGACCGGTGACCAGAATCAGGCCACGCGGCAGCATGCACATCTTGCGAAACGCCTCGCCGAGACCCAGATCTTCCATCGTCAGCACTTCCGACGGGATGGTACGGAAGACGGCACCCGCCCCCCGCCCCTGATGGAAAGCATTGACACGGAAGCGCGAGACGCCCGGCACCTCGAAGGAGAAATCCGTCTCGAGGAACTCCTCGAAGTCGCGACGCTGCTTGTCGTTCATGATCTCGTAGATCAGCGCACGCACCTGCTTGTCATCCATCGAAGGGACGTTGATGCGTCGTACGTCACCATCGACGCGAATCATGGGTGGCAGGCCGGCGGACAGGTGCAGATCCGATGCGTTCTGTTTTGCCGAAAAAGCCAGCAGTTCGGTAATATCCATGCAGATCCCTCGCGAAGACCGAAGCTCTTGTACCAACGAGTCCCGTGGACTCGGGTGTAAGTGTGATGTGGCTCTTCAGCAGATGGTGCGGTGGATATCATGACGAACGCCCTATCCAGCCCATACTACCGGTGGCGCCCACGACGCCGAGCCATCAACCGTGAAGATATTTCGCAAATTCTGGAGCCGAGCCGCATGACTGCAGTCCCCGACGACGAAGCTTGTGTTACTCAGTGTATCCTAGAGGCCCGTGCGCGGCTGGAAAAGGCACTGCTGGCAAGTAAACGCAACGTAGAGGCAGCCCGGATACTGGCGGTGAGCAAGACCAAGCCCGACCGGATGATTCGTGCTGCCTGGCGCAATGGCCAGCGGGCCTTCGGCGAGAACTATCTGCAGGAAGCGCTGGACAAGCAGCAGGCGCTGTCGGACCTCACCGATATCGAATGGCACTTCATCGGCCCCATCCAGTCCAACAAGACCCGCGCGATTGCCGAACACTTCTCTTGGGTACATGCCGTCGAGCGTGAGAAGGTGGCTCGCAGATTGAGCGAGCAACGCCCCGAGACCCTGCCGCCACTCGACATCTGTCTGCAGGTGAACGTCTCCGGCGAGGCCACCAAGGCAGGCGTCACACCCGAGGAATTGATTGCCCTGGCCGAGACGGTGCTGGCACTGCCCAACCTGCGACTGCGAGGCCTGATGGCGATTCCCGCCCCCGCCTCATCCGAGGCTGACCTGCAGGAAAGGCAGGCGCCCTTCAGGACACTGCGCGTATTGCTGGAGCAGCTGCAGGCTCGCTTCCCCGCGGCCCGCTACCCTCAGGCCAAGCTCGACACCCTGTCCATGGGCATGAGTGGTGATCTCGAGGCCGCCGTCGCCGAAGGCGCGACGCTGGTCCGTCTCGGCACGGCCCTCTTCGGAGCGCGTGACTATTCCAGCGCCCACTGAGACCACTCACTGACGCCGCCCGCACACGATTCACGCACGCCACTGACGCATGCGCAGCCCGCGGACGAGTCACCTCCGGCAGCCTCGGACGCACGGTTCACTGCCACGAACGTCACTCTCGCGAAGCAGCCGCGGTAAAGTGCACAGACTCACCGCTCGCCGGTCCATCCCATCCGAACGATCAGGAGCACCGCATGACGCACCAGACCTCCGCCACTCCCCGCACCATCGCCTTCATCGGTGCCGGCAACATGGCCAGCGCCATCTTCGGCGGCATGATCGAGGCCGGCTATCCGGCAGACCGCATCATCGCGACGGCCCGTTCACGCGATACCCTCGAGGCGCTCGAGCAACGCTACGGCGTGACCACGACCCAGGACAACGCTGACGCCGTCGCACGTGCCGATGTCATCGTGCTGGGCGTCAAGCCCCAGATGATGCATGACGTCTGCCAGGCACTGGCGCCTGCCGTACAGGAGCGCAAGCCGCTGGTCATCTCGGTCGCGGCCGGCATCACCTGCGACAGTCTCGAGCGCTGGCTGGGGGGAGAGCTTGCCATCATCCGCTGCATGCCCAATACCCCCTCGCTGGTGGGCGTCGGTGCCAGCGGCCTCTACGCCACCTCGCGCGTGACCGATGAGCAACGTGCGCTGATGGACGAGATGCTGACCGCGGTCGGTATCGTCGAATGGGTCGAGGAAGAAGGTCTGCTGGAAGCGGTCACCGGGATTTCCGGATCCGGCCCGGCCTACTTCTTCCTGTTCATCGAAGCGCTTGAAGCCGCCGGTATCGAACTGGGACTGGATGCCGAGACGGCGCGCCGACTGGCGATCCAGACCGGACGCGGCGCCGCGCAGATGGCCTTCACCAGCGAGCACGAGCCGGCAGAGCTGCGTCGCCGTGTCTGCTCGCCGAATGGCACCACCGAACGCGCCATCAACAGCTTCGAGGGAGATGGCCTGCGCGAGATCGTCAGCCGTGCGGCCAAGGCGTCCAGCGCAAGGGCTGCAGAGCTGGCGCGTGAGCTGGACCAGTAACCCCTGTGGCGGGATTGCCACGCCACGAGTGGCAGCGTGCAGAGCGCCTGACTGGCAGCCCACTCGGGAAACCGCCATCATGCTGCGTTCATCTCGGATTGGCATGCTGATGGCATGACACGCCGACACCAGATTCGCGTCCTCAACTCACCGTCTTAAGGAAGGCCCCATGGGTGCTATGGGTAACATCGGACTTCAGCTGGTCACCATCCTGCTGCAACTGTTCGTCTATATACTGATGCTGCGTTTCCTGCTGCAGTTGTCTCGTGCAGATTTCTACAATCCGCTCACCCAGTCGGTGGTCAAGGCGACCAATCCGCTGGTGGCACCGCTGCAGGGCATCCTGCGCCCGCTGGGGCGCTTCGACATCGCCACGCTGGCGGCCGCCTTCATCGTCGTCAGCCTGGTGCTGGTCGCCATCGGCGCGCTGTTCGGCGGCATGCTGCCGATCGGCTTTATCGCGCTGACGGCACTGGGCACCATGCTCGACAGCATCATCAACATCTACTTCTTCGCCTTGATCGCGATGATCATCCTGTCGTGGGTCGCCCCCCAGGCCAACCACCCGGGCGCCATCCTGGTCCATCAGCTGGTGGACCCGATCATGAAGCCGGTGCGCAAGGTGATCCCGTCGATCGGCATGCTCGATCTGTCACCGATCTTCGTGTTCATCGCCCTCAACCTGATCGGCAGCCTGGTCAGTCAGACGCTGCCGACCATCGGCATGCTGCGTAGCGTCTTCGGCTGATACGCACGCTCCTCCCTGCCAGACGTGACATCGCCGCTTCGCGGTGTCCCCCCCAGGCGCCCGCAACGGAACCTCCGCTGCGGGCGCCTGTGCTTCCTGCCCGCGCCACTGGCTCACGCGCGCCCGACGCTGTGCTAGAGTGATCCCTCGGCCGAAGCCAGAACCACGGTGCACGAGACGCCCACAAGGCGCATCACCGCGGCTTCGCGCCCCGGACACGGGCTCTGCCCGAACACTCTGCTGGACATGATGCTGGAAACCTTCACCACGATGCCTGATTCCCTTCCCCCGGATTCGGTCGGTCTCGTCACGCCCCGGACTGCCCACTTCGATACACCGCTGGAGCTGGCCTGCGGCAGACGTCTCGAACAGTACTCGCTGGTCTACGAGACCTATGGCGAGCTGAACGCTGACGCCAGCAACGCCCTCCTGATCTGCCACGCCCTGACCGGACACCATCACGCCGCCGGCTACCACGCGATGAGTGATCGCAAGCCCGGCTGGTGGGACGACTACATCGGCCCCGGCAAGCCTATCGATACCTCACGCTTCTTCGTCATCGCGCTGAACAATATCGGCGGCTGTCACGGTAGTACCGGCCCGACCTCGATCAACCCGGAAACGGGCGAACAATGGGGCCCCGATTTCCCGCTGGTGACCGTGCCGGACTGGGTCGAGAGTCAGAAGCGCCTCGCCGAACGTCTCGGCATCACGCGCTTCGCCGCGGTGGTCGGTGGCTCACTGGGCGGCATGCAGGCACTGCAGTGGGCGATGGATCATCCCGAGCGCGTCGGGCACGTCGCCATCATCGCCTGTACCCCCAAGCTCTCGGCGCAGAACATCGCCTTCAACGAAGTCGCGCGCCAGGCCATCCGCTCGGACCCGGAATTCCATGACGGCTGGTACTCACGCGTCGATGCCGTGCCCAAGCGCGGTCTCAAGCTGGCCCGCATGGTCGGTCACATCACCTATCTTTCCGAGCACTCAATGGGGACCAAGTTCGGGCGTGACCTGCGCCAGGACCGGCTCAACTTCGGTTACGACGTCGACTTCCAGGTCGAGAGCTATCTGCGCCATCAGGGCGACACCTTCTCCACCGCCTTCGACGCCAACACCTACCTGCTGATGACCAAGGCACTCGATTACTTCGATCCCGCCGCCACGGCCGGCGATGATCTGGCCGCGGCCATGGCACCGATCAGCTGCCCGGTGCTCGTCGTCAGCTTCACCACCGACTGGCGCTTCGCTCCTTCACGCTCGCGCGAGCTGGTCAACGCCATGATCCATGCCGGCAAGAACGTCAGTTATGCCAACATCGATTCTCCTCACGGCCATGACGCCTTCCTGCTGCCGGGAGAGCGCTATCAGGCAGTGCTGGGCAACTTCCTGACCCGCGCATACGACAAGGCCTGCAACGCAGCCTCTCCCCTGCACACCGCTCCCCAGGAGGCCAGCCATGCGTAACGACCTCGCCCAGATCCACGACTGGATTCCCGAAGGTGGCCGCGTGCTGGATCTCGCCTGTGGGGATGGCACCCTGCTGGCCTCGCTCAAGGAGACCAAGGGGGTGTTCGGCTACGGACTGGAGATCGATCCCGACAACATCAGCGCCTGCGTGGCGCGCGGCGTGAACGTCATCGAGCAGAATGTCGATGATGGTCTGGCCAATTTCGCCGATGACACCTTTGATCGCGTGGTGATGTCCCAGGCCCTGCAGGTACTGCGCCGCCCGGATCGTGCGCTGGAAGAGATGATGCGCGTCTCACGTGAAGCCATCATCACCTTCCCCAACTTCGCCTACTGGCGTCACCGCCTGCACCTGGGGCTCAAGGGGCGCATGCCGGTCTCCAAGTCACTGCCGCACGCCTGGTACGACACCCCCAACATCCACCTCTCGACCTTTGCGGATTTCGAGCGGCTGTGTCGTGCCCAGGGCCTCAAGATCATCGACCGCGCAGTCGGCAATGGCGATCACGAGCCACATCCGGCGGCGACCTGGTGGCCGAATCTGTTCGGAGAGGTGGCCATCTTCCGCGTCTGCCGCGACAACTGTCCGCCCGACAAGCGCTGATCACACTCGCCACACCGCCTTTGGAAAGACGGCCGACAGGGAGTCCCTGCCGGCCGTTTCGCGTCATGACGCCGTCAATTCTCCCCGCGCTCTCCCCGCGCCGCGATAGCGTTTCGCTATCCGGGCCATGCACAGACAGTCGCAACTAAAGTCTATATACTTTCGGGGTAAACGCAGCTGAGGATCACGGCTCGCACTTCCGGTGAGGTGCGCCGGCATCCCGAGGAGAGAGTGCATGAACTTCCATACCCGCAAATGGGTCAAGCCCGAAGACCTCAATCCCAACGGCACCCTGTTCGGTGGACGTCTGCTGGCCTGGATCGACGAAGAAGCGGCCATCTACGCCATCGTCCAGCTGGGGACTTCCCGCGTGGTGACGAAGTTCATGTCGGAGATCAACTTCGTCTCCAGTGCGCGCCAGGGCGATATCATCGAGCTGGGCATCACCGCCAGCGCCTTTGGCCGCACGTCCATCTCGCTGTGCGTCGAGATCCGCAACAAGATCACGCGTGAACGCATCCTGACCATCGACCGCATCGTGCTGGTCAGTGTCGATGCCGACTTCAAGCCGGTGCCCCACGGACGCACTCGTATCACGTATATCGAGGATCGCTTCCGCGAGCAGGCCGGCAGCAACGACAGCCAGTCCAATGACGCCGACGGGGATGCCACGCCGCAGAAAGCGGCCCGTCGTCGTGCGGAAGGCCAGATCGACGTCAAGAGCGGCTGAGCGCAGCCCGGCTGAGCGACGCGATGCAAGAACGCAAAAGGCACCTCACAGGAGGTGCCTTTTTTCATGCCAGCGTTGCTCGCCCGGCCCGCTTTCTCAGCCCGGCAGATCCGGCGTGGCGATATCCGCCGCCTCACGCAGTCCCGCGCAGGCATCCTCCGTCTGAGCGACGGCCGGGGTGAACCACACCAGGTCATACGCCGGGGCCGCCCCCGCACTTTCCGGAAGATAGTCATCGAGCTGGGTCAGCGGCTGACCTTCCTCCCCCCAGGCCACCGGCATCAGTGCGATGGAGAGCGAATCCCGGGTCAGCCAGCGCGGCACGCCGATATCGCGACGCGCATGGCCACTGCCGGCCACCAGCAACGCCGTGGCATCGCGATTGGCCAGCGCCTCGAGACGCTCCGCCATCTGCTGATCACGCGCCAGCTGGGCACGCAGCAGACCATCCAGGCGCTCTGCCCCCAGCAGACCACAGTGGCCTTCATCCAGCGCCTCGCGCTGCAGCCTCAGCACGGCCTCCGGCAGTGCTGGCGCCGTCTGGTCCTGGGCCATCACCGCGCGCACCTGCTCTCTGGTCAGACTGGCGGACGACAGGGGGGCGCCGCTGTCCAGCACACCACGCAACACGCTCGAGTAATCGGTGAATTTCCAGCGTGCATCCCATGCCAGCAGGCGCATCAGCTCCTCATCCGGCAGGCCCGCCACGGCCAGCGAGGTGCGATTGACCAGTGACAGCGCCGCATCCTGACGGGAATCCAGCATTTCCATCGCCACGCCACCCAACTGACGACGTGCCGCCAGTGCATCGATCAGCCAGCGCTCCAGCAGATGATGATCCGGGTTGTCGTGATGCTCTCCCAGCAGCACCAGCGGATGCGCCTGCGCCCAGTCCACCAGTGCCGCCGGTGACAGGCGTCGATTGCCCTGCGCCACGAGAATGCTGCCCAGCAACGGATGTGAGGCGTCGGGATCATGCCAGGCAGGCAAGGGCGGAAGCGGCCCCGGCGGCGCCTGAGCCGCCTGCAGCGCCCCGCTCCCCAGCAACGAGAGACCGCCGGCGCCGGCGACCATGCCAGCCAGCAACTGGCGACGCGTGAGGCCTGCCTGCCCAGCTGGGGCAGGACGGAGGAAGGCGGGACGATGAAATAGCGACATGAAGATAACCAGGCGTGAAGAAAGGCGATAATGGCCAACGGCGACACAGTCCATCGCGCACGGAAGGTCGAGCACTGCCAGCGGCAGCCGAGCATTCCCTGCTGGCCGTCATTGCCCCATGATACCCGATGCGAGCCCCCTGATGTCCGAACGCACCGCGTTCTTCACCAACGCCTCTCGCCCACTCAGAGGACACCCGCATGACACGCCGCCTGCTCCGCCTGCCACTGCCGGAGCTGCGCATCGGCTGCAGCCTGCCGATCAGGCTCGAGGATGGCCGCCCGGCCATGCTGATCCGGCTGGCCGATGGACTGCACGCCTATCTCGACGCCTGTCCGCACCGCGGCAGCCGCCTGATCGCTGACCCCGCCCATGACGAGCGCGAACACCGCGACCCCTATCTGGACGCCACCGGCGGACTGATCCTGTGTCATCGTCACCAGGCCTGCTTCGAGCCGCAGCAGGGCCTGTGCCTCAGTGGCCCCTGCACGGGGCAGCGACTGACCGCGCTGGACGTGACGATCGAGCGGCCTGACGGCTCGCCGGCGCAGCTGGTGCTGAAGAGTCGGCACTGAAGTGCCCCGCGATGATCAGAGTGAGCTCAGGCGTTACCCGCAGAAGCGCGCCTCGTGCAGCGGCAGCACCTCCTTGAGGGTCAACGACGCCTGCCAGAGCGGCTGCCTCGCGTCATCGTGACAGGGCGCCAGTGCGACCTGCATCCTCAGCGCCAGCACCTCGACACCGGCGGCCTGGGCCGCGGCGAAGGCCTCGGCATAGGCCGGGTCCAGGTGAGCCGCCGGCGCGACATCCTCGATGGCATCGTGCGCGACGCAGAACACCAGCACACAGCGATGACCGGCCGCGACCAGCGCGGCAAGACTGGCAAGGTGACGGCGCGCGCGCGTACTGACCGAGTCCGGAAAATACCCATGCCCATCCGACTCACGCAGGGTGAGCTGCTTGACCTCGACATAGATCGAGGCGGCCTGCTCATCGCGCGGCCATAGCTGGAAATCGAGCCGCGAGCGCTCCGCGACCTCACTGCCTGCTGGCATGACCTCGACCCGCGCCTCCCGCTCGATTCGCGCCAGATTCGTCAGCCCTCTCTCACGCAGCGCAGCATGCAGTGCAGGCGGGCACTCTGACGAGTCACCCTCCCGCAGGACCGCCTCGACATGCGCATTGGCACGTCCGGTATGCACCGCCACCAAGGCCTCACGCCGACCGCCAGCCCCGGGAGGGTCCAGGGGCAGGCGAATCAGCTCCCAGGTCCAGGCAAGCTTGCGCTTCGGGTTGTTGGACGGTGACAGCCATACCTCACAGCCTTCCACGCACACGGCACGCATCGAGCCGGTATTCGGACAATGCGCCGTCACCACCTCGCCTGCCCGTTCACCCTCGAGCAGCTCCACTTCAGCGAAGAAGCGCTTGTAGCGCCGGATCAGCCGACCACGATACAACCCTGTCAACTGCATCAGGCAGATGCTCCCGCCGGGGCAGCACGCCGCTCCAGGAAGCGCTCAAGTCTCGTCAGAGCTTCGCGCAGACGCGCCTCATCGGCCGTGAAGGCGATCCGCACATGGCGACGTCCATCTGCCAGCGCGAAATCAGTCCCCGGCGTGATGGCAACGTTCTCTTCCTCCAGCAAGGCACGGCAGAAGGCCTCACTGTCATGACTCAAGTGCGAGATATCCAGCCAGACGTAGAAGGCGCCCTGCGGGGGAACCGACGGTGCCAGCCCGAGACGCTCGAGTCCGGCCAGCAGCACGCCGCGCCGCGCCTCCAGCACCTGGCGGCGGCGTTCGAGCTCGGCCTCGCACTCCGGCGTGAAGGCCGCCAGCGCCGCATGCTGCGCGGGGGTGGAGGCGGCCAGGAAGACATTCTGGGCCAGGCGCGACAACGGCTCGACCGCCGCTTCCGGCGCCACCAGCCAGCCCAGTCGCCAGCCGGTCATGCCGAAATATTTCGAGAAGCTGTTGATCACGAAGGCATCCGGACATTCCGCCAACGCCGTATGTGCAGGCACGCCATAGGTCAGGCCCTGATAGATCTCATCGACCAGCAGGTGAGCGTCTCGGGCTCTGCACAGCTCTCCCAGCGCCTGCAGCTCCTGTGGCGACAACACGTGCCCGGTGGGATTGGAAGGAGATGCCACCATCACCGCACGGGTGTTCTCGCGCCAGACCTCATCGGCAAGCTCCGCGGTCAGCTGCCAGCCGCTCTCGGCGCTGACAGGCACCACGTCGAGCTGGGCATCGACCAGCCCCATGAAATGGCGATTGCACGGGTAGGTCGGATCCGCCATCAGCACGCTGTCACCGCGCTCGGCACACAGCAGGGTGGCCAGCAGCAGAGCGCCAGAGGCGCCGGGCGTGACGATGATGCGCGAGGGCGAGACCGTGACACCGTGACGGCGCTGGTAGTCTGCCGCGATGGCGTCGCGCAGCGCGGGCAGGCCACAGGCGGGCGTGTAGCGAGTCTGGCCGGCGGCCAATGCCGCCTGGCCGGCCGCGATCACCGGCGCGGGGGTCGGGAAGTCGGGTTCGCCCACTTCCAGATGGATGACATCATGCCCGGCAGCCTCTCGCGCCTGGGCGGCTTCCAGCAGCGTCATCACGCGAAAGGCGGCAACGGATTCAAGACGGCGGGCAAACTGCATGATGGCACTCCTCGTGACGGAAGCTTCATTCTAGGCACCTGCCAAGGCCCATTCCCACCCCCTTTTCACAGGAAAATGCATGTTTGCGTGGACAGGCCTGTTCATGAGCCGGCACAAACTATCGTCGGAGTTCGGTTGCAAACTTGTCATTTTTACGCTAAATAAGCTGATCTTCTCGCGAGGGCAGCAGTCAGGACAGCCCCCTCGCCGTGGCCAAGGAGGCAGTGCAACAGACTGTCGACGGCCCAAGTCACCTTGCGGAATGAGGCGGTCCCATGCCAGTAGCTGAAACCAAGCCGGAAGCGCTTAAGAAATTCACCCCGTACGAGCCGGCAGCGGGTGAAGAGTACATGAACGAGAAGCAGCTAGCGCACTTCCGTCAAATCCTGCTGGACTGGAAACAGGAGCTGATGGAAGAGGTTGATCGCACCGTGCGTCACCTGCAGGAAGATGCCAACAACTACGCGGACCCTGCAGACCGTGCCACTCAGGAAGAGGGCTTCAGTCTCGAACTGAGAACGCGTGACCGCGAGCGCAAGCTGTTGAAGAAGATCAACGAGACCATCGAGAACATCGATGAGGACGATTACGGCTTCTGCGAAGCCTGTGGCGTCGAGATCGGTATCCGCCGACTGGAAGCACGCCCGACCGCGACCCAGTGTGTCGACTGCAAGACACTGGCCGAGCTGAAGGAAAAGCAGCTGGGCCGCTAAGCCCCGCTGTCGGTGAACCGACGGCCCGCCGTCGACCTCATCCCCCATACGGGCACCCTCCTTGGAGCGGTGCCCGTATGCGTTGGGGTCCGGACAGCCAGACATTCCCCCAATCACGGACGCCGGAGCCCTACCGATGCCCACCGCCTACCGTGGCCGTTTTGCCCCGACCCCCTCTGGCCCACTGCACGCCGGTTCACTGCTGGCGGCCGTGGCCAGCTACCTGGATGCCCGGCATCACGCTGGCCAATGGCTGGTGCGCATCGAGGACATCGACCCGCCACGCTGCCCCGCAGGCAGCGCCGACACCATCCTGCGTCAGCTGGAGGCCTTCGGGCTGCACTGGGACGGCGCGGTGCGCTATCAGAGTGATCGCCATGCCGCCTACGACGAGGCGCTCGCGAAGCTCAAGGCCACGGGTATCGCCTATCCCTGTAATTGCTCCCGCAAGCAGTGGCGGGACTTCGCGGTCTACCCGGGCTGGTGTCGCGATCGCGATGAGCCACCCGCTGGCGAGCACGCCTGGCGTCTGGACGTGCGAGCGGCAGAGCGCTTCGGTGGAGCCGGCGCCATCGCCGGCTGGCACGATCGCCTGCAAGGCCCGATCCAGCAGGAACTGGCGGCACTCGGCGACGTGGTACTCAAGCGTCGCGATGGCCTGTGGGCCTATCAGCTGGCCGTGGTGGTGGATGACGCCGAACAGGGAATCACCGACGTCGTACGCGGCCTGGACCTGCTCGACAACACGCCCTGGCAACGCCTCCTGCAGGCGTCCCTTGGTCTCCCCACACCGCGCCTGACGCACCTGCCGCTGATCACGGCCGCCAATGGCCAGAAGCTCTCCAAGCAGAATCTGGCACCGGCCCTGCCGGAAGACGCCAGCGCGATTCGAACGCTGCTGCACCATACCCTGACGCTGCTCGGTCAGGCGCCGCCACCGGAACTGGCGACCGCCAGCCCCGCTGAGCAACTCGCCCACGCCATTCCTCGCTGGTCACTCGCGAACGTTGGCGCGGCCCAGTCACTGCGCATGGCCACGCCATTTCCATGACGACCAGGCCAGCCACGATTGTCGGATTGCCAGCCCACGGGGAACAGGGGAGACTTTGTACGAGATAGCCAAGGCATCAGCGCCATCTCATTTCTTCACGCACTCCATCAGGCGAGCGATAGCATTCCATGGCCCGGATTCTGATCATCGAAAAGGAAGGTGCCACACGCACTGCCCTTCAGCATCTGCTGGAGCGCGACGGGCACGGCGTGGTGCATGCCAATGGACTTGAAGACGCCTGTCGTCAGAAACCCGGCGAGTTTGCACTGGTCATCTGCGATGTCGCGCTCGCCGGAGAACATGCCAAGCCCGTTCTCGAGGCCAGCCACCCTGCCCCGGTGATCCTGCTGGCGGATCCCCCCAGCCTGCATGGCGCCATCGCCTGCCTGAAAGCCGGCGCCGCGGATTATCTGCCCAGACCCTTCGATCAGGAGGCCTTCGCGCGCAGCGTACGTGAGGCGCTGGCCTTGCCGCGCAATGACGATGCGCCGTCCCCCTCCTCGCGCCCCTCCTCTCATTCCGGAGCCACCGGCTCGCAGGTCGAGATGATCGGCCACTGCCGTGCGATGCAGCAGGTCTATACCCGCATCCGCAAGGTGGCCCCCGCGGATGTCACCGTACTGGTACTTGGCGAATCCGGCACCGGCAAGGAGCTGGTCGCACGTGCGATCCATCGCCAGAGCGGACGGCATCAGGCACCGCTGATCTGCGTCAACTGTGCCGCCATTCCGGAAACCCTGATCGAATCCGAGCTGTTCGGGCATGAAAAGGGCGCCTTCACCGGCGCGACGAATTCACGCACCGGCCTGATCGAAGCCGCGGATGGCGGCACCCTGTTCCTGGATGAGATCGGGGAACTGCCGCTGGATGCTCAGGCTCGCCTGCTGCGTGTCCTTCAGGAGGGTGAGATACGTCGCGTCGGCGCCATCGAGACGCGCCATGTGGATGTCCGCCTGATCGCGGCCACTCACCGCGACCTGCACCGCCTCTCCGCGACCGGCGAATTCCGCCTGGATCTCTATTATCGCCTCAACGTCATGGAGATTGACCTGCCTGCGCTGCGTGAGCGGGGAGATGACGTGCTGGAACTGGCCGAACACCTGCTGAAGGGCATCGCGCGCCGGCATGCCCGGGAGGGGATGCGGCTGTCACAGCGTGCCCGCCAGGAAATCCATCAGTACGGCTGGCCCGGCAATGTGCGCGAGCTCGAGAACGCCCTGGAGCGCGGCGTGATCCTGGCAGACCGTCGGATCATCGCCCCGGAAGACCTGGGCCTGCGCGCCGAGCATGTCCTGCGAAGCGATACTGCTGACGGCCGTCCACAGGAACCCCTCGCCCACCAGCCGCCTCCCGTCACCTCAGCACCGCGTCCGCAGGCTGAAGGTGCCTCTCCGGCACGGGAGACCGCCCCCCCTCGACCCGCGCCTCCCCTCGCCACCCCGACACCGGAAGAGGAAGACCTGTCCCTCGAGGACTACTTCCAGCATTTCGTTCTCGAACATCAGGACCACATGAGCGAAACGGAGCTAGCCCGTCGACTCGGCATCAGCCGCAAGAATCTGTGGGAGCGCCGTCAGCGGCTGGGTATCCCGCGCAAGAAGGCACGCCGTGGCAGCGCGACGTCCTGAGGCATCATCAGCACATGTCTCCCTCAAGCAGGCGCATGGGCAGGCTCACGATCACCAGCCGACCTGCGGGCTCCCCATCCGTATTGCACCAAGCGGGTGCTCGCCCCCACGACTCACCTGGCCGTCTTCGAGACATCAACACTCAAACCCTTCAGGACTCGGCAGGCTGCCTGCCGGCCTCGCTAGACTTTAGTGCCGAATCCATGCCGGAAAACACTTCCCAATCATTAGCTTGCGAGTCACTCCGTTAGACCTTCGCACCAATTGTTACCATCGACCCCAAACAGTGCCCCCATCCAGCGCGGTAATGGCCACGTCAGGTAACACCTCAGCCTCACCTACGCCTCACGTCTCAGCGACCTATGTCTAAATGACTGAATTACGTGTTTTTTTTAAGCTGTGGCACATCCGATGCAATAACACGGTCAAGAAAAAGAACAACCGGAAATACGAAGCGCGTCCAACAACAACAAGATTGCGCAAGGCTTCGAAAACCCTCGACACCAACAACAACAAGATTCGTCGAGCGAGTGACATTGATGATGACAGGCAAGCACGGCCGAGATTCATGGCCGGATGCTGGAGCCACAACAAGAACAAGCGGCCGCACGTCATCATCCGCCGAACCAACAACAACAAGATATCGGCAGTCCGGAATCTACTGACCAGGACGCGACGAATCCGGCCTCGAGTGCCAACAACAACAAGATACTCGACCCCGGATCACCCCCGACCCAACAACAACTCGCGGGGGGAGGCTATTCAGCCGTCGGTGAATGGAAGATTGTTTTGAATACGAGATGGTCACTGAACAGACGGTCAGATAACAACAATAGCTTCATCTGTCTGCGTGATTGGCGACTGTGGTGCGTATTCAAGGCGATGCGCCTTCACGAAAAAGAACATCTGCTCAAGGATGCGTGTACTCTACCTGAAAGGGAGACCGAGAAATCGGTCTCCCTTTTTCCTTGCCCGAGAGGCATTTCTTCCCTCATCAGGCACCTTGAAGTGCAGTCTCGGCCCATCAGTGGCAGACCGGCGCTTTGCCAAGGTATCTGCCCTCCGCTACACTGGGCGGCCTGCTACGCACGAGTCGAATCGCTGCATGTTCAAAGGATTTACCCGCTTTCTCCAACGCCCCGGTGACCGCTTGAAGACGCTTTTCAATGCAACTGACGCGCCCGAGGCCACCCTGCCCAGCCTGCGTGTGATACCGCGGGATGAGCATCCCGTGTCCCGCCGCCAGCTCAGCGAAAACGCGCTGAAGGTGCTCTATCGCCTGCAGAGCGGCGGCTATCAGGCCTATCTGGTCGGTGGCTGCATCCGTGATGCCCTGCTCGGCGAGCGCCCGAAGGACTTCGACGTGGCGACCAACGCCACGCCGGAACAGGTCCGCGAGCTGTTCCGCAACGCACGCATCATTGGCCGACGCTTCCGCATCGTGCATGTACGCTTCGGCCGTGAGGTGATCGAGGTCACCACCTTCCGTGGCAAGCCTGCCGACAGCACGCCGAGCCAG
This sequence comes from Cobetia sp. 3AK, assembly GCF_029846335.1. Classification (NCBI taxonomy): domain Bacteria; kingdom Pseudomonadati; phylum Pseudomonadota; class Gammaproteobacteria; order Oceanospirillales; family Halomonadaceae; genus Cobetia; species Cobetia sp. 3AK. The sequence continues at coordinate 333,464 of NZ_JARWKR010000006.1, read as the reverse complement.
CATACCCAGCAGTCGGAAGATGGCATGCTGCTGCGCGACAACGTCTGGGGCTCCATCGAGGAGGACGCGCTGCGCCGCGACTTCACGATCAACGCCCTCTACTACGACGTGTCCGACTTCACGATCCACGACTGGGCGCATGGCGTGCGTGACATCGAAGCGCGCATGATCCGCCTGATCGGTGACCCGGAAACGCGCTATCGCGAAGATCCGGTCCGCATGCTGCGGGCGGTCCGCTTCGCCGGCAAGCTGGACTTCGACATCGAGGAAGCCACCGCCGAACCGATGTACGAGCTGGCACCGCTGCTGCTGCAGATTCCGCCGGCACGCATGTTCGAGGAAGTGCTGAAGCTGTTCATGTCCGGCTACGCTCTGGAAACGTTCCACCTGTTACGTGAGTTCGGTCTATTCCAGATGCTGTTCCCGGAAACGGAAGAGAGCTTCGCGCACTATCACTGGTCCATGCCGCTGATCGAGAAGGCGCTGGCGAGCACGGATGATCGTATCCGTGACGACAAACCGGTCACGCCGGCCTTCCTCTACGCTGCGCTGCTGTGGCCTGGCGTCAAGGCACGCACCGACCAGCTGGTCGCCAGTGGCATGCCGGACATCCCGGCCGCCCACCAGGCGGCTCAGCAGGCGATCGCCCGTCAGCTCAACCACACCTCGATTCCGAAGCGCTTCAGCATCCCGATGCGCGAGATCTGGGACATGCAGGCCAAGCTGCCGCGTCGCCGTGGCAAGCGCGCCTTCCAGACCCGCGAGCATCCACGCTTCCGCGCCGCCTATGACTTCCTGCTGCTGCGGGAATTCGCCGGCGAAGTGAAGCCGGGACTGGGCAAGTGGTGGACCGACTTCCAGGAAGTCGATTCCCGTGCTCAGGTCGCCATGATCGAAGGCGTGTCCGATGAGGGGCCGGCAGGCAGCAAGCCCGCGGGCACCAAACGTCGCGGCAAGCGCCGTCGCAATGGTCGTGGACAAGGCTGAGCACTGACGTGCCGACGCAGGAACCTCGCATGACTTCGACAGCCTTGATCGGCCTCGGTGCCAATCTTGACGATCCGCGCGCTCAACTCGAGCGCGCACTTGAGGCGCTGGACCGCCTGCCGCTGACCCGCTGCACGCGCCACTCGCGCCTGTATGCCAGCAAGCCGGTCGGGCCTCAGGATCAACCTGACTTCGTCAATGCCGTCGCCGAGCTCACCACACGCCTCTCCCCCCTGGCGCTGCTGGATCAACTGCAGGCACTCGAACAGCAGCACCGTCGCGTACGATTGCGCCACTGGGGGCCTCGCACCCTGGATCTGGACCTTCTACTGTTCGATGATCGCTCCATCACTACCCCGCGCCTGTCAGTGCCGCACCCCGAGATGCTCACACGAGGTTTCGTGCTGCGTCCACTGGCGGACCTGCTGGGCCCCGTGCGCGTTTCCTCCCTGAGCGAAGATGACCTGGAGACGCTGGCACAGCGGGTTGAAGGAGATGACTTGCTCCCCCTCGGGCCTCGGGAGTAGAGTTTCGCCACATTGTTACCGATGCGCCCACTGATCGTGGCTCGGTAACACTTTCTGGTAACACCGGCTCGTCCTGTCAGGTCGCGCACATGGCTCCCCGCCTGCGACGATCCTGGCCACGTCGTCCGTCCGACGCCACGGACACGACAAGGCACACGCGCCGCAACGAGTACGCTTCCTGATGAAAAACGTCACCCTGAGCACCCTGCGCCGCCTCAAGGCCGACGGTGAGACGTTCAGTTGCCTCACTGCCTACGACGCGACCTTCGCCCACCTCGCTGGAGAAGCCGGCATTGAAGTACTGCTGGTCGGCGATTCCCTCGGCATGGTCCTGCAAGGCCACACCAGCACCCTGCCTGTCACCATCGATGACATCTGTTACCACACCGCGGCCGTCGCGCGTGGCAAGCAGGGCAGCCTGGTCATGGCTGATCTTCCCTTCATGAGCAATGCTAGCACCGAGATACTTCTCGACCATGCCGCACGTCTGATGCGTGCCGGTGCCGAGATGGTGAAGGTGGAAGGCGAAGCCTGGCTCGCCGAGGCCGTCACGACCCTCGTCCAGCGTGGCGTGCCGGTCTGCGTGCACATGGGCCTGACGCCGCAGCATGTCCATGCCTTCGGAGGCTACAAGGTGCAGGGCCGCGAGGAAGCGCGCGCCACGCAGATGATCGCCGACGCCCGCACGCTTGAAGCCGCCGGTGCCGCGATCATTCTGCTCGAGTGCGTGCCTGCCGAGCTCGCCGCACGCATTCGTGATGCGGTCGAGGTGCCGGTGATCGGTATCGGCGCAGGCGTCGAGGTGGACGGCCAGATTCTGGTCATGCATGACATGCTCGACCTGACACCGGGCCGCAAGCCGCGCTTCGTCAAGAACTTCATGGCTGAGGCCAGCAGCGTGCAGGACGCCTTCGCTGCCTATCATCGGGCCGTCAAGGAACGCAGCTTCCCGGCAACGGAGCACACCTTCTGATGGAGACCCTCACTCACATCAGCGCCCTGCGCGAGCGCCTGGCCGAGGTGCGCCGCAAGGGCCTGCGCATCGCGCTGGTGCCCACCATGGGCAATCTGCATGCAGGCCATCTGTCCCTGGTGCGCGCGGCACGCCGACAGGCGGACTTCGTCGTCGCCAGCATCTTCGTCAACCCGCTGCAGTTCGGGCCGGGCGAAGACCTCGACAGCTACCCGCGCACGCTTGTCGATGACCAGAACGCATTGACCGCAGAGGGCTGCGATCTGCTGTTCGCCCCGTCGACAGCGGAGCTGTACCCCGAAGGGCGCACCGGACTGTGCAACGTGCAGGTCCCGGGGGTCTCCGAAGGCCTGTGCGGTGGCAACCGACCGGGACACTTCGATGGCGTGGCCACCGTCGTCAGCATCCTGTTCCATCTGGTGCGTCCCGATGTCGCCTGTTTCGGCGAGAAGGATTTCCAGCAGCTGGCGGTGATCCGCAAGCTCAATCGTGATCTGCACTTCGGGATCGAGATCCTCGGCGTGCCCATCGTGCGTGCCGAGGATGGTCTGGCACTCTCCTCGCGCAACGGCTACCTGAGCGCCGAAGAACGCGCCATCGCCCCTCGCCTTGCGCAATGCCTGAATGCGCTCAAGGACAGCCTCGAAAGTGGCACCGCGCCTGCCGAGGCCCTGCGCGTCGCGCTGGCCGCCATCAGCGAGTGCGGCTTCAAGCCGGACTATCTCGAACTGCGCCGCGCCGAGGACCTGGGCCCGGTACAGGACGACACCCGTGATGCCGTGATTCTGGTCGCGGCACACCTGGGACGTACCCGTCTGCTCGATAACCTGAAGGTCGCCTTGCCGGTGGCCTGATGCCTGAATAGACTGCGCCGCCCTGCCTTCACGACCGTGTCCCGCGTTCCGGTCATCAAGGCCTCCTGCGCCCGGCGGCGCTCAACCGGAGATATCCCGATGCAAGCCATCATGCTCAAGGCCAAGCTACACATGGCCCGCGTGACCCATGCCGTTCTCAATTACGAAGGCTCCTGCGCCATCGATGGTGACCTGCTCGACATGGCAGGCATCCGTGAGTACGAACAGATCCAGATCTACAACGTGGACAATGGCAAGCGTTTCACCACCTATGCCATCCGCGGTGAAGAAGGTTCGAAGATCATCTCGGTGAATGGTGCCGCGGCCCACCAGGCCGACGTCGGTGACCGCGTGATCATCTGCGCCTTCGCCAACTATGCAGAGAGCGAGCTGGAGGCCCACAAGCCCTCCATGGTCTATCTGATGGAAGGCAATGAGGTCAGCCACACGGCCAACGCCATTCCGGTGCAGATGGCCTGATCGCCGTCCTCCCACGGCAATGAAACACGCAACGACGACGCCAGCCCCGCGAAAGCGGAGCTGGCGTCGTCGTTGATGGCCACGCAAAGGGCGCCCCCCGGAGCACGTATGGCAAATGGCTGACAGACCCACGACGCTTTGACGATTGCCGCATTGCACAACACTGCCTTATGCTGGAATCTCGCATCAGCAAGGCTGCAAGCCCTCTACCCGATTCGACAGTGCAGGGCGCAGCGTCTTTGACTCAGACAGTCTCGCGAGAGAACAGGAGCGTTCAGATGCAAGATGTGGTGATCGTAGCAGCTCGTCGTACCGCCGTAGGTGCCTTCGGTGGCAGCCTCGCCGGCATTTCCGCCGCTGACCTCGGGGCACATGTCATCAAGGATATCCTCGCCAGCACAGGGGTGAGCGGTGATCAGGTCGACGAAGTTCTGCTCGGCCAGGTGCTGACGGCAGGCTGCGGCCAGAATCCGGCTCGTCAGACCGTCATCAAGGCAGGCTTGCCGGAAGGCGTGCCGGCGATGACCATCAACAAGGTCTGTGGCTCTGGCCTGAAGGCACTGCATCTGGCCACCCAGGCCATCCGCTGTGGCGATGCCCAGCTGATTCTGGCCGGCGGTCAGGAGAACATGTCACTGTCTCCTCATGTGCTGCCCAACTCCCGCAATGGCAAGCGCATGGGCGACTGGAAGGCGATCGACACCATGGTCCACGACGGACTTTGGGATGCCTTCAATGATATCCACATGGGCATCACCGCCGAGAACCTGGCAGAGAAGTACGAGATCACCCGCGAAGCGCAGGATGCCTTCGCTGCCGCATCCCAGCAGAAGGCCTGCGAGGCCATCGAGGCGGGCCGCTTCAAGAGCCAGATCGTTCCGGTCGAGATTCCGCAGCGCAAGGGCGACCCAATCGTCTTCGACACCGACGAGAACCCGCGTGCCGGCACCACTGCCGAGAAACTCGCCGGCATGCGTCCAGCCTTCAAGAAGGATGGTACTGTCACCGCAGGCAACGCCTCGGCGCTCAATGATGGTGCCGCCGTGGTCATGCTGTGTTCCGCCGACAAGGCCCGCGAACTTGGCCTGACGCCGCTGGCGACCATCAAGGCGTACTCCAACGCCGGTGTCGACCCGAAGATCATGGGCATCGGGCCGGCTCCCGCCACCCGCCTGTGCCTCAAGAAGGCCGGCTGGAGCCTGGAAGATCTCGATCTCGTCGAAGCCAACGAAGCCTTCGCCGCCCAGGCGCTCTCCGTCAACAAGGAGCTGGGCTGGGATGTCGACAAGGTCAACGTCAATGGCGGTGCCATCGCGCTGGGCCACCCGATCGGGGCATCCGGCTGCCGTGTACTGGTCACGCTGGTACACGAGATGATCGCCCGCGATGCCAAGAAGGGTCTGGCGACCCTGTGCATCGGCGGCGGCCAGGGTGTCGCACTGGCCATCGAGCGCAGCTGATCGCTCACGGATGATCTCCCGCTGCCCCCGCGATCACGGGCACCAGGAGACAAGAAAGCCCCCGCCAGTCCTGCTGGCGGGGGCTTTTCATTGGGCTGAGGGGATGGTGGCCTTACTGGCCGTCTGCCGCCTCAGCAAGCTTCTCGGCTGCCTGACGTGCCACGAAAGCCGCCTTCTCTTCCTCGCTGATCTCCTTCAGCGACAGCTTGACGCGATTGCGGTTGTCGATGTCGAGCACCTTGACCACGACCTCATCGCCTTCATTGAGATAATCGCGCACGTCATTGACGCGCTCCTCGACGATCTGGGAGATATGCAGCAGGCCATCGGTGCCCGGCATGAAGGTGATGAAGGCCCCGAAATCGGCGATGCGAGCGACCTTGCCGGCGTACAGCTTGCCGATCTCCGCCTCGGCGATGATGCCCTCGACATAGTGAGCGGCCGCCTGGGCCTGGGCCTTGTGCTCGGCATAGATACGCACGCTGCCGTCATCGTCGAGATCGACATTGGCACCGGTCTCTTCACAGATCTTGCGAATGGTCGAGCCACCCTTGCCGATCACGTCACGGACCTTGGTCGGCGCGATCTTCAGCGACAGCATCGCCGGGGCGTTGTCGGACACCTCTTCGCGGCTACCCTTCAAGACAGCGTTCATCTGCTCGAGAATGGTCAGGCGCGCCTCAAGGGCTTGCTCCAGCGCCTGCTCCATGATGGCCTCATCGATCCCCTCGATCTTGATGTCCATCTGCAATGCCGTGACGCCCTCTGCCGTCCCCGCGACCTTGAAGTCCATATCCCCCAGGTGATCTTCATCCCCGAGAATGTCGGTCAGCACGGCCACGCCGTCGGCATCCTTGACCAGCCCCATGGCAATCCCCGCCACCGGCGCCTTGAGCGGTACCCCGGCATCCATCAATGCCAGCGACGCACCACACACGGACGCCATGGAGCTTGAACCATTGGACTCGGTGATCTCGGAGACGACACGGATCGCGTAGGGGAAGTCCTCGACGGTAGGCAACATCGACTCGATCCCACGTCGCGCCAGACGCCCATGACCGATCTCGCGACGTTTGGGAGAACCGATGAAGCCCGTCTCGCCGACACAGTAAGGCGGGAAGTTGTAGTGCAGCATGAAGCGATCATGCTTCTCACCTGACAGTCCCTCCACCAGCTGGGCGTCACGTGTGGTGCCCAACGTTGCCGTCACCATGGCCTGTGTCTCGCCGCGCGTGAACAGCGCAGAGCCGTGGGCCTTGGGCAGGACGCCAACGGCGATGTCCAGCGGACGCACGGTGCGTGCATCACGACCATCGATGCGCGGCTCACCGGCAATCACGCGCTGACGGACGATGCGCTTCTCCAGTGCAGCGAAGGCACTGGCCACCGCACTTGCCTCGAAGCGTGCATCCCCTTGCGTCTCCAGCGCCTGAATCGCCCGAGCCTTGAGTGATGCCAGCGCATCCTGACGCTCCATCTTGTCATGCAGACGGTAGGCCTCACCGATCTCCTCGCCCACCTCACGCGCCAGCGCCTCCATCAACACACTATCGTGCGTCTGGGCGACCCAGGACCACTGGGGACGATTGACCTTGGCAGCAAACATCTCGATCGCCGTGATCACCTTCTGCATCTCATGATGGCCGTAGAGCACCGCGCCCAGCATCTCGTCTTCCAGGAGTTCCTGCGCCTGGGACTCGACCATCAGCACTGCCTGCTCGGTACCTGCCACCACCATGTCCAGCTCGGAGTGGGCAAGCTCGCTGTAGCCGGGATTCAGGAAGTAGCCCCGTTGCTCACTGAAGCCGACACGCGCTGCTCCCACGGGGCCGGCAAAGGGCACACCCGAGATGCTGAGCGCCGCCGAGGTACCGATGAGCGCCGCGATATCCGGATCGACATTGCGCTCTGCCGACATCACCGTGCAGACCACCTGCACCTCATTCATGAAGCCTTTCGGGAACAGCGGTCGGATCGGGCGATCAATCAGCCGTGAGGTCAGCGTTTCCTTTTCCGTCGGGCGCCCTTCACGCTTGAAGAAGCTGCCGGGGATGCGGCCGACCGCGTAGGAGCGCTCCTGATAATGCACCGACAAGGGGAAGAAGGACTGTCCAGGCTTGGCGGACTTGCTGGCCACTACCGTGCACAACACCGAGGTATTGCCCATGGTCACCATCACGCTGCCGGTGGCCTGACGCGCGATGCGACCGGTCTCGAGCGTGATGGTGTCATTACCGTACTGGAAGCTGTGCGTAACCGGGTTCACGGCGCATGTCCTTTAGTCTGATGTCGTCGATGTCCGGCGCTCATGGTAATGCGCGGCGCAGACAATGAAAAGCGAGTGAGTCTCACGCAGCATGCGGGCTGCAGCCGGATCGGGAGGCGATTGCCCGCCCGCTTCTCCCCACGGTATCAGGCACAAAAAAACCGACACCGCCCGCAGGCAGTGTCGGTTTTCCTGTGCCCACCGGGGGCCCGCCATGCACCGGAATGCATGGCGGCAACATCGCTGATTAGCGACGCAGACCCAGACGCTGGATCAGAGCGGTGTAACGCTCGAAATCCTTGCGCTTGAGGTAGTCAAGCAGCTTGCGGCGCTGGTTGACCATGCGGATCAGACCACGACGGGAGTGGTGATCCTGCTTGTTGGCCTTGAAGTGGCCCTGCAGGCCATCAATGTTGGCGCTCAGCAGTGCAACCTGAACTTCCGGGGAACCGGTGTCGTTCTCGCCACGGCCGAATTCGCTAACGATCTCAGCCTTCTTCTCAGCGGTAAGTGCCATCTGTCTCTCCAGTAAGCAATATGCTTGGTAGATAAGAAATGTCGAAGACCACGCATATTTGCAGTCTTCATGCGGCTTGCGGCCAGGCCGCAATCAGCTCACCCAGCCGCCGCCTCGACAGCGGAGCTGAGCAGTCGGCGAGGAGCGATGATGCCCTCCGCCGCAATCCGGACCAGCCCGAGCAACTGCTGGTCCTGATACACACGAGCCAGGGAGTCCACTTCCAGCGACCCTGTCGTCGTTTCAGCCTGTTGACCACGCAATATCTTCCGAGCCATCTCGGCAGTGATGTCGAGACGTGGAAGATGATCGAGCAGGATGTCGACAGGCAACAGAACGCCTTCACGTGCCTGCTGATCTGCCAGCGCCTCGAGGCGCTCGAAATCCAGCATGGCATCACCCGTGAACGGGCCTGTCTTGAGACGACGCAGTGCCGTGAGGTGGGCTCCACAGCCCAGCGCCTCGCCGATATCCTCGGCCAGACTGCGTATGTAGGTGCCCTTGCTGACCGCCACTTCGATCTCGATACCATCGGAGTGCCGTGCAAGAAGCGCCATATTGTAGATGGTAACGCGACGGACTGCACGCTCGATTTCAATTCCCTGGCGCGCCAGCTCATAGAGCGGACGTCCCTGGTGCTTGAGCGCGGAGTACATCGGCGGCACCTGATCTATCTCGCCACGGAACCGGTCCAGCACCGCTTCCAGCTCGGACTCCGCAAGCTCGGGAATCTCCCGCTCACGCAGTATCTCGCCTTCCGCATCACCGGTGTCGGTGACCTGGCCAAACTTGATCCGTGCCCGATAGACCTTGTCCGCCTCGAGCAGGTGCGAGGAGAACTTGGTGGCCTCACCGAAGCAGACCGGCAGCAAGCCGGTTGCCATCGGATCGAGCGTGCCGGTATGCCCTGCCTTCTGTGCCTGGTAGAGGCGGCGTGCCTTCTGAAGCGCGTAGTTGCTGGACATGCCCTTGGGCTTGTCCAGCAACAGTACGCCGTCAATCGGCAGGCCGCGACGACGACGGCCCATCAGGCGTCCGGCGTGGTGCCCGGGGCACCGTCTTCGCTGTCATCATCACCACGTTCTGCACTGCGCTTGCGGTCATCAGCGACCGCCGTATTGATCAGTGAAGACAGGTGATGGCCACGAACGACGCTCTCATCGTAATGAAAGCGCAGTTCCGGCACGTGACGCAGCTGAATGGTGCGCGCCAGCTGGGAGCGCAGGAAACCTGCCGCGCGCTTGAGCACGGCAAGATTTTCCTTGATGCGTTCCGGACTGTCGTCACCCAGCAGGGTCACGTAGACATCGGAGTAGGACAGGTCGCGGCTGACCTTGGCGGCGCTGACCGTCAGCATGCCAAGGCGCGGGTCCTTGACCTCGCGCTGAATCAACAGCGCGAGCTCCTGCTGGATCTGGTCCGCCACGCGGTCAGTACGGCTGTATTCACGCATCCGTGATCTCTCCTCGCAGGGGCGCTATCAGAGGCTACGCTCGACCTGAATCTGGTCGAACACCTCGATCTTGTCGCCCACCTGCACGTCGTTGTAGTTCTTGACGCCGATACCACATTCCATGCCGTTGCGGACTTCGTTGACGTCATCCTTGAAGCGACGCAGGGATTCCAGCTCGCCTTCGTAGATGACCACGTTGTCACGCAGCACGCGGATGCGCTTGGAGCGGTACATGGTGCCTTCGACGACCATGCAACCGGCGATGGCGCCGATCTTCGGTGCCTTGAAGACATCGCGCACTTCGGCCACACCCACGATCTGCTCGCGGAATTCCGGTGCCAGCATGCCGCTCATGGCCAGCTTGACCTCGTCGATCAGCTGGTAGATGACGCTGTAGTAGCGCAGATCCAGGCCTTCACGCTCGACGATCTCACGGGCGGAAGCGTCAGCACGGACGTTGAAGCCGACCAGGATCGCTTCGGAAGCGAGTGCCAGGTTGGCATCGGTGCCGGTGATGCCGCCGACGCCGGAAGATACCACGGCCACCTTGACTTCGTCGGTGGAGAGCTCTTCCAGAGCGCCACGGATGGCTTCCAGAGACCCCTGCACGTCGGCCTTGAGGACGACGTTGACCTTGGCGACTTCTTCCTGACCCATCTGGGAGAACATGTTCTCCAGCTTGGCCTTCTGCTGACGCGCCAGACGCACCTCGCGGTACTTGCCCTGGCGGAAGTTGGCGACTTCACGCGCCTTCTTCTCGTCCGGGACCACGGTGAACTCTTCACCGGCTTCCGGCGTGCCACCCAGACCCTGGATCTCGACCGGCATGGCCGGACCCGCGGAATCGACCTGCTTGCCGACTTCGTTGATCAGCGCACGCACGCGGCCGTAGTGCAGGCCAGCGAGGACGATGTCGCCCTTCTTCAGGGTACCGTTCTGGACCAGCACGGTCGCGACCGGGCCACGGCCCTTGTCGAGACGCGACTCGACCACGACGCCTTTACCCGGCGCGGACGGCACGGCCTGAAGCTCGAGCACTTCGGAGACCAGCAGGACGGCTTCCAGCAGCGCGTCGATGTTTTCGCCAGTCTTGGCGGAAACGTGGACGAACTGGGTATCACCACCCCATTCCTCGGAGATGACGCCGTGCTGGGACAGCTCATTCTTCACGCGGTCCGGATCAGCGCCTTCCTTGTCGATCTTGTTCACTGCCACGACCAGCGGGACACCCGCGGCCTTGGAGTGCTCGACAGCCTCGATGGTCTGCGGCATCACGCCGTCATCGGCAGCCACCACCAGGATGACCACGTCAGTCGCCTTGGCACCACGAGCACGCATGGCGGTGAACGCCGCGTGGCCCGGAGTATCCAGGAAGGTCACATCGCCGTTGTCGTGCTCGACGTGGTAGGCACCGATGTGCTGGGTGATACCACCCGCTTCACCTGTGGCCACCTTGGTACGGCGGATGTAATCCAGCAGCGAGGTCTTGCCGTGGTCAACGTGACCCATGACAGTGACGACCGGCGCGCGAGTGATCTGCTCACCCTCGTAGGAGATACCCTCGAGAACGGCTGTCTCGAGCGCGTCATCCTTGATCAGCTTGGGCGTGTGACCCATTTCCTCGACCACGATGGTCGCGGTTTCCTGATCGATCGTCTGGTTGATGGTGACCGCAGCGCCCATGTTGAACATGGCCTTGATCACTTCAGACGCCTTGACGGCCATCTTGTCGGCGAGGTCTGCCACCGAGATGGACTCGGGGATGGAGACTTCACGCACGAAGGTCTGGACCGGCTTCGGCGGCTGGCGATTGGTATCGCGACCACCACGACGACCGCCGCGACGCTCTGCGCGCTTGACCTTCTTGGCCCCGCCACGCTTGCGCTCGCTGCGATCTTCACGGGCCTCACGGCGATCACGTGATTCATCACGCGGCGCAGCCTTGGCGCGACGCGGTGCATCACCACGCGGCTCCTTCGGCGGCGCATTGACTTCCGGCGCAGCATCCGCGACCGGTGCAGCGGCAGCGGCCGGAGCACTCTGACGCGGACGCTCTTCGCGGCGGTTGTCGTTGCCACGACGCTCATCACGCTGCGGGGCAGCAGCCGGCTTCTCGGCGGCAGGCGCCTTGGCAGCCTGTGCCTCAGTCGCCGGCGCATCTGCGGCCTGCTCTTCACCATCCTTGACGTAGGTACGCTTCTTGCGGACCTGCACCTCGATGGACTTGCCGCGACCGCCGCCAGTGTTGATGCGTGACTTGGTCTTGCGGGTCAGGGTAATGCGGTTCTTCGGCGCTGCCGGGGCAGCACCACCGCCGTGGCTCTTGGTGAGGTGGTCAAGCAGCTTCTGCTTGTCGACCTCGGACACGGCGTCGTTCTCTGACTTGTGCTTCAAACCAGCTTCGTGCATCTGTTCCAGTAGGCGGGCTGACTCGCGGCCCACCTTCTTGGCGAATTCTTTGACTGTCATTTCTGACATGTACGACCCTCCTGAGCCCGTGACCTAGTTACTGTTCGCTTGCGAACCAGGGCGCGCGGGCGGTCATGATCAACGCCGCTGCTCGCTCTTCGTCGACGCCTTCGATGTCTTTCAGATCATCGATGGCCTGCTCGGCAAGGTCTTCCATGGTGACGATACCCTTGCTGGCCAGGATGTATGCCAGATGACTCTCCATGCCTTCCATGTTGAGCAGATCTTCGGCCGGCTGTGCGCCGTCCAGCTGCTCTTCAGTGGCGATGGCGAGATTCAGCAGTTCATCCTTGGCCCGAGCGCGCAGCTCCTCGACCAGATCCTGGTCAAAGCCCTCGACCTCGAGCATTTCCTCGAGCGGGACATAGGCGATTTCCTCGAGTGAGGTGAAGCCCTCGTCCACCAGGACACGGGCTAGATCCTCTTCAATCTCGAGATGAGTGATGAAATATTCGACAAAGCTGTCGATTTCCTGCTCGCGCTTGCCCTCGGCTTCCGCCTCGGTCATGACATTGAGCGACCAACCTGTCAGCTCACTGGCCAGGCGCACGTTCTGACCGCTACGACCAATGGCCTGTGCCAGATTGTCCGCGGCGACAGCGACATCCATGGAATGGGTGTCTTCGTCGACCAGAATGGAGCCGACATCGGCCGGTGCCATGGCGTTGATGACCAACTGGGCAGGATTGTCATCCCACAGGATGATATCCACGCGTTCATTACGCAGTTCGTTTGACACGGCCTGCACACGCGAGCCGCGCATGCCGACACAGGCACCGATCGGGTCGATGCGCTTGTCATTGCTCTTGACCGCAATCTTGGCCCGCGAGCCCGGATCGCGAGCCGCGCCCTTGATCTCGATCAGCTGCTCGGCGATTTCCGGCACCTCGATCTTGAACAGTTCGATGATCAGCTCCGGACGCGTCCGCGAGAGTATCAACTGGGATCCACGCGCCTCGGTATCAACCTTCCAGAGCAATGCGCGTACTCGCTCGTTCAAGCGGTAACGCTCGCCATGGATCATCTCGCCGCGCGGCAGGAAGCCTTCGGCGTTGTCGCCCAGGTCGATGATCAGGCCGTCACGTGTCGTTTTCTTGACGATCCCCGCGACCAGCTCGCCTTCACGCTCCGCGTACAGGCGAACGACTTCGGCACGCTCGGCTTCGCGCACCTTCTGCACGATGACCTGCTTGGCCGTCTGGGCAGCGATACGACCGAAGGCTTCGGACTCGATCTGCTGCTCGACCACGGCGCCCAGCGCCAGCGGCTCTTCGCGCTGTTCGGCGATACTGGCCTTGATCTCGTAGTCCGGCGTCTCGAACTCGTCGTCTTCCACGACGGTCCAGCGACGGAAGGTCGCATAATCACCGGTGACACGATCGATCTTGACGCGGATATCCGCCTCTTCCTGATCGAAACGCTTGCGTGAAGCCGAAGCCAGTGCCGCCTCGACGGCCTCGAAAATCACATCCCGCGGCACGCCCTTCTCATTGGAGATGGCGTCAACGACCAGCAGAATCTCTTTGCTCATGACTTTGCCTCGCCAGAAACCTGTCCTTGCGCATCGACTCGAGCTCGCCAAGCGAGCAATGTGCCGACAACGTCAGTTATTTGAACTGCGGCACAATGCGTGCCTGGTCGATGCTTTCGATCGGAAAGCAGTATTCTTCTTCGTCGACCCGGATCACGACATCACCGTCTTCGGTGCCAGTCACCAGCCCCTGGTACTTGCGCTGGCCATCGAAGGCCTGACGCAGTCGCAGTGCCACCACATGACCGATGTAGCGCTCGTACTGATCAAGCGTGAACAGCGGACGATCCATGCCTGGGGATGAAACTTCAAGCTGGAACTGGCCCGTGATGGGGTCCTCGACATCCAGCACGGCACCGACCTGACGACTGACGCTTGCGCAGTCATCCACGGAAATGCCATCGGAATGGTCGATATAGATCACCAGACGGGACTGCTTGCCTTGGGAGAGATAGTCGATACCCCAGAGCTCGAAGCCCAGAGCAGAAACGACGGGATCGATAAGCGCTTTAAGCGTAGCGTCCTTGGTTGACACAGACGAGGCTCCTACAGCAGTTGCATCAGGCACCTGACCGGGAGTAGAGAGGAGAGCTAGGTGGCTGATTGGCACTGGTGCTAACAAAAAGCCCCTTCATAGGAAGGGGCCTTTCAAGAAACTTGGTAGCGGGGACCGGATTTGAACCGATGACCTTCGGGTTATGAGCCCGACGAGCTACCAGACTGCTCCACCCCGCAACAATAGTCGGACGATGGTAATGTCACCGTAAAAGGAGGTCAAGGAATGACGTCTTTCAAAGGTGGCAGAGTTGCGTCCAGACTGCCAATCGATCTAACAGGATGGTGCCGAAGGGGGGACTTGAACCCCCACGACCATAAGGTCACTACCCCCTCAAGATAGCGTGTCTACCAATTCCACCACTTCGGCACGGGGGCGGGTATCGCCTGAGACGTTACCCGGAAGAATTCAAACGATAATGCCTTGAATTCCTTAGAGTACTGGTTGGTCTGCGTTGCCGCTTTCCTCGAGCACTGGCGACGTATTCTCCACACTTTCACTGGAGTCGTCAAGTGATGGCAGTGAATTTTTCTGCTGCTCGATCACGGTGGCATTCGGGATGCCCGCTTCCACGGAGGTCTGGTTGGCATTGGAGGCGAACCAGGCCAGGGTCAGGGACGTCGCGAAGAAGCCTGCTGCCAGCACGCCGGTGAAGCGCGCGAGGAAGTTGCCACTACCGCTGGACCCGAAAACGGTCTGGGAAGCACCACCACCACCGAAGGCAGCGCCAGCTTCGGCACCCTTGCCCTGCTGGAGAAGGACGAGCACGATCAGTGCGACCGCGAGTACCACATGGACCATCAGAACGGCTACTTGCATGAGATTCAACCTGCAGACTGGCAAATGGCTAGGAATTCGTCGACCTGGAGAGAAGCACCTCCCACCAGGCCGCCGTCGATATCCGGCTGCGCGAGCAGCTCGGCGGCATTGGCAGCTTTCATGCTACCGCCGTACAGCAATTGCATGGCATCCGCGAGAGACGCGGACCACTCGCCCAGGCGTGCACGGATAGCGGCGTGCATGGCTTGCGCCTGCTCAGGCGATGCCGTGCGGCCGGTACCGATCGCCCAGACCGGCTCATAGGCCACGACAAGACGGGCACGCGCCTCAGCGGACAGCTCGGAGAACACGGCCTCCAGCTGACCCAGCACGACACGCTCCGACTCACCGGCTTCACGCTCTTCCAGTGTCTCACCGATGCACAGCACCGGCGTGAGGCCTGACGCGAGAGCCGCATTGACTCGTGCAAGCACGGCAGCATCGTCCTCGCCATACAGGCTGCGACGCTCGGAGTGCCCGACCAGCACCAGCGTCATGCCCACATCCTTGAGCATGCTGCCTGCCACCTCACCGGTGAAGGCGCCTGATTCCGCCGGGTTCAACGTCTGGGCGCCCAGCAGGACCGTCGCCGGCAGCCGCTCGCGCGCAGCGCTCAGATAAGGGAAAGGCAATGCCAACGCCACCTGAACCCCCTGGGGCAGCGCTGCAGCCCCCAGTGCGTCGGCGAACTCGTCGATCAGGGCAAGATCGCCATTCATCTTCCAGTTACCGGCAATCAGCGGTGTACGCATGTGCTTCTCCCTTATGAGCAGTGCGAGGATGGTAATGGAGCGGCCCCTGACTGACAACCTCATCGCGAACTGTCAAGCCCTGCAGGCACGCTCGATCGGGCCTTTCATGGCGCTCAGAATCGACGACAGGCGCACTGGGCGCCTGTCGTCGATTCTGATGACCGCGGGTGATATCAGCGGGCCTGCATGCTGGCCTCGACCGCCGAGGCGATCTGACGGGCCAGTGCCTGCACATCAAAGTGCGGCCGCCCCTCGACCATGACACGGATCAGTGGCTCGGTACCACTGGGACGCAACAGCACGCGTCCTTCGCTGCCCAGCGTCTCTTCCACTTCCGCTACCGCGGCCTGGACGGCATCCGCCGCCATCAGCGCCTGGTTGTCACAGCCCGGAGTCAGACGTACGTTGATCAACGCCTGCGGCGCCTTCTCGAAACCGACCAGCAACTCACTGAGAGAACATTCCTCACGCGCCATGATCGCCAGCACCTGCAGCGCGGAGACGATGCCATCCCCGGTGCTCTGGATATGGCTGCAGACGATGTGACCGGAGGATTCCCCCCCCAACTGCCAGCCATTGGCTTCCAGACGCTCGATGACATAGCGATCACCGACCTTGGCACGCTCGAAGGGAATTCCCAGACCTTCCAGCGCTGCCGCCAGACCGAAGTTGGACATCAGCGTGCCGACGACACCGCCCCCCAGCACCCCACGCTCGTGACGATCCCGCGCGATCATGTAGAGGATGTCATCGCCATCGATGACCCGGCCATCGGCATCGACCAGGATCAGACGGTCCCCGTCGCCATCGAAGGCCACGCCAAGATCGGCGCCCTGCTCGATCACGGCCGCCCGCAGTGCCTGCGGGTTGGTGGAGCCGACATCCTGGTTGATGTTCAGACCATCCGGTTCGCCACCGATGACGCTGACCTTGGCGCCCAGCTCACGGAAGACATTCGGCGCGATGTGGTAGGTCGCGCCATGCGCGCAATCCAGCACCACTTTCATGCCATGCAGGCCCAGACGGCCCGGCAGGGTCGACTTGCAGAATTCAATGTAACGGCCGGCGGCATCCTGGATGCGCGAGGCCTTGCCGAGGCTATCCGGCCCGACGATCTCGATATCGCGATCCAGCTCGGCCTCGATCTCGGCTTCCAGCGCATCATCCAGCTTGGTGCCGGCCGCGGAGAAGAACTTGATGCCATTGTCCGGATAGGCATTGTGCGAGGCCGAGATCACGATACCGGCATCCGCGCGGAAGGTCCGCGTCAGATAGGCGATGCCCGGTGTCGGCATCGGCCCCAGCAGGGAGACATCCACGCCTGCGGCAGAAAGACCGGACTCCAGCGCCGACTCGAACATGTACCCCGAGATGCGCGTGTCCTTGCCGATCAGTACCTTGCCGCGGCCATGGCGTGCAAAGACACGCCCGGCCGCCCAGCCCAGCTTGAGCATGAAGTCTGGCGTGATCGGGAATTCACCGACCGTGCCGCGAATACCATCCGTACCAAAATAACGTCGACTCATCGTATCGTGCCTTCCTGTAGCACGGCCCACGTCATGTCGACAGCATCGACAGTCGGGGCCACGTCGTGAACGCGTAGCAATCGGGCACCTTCACGGACGGCAAGTGCCGTCAGCGCCAGATTGCCAGCCAGTCTATCCTCTACCGCGCGCCCGAGCGCATTGCCGATCATGCTCTTGCGAGAGGTGCCGATCAGCAGCGGGAGGGTGAATTCGTGCAGCTGCGCCATGCGGTGATACAGACGCAGATTGTCTTGCAGGGACTTGCCGAAGCCGAAGCCGGGGTCCAGCAACAGACGCGAACGCTCGATCCCTGCGGCCTCACAGACGGTGATGCGCTCGGCTAGAAAGCCACTGACCTCATCCTCGATCGACTGCGCATAGGCGGTATCCTGCTGCATGGTGTCCGGCTCGCCACGCATGTGCATCAGGCACACCGGCAGGCCGCTGCGCGCGGCCGCCTCAAGGGCGCCCTCACGACGCAATGCACGCACGTCATTGATCATGCCAGCCCCGAGACGTGCCGTTTCCTGCATCACCTCCGGGGTACTGGTATCGACGCTCACCAGCGCCCCCAGCTCGCTCACCAGCCGCTCGACGACCGGACAGACACGTGCCAGCTCCTCATCCGCACTGACAGGGCTCGCCCCCGGGCGGGTCGACTCACCACCCACGTCGATGATGGCGGCGCCATCGGCCAGCATCTGCTCGGCATGGCGCAGCGCGGCGTCCAGGGTCGCGCTGCGCCCACCATCCGAGAAGGAGTCCGGGGTCACATTGAGAATCCCCATGACACGCGGGCGTGACAGGTCAAGCGTGCGTCCACCGCAGTCAAGCGCCATTGAATGGCCCACCACGGGCTCGCGTGGCAGTGAATCAGCGTAAGTCGACATGATCACCCATGCAGAAAACGGGCAGCCAGGACGAACATCATGGCTGCCGGAGAAGGAATCGGGCACCCACTTTAAAGAGGCCTCATCGGCCGCGCAAGGCGTCGAACGGCCGCCACATGGGGCGTCAGCAGATGGCAACGCCATCTGCCCAGGCAAATCATCTGATCAGGGTCAGGAACCTGAGCCACGCCGCGCAGGATAGTGAGTCACACCGCCTCACCCACACTTAGCCGGCTCACCCCGACGCCTGATCGCGGATGACATCACCTGCCATCAGCCGCCTCGGGGCATCCAGGGCGCCGCGAATGTCTGCCCCGAAAACGACAACGCCCGAGCGGAATGTCCGCTCGGGCGTTGTGAGAGTCAGCGCGATGATGGCTGATTCATGGCTCAGTGACCGCTTGGACCACCCAGCGGATCTGACGGACGGCGGCGCGTATCTTCCTCACCGTCGTCAGTGTCTGCGTCATCACCGTCTGACCCGGGGGCCTCAGGCGCCTCAGCTTTCGGCGTGTCGGCCACCGGTGCGACGAGACCACTGTCACCACCACCGGCCGGGCCACCCCAGTCCTTGGGCGGACGCGGAGTGCGCCCTGCCATGATGTCGGCCAGCTGCTCGGCATCGATGGTCTCGTAGGTCATCAGCGCCTCGGTCATCGCATCCAGCTTGTCGCGATTCTCCTCAAGGATCTGCTGCGCCTTGGCGTAGCACTCGTCGATGATACGACGCACTTCCTTGTCGAGACGTGAGGTGGTGTCGCCCGACTTCAGCTTGCCGCCGCCCTGACCCGGACCGCCGAGGAACTGGTGAGACTCGTCCTCATCGTACATGATCGGGCCCATTTCACTGGAGAGACCCCATTTGGCGACCATGTTGTGGGCAAGCTCGGTGGCACGCTTGATATCGTTGGAAGCCCCGGTGGTGACACCATTCGGCCCCAGCGTCATCTCTTCGGCGATACGACCGCCGAACAGCGAGCAGATCTGACTGATGATCTGCTGGCGAGAATAGCTGTAGCGGTCCTCTTCCGGCAGGAACATCGTCACACCCAGCGCACGGCCTCGCGGAATGATCGAGACCTTGTAGACCGGATCATGCTCTGGCATCACCAGACCGATGATGGCGTGACCGGACTCGTGATAGGCCGTGTTGCGCTTCTCCTTCTCGGACATGACCATCGATTTGCGCTCGGCGCCCATCATGATCTTGTCCTTGGCCAGCTCGAGCTCTTCCATGCCGACCAGGCGCTTGTTGCGACGTGCAGCGAACAGGGCCGCTTCATTGACCAGGTTGGCCAGATCCGCGCCAGAGAAGCCCGGCGTACCCCGTGCGATATTGACCGGCACCACGTCGTCGCCCATCGGCACCTTGCGCAGGTGAACGCCGAGGATATGCTCGCGGCCGCGGATGTCCGGCAGGCCTACCATCACCTGGCGATCGAAACGGCCCGGGCGCAGCAATGCGGGGTCAAGCACGTCTGGACGGTTGGTCGCGGCGATGACGATGATGCCGTCATTCGCTTCGAAGCCATCCATCTCGACCAGCAGCTGGTTCAGGGTCTGCTCGCGCTCATCGTGACCACCGCCCATGCCGGAGCCACGGTGGCGGCCGACGGCGTCGATCTCATCGATGAAGATGATGCACGGCGCCTGCTTCTTGGCCTGCTCGAACATGTCACGCACACGGGAGGCACCGACACCGACGAACATCTCGACGAAGTCAGAACCGGAGATGCTGAAGAACGGCACCTTGGCCTCGCCGGCAATCGCCTTGGCGAGCAGGGTCTTGCCGGTACCCGGCGGACCCACCATCAGTACGCCACGCGGAATCTGACCGCCAAGACGCTGGAACTTGCTGGGGTCCTTGAGGAAGTCGACCAGTTCCTCGACCTCTTCCTTCGCTTCATCACAGCCCGCGACGTCGCTGAAGGTGGTCTTGATCTGATCCTGGCTCAGCAGCTTGGCCTTCGACTTGCCGAAGCTCATCGGGCCACCCTTGCCGGCACCACCACCCTGCATCTGGCGCATGAAGAACATGAAGATGGCCAGGATGATCAGAATCGGGAAGCTGGCAATCAACAGACGTGTCCACAGCGACTGCTGCTCAGGCTTCTTGCCGATGACCTCCACCTTGTTGGAGAGCAGGTCATCCATCAGCTTGGGATCGGACGCCGCCGGCCGGATGGTGGTAAAGCTGGAGCCGTCGGCCCGCTCACCCTCGATGGTGTAGCCATCGATGGTCACACTCTTGATCCGGTCGTTCTGCACCTGCTGGACGAACTGTGAATAGTTCATCGCCTGCGGCGAGGTATCGACGCTGAAGTTGTTGAACACCGTCAGCAGCACTGCCGCGATGATCAACCAGAGAATCAGGTTCTTCGCCATGTCGTTCAAGGGGACACCCTCATTGCATGAATCTGTCTTGGCATGCCGTGAATACTCCGACTGCCGTCTTGTGGTGGCCTGCCATGCTATCTGATCGTGCCTGCGGGGTATCAAACGACGCAACACGCCGCCTTGCCTACCGAGTCACTCAAAGCTTGCCTGCGTTGTTCTGCTTGCCGATCGATGATGATGCGACCTTGGCATCTCATCAACCTGTTACCGGCCCTCCGTGCTCAAGGCCCAATGCTATCGACACTACACCAGATGGGGGCCGGCAACCATTGCTTAAAGGCCGGCACCGGACTATTCAGCCGATAGTCGGCCTATATCAGAGATACAACGACTTCGACCGAGGCACAATGATTCCAGCCTGACCAAGTATGCCATCGGCCGCCTTAACCGGTGATGAAGTCGTCGTCCGGGGCAGAAATCGGGATCGCCTGGCATCGAGGGCAACGTCAGCCCTTGAACCCCTGCCCAAGCAGGTAGACCTCGCGCGAGCGGGCGCGCGACGCTTCCGGCTTGCGCGTGACGACCTTGTTGAAGCTGCCACGCATGTCCTTCAGGTAGGCATCGAAGCCCTCTCCCTGGAAGACCTTGACCAGAAAGTTGCCACCCGGCTTGAGCGTCTGGCGCGCCAGATCCAGCGCCAGCTCGACCAGATACATGCCGGCAGGCTGATCTATCGCGCTCATGCCGCTCATGTTGGGTGCCATGTCGGAGATCACGAGATCCACCGGGCGATCCCCCAAGGTGGCCAGAATCTGGTTCAGCACGGCCTCTTCGGTGAAGTCACCCTGGATGAAATCGACGCCGGCCAGGGCGTCCATCTCAAGGATGTCGGAGGCGATGACCACGCCTTCCATGCCGACGCGATCCGCGGCGATCTGGCTCCAGCCACCGGGGGCGGCACCTAGGTCGATGACGGTAGCGCCCGGCTTGAGCAGGCGGTCCTTGTCATCGATTTCAATCAGTTTGTAGCTGGCACGGGAACGATAGCCATCGGCCCAGCTGCGCTGGACATAGGCGTCATCAAAGTGTTCCTTCATCCAGCCAGCGCTGCTCTTGCTGGGGTGAGCCACGTTGTCACCTGGAATGTCGGGGGAAATCGAATACTGGCGGGAGATGGTGCGGGGGGATAACGACGACACGAAAGGCGTGGCAAGCTTGCGCACGGGTCGTGTCATGAGCGTCGTCATGGAGTAGAATGGCGGGTCCTGCGCGCGGTTCCGCCCGCGGGCACAGACATTGCCTGCGCAACAGACGGGTTCACACCCCTGGATTTCAAGCCCTGGAGTCGACCCTGTCTTTCGCTACGCTCCCCGCTCCCATCGGACGCCAACAGGGAAACTTTACGATACCATGAGCTTGTCACAGTCACAAAAGAAAGCATTTCGCAGCATCGGGCACCATCTTGACCCGATCGTCACCGTCTCGGAAAACGGCCTTTCCGACGGCGTCGTGACCGAACTCGAGCGCGCACTGCACGATCACGAACTGATCAAGCTGAAGCTGGCGATCAATGATCGCGAAGCCCGTGGCGAGGTGGCTCGCCACCTGTGCAGCGAAACCGGCGCGACCCTGATCCAGAGCATCGGCAAGATCGCCCTGCTGTATCGCCGCAACCCGCAGGCCAAGCCGAAGCTGTCCAACGTACAGCGCTTCAGCGAGAAGTAAGCCGCCGGGCCCAGGCCTGACGAGGCTCACCTCGCACGCCACGCCTGCCGCAGACAGAAACGCCGCCCTCATCGAGGGCGGCGTTTCTGTTTTCTGTGACTGACAATCACGACCTGACGCGCTGATTCAGCTCGAAGGTGATGTCATCCAGCGCCCGCTGGGTGACCTGATGACGCTTGAGTGTCGTCTGCCTGGACTCCCCCTCACCGTTGCCGGCATCACGATACTTGATGACCAGCGTCTTCTTGTCGAAAGTGAAATCCTCGATCAGCTCATACTCGATCTTGCGACACCCAATGAGTGGTGACGGCCGCAGATAAAGCGACTGATCGCCGAAGTGCGCCAGCGGCACCACCAGGTGGAAAACTCCCCTCGCCAACAGGGCACTCCCCAGGACCAATGACGGCGTCAACAGCGCCGAGTCCCCGGTGTACCGATAGGCAAACGACTGGGAGACCACATATGCCACCCCGAACAGCATGAGCCCGAGCACCATGAAGATGGCCACCATGGAGGTTGCCATGATGCGCTTTTCCGGCTGACTTCCCTGTACTTCCATTACTCCCTCCCTGAAGGATTCCGTGCCCGCAGGCCAAAAAAACAGCCCTGCCGGGATGACCGGCAGGGCTGTCATGACATCGAAATCTGACGAATCAGAGGCGATGCTCTTCAGATGTGACGTGCTTCAGATGTGATGCACTTCGGAGATTTCATACTCCACATCGCCACCCGGGGTACGCACGACCACGACATCCCCTTCTTCCTTGCCGATCAGCGCACGCGCGATCGGTGAGGTAACGGAGATCTTGCCGTCCTTGATGCTGGCCTCATCCTCACCCACGATGCGATAGCGCACTTCGCTGTCGTCATCGAGGTTCATCAGATCAACCGTGGTACCGAAGATCACCTTGCCTGTCTTGGGCAGCTTGGTGACATCGATGACCTGGGACATCGAGAGCTTGGCTTCAATCTCCTGGATACGCCCCTCGATGAAACCCTGTTGCTCACGCGCGGCGTGATACTCGGCGTTCTCCTTGAGATCGCCGTGCTCACGTGCTTCCGCGATGTCAGCGATGACCTTGGGGCGTTCCGTGCCCTTGAGGTGCTCGAGCTCCTTGCGCAGGCGATCTTCGCCCTCGACGGTCATCGGACTTCTACTCATATCATGACTCCTGCATGCAGATCCTGGAGACGACGGACCTTGACATCGTTTCCGTACTCGAGCGCCATGCACACGGCATTGGCACCCGCCAACGTCGTGGCATAGGGCACCTTGTGCGCCAGCGCAGTGCGGCGAATCACGGACGAGTCATTGATGGCCTGACGTCCCTCAGTGGTGTTGACGATGTAGGCGATCTCGCCGTTCTTGATCATGTCGACGATATGCGGCCGCCCCTCGAACACCTTGTTGACGGGTTCAACCTCGAGCCCGGCAGCGGCAATCACCTCTGCCGTGCCACGGGTAGCACAAAGCGTAAAGCCCAATGTTACCAGAGAGCGGGCCACCTCGATAACGCCCGCCTTGTCGAACTCGCGCACGGACAGGAACGCCTTGCGATCGCCCGTCAATGTCGGGATGGCTTCCCCGGCGCCCAGCTGCGCCTTGTAGAAGGCCTCGGCGAAGGTATCGCCAGAGCCCATCACTTCACCGGTGGACTTCATTTCCGGTGACAGGATCGGATCGACACCCGGGAACTTGGCGAACGGCAGCACCGCTTCCTTGACGCTGTAGAAGGTCGGCACGATTTCCTGGGTGAAACCGATCTCTTCCAGGGTCTGGCCGGCCATGCAACGCGCGGCGATCTGCGCCAGTGACTGGCCGATGCACTTGGAGACGAACGGCACGGTACGCGAGGCACGCGGGTTGACCTCGATGACATAGATCACGCCATCCTGCCAGGCCAGCTGAACGTTCATCAGACCGACGACGTTGAGCTCCAGCGCCATGCGCTTGACCTGCTCACGCATCTCTTCCTGGACGTCTGCCGGCAGCGAGTAAGGCGGCAGTGCGCACGCCGAGTCACCGGAGTGGATACCAGCCTGCTCGATGTGCTGCATGATGGCGCCGATCACGACCTGCTTGCCGTCGGACACCGCGTCGATGTCGACCTCGATGGCGGCATTCAGGAAGTGATCCAGCAGCACCGGCGAGTCATTGGAGACCTTGACCGCGTGGGTCATGTAGTTCTCGAGCTCGGAGGCGGAGTAGACGATTTCCATCGCGCGGCCGCCCAGCACGTAGCTCGGACGCACCACCAGCGGGTAGCCGATGGTTTCGGCCTTGACGAAGGCCTCCTCGAAGCTGCGTGCGGTGGCGTTTTCCGGCTGGATGAGACCGAGCTTCTCGATCATCTGCTGGAAACGTTCGCGGTCTTCGGCGCGATCGATGGCGTCCGGCGTGGTACCGATGATCGGCACACCGGCGGCCTCGAGCTCACGGGCCAGCTTCAGCGGCGTCTGACCGCCGAACTGGACGATGACACCGACAGGCTGTTCCTTGTCGGCGATCTCCAGCACGTCTTCCAGCGTCACCGGCTCGAAGTAGAGGCGATCGGAGGTGTCGTAGTCGGTGGACACGGTTTCCGGGTTGCAGTTGACCATGATGGTCTCGTAGCCGTCCGCGCGCATGGCGAGGGAGGCGTGGACGCAGCAGTAGTCGAACTCGATGCCCTGACCGATGCGGTTCGGACCACCGCCCAGCACCATGATCTTCTTCTTGTCGCTGACCTCGGCCTCACACTCCTCCTCGTAGGTGGAGTACATGTAGGCGGTGTCGGAAGCGAACTCCGCGGCACAGGTATCGACACGCTTGTAGACCGGGCGGATGCCCTGCTGCTGACGATGCTTGCGGAAGGCCTTCTCGGACACGCCCATCAGGCGCGCCAGACGGGCATCACTGAAGCCCTTGCGCTTGAGACGGAACAGACGATTGGCATCCATCTCGCCCAGAGAACTCGCCGCCACTTCGCCTTCCTGAGCGATCAGGTCGGCCAGCTGCACCAGGTACCAGCGGTCGATGTTGGTGAGACGGAAGATCTCTTCGATGCCAAGGCCGGCACGCATGGCGTCGGCGATGTAGAAGATACGCTCAGCACCGGCGGCCTGCAGCTCGCCCTTGATGCGCGCCATGTTCTCGTCGCCATAGTCGGCCACGATGGGATCGAGACCATCGACACCGGTCTCCATGCCACGCAGTGCCTTCTGCAGGGATTCCTGGAAGGTACGACCGATGGCCATGACTTCGCCGACCGACTTCATCTGCGTGGTCAGACGGTCATTGGCCTGCGGGAACTTCTCGAAGGTGAAGCGCGGAATCTTGGTGACGACATAGTCGATGGACGGCTCGAAGGACGCCGGCGTCTTGCCACCGGTGATGTCGTTCTGCAGCTCGTCCAGGGTATACCCGATGGCCAGCTTGGCGGCGATCTTGGCGATCGGGAAACCGGTCGCCTTGGAGGCCAGTGCAGAGGAGCGCGACACGCGCGGGTTCATCTCGATCACGACCATGCGACCGGTGTCCGGGCAGATGCCGAACTGGACGTTGGAGCCACCGGTCTCGACACCGATCTCGCGCAGGACGGCCAGCGATGCATCACGCATCAGCTGGTATTCCTTGTCGGTCAGGGTCTGTGCCGGGGCGACAGTGATGGAGTCACCGGTATGCACGCCCATCGGGTCGAAGTTCTCGATGGCACACACGATGATGCAGTTGTCGTTCTTGTCACGAACGACCTCCATCTCGTATTCCTTCCAGCCCAGCAGCGATTCGTCGATCAACAGCTCACGGGTCGGCGACAGCTCGAAACCGCGATGGCAGATCTCTTCGAATTCTTCACGGTTGTACGCCACGCCGCCGCCGGAACCGCCCATGGTGAAGCTGGGACGGATGATGGACGGGAAGCCCAGCTCGGCCTGGATTTCCCAGGCCTCTTCCATGGAGTGTGCGACCTTGGCCTTCGGGCACGCCAGGCCGATCTTCTTCATCGCCTTGTCGAAGCGATCACGGTCTTCGGCCTTGTCGATGGTATCGGCGTTGGCACCGATCATCTCGACGCCGAATTTCTCGAGCACACCTTCGCGCTCCAGGGCCAGTGCACAGTTCAGTGCGGTCTGGCCACCCATGGTCGGCAGGATGGCGTCCGGACGCTCCTTCTCGATGATGCGCGCCACGGTCTCCCAGGTGATCGGCTCGATGTAGGTCGCGTCGGCCATCACCGGGTCGGTCATGATGGTGGCCGGGTTGGAGTTGACCAGAATGACCCGGTAACCCTCTTCACGCAGGGCCTTGCAGGCCTGTGCGCCGGAATAGTCGAACTCGCACGCCTGGCCGATGACGATGGGGCCGGCGCCGATGATCAGGATGCTTTTCAGGTCTGTACGTTTCGGCATGTCTCTTCCCGCAATGATCTGGTGACTGAACTCAACGATGGATCAGGCCCTCGGGCCTGCGCTCGGCTCAGCGTCGCGCGCGCATCATCTCGATGAAACGATCGAACAGCGGGGCGACGTCCTGCGGGCCGGGGCTGGCTTCCGGGTGACCCTGGAAGCTGAAGGCCGGACGGTCGGTGCGCTCGATGCCCTGCAGACTGCCGTCGAACAGCGACTTGTGGGTCGCGCGCAGATGGCTCGGCATACCGGCTTCATCCACCGCGAAGCCGTGATTCTGACTGGTGATCATCACCACACCACTGTCAAGATCCTGCACCGGGTGGTTGGCACCATGGTGACCGTGGCCCATCTTGACGGTGGTCGCACCGGAGGCCAGGGCCAGCAGCTGGTGACCGAGGCAGATGCCGAAGACCGGCGTCTCGGTCTCGAGCACTTCACGAATCGCGGTGATGGCGTAGTCGCAGGGTTCGGGGTCGCCCGGACCGTTGGACAGGAAGATGCCATCCGGGTTGAGCGCCAGCACCTCGGCGGCAGGCGTCTGCGCCGGCACGACGGTCAGACGGCAGCCACGCGAGGCCAGCATGCGCAGGATGTTGTGCTTGACGCCGTAGTCGTAGGCGACCACGTGGAAGGGGCGCTCTGACTCACGGGTGTCGGCGTAGCCTTCTCCCAGGGTCCATTCGCCTTCGTGCCACTCGAATGACTCGCGGCAGGAGACTTCCTTGGCCAGGTCCATGCCCTTGAGGCCCGGGAAGGCACGAGCGGCTTCCAGCGCACGCTCGACGGCGTCACCTCCCTGAGCATCCTCACCGGCGAGAATGGCGCCGTTCAGCGAGCCCTTCTCGCGCAGGATGCGCGTCAAACGACGCGTATCGATATCCGCGATGCCGACGACATTCTCGTCACGCAGGTACTGATCGAGAGAGCGAGTGGAGCGGAAGTTGCTGGCCAGCAGCGGGAGGTCGCGGATGACCAGGCCGGCGGCCGCGACATGATCGGACTCGTTGTCCTCGTCGTTGATGCCGGTATTGCCGATGTGCGGATACGTCAGAGTGACGATCTGTCGGGTGTAGGAGGGATCGGTCAGGATTTCCTGGTAGCCGGTCATGGCAGTGTTGAACACCACCTCGCCACTGGTCTGCCCATCAGCGCCGATGGCGCTGCCGTGAAATACACTGCCGTCTTCCAAGGCCAGTATCGCGGGTTTGATCAACGCAACGTCCTCCCCTAAGTGTCCACTTTCCTGCCCGGAATCCGCGGTCGAACACCGGACATGCTGCTTGATTGTCGTACTCGGCTGACGCCGAGTCTGGGTCCCGCTGCCACTCTTCCCACGCGCCTTCCCCATGTGAGGAGCGCTCGCCGGAAGCGGCAAATTCAGGCTGCAAAAAAGCGGGACGAAACCGAAAAATCAGGCTTCATCCCGCTTGTTATCATTCTTCGGAATATTGCTTGTCACAGCGGCCCCAAGAGTGCGGCCAAATTGGGTAGAGATTACCCGAATCCTGCGGTGCTGACCACCCCATGACTGCACCGCGAGCGGGCGGCAGTGCCCACCATACGGTCGTTTCGTCACAGCGGTCAGCTTATGGAGCATCGGGAGTGATCGCGAGCCTGCCCCCTGAGTCACCTGCCAGGAACAATTCCCGCCGCAAGGTGCGACATCCATCACTGCCGACGGACAATATCCTGTCGGCGGTGACAGCTTCCACGATGCGCCCGGAAGCCACTCGAACGCGGCAAATCGAGTGCCCGGGACGCGATCTCGACCCGAGCCCCCGACGGGACATCACTTGAGACCCAGCACGTCCTGCATGTCGTAGCGTCCAACGCCACGCGCTGACAGCCACTCGGCGGCACGCGCCGCGCCCTTGGCGAAGGTCATGCGGCTTGAGGCCTTGTGGGTGATCTCGATGCGCTCGCCTTCGGTGGCGAACATCACGGTATGCTCGCCGACGATGTCACCGGCACGCACGGTGGCGAAGCCGATTTCCTTGTCGGTGCGCGGACCACACTGTCCTTCGCGTGCAAAGACACCGTGGGTCTCGAGATCACGACCGATGGCATGTGCCACCGCCTCGCCCATCGCCAGTGCCGTGCCGGAGGGGGCATCGACCTTGTGGCGGTGGTGCGCCTCGATGATCTCGATGTCATACCCCGCATCCCCCAGTGCCTGGGCTGCCGTTTCCAGCAGCTTCAGCGTCAGATTGACGCCGGAGCTCATGTTGGCGGCAAACACGAAGGGCACGCTGTCGCGATAGCCATCCAGTTGCTCGAGCTGCTCCGGGCTGAAACCGGTCGTGCCGATGACCATGCGCTTGCCGTGCTCCGAACACAGCGCCAGATTGGCCAGCGTCACCTGCGGCGCGGTGAAATCGATCACGACATCGACGTCATCCACCACGGCGGCCAGACTGTCACTGGCGACCACACCCAGACGCCCCTGCCCCGCCAGCTCGCCGATGTCGGCACCTGCCAGGGAGCTACCGGCCTCGACGATGCCCGCTGTCAGCGTCAGGCCTTCCACGGCACCGACGGCCTCGACCAACGTGCGTCCCATGCGTCCGGCGACGCCCATGATTGCGATACGGGTCATGCTGACTCCTGCCTGTTGTGGGTCTTGAGGGCAGCCACCCCACGGCGATGATGAGGGTGTGCCACCTGTGCTGTCCCCGCGAGTATATCAGCCGCCTGCAGCGTTGGCTGACGTCATGTATTTGCCCCCGTTACGCGCTAGAGTAGCGGGAGACTGAGTTCTTGCCCGTCCACGTCACTCCCTCTTCACCGCTCAGTTCCCGGAGTCAGCATGTCGCTACTTCATCGTTATGCCATTCGTCATTGGCGCCTGCTGCGCCTCGCAACCCTTGCCACGGCAGTTGCCGGCCTGCTGAGTGCCTGTGGCGTTCACCCGCGCCCCTACTCGCTGGCCTCGCCGGAGCAGATGAGCCAGCTGCCGGAGATCCAGTGGTGCGGCACCCTCAAGCTGCCAGGCAAGTGGCTGGATGGCACCCCCGTCGGCGGCCTGTCCGATATCGGCTGGGACAAGGATGAATCCCTGCTGTACGCCGTGTCGGACCGAGGCTGGCTGCACCGCCTGCGTCTGGCCTTCCGCCATGGGGAGCTGGTCGGTGCCAAGGCACTCAAGACCTATACGCTGCGCGACGAGACCGACATCTCCCTGCAAGGCGCCCTGAGCGATGCCGAAGGCATGCAGCTGCTGAAGGACCACAACGGCCGGCGCGGCGATACCCGTCTGGTCATCAGCTTCGAGCAGCAACCCCGAGTCGAGCACTTCCTGCCCAGCGGACTGGCGATCAGCGAACCCGCCACCCCCGTGGGCGTACGCGGTGCCGCCCCCAACAATGGCATGGAGGCGCTGACCCTGCACCCCGAGTACGGCCTGCTCGCCGGTCTGGAAGCCACCCCGGAGGGCATGGACGAAGGCACCACGCGCCTGTTCACGCTGGATGGCAAGCAGGAATGGCGCTACCCCCTGGCCAGCGACACGGGCTCGAGCCTGACCGCCATGGAGATGCTGCCGGACGGGGACATCCTGATGCTGGAGCGCGCCTTCTCGCCGCCCTATCCGCTGGTCATCAGCCTGCGTCGCGCGCATCTGGGAGAGCCGGGGACGACTGTCGAGGTCCGCACCCTTGCCCGCCTGTCGAGTGGCGAGGGGTGGTCACTGGACAACTTCGAAGGGCTCACGCACCTGGAGGGCAATCGCTTCCTGATGGTCTCGGATGACAACTTCAGCAGCTTCCAGACCACGCTGCTGAGCTGTTTCGCGGTGATCGAGCCCGAGGCCTTCACGCCAGCCTCTCAAGAGTGAAACATCGCCTGACAGCGCATCGCTGATGACATGTCAGGCGAGCCCTGACAATGAAAAAGCCCCACACCCGAGTCATCGGGGTGGGGCTTTCGCGTTGCGCATCCGCCAGCGCGGAGGAGAACGAAGACGCAGCCTAGGGCTTCATGTCCTCGAAGAACTTCTTCACGCCATCGAAGAAGCTGTTCTCCTTCGGCGAGTGGCTCTTGCCGGTATCGCCAAGGCTCTGCTGGAACTGGCGCAGCAGCTCCTTCTGCTCTTCGTTCAGGCTGACAGGTGTCTCGATGACCACCTTGCACAGCAGATCGCCGGCAGGGCCACCACGCACCGGCTTGACGCCCTTGCCGCGCAGTCGGAACAACTTGCCCGTCTGGGTCTCGGCCGGAATCTTGAGCACGACACGACCATCCAGCGTCGGGACGTTGAGCTCACCACCGAGCGCTGCATCCACGAAGCTGATCGGCACTTCACACTGCAGGTGACGCCCATCACGCTTGAAGATCTCGTGCTCGCGCAGATTGACCTGGACATACAGATCACCTGACGGCCCGCCGTTGACACCGCCCTCGCCTTCGCCGTTCAGGCGGATACGGTCACCGGTGTCGACGCCCGGCGGAATCTTGACCGAGAGGGTCTTGGATTCCTGCACGCGGCCTTCGCCGTGACACTTGCGGCACGGTACGCTGATCTTCTCGCCACGCCCGTGGCAGGTCGGACATGCCTGCTCGACCGCGAAGAAGCCCTGCTGCATGCGCACCTTGCCCATGCCGTTGCAGGTCGGGCAGGTTTCCTTGGTGGAACCCGGCTCGGCGCCGTCACCATCACAGTGACCACAGGCAGCCAGACGCGGCACGCGGATGTCGACCGTGGTACCGGCGACCGCCGATTCCAGATCGAGATCAAGGTTGTAGCGCAGGTCGCTGCCACGCTGCGGAGCGTTCGGATTGCGACGACCACCGCCGCCACCGAAGATGTCACCGAAGACATCGCCGAACACGTCGCCGAAGCCACCGGCACCACCACCAAAGCCACCGCCGCCGAAGCCACCGCCGCCCTGGCCGTCGACACCGGCATGACCGAACTGGTCATAGGCCGCGCGCTTGTCCGCATCGGACAGCACTTCATAGGCTTCCGACACTTCGCGGAACTTCTCCGCCGAGGCCTCGTCATCCGGATTGCGGTCAGGGTGATGCTTCTGAGCCAGGCGTCGGTACGCCTTCTTGATGTCCTTGGTGTCGGCGCCACGCTCGACACCAAGCACTTCGTAATAATCACGCTTGGACATGGATCAGGTCCGCCTGGATTGCTGGCAGCCCAAGGCTGCCTGTCTGTTCTGGGATATCGGCTGTCACCGACAGCGTGCGCCCACGCGATACGCTACCGGTGCAAACGACAACGCGGGACACCTTCGCAAGGCTCCCGCGCTGTCATCAGACGTCGTTCAAGAGATCCCTCAGGACTTCTTGTCGTCGTTGACTTCCTCGTACTCGGCGTCAACCACGTCGTCGTCTTGCTTCTTGTCAGCCTGACCGTCGCCAGCCTGCTCACCCTGGGCACCCTGCTCGGCGTACATCTTCTGCGCCAGGTTGCCGGAGGCTTCGGTCAGCGCATCCAGCTTGGCCTGGATCGCGTCCTTGTCGTCGCCTTTCAGGGCTTCTTCCAGCTCGGAGATCGCCGTCTCGATGGCTTCCTTCTCGCTGGCTTCGGCCTTGTCACCGGCTTCGGTCAGGGTCTTTCTGGTCGCGTGGATCATGCCATCGGCCTGATTGCGCAGCTGGACCATTTCCTCGAACTTCTTGTCCTCGTCGGCGTTGGCTTCCGCGTCACGCACCATCTGTTCGATCTCTTCGTCGGACAGGCCGCCGGAAGACTTGATGACGATGGACTGTTCCTTGCCGGTGGCCTTGTCCTTGGCGGACACGTTCAGGATACCGTTGGCATCCAGATCGAAGGCGACTTCGATCTGCGGCACACCACGCGGGGCCGGCGGAATGTCGGCCAGGTCGAAACGACCCAGGGACTTGTTCTGTGCCGCCTGCTTGCGCTCACCCTGCAGGACGTGGATGGTCACCGCGCCCTGGTTGTCGTCAGCGGTGGAGAACACCTGAGACTTCTTGGTCGGGATGGTGGTGTTCTTCTCGATCAGCGGAGTCAGCACGCCACCCATGGTCTCGATGCCCAGCGTCAGCGGCGTCACGTCCAGCAGCAGCACGTCCTTGACGTCGCCACCCAGCACGCCACCCTGGATACCGGCGCCGACGGCGACCGCTTCATCCGGGTTGACGTCCTTGCGCGCTTCCTTGCCGAAGAATTCAGCGACCTTGGACTGCACCAGCGGCATGCGAGTCTGACCACCGACCAGGATGACATCGTCGATCTCGGAAGCGGACAGGCCGGCATCGGCCAGAGCGGTCTGGCACGGCTTCAGGGAGCGAGCGACCAGCTCATCGACCAGCGACTCGAGCTTGGAACGGGTCACCTTGACGTTCAGGTGCTTCGGACCGGTGTTGTCTGCGGTGATGTACGGCAGGTTCACGTCGGTCTGCTGAGCGCTGGACAGCTCGATCTTGGCCTTCTCGGCAGCTTCCTTCAGACGCTGCATGGCGAGATTGTCGCCGGACAGGTCGATGCCGCTGTCGGACTTGAACTGGTCAACGAGGTAGTTGATCAGATGCATGTCGAAATCTTCACCGCCCAGGAAGGTGTCGCCGTTGGTGGCGAGCACTTCGAACTGGGTCTCACCGTCGACGTCCGCGACTTCGATGATGGAGATATCGAAGGTACCGCCACCCAGGTCGTAGACCGCGATGGTCTTGTCACCACGAGACTTGTCCATGCCGTAGGCGAGTGCCGCGGCAGTCGGCTCGTTGATGATGCGCTTGACCTCGAGACCCGCGATGCGGCCGGCGTCCTTGGTCGCCTGACGCTGGGAGTCGTTGAAGTAGGCCGGCACGGTGATGACCGCTTCGGTGACTTCTTCACCGAGGTAGTCTTCCGCGGTCTTCTTCATCTTCTTGAGGATTTCCGCACTGATCTGCGGCGGTGCCATCTTCTTGTCCTTCACCTGGACCCAGGCATCGCCATTGTCGGCTTCGACGATCTTGTACGGCACCATCTTGATGTCTTTCTGGACGACATCATCCTTGAACTTGCGACCGATCAGACGCTTGACCGCGAACAGGGTGTTCTCCGGGTTGGTCACTGCCTGACGCTTGGCCGACTGACCGACAAGGATCTCGTTGTCGTCGGTGTAGGCGATGATGGACGGCGTGGTGCGGCCACCTTCAGCGTTTTCGATGACCTTGGTCTTGTCGCCGTCGAGCACTGCCACACAAGAGTTGGTAGTACCCAAGTCAATACCGATGATGCGTCCCATAATCGTATACCTCGAATCTGTTGCTAGCCTGAAAGATGAGTCTGGTTGTCGGTACCTTGTGTCGGCACCTGAACTTGCTTCAATAAGTGGGGTCGCGCGTCAGGCTTTCAAGGGTGTGCTGGCATTTTTTGCCGCCCTGATCCTCCTTGAAGCCCCGCAGGGCGGGCATGTGCCATCACGACACATGCCCTCATGGCCACTCGACCCCGCAGGGCCTCAGTTGGCCTTGCTGACCGCGACCATCGCCGGACGCACCAGGCGACCATTGAGGGTGTAGCCCTTCTGCATCACGTCGATGACGCTGTTCGGCTCGGCATCCGGAGATGGCACCATGGCGACCGCCTGATGGTATTCCGGGTCGAAGGGCTCGCCGTGGGGGTCCAGCTGCTCGACGCCTGACTTGTTCAGGGCATCCAGCTGCATTTTCAAGGTCATCTCGATACCTTCGACATGTGCCTTGGCTGCCTCGTCGTCGCTCATGGACTCAAGCGCCTTCTCGAGCGAGTCCACCACCGGCAGCATTTCCTTGACGAACTTCTCCAGCGCGAACTTGCGAGCCTTCTCGGCATCCTGTTCGGCGCGACGGCGCGCGTTCTGCGCCTCGGCAGCTGAACGCAGCGCCTGGTCCTTCGCCTCCTTCACCGCCTGCTCGAGTTCCTCGACCTGAGCGGCCAGCATCTCGGCTTCCGGATTGTCGATCAGCTCACCTTCGCTTTCGGCGGCGACATCGGTGGCATCCAGTATGTCTTCAATCACTTCGCCTTCCGGAGTTTCCGGCTGCGGCTCGGCGTCGCGAGCGGCACGCTGAAGTTCTTCATCCATCGGGGTCTGCGGATCCTGAGCCATGCTGTTCTCCTGCGGGCCGACGTCTGTGCGCCATTGCCCTGTTCGTGGCCTGCGGAGCCTGCCTCGAGACGACGAAGGCAAACCCCTGAAGACAGGCCATGAGTTGCCTGTAGGGCAGCAAGGCCGCGCCATTGCTGCCGACGATGAGTGTCAGGGCCTTTATATGGGGCCGGCACTCGGCTTCTCAAGCCTTCGATGCGGCTTTTCTGCCAGCTGAGTCCGGCATGGATTGAAGGCCGACGGAGCGTGCTGTATAAAAAGCCATATACACTGTATGTACATCCTGTATGGCGACTCCGTAGTCACCCCCGAAACGGGCAATGATCGGCACGGCGTACGCCCCAGCTTCCCTTCGGAGGTAGTCATGCTGCTACAGCTCGCCATTCAAGATTTCGCCATCGTCGAGACACTGGAACTCGATTTTCGCCGCGGCATGACCGCCATCACCGGCGAGACGGGTGCCGGCAAGTCCATCCTGCTCGGTGCGCTCGGCCTGTGCCTGGGCGAACGTGCCGATGCCGGCAGCGTGCGACATGGCGCGGATCGCGCGGATCTCATCGCACGCTTCGATATCACAAGCCTCAGCGATGCGCGCGAGTGGCTCGACGAACGTGAGCTGGGCAGCGACGACTGCCTGCTGCGCCGGGTGATCACCGCCAGCGGACGCTCGAAGGCCTGGATCAACGGCACCCCCTGCACCATCGCGGACCTGCGGGAACTGGGTGAGCACCTGATCGACATCCATTCCCAGCACGCCCACCACTCGCTGTTGAAGGAAGAGACGCACCTGCGTCAGCTCGACGAGTACGCCGGGATCGAGACGCAGGTCACGCAGCTGCGCGAGGACTTCCGCCACTGGCAGGAGGCACATCGCCGCCTCAAGCGCATGAGCAATGATGGCGACGAGGTACGCGCTCGTCGCCAGCTGTTGCGCTATCAGGTCGAGGAGCTTGATGAGCTGGCACTCAGCGAAGGCGAGCTGGAGGCACTGGAGCAGGAGCAGGAAACCCTGGCCAATGCCGAACAGATTCTCAGCGAGGCACAGGCCGCCGCCGAGTGCTGCGATCATGATGATGAAGGCGCCCTCGCGCGCCTCAATCAGGCCGTGGCGCGACTGACACACTTGCCGGGCAGCGAGCAGGGTTCGCTGGCCAGCGCACTGGGCATGCTGGAAGAGGCACGCATCCAGATAGAAGAAGCGGCACGCGAGCTGAACCGCTTCGTCGAAGTCACCGAACTCGACCCGGAGCGCCTGGCCTTCGTCGATGAGCGCCTTGGGCGCATCCACCAGATCGCCCGCAAGCATCATGTCTTGCCCGAGGAGCTGCATGGCCTGCACCAGCGACTGAGCGAGGAGCTGGAAGGGCTCGGGGGTGACGAGGAGGCCATCGAGGCACTGCGCCAGGAAGTGGCGGCCCGCCGGGATGCCTGGAAGATCCTGGCCGCTGAGGTCGGTACGTCACGAGCCGCTGCCGCCCCCCAGCTGGCCAGCGACATCCAGGATCAACTGGCCTTCCTCGGCATGGGCAAGGCGACGTTCGAGGTTGCCGTCGAGCCACGCGAGCGCCCGCAACCCGAAGGCATGGAGCGCATCCACTTCCGCATCAGTGCCAACCCGGGGCAGCCGCCGCGGGCGCTGGCCAAGGTCGCCTCGGGCGGTGAACTGTCCCGTGTCTCGCTGGCCATTCAGGTGGTGGCCGCCAGTCGCTCGACCATTCCCAGCCTGGTCTTCGATGAAGTGGATGTCGGCATCTCCGGTGCGACCGCCGAGATCGTCGGTCAGCTGCTGCGCCGACTGGGCGACAAGGGTCAGGTGCTGACCGTCACCCACCTGCCTCAGGTCGCGGCCCAGGCGCATCAACATCTGCATATCGAGAAGCAGGCAGAGAAGAACACCACACGTACCCACATGGCACTGCTGGACGAGAGTGGCCGCGTGCGGGAACTGGCACGCATGCTGGGCGGCATTCACCTGTCCGAGCAGACCCTGGCACACGCTCGCGAGATGCTCAGCGCGGCGGACAGCCGTCACTGAGCCCCGAAAGGCCGCCTTCCCGACGTCCATTCGTCCAATGAACCTCCTGGCAGTTCGAACGCCAGAAACACCAACGGCCGCCCCTGTGGGGCGGCCGTTGGTGTTTCTGTCCTGCAGCGAACCTTGTCATCCCTGACACAGGCGAGGCCTGAGCATCAGCTGTCGCTCTTGGTGTCCTTGGGACGCACGTAGAGCACCAGCGCATGCTCGACCAGCTCATAGCCATGCTCCTCGACGATCTCGCGCTGGCGGCGCTCGATCTCGGGATCACAGAACTCTATGATCTCGCCGCTGTCCAGACATACCATGTGGTCATGGTGTTCTTCCTGGGACAATTCGAAGACAGCATGGCCGCCATCGAAATTGTGACGCATCACCAGTCCAGCAGTTTCAAACTGGGTGAGCACACGATAAACCGTCGCCAGACCGACATCTTCGCCAGCCTCAAGCAACGCCTTGTACACGTCCTCGGCACTCAGGTGTCGATCCATCGATTTCTCGAGGATCTGCAGGATCTTGACTCGCGGTAGGGTTACCTTGAGTCCCGCCTTGCGCAGTTCATGGTTCTGATCGGCCATGCTGGGGTACTCTTCGCAGTCGCTTGATGTATCAGGTATGATCGGCCAAGGCAAAACGATAGGGAATCTTCAGGGCAAATGCAAAACTTGATCAAAACAGTCGCCTTTTGCAGCGCCCTGTCGCTGCTCACCGGGTGTAGCTACTTCAGCGTCTACAAGCGCGACCTTCCACAGGGCAACCTGATCAAGCCGGAAATGGTCGAGCAATTGAAGCCGGGCATGAGCCGCGAACAGGTCATCTATGTGATGGGTTCACCGCTGCTAACCGCTCCCTTCAGTGAGAATAGCTGGGACTACGTATATCGCCTCAAGAAAGCGGACGGCGAGATCATCAACAAGCGCGTCACGCTGAATTTCGACGGCGATGTGCTTTCCACCATCGACAAGAGCGGCGACATCGACAAGGAGACCGTCATCGTGCCGGACCTCGACATCGACCCGCGTGCCGCACAGCCGAACCGCAACGACAGTGGTGCAGGCGCCGCTGACCTGCCGGACGAGCTGTAAGTCGACCGCCAGCGGGCCCGTCATCGACAGGTCCGGCTGGCGGGAAACGGCATGCCCGCCAGCGCTCGGATAGCAAGAGGGACCGAGTCGTGATGACAGACGGGGCACCCCAGGGTGCCCCGTCTTGCGTACGGTCGCCGATGCCCGGTGAGGACACCGCTACTTCTCGGCGCGTGCCTTGTCGGCCCGGCGCTTGCGAGCAAGCTTGGGGTCGTTGATCAAGGCACGATAGACCTCGACCCGGTCACCGGCATCCAGCACGTGCTCATCGGGCTTGCGCAACGCCTTGCCGAAGATCCCGAGATCCGCCTCGAGAAAGACCTCGGCGCCCAGTGTCGGGAAATGTTGCTCGAGATGTGCCATGCGCACGGCCTCGCGCGCCGTGGTTCCCGGCGCGACGGCCAGTGAGATGATCTTCTGCTTCTCCGGCAGCGCATAGGCCACCTCGACCGTGATTCTGTCGCTCATGCTTGCTCCTGTCGGACTCACCTTTCAGACCACGTCATCAGGCCTTCTCTACGGCCTTGCCTGCGGCGGACATCAATTCGCGCCGTACAGCTGGTCAGCACGCCGCGTGAACGCCTCGACCATCTGACCGGCGACCTGACTGAACAACTTGCCGAAGGCCATGCCCAGCAGGCGATTGCTGAATTCGAAATCCAGCTCCAGCGAGACCTTGCAGGCATCCTCGCTCAGCGGCGTGAACAGCCAGCGTCCCTCGAGACGCTTGAAAGGGCCGTCGACCAGACTCAACTCTATGCGCTGGGGGGCGAACAGATCATTGCGGGTCACGAAGCTCTGCTCCATGCCCGCCTTGGACAGAGTCAGCCTGCCCACCAGATGGGCGTCATCCTGCTCAAGCAACTGGGCATCACTGCAGCCCGGCAGGAATTCGGGGTAACGCTCGAAATCATTGACCAGATCGAACATCGCCTGGGCCGAGTGCCGAACCAGGGCAGACCGGTTGACCGTAGGCATCTAGCTCTCCGCTGACTTGGATACGCGCCTTGCGTATCATGAACAATGGGCCGGCGCATGAAGTGCCGTCTGGCCTTGAATGGTAACACGCCTCCCCCCATCCAGAAGGATGCGCCAGCTGTCCGTCGGGCAGTGGCAGGAGCACACGACAAACGAGGCAACATGGGCAAGAAAAAGAAACCCCAACAGGGCGGCAACCTGATCGCCCAGAACAAGAAGGCACGCCACGAATACCACATCGAGGAAGCCTTCGAAGCGGGGCTGGTACTGGCAGGCTGGGAGGTCAAGGCGCTGCGGGCGGGCAAGGGCCAGCTGACGGACACCTACATCGTGATCAAGAACGGTGAGGCCTGGCTGCTCGGCTGCCATATCCATCCGCTGGAGACGGTCAACACCCACGCGGTGGCGGACCCGCAACGCACGCGCAAGCTGTTGCTGCACAAGAAGCAGATCGCGCGCATCTTCTCGCGCACCCAGGACAAGGGTCACACCTGTGTCCCCATCAAGCTGTACTGGAAGAACGCGATCGTGAAATGCGAGATCGCGCTGGTGGAAGGCAAGAAGATGCATGACAAGCGTGCCACCGAGAAGGACCGTGACTGGAATCGCCAGAAGGCACGTATCCTGCGGGATCGCTGAGACTGTCAGCGCCATGATCACGCGCCGCGCCTGCGCCGTTGCGATATGGGAGACAAGGGCTTTGAATCACGGCAAATCACTGTCAGACCAGAAAAATTCCTGAGGCCTTGAACTGGCGTAGCACAGTCTCCACCTGTTATGATGACACCGTAGCAAAGCAGCAAGCAGTAACACTGTTATGGGGGCGTTCTGGCATTCGACGCTGGTGGCAAACCCTGAGGTGCATGCCGAGATCGTAACGTATCTCGTAAATAAAACGTTGCAAATATATAGTCGCAAACGACGACAACTACGCTCTAGCTGCATAAGCTGCTCATGATACCGTTGCGCCTGTTCAAGGTGGATTGAGAACGAGCCCGTATAAACAGGATCGTCTTGGCCGACGTCTCTAAGGTCGAGATTAAAACTCAGAGAATCGCATTGCTGCAGCCTGTTCATTGGCGGCAGTCGTGTTAAATCAAATAATGAAACTAAGCATGTAGAGCCGAAGGCGGAGTGCCGGCGGACACGGGTTCGACTCCCGTCGCCTCCACCATATCCGTGACAAGAAGGCCTCCCCTCGGGGAGGCCTTCTTGTTTTCTGCTGTCTGATATTCCGCGCGCCGAGTCGTGCCAGGCGCTCTCAGGTAGCACTGCCACTCAGGCGCTCGTCCGTGCGCCGCACGCCGATCAACAGCGGGGTACCGGTCTCGGGGTCAGGAATCAGCCGGCATTCGACACCGTAGAGCTTGCGCACCAGCGCCGGTGTCACCACTTCGGAGGGCGGACCTTCCGCGACCACGCTGCCCGCATGCATCGCGACGAGGTGGTCGGCATAGCGACAGGCACTGGCCAGGTCATGCACCACCATCACGATGGTCTTGCCTTCCTCGTGGGCCAGCCGTTGGATCAGTTCGAAGACCTCGATCTGATGACCGAGATCCAGCGCCGAGGTCGGCTCATCCAGCAACAGCAGCGGCGTCTGCTGCGCCAGCGCCATCGCGATCCAGGCACGC
This sequence comes from Cobetia sp. 3AK, assembly GCF_029846335.1. NCBI lineage: Bacteria > Pseudomonadati > Pseudomonadota > Gammaproteobacteria > Oceanospirillales > Halomonadaceae > Cobetia > Cobetia sp. 3AK. Next base: position 293,170 of record NZ_JARWKR010000006.1, on the reverse strand, counting down.
TGACGCTGGCCACCGGACATGGAGGCCAGCTCACGGTCGGCCAGACTCTCGATGTCAGCGGCCGCGATCGCCGCCGAGACCACCTCCTGATCCTCCTGCGACCACTGACGGAAGGCTCCCTGATGCGGCTGGCGACCGAAGCGCACCAGCTCATGCACCGTCACGCCTTCCGGCGAGTGCGTCTCCTGGGGCAGCAGCGCGATGCGCTGCGCGACATCACGGCGCCCGAGACGTCGTATGTCCTGACCCTCCAGCAATACCGCGCCGGCATGCGGTGCCTGCAGGCGGGCCAGACCGGCCAGCAGCGTGGACTTGCCACAGCCGTTGGGCCCGACGATGGCCGTCACCTTGCCATCCGGCAGCGCCAGCGTCAGCGCATCGATCACGGCCACATGCCGCTGTCCGCTGCCATACCCCAGCGACAGCTCACTGGCCTTGAGAGTGGCGTCCACGGCGTCCCCGCAGCGTGGATGATGTTCAGCGCTCATGGCGCATTCTCCTGAAACGATGACCCTCGTGACCCGATTGGTCCGCGAGGGCTGCGGGCGACTCTCATGTCGGTGATGCAGACATGTCAGCCACACGGTGAATGGGGGCATCGGCCGGACAGGACAGCCTGACTAGCGCGGGCTGCGCAGCAGGATCCACAGCAGATAGGGGCTGCCGACCACCGCCATCACGATGCCGACCGGAATCTCGAGAGGTGACAGCAACGTGCGTCCCGCGAGGTCCGCCAGCACCATCACCAGCGCCCCTGCCAATGCCGAACCCAGCAAGGGCACTCCCTTGTGGCGCGACAGGTAGCGGGCGATCTCGGGACCGACCAACGCCACCATGCCTACCGGGCCGGCCACGGCCACCGCGGCGGCCGTCAGCAGTACCGAGAGCCACAGCGTCGCCATGCGCACACGGGCGACATGCTGACCAAGTCCGATGGCGACAGAATCGGTAAAGCGCAGCGTATTGAGCCCTCGCCCCAGCCACAACGCCGCCGGCACCGCCAGCAGCAAGGCAATGCCCAGCCATTCGAGCGAGGAGGCATCCCGTGCGTTGAGGCTCCCCACCGTCCACGGATAGGCGCTGTTGGCGACATCGATGGACACCCGCGCCAGCATCAACTGGGTGCCGGCACCGAACAGCGCCCCGACGCCGATCCCCGCGACCAGGAAGCGATAGCCGCGCGTGCCGATGCCACCGGAAAGCCCGAAGGCCAGCGCCGTGGCGACCACGGCGCCGCTCAGTGCCATCGCCGGTGGCGCCAGCGAGGCGCCGAGCCCGACGACGGAGGCAACCGCAAAGGCGGTCGCGCCATTGTCGATGCCGATGATGCCCGGCGTGGCGAGACGGTTGCTGGCCAGTGTCTGCATCAAACAGCCAGCCAACGAGAAGGCGGCGCCCGTTCCGAGGCCGGCCAGCAGTCTCGGCAGCCGCAGCTCCCGGACCACGAAGACATCGGCGAATTCACCATGGCCGAACGCGGCCTTCAGGGCGGCGTAGGGGCCCAGGCCCGCGCTGCCCAGCATCAAGGCGGCCACGCAGGCACTCAGCAGTGCCAGCAGCAGACCGAGGTTGGCCAGCAATGGGGCCCGATGCCACAGCAACGACAGGGGCCCGCAGCGCCACCAGAATGTATCGGCCGGTGCCGTGGCGACAGGGCATGATGCCTGGCGCCGAGGCACCCCGGCATCAGAAGAGGCCGATGAAGAAGGAGCGGAGCGATACATGGGCGTTTCCGGGTTATCTGTCATGAAGAACGGCGCATTGAAGCCTGACTCACAGAATCGGCAGGCGACGAGCGCGCACCACGGCAATCAGTACCGGCGCGCCCAGCAGCGTGGTCAGCACGCCCAGCGGCAACTCGGAAGGACGAACGAGCAGACGCGAGACCACGTCGGCGCTCACCAGCATCACCACGCCCAGCGGCAGGCACAACCACAAGGTGCGGCGGATATCCGCGCCACACAGCGCACGCGCGACATAAGGCACGGCCAGTCCCACGAAGGCGATCGGCCCCGCGAGGGCCGTGGCGGCCCCGACCAGCAACGCGACCACCAGTACCGTCAGCTTGCGCACGCGCCCCGGGTGATGGCCAAGTCCACTGGCCACCGCCTCTCCCAGCGCCAATGCCGCCAGCGGCCTGACCAGCCACAGCGTCAACGCGAGGGCGAGCATGAGGCTCGGCAGGCTGCCACCCAGCGCCTCCAGCGAACGCCCTGCCAGACTGCCGATGACCCAGAAACGGATCTCGTCTGCCGCGCGCTGGTCGATCAGCAATACCAGCGACGTGAGAGCCACCAGCAGGCTGGAAAGCGCTGCACCGGCCAGTACCAGGCGCACGGGGTCCTGGCGTGCACCACTCAGCCGCACCGTGCTCATCACGAACAGGCAGCCCAGCAAGGCGCCAGCCTGAGCCACCAGCACATGCAGGCCTGCGGCCTCCATCCCCAGCAACAGGGCGATGGCGACGGCAAATGCTGCGCCTGCGCTGACACCCAGCAGCCCCGGCTCCGCCAGGGGATTGCGTGCGACCACCTGCATCAATGCGCCGCCGCAGGCCAGCATCATGCCCACGGCGATGCCGATCACGGTACGCGGTGCACGCAGCTCGGTGACCACAAAGCGGGCCTCCTCGCTGCCCTGCCCCATCAATACCGCCCACGCCTGGGCAGGGCCGATATCTCCCGCGCCCCACAACAGACTGGCCAGGCAGGCCAGTACCGCCGCCAGACACGCCACTGGCATGACCTGCCCCAACGACAGACGCCCGGCTACCTTGCGGGTCGCCGGGCGAAGAGCTGTCTGTGGGGAGCCAGGCCGTGAGGACGCTCCTTCAGCCGCCATGCTGCCTCCCGACCTGACGGCATGACGCCTGATGAGTCGAGACGGGCCAGTCCCGCTTACCCATCACTGCGCGCCTGCTCGATGTCCTTGAGCAGCGCCTCGGCCGCCAGCGGGCCACTGGCACTGGTCCACAACTGACCATTGACGCCGACCAGACTGTCACGCGATGCGTGCTCGAGACGCTGGAAGGCCGGCTCCTTCGCCAGGGCGTCAGCGGCAGCCTCAGAGGAATCATCCAGGGTCGCCAGGAAGAGTGTGTCGGCATCGATGCGCGCCATGTTCTCATCGCTCAGCGGGTCGGAGTGCGGACGCCCCGGCTTGACCAGATCCCCGCCCACCAGCTGATAGCCGGTCGCGGCGAGCAAGCCGGTCGCGAACAGCTCATCGGACATCGCCATCAGGCCACCCGGCATGCGACGCACCAGGCTGGCAGTCTGCGGTGTAGTCATCTCGGCCTTCAGGCGCGCCGCGTGAGCGTCGATGGCGGCCAGACGCGCCTCGAGCTCCGCTTCGGCCTCTTCCCCGAGTGCCAGGGCATAGACTCGGCTCTGCTGCTTCCAGGCCTCCCGGCTGAGCGCCTCCCCGCCTGGCACGATGGTCGGCGCCAGACGCGACATCAGCTGATATTGCGCCTTGTCCAGCCCCGGGGGAGCCAGAATCATGTCCGGCTTGAGCGCCACGATGGCCTCGAGATTGAACTCTCGCGGTGTACCGACGATCTCGATCTCCGGCACCCGAGACTGGAGATAGCTGGCCACGCCATCACCGCCGCGCGTGGTGACCGCGCCCAGCGGCGTCACCTCGCTGGCGACCGCCACATCCAATGCCCCTTCATAGAGCGTGACCACGCGCTGCGGAGTGCCCTCGAGCTCCAGTTCACCATAGGCGGTCTGGACCTCACGAGCCTCGGCAGACACCGTGGCTCCCATCAACACGACCGCCAGTGACGCCATCAGCCCACGACGCAGGCGGGACAGGGCAGGAACAGCAAACACATGGGAAGAGTGGGTCATTCGTTTCTCCAGGGAGCGAATATCAGGGCGCGAGATCGGATGGTAATAATAATTGATCGCAACAATACCGCCTGTCCAGCCATCGGGCCACATCAGTTCCTGCAACGCGACATTGCAACAATCCGGTGAGCAAGGCTTGAAGGATGCGCAGCGCTGCCGCAGGCTGTGGCGCTGAAGAATCTCTCGCATACCGTCATCGGGGGTTGGGTTACCTGCAATCGCCCCGATAACAAAGGAGAGTGCGTGCGCGGGATGCGCACATCACGCTCCCACATCCAATCGACAGCGCCTGACGTATGACGTGGCCATGCCGATGTCCAAAAGGCACAGACGCTCAGCTATCCGGGTGCCTCTGAGTCACCTCAGGGAGCCCGCATGACTCGACTCCATCTCCATCCGACATTCACCAGACAGGAGAAGCCATCAGTGGCGACCCCGATCCCCCCCCACTCCCCTCCCGCGCAAACCGCAACGTCATCGATCGCCTCGCGCCTGAGTGCCGGCTGGTTACAGGGCCTGATGGCACTGGCGATCATGCTGTGCCTCAGCGTCAGTGGCTTGGCGCATGCCGCCCCCGCCAGCGATGCTGACGCCGCCAGTTCGTCCTATGAGAGTCTGGCGACGTTGCTCGAGGACCCCGACCAGCGTGAAGCACTGATTGAAGGCTTGCGCCAGCTGGACAGCAAGACGAGCGAACAGGCAGCCGAGGTGGCGGGGGCGGAAGTCACGCTGAGCGAGGACTCACCGTCACTGTCCCGCCAGCTGGCCGAGATCAGCCAGGAGCTTGTCGCAGAGCTTTCCGCGACCCTGGACCGCATGATCCAGACGCTCAGCGGCCTCGGCAGTGAAGATGCCAGCAGCATCGACTGGGAGCGCTTCATGACCGAAGCCATCAGTCTGGGGCTGGTGGTCATCTCCACCATCGGGCTGTTCCTGATCCTGCGCCGGCTGGCCCATCCGCTCTTCAGTCGCGTCAGCCAATGGTCGCTGGATGGTCAGCACCGCAGCCCGCTGCTGCGCACCCTGATGGCAGTGATCATCGCGGCGATCGTCGATGTGGCCGTGATCGGTCTGGCGTTCCTGGGGGGCTATCTGCTGGCCATCTTCGCCTATGGCGAACAGGGCGTGATAGGACAGCGCGAGTCGATGTTCCTGAATGCCTATCTGGTGATCGAGCTGGTCAAGGCCTTGATGCGCATGCTGTTCTCCTCCGGCTACCAGGGCCTGCGCCTGATGCCGATGCGAGATGAGGTCGCCCGCTACTGGAATCGCTCACTGGCATTGCTCGCCGGCTTCATCGGCTACGGTATCCTCGTCGTGGTACCGATGATCAACAACAATCTGGCACCGGCCGTGGGCAGCTTCGTCAGCCTGCTGATCATGGGTATCGCGCTGATCTGGGCCATCGTGGTCATCAGCCGCAACCGTGTTCTGCTGCGTGACCGCCTGCTCGATCAGGCCCGCGAGACCCACAATGCCTTCATCGCCGTCTGCCTGCGCATTCTGGCGCGTACCTGGCACCTGATCGCGCTGGCCTACTTCGCGACCCTGTTCATCATCTCGCAGACGACACCGGAAGAGGCGCTGCCCTTCATGATGGCCGCGACGCTCAAGACGCTGCTCGCCATCGGTGGCGGGGCACTGCTGTCTCGCGTGCTGACGCAGCTGATCGGCAAGCGCATCCAGGTGTCCGACAAGCTGCGTGGTCAGCTGCCGATGCTGGAGACGCGCCTCAACTCCTACATCCCGACCGCACTGCGCATCATGCGCGCCATCATCCTGGTCGTCGTGGTCGGCATGGTGCTGAATGCCTGGAGCATCGTGGCGCTTGGCGACTGGCTGGCAACGGACGCCGGAGCCCTGCTGCTGTCACGCATCTTCCATGTGCTGTTCATCCTCGCCTTCGCGGTCGTGATCTGGGTCGGCATCGCCAGCCTGATCGAGCACAAGCTCAATCCGGATACCGGCAAGGGCAAGCCCTCCTCACGCGTGGAAACCCTGCTGGCACTGTTCCGCAATGCCATCGCCATCGCGATGATCGTCTTCACCGCGATGATCGTGCTGTCGGAGATCGGCATCGACATCGCGCCGCTGCTGGCCGGTGCCGGGGTGCTCGGTCTGGCGATCGGTTTCGGGGCCCAGAAGATGGTGCAGGACATCATCACCGGCGTGTTCATCCAGCTCGAGAATGCCATCAACACCGGTGACGTGGTCACCGCCGGTGGCGTGACCGGGACGGCGGAACGCCTGACCATCCGCTCGGTGGGCATCCGCGATCTGTCCGGCACCTTCCATATCGTGCCGTTCTCCTCGGTGGATACCGTCTCCAACTACATGCGTGACTTCGCCTACCATGTCGGCGAGTACGGCATTTCCTACCGCGAGAACGTCGATCACGCCATCGTGCACCTGCGTGCGGCCTTCGACGAACTCCAGGAAAGCAGCTATGGCGCGGAGATTCTCGAACCGGTCACCATCGCTGGCGTCTCGTCGCTCGCCGACAGCTCGGTCAACATCCGTGTGATGATCAAGACCAGCCCGGGCAACCAGTGGGCCATCGGCCGCGAGTACAACAAGCTCGTGAAGCAGCACTTCGACGCCGCCGGCATCGAGATCCCGTTCCCGCACATGACCATGTACTTCGGTCAGGACAAGGACGGTGGTGCGCCGCCGGCCAACGTTCGCACCATGCATGAACCGTTCGTGATCGATGGCTCCGCCGCCGGTCAGCCGAAGACTCCCGAGCAGCGTGAGGCCGCCGCCAAGGTGGCTCAGCGTCGCGAGGAGACCCCGCTGACCCGCCATGCCACCAAGGACGGCGAAGTCGTGGATGCCGAGGAACAGCGCATCCGTCAGACCACCCAACCGGATGCCGACGGCGACTGATCGCGCGCCAGGGGTATCCCGACACGGCTGCCTGCGATGGCCGCCGGACTGAAACGAAAACGCCCCCGAGCCAATGGCTCGGGGGCGTTTTCATGTGCGGGCGTAAATCGATGCCTCACACCTCATGCGCGAGGCTGGCTCAGGAGCCGGTACCCCACAGGCCAGACAGTGAGCTCAGCAGCGTCGAGCTGACACCTTCGCCACCCATGTAGCTGAGCAGCACCGGCGCGAACTGGGACACCATGCTGCTGTCCATGCCCAGCGCGGAGAAGGCGCTGTCCAGAGACGCACTGTCATCGACATTGCCGACGGTGCTGGCCAATGCCGTGGCATTGTCATTGCCGCTCAGGCTGGCAAGGCTGGACAGGGTCGAGAGAGAGCTGCTGCTGGTCAGGCTGGACAGCTGCGGCACTTCACTGGACAGCTCGGAGGTCGCGCTGGAACCCAGCTGGGACTGAGCCAGTGCCAGCATGGCAGCGGAGCCACCCAGCGCCTGGGTGGAAGACACGCCCAGCTGGGAGGTCAGGCTGGACATCAGGTCGGCTGCCGGCAGGGACTGGCCCGTCTGGCTGCTCAGCATGCTGCTGGCCAGGCTCATCATGGAGCTGGAGGAGCTGGAGGAACTGGCGGTGTTGCCGGAAGAGCTGTTGCCGGTAGCGGCACAGCCGGCAAGTGACACGGCCAGTACGGAGGCGCCCATCAGGGCCAGGGACTTTTGCAACATGCAGACTCCATTATGTCTTGGGGATAAGCCGAACAAGGCTCAGGAATGGCCTGCCGTGACGGCAGATCATTCATCACGCGGAATCATCGCACGGAGGAAATGCCGACAGCCAGCGCCATGGGTGCCCAGCGCCCCACGGCGGGCATGGATCGCCGGTTGCAGGGTCTGCAACCCCGAGTCTTGCAGGGCCGCCCGAGACCGCTACCGGCTCAGACCCGCACCACCACGGAGGGAGAAAAGCGCCATCTGACAGGCAAAAAGAAGGGTATCCCGTCACGCCATGGCATGAACGCGGATACCCGGAGAGTAACCAATGTCCACCGACCAGAGACCTGGCCGGCGGCAGTTTTTCATCTTCTCGCGAAATGAGGAAACAATGTGCAGCGCCGCCCGACGGGCGGCGTCGATCAGGCGTTGTCCTTGCTGGGCTGCGGCAGCGCCGGCAGTGAACGATCCAGCAGCTCGACGCTCTGGCGATAGTAGAGCTGACTCTTGTTGTGCTCGCCAAGGTTGGCGAACAGACGTGCCAGCTCGGCACACACCGTGCCGCTCGGACGCTGACGCTGACTGGCCTCGAAATACTCCTGCGCCTTGCCCCAGTTGGCGTTGCGCAATGCCAGTCGACCCAGCGACAGCAGCAGGTCCGGGTCATTCGGACGCTCCTGCAGCCACTTCTCGGCATACACCAGCTGACGCGGTGCATCCACGTCCAGCAGGCCATAGCGCAGCACCAGACGTGAATCCCAGCATTCCTTCAGCGAGTGACGCAGCAGGCGCTCTGCCAGCCCTTCCTGCCCACCGGCGATCAATGCCTCGGCATACAGGGCGACCAGATTCACGTCGCTGCGCAGGTGGTCCGGCATGTCGGCCCACAGGTTGCGCACGCGCTCGATGTCTTCCGGATTGCGCGCGGCCTGCTGGATCAGTGCCACGTAGGCGCGCTGTTCCAGCTCCTTCTTCTCTTCCGGCGAGATGAGGTCCTGCTTGTCGAGACGCGGCATCAGGCGACGCAGGCCATCCCAGTCATTCACCGCCAGATACGCCTGCTTGAGCAGCTTGAGGACCTGCGGGTGCTCGCCGAGCTGCTTGTCGAGACGCGTCAGCGTCGCGAGTGCCTGCTCGTGCTGCTGGCGATCCAGCATCAGCTGCGCCTGCACCAGCCCCACGGCACTCTCGGAGCCCTGAGTGGACTCATGAGCACGCTTGAGCAACGTATCCGCCTGCTCGAAACGCCCCTGATAGTGGGCGGCGAGAGCTGCGGACAGATAGTTGACCAGCGGTGTGCTGGAGTCTTCCGCGGAATGGGTCAGCGACTTCTCGGCACGCTTCCAGCGGCCTTCGGCCAGTGCCACCAGGCCACGCACGGTCTTGCGGGTGGCATTGCGATGGCGCGTGCGGCTGTTCCACACCTTGAGGCGCGAGAACGGATGCGCGAAACGCGACAGCAGACGCAGGCCGAAATGCAGCACCACGAAGGCGCCCAGCAACAGCACCAGCCCGAACCAGAAGGACGTCTGGACCGAGGTATCACCGACACGAATCAGCCAATAGCCGGGGAACGACTGCATCAGCTGACCGAACAGCGCACCGATGGCCAGGCCGATGATGATCAGCAGTATCAGTTTTCTCATGCCTCACCACCCCCGGACTGGGCGCGGCGTTCGATCAGCTCACGCAGCGTGTTGAGAGACGCGGAGATATCCGGAAGCTCCGGGCGGATGGTCTTGCCCTTGAGGTCTTCCAGCTTGGCGACGGCATTCTGCACGCCATCGGTCTTGGTATCGTAGTAGCCGTTGACCAGCGTGATCGCCTTGTCGATGGCCGCCTGATACAGCTTCGGCTCTTCCTTGAGCAGCGCCAGCTGGGCCTGCTCGAGCACCAGACGCACGTTCTGGCGCAGATAGGATTCCTGCTCCGGCGTGATCAGGGCTTCCAGCGCCTCATCGTGACGACGCACGGTGACCAGATTCTTCAGCTCATTGCCGAAGCGCGCCAGCTGCTGCTGCCAGCCGCCGGTGGGCGGAGCGTCGTTCTCGACCTTGGCGGCGATCTCGGCCACGTCCTGCTTGAGCGGCAGACGCGCCAGCTGTTCCTGCTCGGCGAGCAGCGCCAGGTAGATGCCACTGCGGTCGACACGCGGCACGCTGTCGAGGCTGGCCAGCTCGGACTGGATCGCCTTGCGAACCGGCAGCAGGGCGGGGTTGTCCGCCTCGGCGATACGCGCATCGGCGTTCTCGAGCAGTGCGTCGGCACCGTTCACGTCACGCTCCAGCTGCAGACGCTGATTGGCGAGACGCAGCAGGTATTCGGCCTCCGCGTAATGCCAGTCGCGGGCATCGGTCTGCTGGGTCTTGCTGAGCTCCTCGAGCACCTTGTTGAGCGCCTGCTCGGTCTGCTGGCTCTCGCCGGACAGACGCTTGTCGAGATCACTGACCTGCGAGGCGTTCTTGTCGAGCTTGCCGGACAGGCTGGCGATCTTGCTCTCGACCTGGCCGACCTGCTGGGTCACGGATTCGCTGACCTGCTTGTCGAGGCCCTGGGCATCCGGCAGGGCGTTCAGACGCTGCCAGCCGAACCAGGCCAGTACCGCGACGACGATGGCAAGAAGAATGACCAGCACCAGTGCGATGCCGCCGGCAGCACTCTTCTTGCTGCCCTGCGGCTCGCTCGGCGGCGTGCCTCCTCCCGCGCCACCCATGGCGGCACCGGCACTCTTGCCCGTCACGCCGCTCTTGTCTGAAGCCCCTCCCTTGCCTGAGGCAGCCCCCTTGCCGGACGCCGTCGAGGCAGTGGTCGTCTCGGCGGCAGGCGCGGTATCGGTCTGCTTCGGGAAGGGAGATTTCGCGCCGGAAGGCGTCGAGGCGTTATCGTCGGAAGTCTGGCTCACGGGCGTGGACTCGCTGGCAGTGGAGGATGAAGAGGAGGAGCTGCCCTGTCCCTTTCCCCGTCCGCGACGGTTGCGCCCGCCACGCGAGCGTCGCTCACGTGGGGCGTCAGCCGTGGCGGATGACGAGGAAGAGGAGGACGAACGGGAGGCCTCGGCGCCAGGGCGGCCAGAGGCAGTGTCTTCGGCGTGTTCGCCGGGAGCGGAAGAGGCATCTGATGCGCGAGCGGCAGCATCCTTGTCGCTCGGCTTGCCTGGCGTGGTGCCGGCAGAGCCGTGGTCTTCCTGATCGTGTTCTCGGTTGCTCATCTACGCTTGCCCTTTTCCGGATTCTTGGGAATCGATGGCCTCGCGCGGACCAGGCGCAGTGGCGCCGGTCTCTCTCGCATGGCGAGTCGGGGCGCAGGCATCCAGCACTGCCTGCCTCAGGGCCCCGGGTGAGGCATCCGCGGCGACCGTCACGCGCTCGAACCCATGAGCGTGTGCCAGTGTAGCCAAACGGTTGCTCGATACGATTAGCGGTTGGTTCAAGGTCCGCGTCGTTGCCGAGGTCACTACCGCCTCAAGCAGCGTATTGCTGGTCACCACCATTGCATCATACGCGCCCGCCGCCAGACGGCCAGCCTGTTGAGAGGACAAAGCCAACGGAAGGCGTCGATAAAGCGCCAGACGCGTCACCTGGGCACCGCGTGCCACCAGGGTGTCCTCCAGCAGGGCGCGCCCGCCTTCTCCGGCCGCCAGCAGCCAGCGCTGCCCCTGAAGCTGCTGCAGGGACGGCAGCGAGAGCAGGGCCTCGCTGGTCGTGCCGACCGGGGCATCCACCTCGACATGTGCGCCACGCGTGGCGTGTGGCGGCACTCTCACCCGAACGCCGAGGCGTGAGTGGAGTACCTCTGCCGTCGCGGAGCCCACCGCGTAGAAGGCAAGCCCCTCGGGCAATTGCGGCCACCAGTCTTCCAGCCAGTCCGCCAGGTAGCCGGCGGCCTGAGGCGAGATGACCACCACCCCTCGATAGAGGTCGATGTCGAGAATCGCCTGACGCCCGGCGGGCTCCAGCGGCAGCGGCTCGAGCGCCATCAGCTTCAGGCACTCCACGGCGCAGCCAACGTCTCTCAGCATCGCATCAAGCACGGCACCGCGCGAGCCCGGACGCGTCGTCAGCACTTCAAGAGACGACCGCGCACTCGATGCCGCGCGAGGCATCGCCCGGTCATCCACCTCCGCATGGCGGGCACCATCAGTCACGCGCATCGCCATAGACCGCCGCCAGAATCTCGCCGGCCCCCTGCTGCAACAGATCTTCCGCCACGGCGATGCCCAGCGCTTCGGGCGTATCGGCCGGACCACGCGCCTCGGCACGCAGGATGACGCTGCCATCGGGATTGCCGACCAGTGCCCGCAACCACAGCTGCCTGCCACCCTCTTCCAGCACGGCATAGCCACCGATCGGTACCTGGCAGCCACCTTCCAGATGCGTATTCATGGCGCGCTCGGCCAGCACGCAACGACTGGAGTCTTCATGAGCCAGCGGCTCGAGCAGGGCGAGAATCTCCTCGTCCTGCAGGTTGCATTCGATGCCCAGCGCGCCTTGTCCACAGGCCGGCAGACAGGTCTCGGCGTCCATCTCGGCGGTGATGCGTGCATCCAGTTCGAGGCGCTGCAGGCCGGAGGTGGCGAGGATGATGGCGTCGAACTCACCGGCATCCAGCTTGCCGAGACGCGTCTGGACATTGCCGCGCAGGCTGAGCACCTCGAGATCCGGACGGGCGGCCTTGGCCTGCAGGCCACGACGCAGGCTGGAGGTGCCCAGGCGAGCCCCCTGAGGGAGCGCGTCAAAGTTGGCGTGGTCGTTGGAGACGAACGCATCGGTGGGCGCATGGCGCTCGAGAATCACGGCCAACCCCAGCGATTCCGGGAAATGCATCGGCACGTCCTTCATGGAGTGCACGGCGATGTCGGCGCGGCCATCCAGCATGGCTTCTTCCAGTTCCTTCACGAACAGGCCCTTGCCGCCGATCTTGGCCAACGGCGTGTCGAGAATCTTGTCGCCCCGCGTGGACATCGGCACCAGCTCGACCGTCAAGCCGGGATGCAGGGCTTCCAGACGTGCCTTGACGTGTTCAGCCTGCCACAGGGCAAGCAGGCTCTTGCGGGTCGCGATACGCAGGGTCTCACGGCGGGACACGGCATTCTCCTTGGGACGCGCGACGCTGGCGCGACAGTCGAAACGTTCGTGACGGCCAACATTGACCGCCACCGGATACCGTCATCATAAAGCCACTGATGGCCAAGGGGAAAATCCCCGGAAGCGTCACGATGACACGCCTCCCTGGCCGCAACGCATCTTGGTGCGCGCCCCCCTCGCCCATCCGACGGAGTCTGGTACACTCCAAGGTCAACGATACCGGCTGCGCGACCGTGCACCGGACGCCGAACTCTGGACATGTCACCACAATTCGAGATCCCGATGAGCGAATCTACCAATCAGTCCTGGGGCGGCCGCTTCAGCGAGCCGACCGATGCCTTCGTGGCCCGCTTCACCGCGTCCGTCGATTTTGATCAGCGCATGGCGCAGCACGACATTCGCGGCTCCATCGCCCACGCCACCATGCTGGCCGGCGTCGGCGTGCTGAGCGAGGAAGAGCGCGACACCATCATCGAAGGACTGAAGGAGATCAGCGAAGAGATCGCTCGCGGCGAATTCGAGTGGTCCGTCGCGCTGGAAGATGTGCACATGAACATCGAGGCACGTCTGACCGCCAAGATCGGCAACACCGGCAAGAAGCTGCACACCGGTCGCTCACGCAATGATCAGGTGGCCACCGACATCCGCCTTTACCTGCGCGACGAGATCGACGTCATCGACGCCGAGCTGACGCGTCTGCGGGAAGGCATGCTGGGCCTGGCCGAGCAGGAAGCCGACACCATCATGCCGGGTTTCACTCACCTGCAGAGCGCTCAGCCGGTCACCTTCGGCCACCATCTGCTGGCGTGGCAGGAAATGGTCGCCCGTGACCAGGATCGCCTGCGTGACTGCCGTGCCCGCATGAACGTGCTGCCGCTGGGCGCCGCGGCGCTGGCCGGCACCACCTTCCCCATCGACCGCCACGTCACCACCGAGCTGCTCGGCTTCGATCGTCCGACCGAGAACAGCCTCGACTCCGTCAGCGACCGTGACTTCGCCATCGAATTCACCAGCTTCGCCAGCCTGCTGATGATGCACCTGTCACGCATGAGCGAAGAGCTGGTGCTGTGGACCAGCGCCCAGTTCGACTTCATCGATCTGCCGGATCGCTTCTGCACCGGTTCCTCCATCATGCCGCAGAAGAAGAACCCGGACGTGCCGGAACTGGTGCGTGGCAAGACCGGCCGTGTCTATGGCCACCTGATGAGCCTGCTGACCCTGATGAAGTCCCAGCCGCTGGCCTACAACAAGGACAATCAGGAAGACAAGGAGCCGCTGTTCGATACCATCGATACCGTACGCGGCAGCCTGCGCGCCTTCGCCGACATGATTCCGGCGATCCGCGCCAAGTCCGACAACATGTACGCCTCGGCCAGCAAGGGCTTCGCCACCGCGACTGACCTGGCGGATTACCTGGTGCGCAAGGGTGTCGCCTTCCGGGATGCCCACGAGATCGTCGGCAAGTCCGTCGCCTTCGGCATCGAGCAGAAGCGTGACCTGTCCGAGATGACGCTGGATGAACTCAAGCAGTTCTCCGACACCATCGAACAGGACGTCTTTGACGTGCTCACGCTGGAAGGTTCCGTCGCGGCGCGCAATCACATCGGGGGCACCGCGCCGAATCAGGTGCGTGCTGCCGTGCAGCGTGCACGTGAGGCGCTGACCAGCCGCGCCTGAAACCGTCAAGCCGGGGCCTGACCGTGTACTGCCGTCAGGCCCTCACCGCTTCATCGTCAGCTGCCAGGAGGCCGCCCGATGCGTCATCTGATGAGCCAGTCCGCCCGTCACGCCCTTCGTACCCTTGCGGGCCTGCTGCTGGGTGCAGGCCTTCTGACCGGCTGCGGTCAGAAGGGCCCGCTGTATCTGCCGGCGGACGCCGATGCCGGCAGTCAACGTGCCGAGGCACCCGCCCCGGCACCGGCTGCCGCCGAGACAGAGCGCACCGCCGCTACCGAGACTTCCGGCAGCGACGCCTGAGCCCCCCTTACATCTCCGGCGGGTGATGCCCGCCGGCGCGACATCTTGCAGGCCGGATCATGGATCACTTCGTATATCAGGATGGCGTGCTGCACGCCGAAGACGCCTCTCTCGCCACGCTGGCCGAGCAGTTCGGCACGCCTTGCTACGTCTACAGCCGTGCCACGCTGGAGCGCCACTTCAAGGCCTATCAGGATGCGCTGGGCGACCACCCGCATCTGATCTGTTACGCCGTGAAGGCCAACTCCAACCTGGCGGTGCTCAACGTGCTGGCACGTCTGGGTGCCGGCTTCGACATCGTCTCCGCCGGTGAGCTGGAGCGCGTCCTCAAGGCCGGCGGAGACCCCGCCAAGGTCGTGTTCTCCGGCGTCGCCAAGCAGGCCGCCGAGATGCAGCGCGCGCTGGAGCTGGGCATCAAGTGCTTCAACGTCGAATCGCTGCCCGAGCTTGAGCGCCTCAATGCCGTCGCCGGTCGCCTCGGGCGTATCGCACCGGTGTCGCTGCGCATCAACCCGGACGTCGATGCCGGCACCCACCCGTACATCTCCACCGGCCTCAAGGCCAACAAGTTCGGCATTCCGGTCGAGCAGGCGCTGGAGGTCTACGAGACCGCCGCCGCCATGGAGCACGTCAAGGTGGTAGGCGTCGATTGTCATATCGGCTCCCAGCTGACCGAGCTGGCGCCGTTCCTCGACTCCCTCGAGCGCCTGCTGGTGCTGCTGGATCGCCTGCGCGAGCGCGGCATCATCATCGAGCATCTGGATCTCGGCGGCGGCCTCGGCGTGCCCTACCAGAACGAGACGCCGCCGGAGCCCTTCGCCTACGCAAGCGCCCTGCTGGAACGCCTGGCGCGCTACGAGCATGGCAACGAGATGACACTGCTGTTCGAGCCGGGCCGCTCCATCGCCGCCAACGCCGGCGTCCTGCTGACGCGTGTCGAGTACCTCAAACCCGGCGAAGAGAAGAACTTCGCCATCATCGATGCCGGCATGAATGACCTGATCCGTCCGTCGCTGTATCAGGCCTGGCAGAACATCGTGCCCGTCGACACGCGCGAGTCACGTGCAAGCGCCAGCTACGACGTGGTCGGCCCGGTCTGCGAGACAGGCGACTTCCTGGGCAAGGACCGCGAACTGGCCATCGCCCCGGGCGACCTGCTTGCCGTTCGCTCCTCCGGCGCCTATGGCTTCGTGATGGCCTCCAGCTACAACAGCCGCTGTCGTCCCGCCGAGGTGATGGTGGATGGCGGCCAGATGCACCTGGTGCGTCGCCGCGAACGTCTGGAAGAACTGTGGACCGGTGAGCAACTGCTGCCGGAAGGTGATGACTGATGCTGGTGCACTTCACCAAGATGCACGGTCTGGGCAATGACTTCATGGTCATTGACCTGATCTCCCAGCGTGGCCGCCTGCGCGATGCCGATATCCGACGGCTTTCGCATCGCAATTTCGGTATCGGCTTCGACCAGCTGCTGGTGGTCGAGCCACCCCGTGACCCGGACATGGACTTCCGCTATCGCATCTACAATGCCGATGGCAGCGAGGTCGAGAACTGCGGCAACGGGGCCCGCTGCTTTGCGCGCTTCGTGCTCAATCAGCGCCTGACCACCAAGCGCGAGATCCGCGTCGAGACCGCCGGTGGCCCGCTGACACTGGTGGTGGCCGATGACGGGCGAGTCCGCGTCGACATGGGTGCTCCGCGCTTCGCCCCCGCCGCGCTGCCCTTCGAGGCCGAGACGGATCTGCCGGTGCATGCGCTGGAGGTCGGCGGCGAGTCCCTGGAGATCGGTGTCGTCTCGATGGGCAACCCCCATGCGGTGCTGCTGGTCGACAGCGTCGACGAGGCACCGGTACGAGAGGTCGGTCCGCTGATCGAAGCGCATCCGCGCTTCCCCAGGCGCGTCAATGCCGGCTTCCTGGAAGTCGTCTCGCCCCACGAAGCGCGCCTGCGCGTCTTCGAGCGTGGCGTCGGCGAGACGCTGGCCTGTGGCACCGGTGCCTGTGCAGCCGTCGCTTCCGGCATTCGTCGTGGCCTGCTCGCCAGTCCTGTCGATGTCACGCTGCCTGGCGGCACCCTGAGCATCGAATGGGGCGGCGAAGGTCACCCTGTCTTCATGACCGGCCCTGCCGAGACCGTCTTCGAAGGCCGCATCATCCTGTAAGCCGCCGCTGACAGGGGACGCCTGCGCGAAGCGCCGGCGTCCCGTCGCCAACCCTCGCAAGGAGAGCCATATGGCCGAGCCATCCGCCTCACGTCGCCCGCGCACGCTGGACCCGGACCGGGTCGCCGAGTGGTTGGCCACGCATCCGGATTTCTTCGAGGGTCGGGAAGGGTTGCTCCAGCAGCTGCGCGTGCCACACCCCGAGGCACGCGGTGGCAGCGTCTCGCTGCTGGAGCGGCTGGTGCATGACCTGCGCGGACGTACCGAGCAGGCCGAAGCGCGTCTCGAGGAGCTGCTCAATACCGCCCGCGACAATGAAAGCCGCTATCAGCGACTGCGTCAGATCGTGCTGGATCTGATGGATGCCGAATCGGATGATGCCCTTGCGGAGACTCTGGCAACCCGTCTCAGCGAGCTGTTCGACATCGCCGCCGTCTGCCTGTGGCAACGCGGCGCTGGCCCCGCGACCCAGCCACCGCGTCAGGTGCTCGATGATGCGCGTGCCGAGCAATTCGAGCGCCTGCTCGAAGGTCGCGCCAGCCGTTGCCTGGCGATGCCACGCACGCGCTGGGAAGCCCTGCTGCCGGACCATGGCTGGCCGCTGGGGGCGGAGTGCCACGATCTGGTCGAGGCCAGCCAGGCGGATGCCACGCGCGGCTCCGCCGTCATCGTGCGTCTGACCCGTGGCGAATGTCTGGGCTATCTGGTGGTCGCCAGTGCCGAGGCCGAGCAGTTCCGTGCCGGACTCGACACTCTCTTCCCCGAATATCTCGGCGATGTGCTGGCGCGCTGCCTCGGGCGTCATGCGACGAGTCACACCTCAGACTCCGCTGCCTCGCGTGATGATCAGGCCGCGCGATGAGCGCCTCTGACCTCCCGGATGACTCCCTCGACACTGCCAGACGCCAGGCGCTGACCCGCCCTTGCCAGCAGTTTCTCGCCCATCTTGCCCAGGACAGCAGCGCGGCGACCGTGAGCGCCTATCAGCGCGATCTCGAGGCACTGATCCACTTCATGTTGCGCCCCTCACCGGCCGAGACCACGGTGGATGCCGACACCAGCACCACCGCTCGGTCTCCTGCAGACTGGCAGGCCCTGGATGTGCCGACACTGCGTCGCTTCCTGGGCGCTGAACGCAGTCGTGGGCTCGCCCCCCGTTCACTGGCCCGACGTCGCGCGGCGATCAGTCGTTTCTGTGGCTGGCTGGTCGATCACGGCATTCTGGCGCACAACCCGGCGGGCCTGGTACAGACACCGCGCCTGCCGGACCACCTGCCTCGTCCAGTGGACATCGACAGCCTGTCACGCTTTCTCGACTGCCCGCACGACGGCACGCCGCTGGCGATCCGCGATCAGGCCATGCTGGAGCTGCTCTACGGCTCGGGGCTGCGACTCTCGGAACTGGTCAGTCTCGACCTCGACATGCTGGAGATACGCCGCCTGCGCGTGCGCGGCAAGGGCAACAAGCCTCGCCAGCTGCCCATCGGCTCGCGGGCGCGTCAGGCGCTGGATGCCTGGCTGAAGGTACGTAGCCAACTCGCGCCTGCTGACGAGACTGCCCTGTTCGTCGGCCAGCGAGGCCAGCGGCTGGGACAACGCGGCGTGCAGCTTCGTCTGGTGACGCAAGCGAAGACACGCGGCCTGCCGGAGCACCTGCACCCCCACCGACTCCGCCATTCCTTCGCCAGCCATCTGCTGGAATCCAGTGGCGATCTGCGCGCCGTGCAGGAGTTGCTGGGCCATGCCCATCTCTCCACGACCCAGGTGTATACCCGACTCGACTGGCAACAGCTGGCCAGCGCCTACGACCAGGCTCACCCGCGTGCACGTCGCCAGCGTGGGCCAGAAGAGGCAACGCCGGCTGACATTGACGCCGCCTCCCCTGCTGATGTTCCGCTCAAGGATGATCCCCTGTGATGCCCGCAACGACGCCTTCGCTGACCGCATTGACCTTCGATCTCGATGACACCCTGTGGGCCAATCGCCCGATCATGGAGCGCGCCGAGACGGAACACTACGCCTGGCTGGACGGTGAGATCGGTCATGCCACTGATTTTCCCCTCGAGGAATATACCCGTCGCCGCATGGCACTCGGGCTGGAACACCCCTTGCGGCGTGGTGACTTCACCTGGCTGCGCCGTGAAGCCATGCGCATCATGCTGCGCGATGCCGGCCATGGCGAAAAGGAGGCCCATCACTGGTCACATGCGGCCGTCGAACGCTTCCTGGCATTGCGCCACGAATTGCAGCCCTTTCCGGAAGCCAGTGAGCTGCTCGACTCACTGGCCCGGCATTACCGCCTCGGCGCCATCACCAATGGCAATGTCGACCTGACACGCCTGACGCTGGACCATCATTTCGAGTTCAGCATCGCCGCCGGCGAATGGCTGGCGCCCAAGCCGGATGCACGCCCCTTCCTCGCCGCCATGGCACGTCTGGGCAGCCGCCCCTCCACCACGCTGCATGTCGGCGACTCATGGAAGGAAGATGCCCTGCCGGCAGTACGTCTCGGCATGCAGGCGGCATGGATCGACGTGAAGGGGCGTGGCGCGCCGGAGCCGGTTCCCGCCGGAGTCCATGTCATCTCGCATGTCCGGGAGCTTCCGGAACTGTTGCGGCACCTGCATGCATCACGATGAAACGACAGCGCTTCTGACCCTCCAGACCTGACCGTCGGTTACCTGCTGTCACCTGGACTGACGTTCCAGAAAAGCGATACACAAATTAAAACTTGTACAACTTTATGGCGGAGACCATATTTGTTGTACAAGTTTCTCGTGCCTGACGACCCAGCCTTCCACGGGCCTGCCAGGGTCATCCGAGAACTCACGTACGATGTCGTCGCGACTGGAGAGGACAGCATGAGCACTCAATCATCATCTCGGCGTGTCATCTGCCAGACTTGGCAATATTCCCGCGCCATCAGTGACGACGCCGAGTCCCGCGACGCCACCGACATCATCGAGAGATTCCAGCAGGATCCCGGTCCGCTGGCCCTGCCGCATGCCAGTGCCTGGCAGGGAGTGTTGATCGGCACAGGACAGGTCGTGCTCTGCGCCATGCTGATCGTACTGGCGGTCTACAGTGCGCGAACCAGCATGGAAAACGCCACGCGAGGCGTGACCTCGGTACCGGCAGCGATCATCGACATGTCGGGCGGTGATCCACGGGCACGCAGCATGAATGCCCCTGTCGACAGCTCCCAGGGTGGCCACCTGACACGTTTCGAGGTGCGGGCGAGCCAGGCTGCGATGCCGCAGGTCCCTCAGCGACTGCTGTCAGAAAACGCCACTCCCAGCCTGTTCATGTAAGCAGTGATGAACGGTGACCGACCCCGCTAGGGCAGAGATCTGGACGCCCCATAACTGGACGCCCCACAAAAGAGACGCCGGTCACCCAAGGGTGATCGGCGTCTCTTTTTGTGCAGCAGCACATGTCATGACACGGACGACTCAGTCGTCGAACGGGTCCTGGGGGGCTTCATCGGCCTCCCCCTCCGTGACACCTTCCATCACCGCCGGGTCCGCCAGCCACTCATCGAGCTTGGCGTGCACCTGCTCGACTCCCGAATACTTGAGCGACGAGAACAGCTGCACGGTGACGAGGTCTTCCCACTCCTTGAGGGCGTGCCGTACCTTCTGGAGGCTCGCCGCTGCCGGTCCACGCTTCAGCTTGTCCGCCTTGGTCAGCAGGATATGCACCGGCATCTGTGCCTCATCGGCCCAGCCCAGCATCATCTGGTCGAATTCGGACAGCGGGTGACGCACATCCATCAGCAGCACCAGGCCGCGCAGCGACTGGCGGTTGCGCAGGTAGTTGGACAGATGGGACTGCCACTCACGCTTCACCTTGTCCGGCACCTTGGCATAGCCATAGCCGGGCAGATCCACCAGATGGCGGCCCGTTTCACCGATGGTGAAGTAGTTGATCAGCTGAGTGCGACCAGGCGTCTTGGAGGTACGCGCCAACGCCTTCTGGGACGTCAGGGCATTGATGGCGCTCGACTTTCCGGCGTTGGAGCGACCGGCAAAGGCCACCTCGGCACCGACATCCGTCGGGCACTGGGCCAGGGTGGCGGCGCTGATCAAGAAGCGTGCCTGACGATAGTGAAGCTTGGGGGACGGAGTGGCTGACTCGGCCATGAGAATCTGAATACCTGTTGATGGCGGACGTCTCGCCCGCGCGACATCACGTGAGAGCAGAAGAAACGGCCGGTGAAACGGAATAGAGCACCACTGGCGCTGTCAGCTCGACAGGCAGGCGGCAGGCACATTAACGCGCCCTGAAGGGGATTCGCTATACTGCCGAAATGACAAGCATCACGCTCATGATGCGCTAGTGTACCACCCAGCTCTCACGGGCTGCGAGGCGTCTGACGTACTTCTCCTCGGGTGATGCTTGCCACCAGCGCCGGGATGACTCCACTGCGGGATTTGCGCAAACAGGGACCAGTGACATGAACAAGCTGATGAGATCACCGCAGCACCGTGAAGGGCCGCAGAGCTCGAGCTGGGGCGTACTTGCCACGACGATTTTCGCCACCTTGAGCGCCCTGCTGACGCTCGGCCTCTCGCCCCGCGCTGGCGCAGACGAGATCACCGCGGATGCCAGCGCCGGCCAGGCCAAGGCAGCCGTCTGTGCTGCCTGCCATGGCGCGCAGGGCGTGTCCCCAGCCTCCGCCTTCCCGCACCTCGCCGGACAGCAGGCCCATTATCTGCGCAAGCAGATCACGGATATCCGCGAGGGTCGTCGCCCGGTTCCCCAGATGGCAGGCCTCACCGACACCCTGAGCGATCAGGACATTGCCGATATCGCGGCCTATTATGCCGAGCAACCCGCCAACCGCGGCCAGGCAGAGCCCGACGCCGCGAAAGCAGGTGAGGTGCTGTACCGGGCCGGCTCGCTTGAGCGAGGTATCGCGGCCTGTACCGCCTGCCACGGCCCTCGCGGCGAGGGGATTGATTCAGCAGGCTATCCTGCGCTGGCTGGGCAATTCCCCGCCTACACCATCACCTCGCTGACGGCCTTTCGTGACGGCACGCGTGACAACGACCCCAATGACATCATGAGCAGCATCGCCGCACGCATGAGCGACAGCGACATGCAGCAGGTCGCCGAGTATCTTCACGGCCTGCGCTGAGGCATCCAGTCAGGCTGATGTCACGTATGACATCTGCGATGGCGACCGGCTCCGGCACGGCGTGGCGTGCTCTGCACGGCAACGTGGTCGAACGGCGTTCATCCAGCGGTCAACCTTGTCACGCTAGGCTGGCCAGACAGTGATCCGCCGTGTCCCGCCCGGCAGTCTCGACAGCGGTGGTGGCTGACACGCATACTCGATGCATCACTAATGTTGCCGGGTCTCATGCCCGGGCATGCCTCAACCCGATGGAGATGTTCCATGAAGTGGAAACCCCTACTGACTCTGGTGGCGGGCCTTGGCCTGTCAGCAAGCGTGTTCGCCGCTGAAGCTGGCAAGGACTATCAGGTACTCGACGAACCGGTGAAGACCGATGCACCGGCCGGCAACGTCGAAGTGGTCGAGGCATTCTGGTATGGCTGCCCACACTGCTACGCACTGGAATCCAGCCTCGAGCCCTGGGTCGATGAACTGCCTGGTGACGTGACCTTCCATCGTCTGCCGGCCACCATGGGGCAGGACTGGGTCAAGCACGCCTATGCCTTCTATGCCGCCAAGGATCTGGGCATTCTCGATCAGACCCACAAGGCCTTCTTCGATGCCATCCACAAGGACCACCAGCGTCTCACCGACCCGGAAGACATCGCCGCCTTCTACAGCGACTACGGTGTCAGCGAAGAAGACGCCGAGAAGTCCCTGACCTCCTTCGGCGTGAAGAGCCAGGTCAATCAGGCACACGCACAGATGCGCGCCTACAAGATCATGGGTGTCCCCGCACTGATCGTCGACGGTCGCTATGTCGTCTCTCCGAGCACGGCTGGCTCGCTCAAGAACATGCTCAAGATCACCGATGAGCTGGTCGAGCAGGTGCGTGAAGAGAAGGCTGGCGACAAGGACGCCGCCTGATGGCAGAGGCCGCTGACGACTCCCCAGTGGCCGCCGACGCAGCGGATGATACCGGGCATGGATTGTCGGGTTCGCCGCTGCGTCTGCTGACCTTCAACATGCAGGTCGGTATCCATACCGCGGCGTGGCATCACTATGTCACCCGCGGTTGGCAACATCTGCTGCCGCATCCCAAGCGCCACCGCCGCCTGGAACTGATTGCCGGGGCCATCACGCCTTACGACATCGTCGGGCTGCAGGAAGTCGACGGCGGCAGCTTCCGCTCCGGCAACGTCAATCAGGTGGACGCGCTGGCCGAGACGGCTCACTTCCCGCATCGCTATCAGCAGCTCAATCGCAACCTCGGCCGGCTGGCACAGCACAGCAACGGCCTGTTGTCGCGCCTGCCGATCAGCCATCTCGAAGAGCACAGCCTGCCCGGCACCCTGCCGGGACGCGGCGCCATCCATGCTCGCTTCGGCGAGGGGGAGCATGCACTGCATGTCTTCGTCACGCATCTGGCACTTGGCGCGCGAATCCAGCGCAAGCAGCTCGATTATCTCGGAGAGCTGATCGCACCGCTCAAGCACGTCATCGTGATGGGCGACCTGAACTGCACCCTGGCACAACTGCGCCAGCACAAGGGATTCTGCGAGGCGCTCGACTCGCGGCCCAGCAAGGCGATCAACAGCTATCCTGCCTGGCAGCCACGGCGGGGTCTGGACCATATTCTGGCCTCCTCCACCCTGCACATCGAGCACCCCAGCACCTTGTCCCACCTCTTCTCCGACCATCTGCCTCTTGCGGTGGAAGTGCACCTCCCCGTGGCCTGTCAGAAGGCGCTTGGTCTGGCCTGACACGCCCTCACCTCAATTCTCAGTCCTCTCACGGGTGCCTGGATATCACCCTCGATATCCGCCGGGACCCGCCTGTCCGTCACCTTGATTGCCACCTTCCCGTTCCCGTCCTGTATGGATTTTTCAATCCAAGTGACTGAATCGAAAGATATATCTCGCCTGTCAGACCAATGATCCATTTGTCACTGGCCAGCCACTCGCTACTCTTGGCCTGTCCGAGGGCGTGGATTAATCGTGAAAGCAACGCTGATGACTGCCGAGAGCCTGCATGGCCTCACTGGTATCTGCCATCCACCAGCGTGGAATAGCGTTGTCTGAAACGACGATTGCCGGATTGCCGACGTCTCATCAAAGCTACAACATGAGCAAAGCCTGAACTGATGTGACGATCGTCAGCGTGCACACGAGATCGCCCCGACTACGATGACGGCACACGCAACGCCAGACTCGGCAACAACAACGCCAACAAATATCACCTGCTACCCGCAGGCCAAGGGGATTCCATGTCTGCCACTGCCTCTACCCCCGGCTGGCTCACAGGGCTCGACCGCATGACCGAAGGGCTGGGACGCTGCGTGTCCTGGCTGGTCGTCATCATGATGCTGGTCGAATTCGCCATCGTGATGCTGCGCTACGCCTTCAACATCAACAGCATTCCGATGCAGGAATCCGTGATGTACATGCACGCGACCGTCTTCCTGCTCGCTGCCAGCTACACGCTCAAGCATGACAACCATGTCCGCGTGGATATCTTCTACCAGCGCATGTCCCATCGCGGGAAGTCGTGGATCGACCTCGGCGGCACACTGTTCCTGCTGTTCCCGGTGATGATCTTCATCCTGCTCTCGAGCCTGGGTTATGTCGGCGACTCATGGAGCATCAAGGAAGCCTCCCCCGAATCCGGTGGCCTGCCTGGCGTCTATCTGCTCAAGAGCCTGATCCCCGCGGTCGCCATCCTGATGATGCTGCAAGGTGTCGCTGAAGCTGGTCGCCACCTCCTGTTCCTGTGCGGGCGGCTGCCGTCGCCGCATGCGAGCGATGACACCCCTGATCACGATGAGGAGCTGGTGTAATGCTCGAGATCATGCCGCTGCTGCTGTTCGTGTGTATCTGTGTCGTTCTCATGCTGGGCTATCCGGTGGCGCTGTCGCTTGCCGGTACCGCGCTGGCCTTCGCCGGGCTGGGCATGGGGCTGGACGCGCTGGGCATTACCCAGGGCGTATTCGATGCCAGCTTCCTGTCGGCGATGCCCAATCGCCTCTACGGCACCATGACCAATCAGACGTTGCTGGCCGTGCCATTGTTCGTATTGATGGGCGTGCTGCTGGAAAAATCGAAGGTCGCCGAGACGCTGCTCGACGCCATGGCGCTGATGTTCGGCTCACTGCGTGGCGGCCTGGGCATCTCCGTGACCATCGTCGGCATGTTGCTGGCGGCCTCCACCGGTATCGTCGGCGCGACCGTCGTGACCATGGGCCTGCTGTCACTGCCCACCATGCTCAAGCGTGGCTATGACCCGTCGCTTGCCACTGGCGCCATCTGTGCCACCGGCACCCTGGGACAGATCATTCCGCCGTCCATCGCACTCGTTCTGCTGGGCGACGTACTGTCTTCCGCCTATCAGCAGGCGCAATTGTCGATGGGCATCTGGAGCCCGAAGACCGTCTCGGTGGGCGACCTGTTCATCGGCGCCCTGGTGCCGGGCCTGATCCTGGTGGTCGCCTATATCGTCTACATCGCCATCATCGCCTGGCTCAAGCCCGAGAAGGCGCCGGCCGTGGACCGTGATGCGCTGATGAAGGAGCTGGGCCACACCGGTGGCATCGGCTGGCTGCTCCTCAAGGGACTGGTGCCGCCGATCGTGCTGATCGTCTGCGTACTGGGCTCGATTCTCGGCGGACTGGCCACGCCGACAGAAGCCTCTGCCGTGGGTGCCTTCGGCGCGCTGATGCTGGCCGTCGCCAACCGCAAGCTGAGCTTCAAGACGCTGACGGAAGTCGTGCGCTCCACCACCAACGTCACCACGATGGTCTTCCTGATCCTGATCGGTGCGGCGCTGTTCTCGCTGGTGTTCCGTGGTTTCGGCGGCGAAGAGGTCGTCACCGAGATCTTCGAGAACATGCCCGGTGGCGTCATCGGTGCCACCCTGGTGGTGATGCTGGTGATCTTCCTGCTCGGCTTCATCCTCGACTTCATCGAGATCACCTTCGTGGTGGTGCCGATCGTCGGCCCGGTGCTGCTGGCCATGGGCCTCGACCCGATCTGGCTGGGCATCATGATCGCCATCAACCTGCAGACCTCCTTCCTGACGCCGCCCTTCGGTTTCGCGCTGTTCTATCTGCGCGGCGTCGCGCCCAAGGAAGTCAGCACCAAGCAGATCTACAAGGGCGTCATTCCGTTCATCCTGATCCAGCTGTGCATGCTGGGGGCACTGGCCGCCTTCCCGGGCCTGGCCACCTGGCTGCCGGCCCAGTTCTAGGCCACGACTGACGAGACAGTACAAGAACAGAACACGGACAGAACAAATACAGAGCAGCAACTGAATTGGCGGGGCTCGCCCCGCCAGCTGATGGGAGAGCCGCCAGTCGGCTCATGCAGATGCACGGGAGCCGTTCGCGGCCCACCTCTTGCCCAGCGCCAGTCCCTGACCGGTGCACAACAACAATCGGGCACTTCAAGGAGCATGCCATGCAACTCAACAAACTCGCCTTCGGCATCGCCGTCGGCACCATGACCGCCATGGGCACCCTGCCGGCCATCGCCAATGCCGCGGATACCTACACCTGGAAGATGGTCACCTCGTGGCCGAAGAACTTCCCGGGCGTAGGCCAGGGTCCCGAGCGCCTCGCGCGTCTCGTCGATGAGATGTCTGATGGACGCCTCAAGATCAAGGTCTACGGCGCCGGACAGCTGGTGCCGGGCTTCGAGGTGCTCGATACCGTCTCTTCCGGTACGGCGCAGATCGGCCACTCGGCCTCCTACTACTGGAAAGGCAAGGCGCCGGAAGCCCAGTTCTTCGCCGCCGTCCCCTTCGGCATGACCGCACAGGAAATGAACGCCTGGCTGCATTACGGCGGGGGTCTGGAGCTCTGGAACGAGGTCTATGACAAGTTCGGTGTCGAAGTCATGGCCGGTGGTGCCTCGGGCGTGCAGATGGGCGGCTGGTTCAACAAGGAGATCAACTCGGTTGCCGATCTCGACGGCCTGAAGATGCGCATGCCGGGACTGGGTGGCGATGTCATGCAGCAGATGGGCGTGGCGACCGTCAGCATGCCGGGCGGCGAGATCTTCACCTCGCTGCAGTCCGGCGCCATCGATGCCACCGAATGGATCGGGCCGTACAACGACCTGGCCTTCGGTCTCTATCAGGCCGCCAAGTACTACTACTATCCGGGCTGGCACGAGCCGACCGTCACCTTCGAGGCCATCGTCAATGACGACGCCATGGCCGAGCTGCCCAAGGACCTGCAGGCCATCCTGCGCTCCGCGGTACGTGACGTGAACCAGGACATGCTCGACGAGTACACCGCGCGCAACAACGATGCCCTCGAGACACTGCTCAACGAGCACAAGGTCGAGCTGCGTCGCTACCCGCAGGACGTGCTCGACAAGGCACGTGAACTGTCAGGCGAAGTGGTCAAGAAACTCGGCGACTCCAATGAGCTGGCAGGCCGCATCTACGAGTCCTACACCACCTTCGAAGGCAAGGTCGAGAAGTGGCACGAAGTCTCCGAACAGGCCTTCCTGAACGCCCGTAATCCGGAAGGCATTCAGTAACGAGTCCCTGCTTTACCTGCGCCGCTCTCCCGTGCGAGACGGCGCAGGCCTGTCATCCAATGCTTGCAGCCGCTCCTTCGGGAGCGGCTTTTTTGGGCCTGCAAGGTGCGTGAGCCGACTATCTGCCGCGAGATCAGCTCTCGAGCAGGAAGGTCACCGGTCCATCATTGAGCAGCGAGACCTGCATGTTGGCCCCGAAGCGTCCGGTCTCGATTCCCACGCCAAGCTCCTCCCCGCGTTCACGCGCCTTGTCGACCAGATACGCGAACAGCCGCTCGCCTTCCGCCGGTGGCGCTGCCGAGGAGAAACTGGGACGCATGCCACTGCCGGTGTCCGCCGCCAGCGTGAACTGCGAGACCAGCAGCAGACTGCCACCCGCCTGCTGGACGTTGAAATTCATCTTGTCGTTCTCGTCGCCAAAGACACGGTAGTGCAGCAGCTTGTGCAGCAGCTTGTCGGCGCGCGCCTCATCATCGCCCTTCTCGACCCCCACCAGCACCAGCAGACCGCCCGCGATGGCGCCGACCGTCTCGTTCTCCACCACGACCTGTGCCTGGGTGACGCGCTGGATCAATGCTCGCATGCCACTTGCTCCTTCAAGAGATGAATGATGATGAGCAGGAGCATACCAGACGCGAACGCCCCGCAGACCGAGTCTGCGGGGCGTTCGTGATGCGCATGTCCAACGAGCCGTATCGGTGGCTAGCTGGCCAGGCCGGGCAGGAAGAGCGCGATCTGCGGGAACAGCATCAGCAGCACCGTCGCCAGCAACAGCAGGGCAATGAAGGGTGGCGTGCCACGGATGACCTCCATGTAAGGCTTCCGGAACACCGCCACCGCCGTGAAGATGTCACAGCCGAAGGGTGGCGTCGCCGAACCGATCGCCGCCTGCAGGGTGACGAGGGTACCGACCAGCACCGGGTCCAGTCCGGCGGCATCGACGGCCGGGGCAAATACCGGCGCCAGAATCAGGATCACCACGATGGGATCGACGAACATGCAACCGACAAAATAGGCCACCGCGATCACCGCCAGCAGCGCCAGGGCGTGTTCTGACAGGTACGGGATGTACCCGCCGAGAATGGCATCCGGAATCTTGGCGAACGAGATCATCCACGAGAAGCCGGCGCCCGCCGCCACCAGAATGAATACCACCGCGGTGATCAGACCGGTGGAGAAGGCCACGCCGGGCAGGTCCTTGAGCGTGACGCCACGGTAGATGAGCATCTCGAGAATCAGCGCATAGATCACCGAGACCGTGGCGGCCTCCGTCGGCGAGAACATCCCCGAGTAGATGCCGCCGATGATGATCACCGGGAAGCCGGCGGGCAGACTGGCGCGCTTCAATGCCTTGAGGCGCGCAGGCCAGTCCGCCTTGGGCTGCGGCGCGATGCCCAGCTTCCACGACTTCCACATGCAGTAGAGCGAGAACAGCACCAGGATCATCAGCCCCGGACCGATACCGGCGATGAACAGATCCCCCACCGAGGTACCGGTGGCGACGCCATAGATGATCATGCCGATGGACGGCGGAATCAGCAGCGCGATGTCAGAGGCATTGATGATCAACGCGATGGTGAACTTGTCGCTGTAACCGGCTTCCAGCAGCCGCGGACGCAGCGGGCGCCCCATCGCCACCACCGTGGCCTGGGTGGAGCCGGACACCGCGCCGAACAGGGTACAGCCCAGCGCGGTGGTCACCGGCAGACCGCCACGCCAGTGACCGACGAAACGCTCGACCACATCCAGCAGACGCTGGGCGGTGGAGCCCTTGAGCATGATATCGGCCGCCAGAATGAACATCGGGACCGCCGTCAGTACCACCGGTTGCAGGCCACCGATCATCTGCTGGATCACCAGCTCTGGCTTGAGAAAAGGGAAATCGCTGAACAACAAGAAGAAGGTGCCGACACTCAATGGCACCATCATGGGTACCCCAAGCAACAGCAGCCCCACCATCACGAGCAGAATCCACATCGCAGCTTCCGTCCCTGGGTCAATGTAGTGTGATCAATCACGAGCCCTGCAACACGCATCAGCCAAGGCATCTCTTGCCTTCACTCCCGCGCTACAGGCTCGCATCCGAAGTGGAAGAGACGTGCTAGAGCGCACCGCTGCCGTCGACTTCCTCGTTCTCGTCTATCTCCGCCGTACGCCACGACAGCCAGGCACCTTGTGCCAGCAGATTGCGCAGAATCGCCATCAGATACTGGAGGGCGCCCAGCGCCAGCCCCAGCGGGACCACGGCATAGAGTGCCGCCAGCGACCAGCGCAACGACGGCGTGACACGCCCTGACCTGGCCAGGCTCTGCAGATAATCCACCGCCAGCCAGGCCAGGTAGGCCAGCAGCGCACAGGTGATGACCTGTCCGGCGATCAACAGCACCTTGCGCAACCACGGCGGCATGAAGTCCAGCAGTGCCGTCACGCGGATATGGCGTCCGGCGCGCGCGCCATAGCTGATGCCGAGAAAGGTCAGCCACAGCTGCAGGATCTGCATCAGCTCTTCGGTGAACGGCAGGCTGTAGTTGAAGACGTTGCGCCCGATCACATTGGCGATGCTGGCCGTCGCCATGCCCAGCACGCACAGCGCGATCAGCCAGCGTTCGACGTGAGCCAGGCCCTGATCACCGCGTTCGAATATCGCCGCCAGGCGGCGCAGCGGTGCAGGCAGATGTGCGAGGGGATCCTGAGCGCCTTGCGCCTCGGCCGGGGTGGGCCGGGTCTCATCAGCGGGGGGAGACTTGGAGGGGGGCGAATTCATGAAGCGGCTTCCTGTTGATGTGGCTTCCTGCCAGGCAGGCTTTCTGTCAGGCGACGCAAGCACAGCGATTTGCGCCACGCCGTCTGCATTTGCCAGTACGATCCATTGAAATTTTCCGAGACACCGCCGTGATTTTCACTTTGGTGAGTCATGATCTAGCTTTATTGACGGCACCCTTTATTAGCGACACTACGAACCAGCACGCGGCCTACCTCTACCGAGCCATCTGGCAGGGCATGGCACCGACCCGGAGCAGGGGTCATCGAGTACCAGAATCTCATGCGGACAGGCTCAGCCTATTCATAATAAATTCTAATCACACTATCCGATTTGGTAATTTTTTTATTATATTAAGAATGGCAATATTATCTAAATGATGCAAGTTGCACGCCGGGTTCGCCCCATACCACCCGGCGCTGATGGAAATCACACAAGGAGAACAAGATGACGATGCAATGGAACCCGTCACCCGAGCAGAATCGCGAGACGCCCAGAACTCCTGTTCACCTTTCTCGTCTTGCCGCGCTCCTCAAGGGAGGCGCCCTCACGGCCGGCCTCGGCATGGCGGCACTGGCCTCCGCGGGCGTACAGGCTGACACCTGGCGTTTCGCGCTGGAGGAAGTCTCCGGCAGCGTGCAGGATGCCTACGCTCAGGAATTCAAGAAACGCATCGAAGAGGCCTCCGGCGGTGACATCGATGTCGAGATCTACCCCTACGGCGCGCTGGGTACCTCCTCACAGCTCACCGAACTGGTGCAGAGCGACGCCATCCAGCTGACCTTTGCGTCACCGGGTCACCTGGCCTCGGTGATTCCTGAATCAGGCGTCTTCACGCTGCACTTCCTGTTCTCCGACGACAACGCCGTCAATGAAGAGGTGCTCGGCAACTCCAAGGCCATCGACATGCTGTCCGAGGCCTACACCGAGCAGAACCTTCAGCTGCTGGGCGTGATTCCGGAGGGCTGGATGGTCTGGACCGGCAACCGTGACATCGAGACGCCTGAGGACATGAAAGGCTTCAAGATTCGCACCATGACGTCACCGATTCTGGTGGAGAGCTATCGCGCCTATGGCGCCAACCCGACGCCGCTGCCGTATTCGGAGGTCTATTCCGGCCTGCAGCTGGGGCAGATAGACGGCCAGGTGAACCCGGTGTTCGCCATTCAAGAAATGAGCTTCTATGAAGTTCAGGACTACATGATCCAGGCCAAGCAGGCGCAGTTCATCACCACGCTGGTGGCCTCCAGCGATTTCTATTCCGGTCTGGATGACGAGCAGCAGCAGATGCTCGACAAGGTCACCAACGAGATGCGCCCGTATATCTTCGAGAAGCAGGAGGAGTACAACGCGGACCGTCTCGAGAAGATCAAGCAGGACAGCGACATCAAGATCATCACGCTGAACGACGAGCAGCGTGAAGCCTTCCGTCCGGTCGGCGAGAAAGGCTGGGAGGTCTTCCGGGAGCAGGCCGGCGAGCGCGGCAGCAAGATCCTCGACACGCTGCAGGCCGACATCAAGGCGGCAGAAGCCAAGTAAGCCGCAGCATTGGCCAGCGAGTTGCCACGGGAGACCTTCCTGACGGCAACGATGGCCGTGTCAGATGACAAGACGCCCCTGCCGGGTAACCGGCAGGGGCGTCTTGATGAGGCAGGGCTCGCCATGGGCGCGAGCCGCCCGGAAGTTCAGAGGCTGACGGCTAACGCCCCAGCAGTTGTGAACGAAAGTCGTCGCGCGCGGGGGAGTCGCCAAGCCAGATCGCGAACACCCCGTTGGCCAATGCCAGCGAAGCGCTCTCGAAGAGCAAGGTATCGTTGAGCGCCAGCGTCAGCCGTCCCTTGCCACCCTCCTCTGCCTGC
Organism: Cobetia sp. 3AK; assembly: GCF_029846335.1. Classification (NCBI taxonomy): domain Bacteria; kingdom Pseudomonadati; phylum Pseudomonadota; class Gammaproteobacteria; order Oceanospirillales; family Halomonadaceae; genus Cobetia; species Cobetia sp. 3AK. The sequence goes on along the minus strand of NZ_JARWKR010000006.1, from coordinate 261,220 downwards.
CATTCCAGCGCATAGCGATCTCCCGGCGACACGTCCCGATAGACTGCATTGAAGCGCGACAGCTCCGCCTCGATCGCCGCGAAATTCGCTTCGGAAAGATTCTGGCGCACGCCCCTGGTGGTCGCCTTGGCGAAGTCAGCCGCCTCGATGGCATGGAAATACTCCAGCACCAGACGTCGCGAGACATCGCTGAGTGGTGCAGGCCGCGGCCGCCGGGCATCCTGATAATAGCCACCGACGTAGGCGTCCCATACCAGATAGGTAAACAGCCCGGTACCGATCAGCTCAAGCGGCTGGCCGCCTTGCGTCTCGGCCTGATCCGCGAAGGTCACTCCCTTTATCTCGGCGGCAAACGCCCAGGAGGGAAGCATGGCAAGCACTCCAGCCATCAGGCTGGTGCGCAACCATCGAGACGAGAAAGCCCTTGGCAAGGGCAGGCAAATCCGGGAGCGGGACATGGCATCGACTCTTCAAGGAAGTGACAGGGAGGCGTTCCTCTCACGCGCGAGGGGTCAGCTCAGGCTCTCGCGACGCACGGTCTCACCAGAGTGCGTGAAAGTGGTGCACGGGGCCACGCCCCTTGCCGACATTCAGCTGATCCGAGGCACGCAGCGCCCCCAGCAGCCATTCCCGCGATTCCTCCACGGCTCTCGTCAGTGACAGCCCCTGCGCCAGGCGCGCCGTGATCGCCGAGGACATCGAGCAGCCGGTGCCGTGCAGGTTGTCGGTCTCGATCCGTGGCGCGCACAGCCATTGCTCACCGGCATCACTGACCAGCAGGTCATCGCAGGCCTGGCCCTCCAGTGCGCCCCCCTTGATCAGGACAGCATTGGCACCGCGTGCGCGCAACTCACGCGCGACCTGAGGCATGTCCTCCCGCCCGATCAGACGACGCTCGCCCAGCAGCACCGCCGCTTCATGCAGATTGGGCGTGATGATGTCCGCCAATGGCACCAGATGCTCTGCCACCGCCTGGATGGCCGCGTCATTGACCAGCGCATCGCCGCTCTTGGCCACCAGCACCGGGTCGAGCACGATCCAGCGCGGGCGACGCTGACGGAGCCTGTCCGCCAGCAGCTCCACGACAGCCGGGTCCGCGACCATGCCGATCTTGATGGCGATGATATCGAGATCATCCAGCACGGCATCCAGCTGTGCTCCGATGAAGGCGCACGACACCGGCTCGACGCTGCGCACGCCACAGGTATTCTGGGCGGTCAGTGCCGTAATCACGCTGGCTCCATACGCCCCCAGCGCGGAGAATGTCTTGAGATCCGCCTGAATGCCGGCCCCGCCCGATGGGTCTGAGCCGGCAATCGTCAGGACGCACGGAATATGCATGCACGAGACTCCCGGAAAATGACATGAATTTGCCAACAGCATACCCGAGCGGCGAGGGGAAGAAAGCCACCCAGCTGCTTCACCCTCGGCTCGGCCCCTGCGGATCAGGAAAATCGCGGCATGGATGACGTGGTCGCCCTGCTGTCGCTGGGCCTGATAGCACTGGCCAGCGCCACGCTGCTGCCGGGCGGGTCGGAAGCCGCATTGGCGGGGCTGTGGTGCGAGGGGGTCGCCCCATGGGCGCTATGGCTTGCCGCAACGCTTGGCAACACGCTGGGCAGCCTGATCAATGTCGCCCTGGGACGCGGCGCACGGCGTCTGCGGACTCGTCGCTGGTTCCCGGTCTCGCGGCGAGCGCTGGCGCGCGGCACGCTGTGGTATCGCCGCATCGGTGCCTGGAGCCTGCTGCTCAGCTGGGCCCCCGTGATCGGTGACCCCTTGACGGTGCTCGCAGGCGTCTTCCGCCTGCCCTGGTGGAAGAGCGTACTGTTGATCCTGGTCGCCAAGGGCGGCCGCTACGCCCTGCTGCTGGTGATCGCGGACCACTGGCTGACCCCCTGGTGTACGTGAATCACCCGTCAGGCCACGCGCGCAGGCCGCCCATGCGCGAGCCACAGGAGCCACAGGAGCCACAGGAGCGTGCTATGCTGACAGCTGCTATGCTGCACTGCACAATTCGTGTTCGCTTTCATTGCCACAAGCCGATCACCTGCCAATCAGGTAGCCGAGGCCGTGCAGGCCATCAGCGTGGCGCTACCGGAAAGGAGAAGGTTTCATGCGTGATACATCCTGCGACTTCTGCGCTGACGCGCTCAATATTCTGGTCCTGCAAGGCGGCGGTGCCCTTGGCGCCTACCAGATCGGCGTGTTCGAGGCACTGGCAGAGGCCGGCATCCAGCCCAATTGGGTCGTCGGGACCTCGGTCGGTGCCATCAATGGCGCACTGATCGCGGGCAATCCGGATGGCGAGCGCCTCAAGGCCCTCGAAGCGTTCTGGTATGGCATCGCGCAACCGGCCAACAGCCTCGGGCCGGCCTTCCACCCCTGGGAGCGCAGCGTCGCGCGCTCCTCCGCCATGCTGTGGGGTATCCCGGGCTTCTTCCGTCCGCGCCCCCTGTGGACAGTTCCCATCTGGCAGAGCTTCTTCGGCGAACCGCCCAGTCTCTACGACACCGAACCGCTGGGAGACACCCTCAATCGCCTGGTGGACTTCGAGCGCCTCGACGCCCGTCACCCGGAGAACGTGCGGCTATCGGTCGGGGCGGTCAATATCGGCAGCGGCGCATTGCGTTACTTCGATTCGTCACAAGAGGCGCTGGATCACCGCCACATACTGGCCAGTGGTGCCCTGCCGCCGGCATTCCCGCCGGTGTGGATCGACGGTCAGGCTTACTGGGATGGCGGCCTTTACTCCAACACGCCGATCAGCTGGGTGCTGTCGGAGCGCGCGCACAGCGAGACGATCGTCAACTGCTACGTCATCGACCTGTGGAGCGCCTACGGGAAGGTGCCGGAAACCTTGCAGGAAGCCCAGCTACGCGAAAAGGACATCCAGTACTCCAGCCGCGCCGGTGAGCATCTGCATCTGATGGAAGAGAATCAGGCACTGCGCATGGGCCTGGAGCACCTGGCCGACCTGCTGCCGGAAGACCTGCGTCAGTCTCAGGAAATACACGACATCCTGGCCATGACCCAGCAACCGTCCATCAATGTCGTGCGTCTGCTGGCGGCGGCCCGCCCCGACGAGACCTCACTCAAGGATATCGATTTCTCGCGTGCGACCATCGATTCACGTCGTCGCAGCGGCTATGGGGACATGCATGAGGTGCTGAACCGCTGCGAGCAGTTCGATCCCCTGCCGCGCAACATCGGGGTCATCGTCCGCAACTTCACCCGCAACTCGCGGGGTGAGCTGATCAGCCTGCCAGCCCCGGATGTCCCCCCGACGGAGAGCGAAGAGGAGGATGAGGGTCTGCCGAGCCAGGCCAGCGGCCGCTGAGGCAGCGGCCTCACTCATGTGCCAGCGCCGCGCCGAGCCGCAGGCACTCGTCACGCGTCAGCTCCCGCCAGTCCCCCACCGCGAGTCCGGCGACACTCAGCCCCGCCACCGACTCACGGTGCAGCCACACCACGCGATTGCCCAGAGTGCGCCACAGTCGCTTGACGTGATGGTGGCGCCCTTCATGCAACGTCAGGCGCGCCTCGTCCGCGGCCAGAAACTCGAGCCGCGCGGGCAGCGTCGGCCGAGCGTCATTGGCGAGCAGGACGCCCTGCGCCACCCGCGAGATCGCCTCGGCCTGCGCCGCCTCCGACAACGGTTGCTCCAGCCCCATGCGGTAGCGCTTGGCGGGCCCATCCAGTCCGGCATCGCTGATGCGTGACGAGACATCACCGTCATTGGTCAGCAGCAAGGCGCCGGTTGTGGCACGATCCAGTCGTCCGACGTGATGGATTTCCTCGAGCCAGCCGTCATCCTCTCCACGTGATTCAAGCGAATCACGCAGCACATCGATGACGGTGGGATGTTCCGGGTCATGACAGGCCGTCACGACCCCGGCAGGCTTGTTGAGCAGCACATGGCGTGGACGACGTGGCGCCTGCAGGCGTATCTCGCCTGGCGTCGCGTCATTGTCCGCCAGCGTATCGGCTGTCAGCGCGATGGCATCAAAGGGACCGACCTCGTGCAGCGGATCGCGGGCCGTCTGGCCATTGATCCGCACACGCCCCGCCGCCAGCGCACGCAACGCCAGGCGGCGATTGAGCTGCGGCTGGCGCGTCAGCCAGCGATCCAGCCGCATGCTTCAGTCCGCCGCCTTGAGCTGGGCTTCCATCTCTTCCAGCGCTTCCTGGGCCTCGAACCATTCGGCTTCGGCGTCCTCGAGACGTCCCTTGATCTCGCCCTGACTGGCCAGCAGCCGGGTCAGTTCGCTCTTGCGGTCCGCCTCATAGAGCGTGGCATCGCCCAGCGCTTCCTCGACCTTGTCCAGCTCCCCCTGCGCCTTGCTCATCTTCTGCTCGGCCTTGTCGCTGAGCTTCTTGAGCGGGCGCAGCTTCTCGCGCAGCTCGGCGGCCTGACGACGCGCTTCCTTGCGGTCCGGCGTGCGCGTGCCCTCGCTGCCAGCCTCGGCATCCTTCTGGGCGCGCGCCTCACGCCGCTCGCCCTCGACCCGCGCCTTGAGCCAGGCACGATAGTCGTCGAGATCGCCATCGAAGGGCGTCACGCGGCCATCGGCGATGCACCAGAATTCATCCACGCAGGCGCGCAGCAGGTGGCGGTCGTGGGAGACCAGAATCACGGTGCCTTCGAAGGTCGCCAGCGCATCGGTGAGCGCCTCGCGCATGTCGAGATCCAGGTGGTTGGTCGGCTCATCCAGCAGCAGCAGATTGGGCTTCTGCCACGCGATCAGCGACAGCGCCAGGCGTGCCTTCTCGCCACCGGAGAACGATTCCACCGAAGCGTACACTTCATCCCCATGGAAGCCGAAGCTGCCGAGGAAGGTGCGGATCTCCAGATCCCCGGCCCCCGGCGAGAGACGCAGCACATGATTGAAGGGAGTCGAGGTCAGGTCGAGCCCATCGACCTGGTGCTGGGCGAAGTAGCCGATGGCCAGATGCTCGCCGGCGGTGCGCTGGCCTTCGACCAGAGCCAGTTCACCGGTGAGCGCCTTGATCAGGGTCGACTTGCCCGCGCCGTTGGGGCCGAGCAGGCCGATGCGCTGGCCCGGCAGCAGCGAGAAGCGCACCCCGGACAGCTGTGGCGGCTGACCGGGATAGCCGATCACCGCCCGGTCCAGTCCCAGCAGCGGATGGGAGATCTTGTCGGAGCAGGGAATCGTGAAGTGGAACGGCGAATCGGCCTTCACCGCCGCCGTCTCCTCCATGCGCTCCAGCATCTTCAGGCGACTCTGGGCCTGGCGTGCCTTGGTGGCCTTGGCCTTGAAGCGACGCACGAAGTCCTCGATCTCGGCGCGACGCGCCATGGTCTTCTCGTGCTCGGCCTGCTCACGCACCAGGCGCTCGGAACGCGTTCGCTCGAAGCGGCTGTAGTTGCCCTTGTAGACCACCAGCTTGCGACGATCGAAGTGGATGATGTGATCACACACCGCATCGAGGAAGTCACGGTCATGGGAGATCAGCAGCAGCGCACCGGGGTAGCGTGCCAGCCATTGTTCCAGCCACAGCAGCGCATCGAGATCCAGGTGGTTGGTCGGCTCATCCAGCAGCAGCAGGTCAGACGGCGTGAAGAGGGTGCGCGCCAGATTGGCCCGCATCCGCCAGCCCCCCGAGAAGGCCGCCAGCGGCTGACTGAGCTGGGCCTGGCGGAAACCGAGCCCGACCAGCAGCTGCTCGGCACGCGCACGCGCGGTGTAGCCATCGAGGGTGTCGAAGTGAGCGTGCAGCTCGGCCTGACGCTGATGCTCGCCGCTTTCTTCGGCGGCGGCCAGAGCCCGCTCCGTCTCGCGCAGCGCATGATCCCCGTCCATGACGTAGTCAACGATCGGACGCTCCAGCGCATCGATTTCCTGTGCCATGTGCGCGACCCGCACGCCACCGGCCAGCGAGACGCTGCCGCTGTCGGGGATCAGCTCACCGAGAATCAGCCCGAACAGGCTGGACTTGCCGGCTCCGTTGGGGCCGACGATGCCCGCCTTGTGACCGGCATGCAACGTCAGGTCCGCTTCGTCGATCAGCGGGGCTCCGCCGCGTTGCAGGGCGAGCTGGCGCAGTGCAATCATGACAACCTCGATCAGAAAATCCGGGGGCGTCGGCTCCCGCGCGCAGCATGCATGACCGCCGTGAACCACAGGCATGACCGCCATGAACCACAGGAAAGCCGACTTGATGGGCGCACATTCTACCGGATTGTGGGACTACGCGCTGTCCCTCTACGCACAGCCTGCTCCTCAGGGCCTGCCCTACGACCAGGAAGATGGCGCAGGGCCGACTGACGTGATGAGCGCCTGTCTGCTGTTGCAGGACGAGGCCGGTCTCGATGTCTGCGAGCTTCTATGGATTCACTGGCTGGCCGCACGCGGTGTGGCGCTGGGTGCCTCGCCGTGCCTGCTGCTCGGTGAGGTGCGTGACTGGCAACGCGGGATGACCGTGACACTGCGCGAGCGTCGCCGACAGCTCAAGCAGCACCTGACGGAGCCAACCGACACGCGAAGCGCGGCCACCACACGCCGGCTGGAAACGCTGTATCAGCAATTGAAGGCCTGTGAACTGTCGGCGGAGCAGGAAGCGCTGGCACGCCTGGAAGCCCTCAGCCCTCCGGCCCATGCTCCCACGCCACCGTTCATGTCATGTCATGACCCCCGACGCGCCTTCCTGCAGTCGCTGCGACAGCTTACCGGTCAGGCGTCGCTCGACGAGGGCGACGACAGCATCGCACGTGCCCTGCACCTGCTGGCCACGAGCCGCGCCGGGCGAAGCTCGTCTCAACCCTAATGGCAGATGCGGAACTTGTACGCGACTGTTAGAGTCCCAGTAGCACCGGAGCATCAGCATGGTCATGCCACGCTGCGTGCCGCATATGCGTTTCGGGCCCGTCTCAGGCCCATCCCATCCTGAAGGAGTTTTCATGAAACAGCTGGTTAGTGCCGTCGCGCTCGGCGCCCTCCTGGTTACCCCGTTCAGCTTTGCCGCCGACGACAGCCTCTCTGACGACCAGGCACAGCTCAGCTACGGCATCGGTGCGACACTGGGCAAGAGCCTGTCTCAGGACATCACTGATCTTGACCTGGATGCCTTCACGCAAGCCGTGCGTGACGTCTATGCCAAGGGCGACATGAAGATGAGCGATCAGGAAATTGCCGATGCGCTCTCGAAGTTCCAGCAGAAGAAGATGGAAGAGCAGCAGCAGATGGCCGAACAGCAGGCGGCCGACAACAAGGCGGCCGGTGACAAGTTCCTCGCCGAGAACGCCAAGCAGGATGGCGTGAAGACCCTGGATTCCGGCCTGCAGTACAAGGTGCTGAAATCCGGTGACGGCGAGAGCCCGGACGCGGAAGACACCGTCAAGGTGAACTATGAAGGCAAGCTGCTGGACGGCACCGTCTTCGACAGCTCCTACCAGCGTGGCGAGCCGGTCAGCTTCAAGGTCAACCAGGTCATCAAGGGCTGGCAGGAAGCGCTGCAGGAAATGAGCGTCGGGGATACCTGGATGCTCTACATCCCGGCCGACCTCGCCTACGGCAAGGCTGGCACTGGCGGCCCGATCGGCCCGAACGAGACGCTGACCTTCAAGGTCGAGCTGCTCGACGTGACCAAGGCAGATGCCGCGAAGTAATCCCTGACGCGCGAATGCGCGCCGTCAGCCAGAAAAAAGCCGCCCTCAGGGGCGGCTTTTTCATTGTACAGGAGGCATCCCGCGACGGGTCAGGCAGCGTGAAACGGGCCTCCAGGTGAGCGATCTGCCTGTGGATAATTCTGTGGGAAAGCTATTGACCACAGGTTGACAACCGGCCGTGATACATGGCAACTCAGCGGCCGTCAGGGGTGGCGGCAAAGTGAACACTGACTCCCGAAATCGGCAATGTACGCCTTAACTTGTTGATTTTGTTGAAATACAAAAGTCTACCTTCAAAAACAGCAGGTTGCTGAAAGATGGCGGAATGATTATCCACAATTCTCGTCACAGGCTCTTGCCAACTTGTGGACAATGTGTATTTCCCTCGTGTCCGAGACGCACATGACAGCACGACAAGGAGACGTCAGGGAGCGGTCTCGCTCAGCACGCGAGTCAGGCCGGCCCGAATGCCGGCCGCGCCTGGCGTGAAGGGAATGCGATCGTAGATGCGCCCCTGCGCGGAGACGAGATACAGCGCCGCACCATGATCCACGGTATAGCCCAGCGCGGAATCCGGGGCATCGACACGCCGATGACTGACCCCGTAGCGACGCGCGATCTCGGCCAGTTCGGTATCGCTGCCCGTGACCCCGATGAAACGCGGACCAAAGTGCCCGGCATAGGTGGCAAGACGTGCTGGCGTATCACGCTCAGGGTCCAGAGAGACAAGCACCGGTACCACGCGAGCGGCCGCCGACGCCGGCAACTCGGTCAGCACCTGGCGCAGGGCCGCCAGCGTCATCGGGCAGACATCCGGACATTGGGTATAGCCGAAATAGAGTGCCACCACCGGCGTGGCATCCGGTGGTGCGGCCTCCCCCATGCTGACCTCGGCGAGCCGGAAGTCGCCCCGTGCCGATGTCAACTGGATGGGCCCGCCAAGGCTCGCCCACGCCTGCATGCCGGACACCGGCGCCGACGGTCGGTGAAGGGCCTGCCATGTCACCCCCGCGCCCACCAGTGCCACGACACCCACCACGCCCAGCATCAGCCAGCGCAGGGTCTGCCTGTTCTCCTCCTGCATGCCTGGACTCCTTGTCAGTGGTGGCCTGCCGGTCAGACGCCTCACGCCTCGCCGCGCGCTAGCTGTCTCGCCGGACGCTTCTTTCGTCAGGGGAGAACAGCTGGTTGACCGAGCTTTCGAGCTGCTCCGCCGTGGAGGCAGGCGGATGGCTGTCAAAGTCGAACCAGCTGCCCAGGCGGCCACGTTCAGTGGTCACGATCACCTGTGCTCGCCATGCCATGGTGGCACTGCTGCAGAAACCGAGCTGTCCTTCCCCCGACCAGTGCTGACGTGCCTGCGTCGGCGCATCCCGGGTGGTCAGCAGACTGCGCTTGACCCCCATGTCCATGTGGCGACCGATGAAATCGACCTCCACGCCCTCGGGTGCCACATCTTCCGTGATCACCCGGATACCCAGCGGCGTCAGCGGGCTGATGTCACCATCGAGTGCGAGCGTGATACGCCCGAAGCGCCCCAGCTCGGCACTGCAGGGCGCATGGCTGAGTTCGCAGGACTGGTTGGGGGCGAACCAGGTGACCTTGCCGTTGCTGCCGTCACGTACAAGGTAGTAGTCGATCAGGTAATAGAGCGATACGACGATGGTGAGCAGCGTCACCATGATCAGCAGGTTGAGCAAGGGCGGGCGGGCATTTTCTTCTTCGGCGCGATACATGGCGGTTCCGATGACAATCCGGCAGCACGCCGGAACAGGAGGAGACAGTCGCGTGGCAAACAGGCCGACAGGCTAAGACACATGAATGAATGCGCAGGTGAGCCACTCATGACAAGCTTATCAGGCCCCCCGGCGGGCGCAGCCGCCGAGACATCGTGTCACGTCGAGGCACGAGACGTTCTTGGCCACGACGCCCCATCCGCACCGTGAGCACGTCCAGGAGACAGAATGGCAAGTGTACAACAGGCGCTCGGTCCTCTCTTCCTGCTCATCGTCGCGGGCGCCTTGCTGGGCTGGAAGCGCTTCCCGGGCGAGGGGTTCTGGAGCGAGCTGGAACGCCTCATCTATTACGTGCTGTTCCCTGCCATGCTGATGTCCACCCTGGCGCGCGCTGACATGGCCAGCGTCCCGGTCATCCCTCTGGCCTGCGTGATGCTGGGCTCGATGCTGCTGTTCGCTGCCGCGCTGTGGCTGGGGTGGCGTCATGCCCCCGACTGGCTGAGCCGCCAGCTGGGCGATGCCGCGTCCTTCACCTCACTCTTCCAGGGCAGCATCCGCTTCAACAGCTACGTCGGCGTGGCCGGCGCGGCAGCGCTGCATGGCAGTGCCGGTGCGACCGTCGCGGCGGTGGCGCTGGCCCTGATGGTGCCAGCGGCCAACCTCCTGTGCGTATTGGCGTTCATCGGTGCCGGCACTCTGGGTGACGGCGGACTGCTGCGCTCACTCAAGGCGCTGACCCGCAACCCTCTGGTGCTGGCCTGTCTGGCGGGAACGGCGCTCAATCTCAGCGGCATCGGCCTGCCGGGCTGGAGCGGCGATGCGCTGACATTGCTGGGGCGCGCGGCGTTGCCACTGGGGTTGGTGGCGGTAGGCGTGGCGCTGCGACCACGAGTACTGATGAACAGTGGCAGCGTGGCATGGCTGGCGAGTCTGCTGAAGCTGCTGGCGATGCCGGCATTGGTGGTGGGGCTGTGCGCCGGCGTTGGCCTGACTGGCGTGGCACGCGATGTCGCCATCCTGTTTGCCGCGCTGCCCACTGCTACGTCAGCCTACATTCTGGCGCGCCAGCTGGGTGGCAATGCCGAACTGATGGCGGCGCTGATCACCGCGCAGACGCTGCTGGCGATGCTGACCCTGCCCCTGTGGCTGGCGACCTGACGGAGGCTCCGTCGCGGCTCGCGACCTGAGGGCTCTCGGCATGAACCGCACACAAGAAAAAGGGCATCCCAGATGAGGATGCCCAAGACCGTGACTAGCTTGATGAGGAGAAACTCCGCAGCGGGGGCCTGACTCCGCCGCCGCGGATGGGCTTGCGCCCTGCGATGTCTGCCCGGACACCGCACAGACAAGATAATCATTCTCATTTGCTTTTGCAAGCCAAATGCGAAGAATTTCTATTTACGCCGCGCCTTGTGCCTCCTCTCGCGTGAACACCCTCAGTTCCGCGTGCAGCTCGACCGCCAAGGCCGTCATGGCTTCGGCTCGTGCCAGACCATCACGCTCGGCACGATACAGATGCGGGGTCATGGTCAGCAGATCCCGGATCTGCTCATTGCTGGTCAATGAAAGCCCTGCATGCAGATGCTCGACCTCCCCCTCCACCACGAAACCTGCGGCTTCGGCGGCCATCACCCCGGCCTCGCCACGCGCGGGCTTCAGCTCCCGGTAGAGAATTCTGCGCAACGCCAGCAGGTGCTCGGCTCCCGCCTCCAGCAGCACCACATGGCCCCCGGGTTTGAGCACACGCGCGAACTCCTGCCAGACGGGGAAGCCGAAGGCGCAGATCACCACATCCACACAGGCGTCTTCCAACGGCAGTGCCGCGTTGGTGCCCACCAGCCAGGCGGCATCGCGTGACTGCTTCGCTGCCGCCAGCACCGCGTGCTTGGAGATATCCAGTCCCGCCGCCGTCAGCGAGAGCTGCTGCTCATCGGCAGCGCCTGCCAGCTGACGCAGATAGAAGCCTTCCCCACAGCCGGCATCCAGCACGGCCAGCGCACTTGCCTGCCCTGCCAGCGCCAGCACTCGTCGTGCCAGCGCCGAGGCGAGAGGCTGATAGCCACCGAGGGCGAACAGCCGCTGGCGAGCGCTGACCATCGCCTTGCTGTCACCGGGGTCCAGACTGCGCTTGCGCTGCACCGGCAGCAGATTGACGTGCCCCTGACGCGCGATATCGAAGCGATGACCATCGGCGCAGCACCAGCTCTGGCCATCTCGCATCAGCCGCTGGGCATCCAGTGGGCAGGTCAGGGTCGTCAGTGGCGTCATGGTCGGCCGGTCAGCCGGCTCAGGGGTGGGCGTCGTCATGGTCATCAGCTCTCGGGACGAGGTGGGAAGAGAAAGGCAAAAGCGGCGGGTCTCAGACGCAAGCGGCCACCCGAAGGCGGCCGCGATGCAGCATCGTGATGATGCCGCCACTGCGCACGAGGCGCGAATCAGTCCTGCTTGACGAAGATCAGATCCCACACGCCGTGACCGAGGCGCTCACCGCGCTGCTCGAACTTGGTCAGCGGACGGAAATCCGGACGCGGCACATAGGGGGCGCTCTCGGCCGGAGCCGTGTTGACGAAGCCCGGTGCCTCGGCCATCTCTTCGGCCATGGCCTCGGCGTAGTTCTCCCAGTCGGTGGCCATGTGGAAGTGACCGCCCGGCTTGAGCACACGACGCACCAGCTCGACGAAGGCCGGCTGCACGATGCGACGCTTGTGGTGTTTCTTCTTCGGCCACGGGTCCGGGAAGAACAGCTGGAAGGTGTCGGCACACCCTGCCGGCACGCAGTCAGCCAGCACTTCCAATGCATCGTGACGATAGACGCGCAGATTGGTCAGACCCAGCTTGTCGACATCATCCAGCAGCTTGCCGACACCCGGGGCATGCACCTCGATCCCGATGAAGTCGGTGCCCGGATTGGCCTGAGCCTGCTCGCACAGCGACTTGCCCATGCCGAAGCCGACCTCGATCACCAGCGGCGCACGGCGACCGAACAGCGCCTCGAGGTCCAGCTCGCCCTGCTCGTGACGCAGACCAAGGCGCGGGAAGACCTCTTCGAGCCCGCGGGTCTGGGCCTGTGTCATGCGCCCACCGCGGATCACGTAGCTCTTGATGCCACGCTTGCGGGCGACGGCTTCATCCGCCACGGAAGGGGTCGCTTGCGCGCTTTCGTTCTGCACGCTCTCGTTCTGCACGCTCTCTTGCTGCGCATCGTCAGCAGGAGCAGAAGTGGACGTGTCGTCCTGCGGCTTGGAAGTCTCGTCAGTCATGGGGTCGTCTTGGTCTTTGCATGAGCGATGCGCGAGCATCGGATTCGAATGATTCAGGAGGTCAGCCGGTGATCAGGCCGGCCCCCGGCGAGGAAGCGCGCGCCGTCAGGCGAGTCGGCATGCGTCCCGCCAGGAAGGCACCACGGCCGGAGATCACGGCCTGGCGCATGGCGTCCGCCATCAGCAGCGGTTGGCGAGCATGGGCGATGGCGCTGTTCATCAGCACGCCATCACAGCCGAGCTCCATCGCGAAGGCCGCCTCGGACGCCGTGCCCAGCCCGGCATCCACCAGCACCGGCACGTTGGCGCGCTCGATGATCAGCGACAGGGTATGCGGGTTGAGGATGCCGAGGCCGGAGCCGATCAGCGAGCCCAGCGGCATGATGGCGCAGCAGCCGATTTCCTCGAGCTGACGGGCGACGATGGGGTCGTCGGAGGTATACACCATCACGTCGAAGCCATCGGCCACCAGCTCCTCGGCGGCCTTGAGGGTCTCGACGATATTGGGATACAGCGTGTCCTGATCGCCCAGCACTTCCAGCTTGACCAGATTGTGGCCATCCAGCAGTTCACGCGCCAGCTTGCAGGTACGCACCGCGTCACGCGCGTTGTAGCAACCGGCGGTATTGGGCAGGAAGGTATAGCGACTGGGCGACAGCACGTCGAGCAGATTCGGCTCATCGGCATTCTGGCCCAGATTGGTGCGACGCACCGCGAAGGTGACCACTTCCGCGCCGGAGGTCTCGATGGCGGAACGGGTCTCATCCATGTCCTTGTACTTGCCGGTGCCGACCAGCAGGCGCGAGGAGAACTCGCGACCGGCGACGACCAGCGGACTGTCACCGGCGACCTGGGTGACGGGGGCGTTAAGCGTCTGGGCAGAACTGTCTGTCATGATGACCTCATCGAGCTGGACGTGAGCGAGCGTGAAGTGAAAGCTATCGACCCTGGCAGCGGGACGTTCAACCACCACCGATGGCGTGGACGATCTCGATGCGATCACCGGCCTGCAGAAGGGTGTCGGCGTGAGCGCTACGTGGCACGATGTCCTCGTTGCGCTCGACTGCCAGGCGGCGGCCCTGAAGTCCGAGACTCTCGACCAGAGCGGCGACTGTCATGGCATCCGCCACCACATGATCTTCACCGTTTAGCTGTATCTGCATGCTGTCCTCCCGCGAAAAGAGGCCGCCATTGTAGCGGCTTTACGTGGACAGGCGTAGGCACAACATCGTCGGTACGATATGCCCTCGCCACCTGCCCTCAAGGAATTTTCTCTCTATGCGTCACAACGACTCCCACTCCCGCCACTGGTGGCTGGCCATGGGCCTGGCCGGCATGTCCACCATCGCGCTGGGCGCCTTCGCCAGTCATGGCCTGCGCGGCACTCTGAGCGCGGACATGCTGCGCGTCTTCGAGACCGGCGTGCGCTATCAGATGTGGCACGTGCTGGCGGCGGTCGGCGTGCTGGCCTGGCGCTCGGTGCAGCCCCTGCGCGGGCAGATGCTGACGCTGGGGCTGTGGGCGGCCGGGATGCTGCTGTTTTCCGGTTCACTGTATGCGCTGGCCACCACGGCGCGCACCCAGCTGGGCATCATCACGCCCATCGGTGGCTTGCTGCTGATCGCAGGCTGGCTGAGCCTGGCCATCACCGGCTGGCGTCAGCGCGGCAGCGAGGAAAAGGATGCCAACAAGCTGTAGCGGGGCGATCACCCCCACCACCTGCCGCTAGTCATCGCGATCCGGCAAGGCATAGGTTGCGGTCACGAGAGCGACCGGGTCCGTGTCGCCATGGCTGAACAGTTCGATCTCGCCCACGGCGAGACGCCGCCCGAGCTTGCGGAGGCGTGCGGTGGCCATCAGATCCCGGTCACCGCGGGCACGGCGCAGGAAATGGATGTTGAGATCACTGGTCACGGCCATCGGCTCCGGGCCGATCTCCCCCAGGATCGCGACATACAGACAGACATCGGCCAACGCCATCATCGCCGGACCGGAGACGCTGCCTCCGGGACGCAGATGCTCGTCCTCGATGGCCAGTCCCATGGTGGCCCAGCCATCCCCCACGGCTTCTATGGTGCCCAGGCGCTGGGGGAAGACATCATCGAGAAAGTCCTCGATGGCAGCAGCGTGCATGACGGGCATGACGTTCTCCTCAACAGGATGACTACGACAGATTGGTGGCACCGACACGCACAGGCGTGGTGACCAGGGATCGCCACACCATCGCGTTTCAGGCGCTGCAGTGGCTGAGCGGGCGCTGATCGTACGGTTGCGCGCTACTGGGGGCAAGGCTAGCGTCAAATGCCGCCTCGGGAAATATGGCATCGCCAGAAAGCACGACGACGGCTCGAGAGCCGCCGTCGTGCATGTCCAAGATCCGCATCCGCAGTGCCACGCTCATGGCGCAGCGCTGACGCTGCCTCAGTGAGCCTGCTGCTTCTTCTCAAGGCGGCGGCGATGCAGTACCGGCTCGGTATAGCCACTCGGCTGCACTCGTCCCTGGAACACCAGCTCGCAGGCAGCCTGGAAGGCGATGGAGCCCTCGAGATCCGCCGTCATCGCCTGATAGCTGGGATCCGCAGCGTTCTGACGATCCACCACGCCCGCCATGCGCTCCAGCGTGTCCTGCACCTGGGCGTTGTCGACGATGCCATGATGCAGCCAGTTGGCGATGTGCTGACTGGAGATGCGCAGCGTGGCGCGGTCTTCCATCAGGCCGACATCGTGGATGTCCGGCACCTTGGAGCAACCGGTGCCGTGATCGATCCAGCGCACCACATAGCCGAGAATCCCCTGGGCGTTGTTGTCCAGCTCGGCCTGGATCTCCTCGGCACTCCACTGGGGATCAAGCTCCAGCGGAATGGTCAGCAGGTCATCGAGACTGGCGCGCGGGCGACTGAGCAGGTCATGTTGCACGTCCTTCACCGAGACCTGGTGATAATGCAGCGCATGCAGCACGGCCGCGGTCGGTGACGGGACCCAGGCGGTATTGGCACCGGCGCGGGGATGGCCGATCTTCTGCTCCAGCATCGCCGCCATCAGGTCCGGCATCGCCCACATGCCCTTGCCGATCTGGGCGCGCCCCCGCAGACCGCATTCCAGCCCGATATCCACGTTCCACTTCTCGTAGGCCTGAATCCAGGCCGCCCCCTTCATGTCGCCCTTGCGCAGCATCGGACCAGCTTCCATCGAGGTGTGCATCTCGTCACCGGTGCGATCCAGGAAGCCGGTATTGATGAAGGCCACACGGGAGCTGGCCGCGGCGATGCAGGCCTTGAGGTTGACGGTGGTACGACGCTCCTCGTCCATGATGCCCATCTTGAGCGTGGAGTCCGGCAGGCCCAGCAGCTGCTCGACACGCGAGAACAGCTCGTCAGCGAAGGCGACCTCGGACGGACCGTGCATCTTGGGCTTGACGATGTAGACGGAGCCGGTGCGCGAGTTGCAGATACCGCCACGGCTGTCCTTGTCACCCTTGAGATCGTGCAGCGCGATCAGACTGGTGAAGATGGCATCCATGATGCCTTCCGGCGCCTCGCTGCCATCTTCCAGCAGGATGGCCGGGTTGGTCATCAGATGGCCCACGTTGCGGATCAGCATCAACGAGCGACCATGCAGCACGCGGGTGGTGCCATCGGCGCCGGTGTATTCACGGTCCGCGTTCAGCCTGCGCGTCATCTGGCGACCCTTCTTCTCCAGCGTCTCGGTCAGATCGCCCTTCATCAGGCCCAGCCAGTTGCGATAGACGGCCACCTTGTCGTCGGCATCCACCGCGGCCACCGAGTCCTCGCAGTCCATGATGGTGGAGAGCGCAGCCTCCATGATCAGGTCACTGACGTTGGCGGGGTCGGTCTTGCCGATGGGGTGCTCGGCATCGATCACGAGCTCCGCGTGCAGCCCGTTGTGCGCGAAGATGATCGCGCTTGGCGCGCTTTCGTCGCCGCGATAGCCGAGGAAGCGTTCCGGCGACTTGAGGCTCAGGTCACGTCCGCCGACCCGCACCAGCAGGTGGCCGTCACGAATGGAGTACCCCTCGCTGTCATGGTGCGTACCGCCAGCCAGCGGCGCGATGGTATCCAGCACCTGACGTGCGTAGGCCACCACCTTGGCACCCCGCACCGGGTTGTAGTCCTTGCCGCGCTCGGCGCCATCGTCATCACTGATCGCGTCGGTGCCGTAGAGGGCGTCATAGAGTGAGCCCCAGCGCGCATTGGCGGCGTTCAGGGCGTAACGGGCATTCATCACCGGCACGACCAGCTGCGGTCCTGCCTGCTGGCAGATCTCGCTGTCCACGTTGGCGGTGGTGGCCTCGACACTGGCCGGCTCGTCTTCCAGGTAGCCGATCTCCTTCAGGAAGGCCTTGTAGGCGGGCAGTTCGACCTTGCCGGGATGCTCACGGTGCCACTGGTCGATGCTGGCCTGCAGCTGTTCGCGCGTTTCCAGCAGCTCGCGATTGCGTGGCGCCAGCTCGTGCAGCAACGCATCGACGCCGGACCAGAAGTCGGCCGAGGCGATACCGGAACCGGGCAACGCTTCCTCCTCGATGAAGCGGTGCAGTCCGGCATCAATGGCCAGACGTTCAAGTTGAATGCGATCGGTCATGCGTGTGCTCTCCCTGGAAACGAATATCAACTGACGAACCGTACGTGGAATGAATCATCTGCCGGGCGGTTGTGGATCACTTCACCATACCCGATGCCGTGGCTGGCGGAAGCGGGGCTTTGACCAATGAACAAGAGGCTGAAACCGGATTACCGTGTTCTGGAAATGGCATGACGAATGCTGGCAGTTCGCGACACGCAGCCCTTGCATGAAGAAACACTGTTTTTTCCTATGGCTCACGACAGCTCCAGCCGCTAGCATGGCAGCATTATGGAGATCACCATGCCCGACTTCAGCGCACTGCTCGATTATGGCCCTTTCATTCGTCTGCCTGAGTGTCTGCCCGGTCAGACGACCAGCCCGCTGGCCTGTTACCTGAGCCACTATGGCCTGGATGAACTGCGCAGCGCACATGTCACCGTACATGCCGGACACCTCGATGCTGGCGATTTTCGCCTGTGGGCACAGCTGTGGACTCCGCCGAGTCCGCGCGGCACCATCTTCGTGGTGCATGGATATTTCGATCACCTCGCGCTGTATCGGCACCTGCTGGCCCACCTGCTGAAACAGGGCTGGCAGGTCGCGCTGTGGGACCTGCCGGGGCATGGCCTGTCCTCCGGCGAGCCGGCTTCCATCGATGACTTCGGTGACTATGTCGGCTGCCTGCAGGCGTTTCAGGAGTATCTGGAAGTCCACGACCTGGCGCCGCACCCCTGGTTCGGGATCGGTCAGAGCACCGGCGGCTCCGTGCTGGCCACCGACGCCCTGATGCGTGGCAGTGACTCGCGCTGGCAGGGAATCGCGCTGCTCGCCCCGCTGGTTCGCCCCTGGGGGTGGCCGCAGTCCCGCTGGCTGCATAGCATGGCGCGCCCCTTCATCGACTCCATTCCGCGCAAGTACCGCGCGAATACCAATGACGCGGCGTTCTACGAGTTCCTGAGCACCAACGACCCGCTTCAGGCGGATCGACTCGCCGTGAAGTGGGTCTCGGCCATGCGCGCCTGGATTCCACGCCTGCAGGCCCTCCCGCCCTGCTCGCTACCCACCCTGATACTGCAGGGCGAACAGGACACCACGGTGGACTGGCAGTGGAATCTCGACGTGCTGGCCAGCAAGTTCCCCAACGCGCGGATTCATCGCCACCCCGAGGCGCAGCATCATCTGGTCAATGAGGCCGAGCCGATTCGCACGGCCTTGTTCGCCGAGCTGGATGCCTTCCTCGATGCGCTGTCGCCGCGCCCGGAACTTGAGGCCCCTGATGGCAGGGGAGGCGCCCCGGCATGTCACGAATGAGTCGCGGGCTGCGAACACTGGCGAGCCTGATGTTGATCACCGGTCTGACCGGCTGCATGGGACTGGATCAGGTGCCACGCGCGGAGCGCGACCCCATCTATGGCCTGGGCCAGAGTGCTGCCCGCCTGCTGGATGAGCAGAGCTGGACCCCGCCACTGGGCGAGCAGGTCCTGCTGCTGGCACCTCCTGAAGTGGATGCCAGTCTCGAGGTGCAGCCCGGCGCACTCAATGAAGCGCTGACACGTGCCCTGCTGGCGCTCAAGGATGGCCCGCAGGTGCTCAACTGGAGCAACGATCGCCCCGGCATCGACAGTCTGCAATGGCGCCTCGTGGCACGCCTGGATACCAGCGGTGGCCCCCTGAGGCTCTCCGACCGCACCCTGCAGCCCTACCAGCTGACACTGGAGCTGGTGCGCCGTCTCAGCGCGGAGCGCCAGCAGACCCGGACATTCACGCTCAGCGGCGCCTTCGATCAGGCTGCGCTTGACGCCCTTGCCAGTGCGCGACCTGCCTCCTGAGCGCCCACTGTCTCCTCGACTCACTCTCTGACGCCGCATGGCCACCTCCTGCCTCCCGGCGTCATCCGTTACCGCCTCTGGAGCCAAGATGACTACCGCCACTCCCCGCCGTTTCCTGGCCCACCTTTATCAGGAGGGACCGCACAACCCGTTCCCCGGCATCAAGGCGCTGGAACGCAGACTGGGACATGCGCTGCCGCATCAGTACGGCTCCAATGAAGGGCTCGACATGCCCCACGCGGTACTCGGCGGCGAGCTGGGCCATGCCCTGGCAGACCTGAGCCGCAGCTACGCGGACGCCGATGCCTGGCAACTGCGCCATCAACTGGCCGAGCGCCTGGGCGTCGCCTACGAGACGCTGCTGGTCGACGCCGGCGCCGACAGCCTGCTGGCGCTGGTGATGCGCGCCACCATCTGTGCGGGAGAGCGCGTGATCACCAGTGCCGGCACCTACCCCACACTGGCGTACTTTGCGCGCGGTCTCGGTGCTGAGGTCGTTGAAGTGCCATATACCGAAGCCCATGCCTCTGACGATGCCCCCCACTCTGCCCAGCTGGCACCGGATCTCGCCGCACTCGCCGCGGCGGCAAGACAGCATGCGGCCCGTGTCGTCTATCTCGCCAACCCGGACAACCCCAGCGGGCACCTGCACTCGGATGAGGATGTCCGAGCACTGCGTGATGCGCTCCCAGCGGACTGCAGCCTGCTGCTGGACGAGGCCTATCACGACTTCCGCCCCGATGCGGCGCAGGCCGACAATGCCCCGATGGCTCGTACCTTCCGGCTGCGCACCTTCTCCAAGGCTTATGGACTGGCGGGCCTGCGTCTCGGCTTCATGATCGCCGAGCGTGAGGATCTCGCCCTTCTGACCAAGGTTCGGATCCACTATGCCGTCAGCGCGCCGGCACTGGCAGCCGGCGAGCTGCTGCTGGAGCATCCCGAAGAAGCCGCGACTCACGTCGCCGCGGTCATCCAGTGTCGTGATCAGCTTGCCGAGCACCTGCGCTCGCTGGGGGCTGACGTCCTCCCCAGTGCCACCAACTTCCTCTGCGTGCGCCTCAAGAGCGCCGAGCGGGCCGCTCAGGTTCAGCAGCAACTGATGGCGCAGGGCGTGCTGATCACCCGCTCCCCTCACCCGGCGCTCGGCCATATCCTGCGCATCTCGACCCTGGAGGACAGCCTGGTACCGGGTCGACTGGCGCGCCTCGAGCAGGCCATCGTCGAAGAGAATCGCGCATGAGTGCCGGCCGATGAGCCTGACCAGCATCGTGCTCCGCAGCGTCACCAGCCTTGCCTTGCTGGGGGCGAGCCTGTGGCTGATGCCTGCCCTGTGGTTCCGCCTGCCGGGACCGGAGGGGCTTCGCACGACACTGGCCGCCCTCGCGGGTGCGCTGAGCCTCATCTGTGTCATTGCGCTGTGGTGGCCGCAACTCCATGCGATTCGCTGGCGACTGGCGGGCAGCTACCTGATGCTGTTGGTCGCCAGCCTCGGCTGGTGGAACAGCATCACCCCGCGTGCGGACCGCGACTGGGCGCCGGAGGTCGAACATCTGGTCGAGGGGAGCCTCAGCCAAGATGACATCCTGCACCTCGAACAGGTGCGCAACTTCAAGTGGCGCACGCCTGAGGATTACACGCCGCGCTGGGAGAGGCGGGACTATCCTCTGGATCAACTGACCTCGGTGGATCTGTTGACCAGTCACTGGATGGGGCCGCAGATCGCTCATACGCTGGTCAGCTTCGGTTTCGCCGATGGACGCCATCTGGCCTTCTCGGTGGAAATCCGCAAGGAGCGTGACGAGGCCTTCTCGACACTGGGCGGGATGTTCAAGGAGTACGAACTGGCGGTGATCGCCGCTGACGAGCGCGACATCATCCGCGTGCGCAGCAACGTGCGCGGGGAGCAGGTGCATCTCTATCGGGTGCAGATGCCGCGCGAACTGATCCGCGAATTGCTGCTGGCCTACGTCGACGAAGCCGAGACATTGCGCACTCAGCCACGCTTCTACAACACCGCCACCAGCAACTGCACCACCCTCGTCTACGCGATGATGACGCGCCTCACCGACGGCCTGCCGCTGGACTATCGACTGCTGCTCTCCGGCTATCTGCCGGAATATGTCGCGGACCAGGATGCGCTCAGTGACGCCGCGCCCTTCGCCGAGCTCAAGGCCAGAAGTCTGATCAACCCTGCCGCCATCGCCGCCGACGAGCACCCGGACGGCGACTTCTCGCGCCTGATCCGTGAGGGCATCCCCGGCGCGGACAGCCCGTCCTTCTGAACGGGCGACGCGGCCCGACAGGCAGTGCTCAGGCGCTGCGCTGTTCCGCTCCCGGGCGGGCCGGGTCTCTCCCCATCATTCGGTCCAGCTGACGATAGCCGATGGCTTCCATCAGCTGGGGCCGCTGCACGCCATCCTGCGCAATGAGATCGCTCAACGTCAGCGCGACACGCAAGACCCGGTGATAGGCACGCGCCGAAAGATTGAGACGCGACAGCACGCCGGCCAGCCACTGACGCTCGCCGTCCTCCAGCTGGCAGGCGGCTTCCAGGGCATGGGTGTCGAGATGGGCATTGAGCCCGCCGCGGGCCAATTGACGAGCGCGGGCTGCCAGCACCCGTTCGCGCACTGCGTCCGAGGCCTCACCGGGGGTCGCGGACGTCAGCTCCTCGGCAGGCAGTCCCGGTACCTCGACCTGCAGATCGATACGGTCCAGCAGCGGGCCGGACAGGCGCGCCTGATAGCGCTGGATCTGGGCCGGCGTGCAACTGCAGTTGCGACGGCTGTCACCAAGATAGCCGCACGGGCAGGGGTTCATCGCC
Source organism: Cobetia sp. 3AK (assembly GCF_029846335.1). Taxonomy (NCBI): domain Bacteria; kingdom Pseudomonadati; phylum Pseudomonadota; class Gammaproteobacteria; order Oceanospirillales; family Halomonadaceae; genus Cobetia; species Cobetia sp. 3AK. The sequence goes on along the minus strand of NZ_JARWKR010000006.1, from coordinate 239,357 downwards.
GCCACCAGCTGGAAACGTGCCGGAAAGCGCCGCTGGTGGCTGGCACGCGAGATGAGGATGCGGCCGCTCTCCAGCGGCTCACGCATCACTTCCAGCACACCACGATCAAATTCCGCCAGCTCGTCCAGAAACAGCACGCCATGATGGGCCAGCGACACCTCTCCCGGACGCGGTCTGGAGCCACCCCCGACCAGCGCGACACCACTGGCGGTATGATGCGGCGCCCGGAAGGGCCGCTGGCCCCAGCGCTCCATGATCGGCATCCCGCAGACCGAGCGTACCGCCGCGACTTCCAGGGCCTCGGCCTCCCCCAGCGGCGGCAGAATGCCGGAGAGGCGACTGGCCAGCATCGTCTTGCCCGTACCCGGCGGCCCCGCGAACAGCAGGTTGTGGCCTCCCGCAGCGGCAATCTCCAGCGCACGCCGCGCCTGATGCTGGCCACGCACCTCGCTCAGGTCCGGCTCCGGGAGTCGCGCCTGAGGAGTGACGGAACAGACATGCGGCGTGATCCTCTCACGCCCGAGAAGGTGCGCCACCAACTCCAGCAGATGGCCCACGGACAGCACATCCAGCTGTTCCGCCAGCGCGGCCTCATCGGCATTGCCACGCGGCACCACCAGGGTGCGCCCGGCCTTGCGACAGCAGAGCGCAGCAGGCAGCACGCCAGTAACGGAGCGAATGCTGCCATCGAGTGCCAACTCGCCCAGACACTCGATCTGCGCCACGGCCTCTTCCGGCACCTGACCGGATGCCACCAGGATGCCCAGTGCGATCGGCAGATCAAAGCGCCCACCCTCCTTGGGCAGGTCAGCCGGGGCCAGATTGAGGGTGATTCGGCGCGCTGGAAACTCGAAGCCTGCATTGAGCAATGCGCTGCGCACTCGCTCACGACTTTCCTTCACCGCCGCTTCCGGCAAGCCAACGATGGAGAGCCCCGGCAGCCCGTTGGAGAGGTGTACCTCTACCTGCACCTCCGGAGCTTCAAGACCAAGAGATGCGCGCGTGCGCAACATTGCCAATGACATGAGTCTTCCCTGCGTGATGCCGCCTCTCTGCTGCACGGCGCAATCGGAGCAGGCACCCGCCTGCCATGAGCGCGAGGGCACGATACCGGTGCCATCTCCTCCAGCATGGCAAATCTCATACCTGCCAGCGTGCACACGACTCAACGCTTGGCGATGCGGCACTCCTCAAATGTCACTCGCGCTGCCGGACACGGCATGTCCTCACTGCACCGCAACGGTATTATCAGCGATTCCAGCCACCCGTTTCATAATTTTCATTACGCCACCAACCCCTATAGTTACTGGATACGTAAGGAAAATACCGACTGCGGATAACATTACATAAACCCCTCGACAGGGCATTTCCCAGCGCTCAAATATCCATCATCTGGCAACGCCAAACCCTATCGATATGGACACCGATCCGCACCACCTCATCGAAGCGTGACGCATTACACTCTGAATCAACACTTGAGGGCGACATCAGCCCTCCTCCAGCACCCGGCCAGACCGGCGAAACAGGCGGCAGAGAGGCAATATCGTCACCCGGAACGGGCAAGACACCCGCACGATGAACCAACGGCAGCGTTTCCCGTCGACATCGCGGCATGAATTTCATGAAGAGCTTCACGAAGTAGTTCACGGAGAAGTTCATGAAGAAGTGAATGGAGAAACGCCCTGGCATGACTCAGGAGGCTGGGCTCAAGAGAAGAGGCGCGGGAAGGGAGTGCCTTTCCCGAGAGTCACGCAGGCCCCACCCAATGCCAGCCTCCTTCGATGCGCCGGACTGGCTGCCGTGTCTGTTCAGCTCGAGACATTCATGCGGACTGAACGTTGAAAATAGCCCATCAACCGGCTTTTTCCATGAAATAACGCGCGTTCTAGCAGATATTTCACGAAGTTGGCGGCATGGAACACCTGGCTGATCACAAGCCCTCGGGCCTGCACCAGAAGAGTGCTCATGGAACATGCAAGGCGGTGCTCCAGGCGCTACAGGAGTGCCTCAGAGGGGGACTGCTGGTATATTTGATCGGTTGTCTCGGCCCTGCTGATACAACCGCCAAGCTGTCTCAAGGAGGCCACCCAAGGGTGGCAGAGAATCGTCCAACCCACGGAAAGGGCCAGCCATTCAGGACGACTTCGGCTTGTTTCAGGAGTAACACCTCATGCAAGACATGCTTGCCTCGCTGGCACCCATGGCGGACATCATCGGCATGCTCGGCACCTCTCTGGTGGTCGGTGCCTTCTTTCTGCTGCAGATTGGCAGACTCGATGCACGTAGCCTGACCTACAACCTCATGAATCTGAGCGGGGCGATCCTCTTGTTGATCAGCCTGTGCATCAACTTCAATCTCGCCAGCTTCGTGATCGAGGTGTTCTGGATCGTGGCATCTCTGGTGGGCCTGGTTCGCTGGTTGATGGGGTCTCGTCCACAGACGGTCTGACCTGCCCGGCACCCGCCTCATGCGACGGACACAAAAAAACCGCCACACCTCGACGGGTGTGGCGGTTTTTTTGGCAGCATGTCATTCAGGCGTCGCGTTGACGCTCGATCTCCTCAGCGTGGCTGGCGGCTTCCCGCTTTGCCAGCGCGGTCTCTCCCTCATCGTCCACCGCCACGGCAGGCTCGGTGGTCGACGCAGCACCCGCCACCAGTCCCTGCTTCTCCAGCAGCGCCTCAAGTGCGATGACCTGCTTCTCCAGCGACTCCACACGCCCGCGAGTCCGCGTCAGCACATCCATCATGATGTCGAAGTCCTCGCGCGACACCAGTTCCATGCGATCAAAGGCGCTGCGCATCACGCCCTGTACGGACTTCTGCAGCTCTTCCGGGCCGTGCGAGGCGTCCTGGAGGCGCTCACCGATCTGCTGGGCCATACGCCCGATGACGTCGTTCTTGAACATGCTCCACCTCAGCCATTGCAAGCCGACGGGCCCATCATGGGGCTGTCGGTCAGAGAAAAGGATCTCCCCGAAACGTGGGGGACATCATGTCATGTTGCAAGGATACGCAACCCGCTGGCCTGACGCATGTCTCGACCCCGAATCTCTCGCCACTGACGGCAGGCACGGACCTTGTGCACCATATTAGCGCTATCTCCTACCTCGAAAGCCGCAATTCAGGCACCAAAGCGGTGCATCGCCATGGCGTTCTCCTTGCCGTCATTTTTGGCCTTGCTGCGGAGCTGCTTTTTCCCTCAGCACAACTAGATGAATTTAAAGATTTTTTAACCTCATGGCATACCTCGTGCGATGCACTTGTCAGGAACAGGCCACCAGCAGTGTCTGATTGGCCGCACTCAACATGACAGATCATTGCGGTAGCAAACGGGGGCAGCACATGAAACTGATCACCGCCATCATCAAACCCTTCAAGCTGGACGACGTGCGTGAAGCGCTGGCCGACAACGGCGTGCAAGGCATCACGGTCACGGAAGTGAAGGGCTTCGGGCGACAGAAGGGCCACACCGAGCTGTATCGCGGCGCCGAGTATGTCGTCGACTTCCTTCCCAAGGTCAAGATTGAAGTGGCTGTTGATGACAGCAGTGTGGAAACGGTGCTGGACGCCATCACCCAGGCAGCCAACAGCGGCAAGATCGGCGACGGCAAGCTGTTCGTCACCCCGCTGGATGACGTGATCCGTATCCGTACCGGTGAACGCGGCGCCGATGCTGTCTGAGCCCCGCGCACAATAATAAAGGAGAATCCCGCATGAACGAGATCATCGAGGTCAAGTACGCACTTGATACCTTCTATTTCCTGGTCTGTGGCGCCCTGGTGCTGTGGATGGCTGCCGGCTTTGCCATGCTGGAAGCTGGCCTGGTACGCGCCAAGAACACTACCGAGATCCTGACCAAGAACGTGGCGCTGTTCGCCATCGCCTGCACCATGTACATGGTGGTCGGTTACCACATCATGTACTCAAGCGCCGAAGGCGGCTTCCTGCCGAGCCTGGGCTTCTTGATCGGCGCCGAGAATACCGCTGAGGAAGCGCTCGCTTCCGGTGGCGACATCTACTACAGCGCGCGTTCCGACTTCTTCTTCCAGGTGGTGTTCGTGGCGACCGCCATGTCCATCGTCTCCGGTGCAGTCGCCGAGCGCATGAAGCTGTGGGCCTTCCTGGCCTTCGCCGTGGTCATGACGGGCGTCATCTACCCGGTCCAGGGTTACTGGACCTGGGGTGGCGGCTTCCTGAGCGAAGCGGGCTTCAGTGACTTCGCCGGCTCCGGCATCGTGCACATGGCAGGCGCTTCCGCCGCACTGGCTGGCGTGCTGCTGCTGGGGGCTCGCAAGGGCAAGTACGGCAAGAACGGTGAGATCAACGCCATCCCGGGCTCCAATCTGCCGCTGGCGACCCTGGGCACCTTCATCCTATGGCTGGGATGGCTGGGCTTCAACGGCGGCTCCGAGCTGGTGCTGTCCAACATCGATGAAGCCAACGCGGTCGCTCAGGTCTTCGTCAACACCAACGCCGCTGCCTGCGGGGGTGTCATCGCCGCCCTGATCCTCGCCCGCCTGTGGTTCCGCAAGGCTGACCTGACCATGGCCCTCAACGGCGCCCTGGCTGGCCTGGTCGCCATCACCGCTGGTCCGCTGGCACCAAGTGTCGGTGCTGCCACCCTGATCGGCGCCGTCGGTGGCCTGCTGGTGGTGTTCTCCATCGTCGGCCTCGACAAGCTCAAGCTCGACGACCCGGTCGGTGCCATCTCCGTCCACGGTGTGGTCGGTCTCTGGGGCCTGATGGCAGTGCCGCTGACCAATGACGATGCCACCTTCTCCGCACAGCTGCTGGGCGCCGTGTCCATCTTCGCCTGGGTATTCATCGCAAGCTTCGTGGTCTGGCTGGTCATCAAGACCATCATGGGACTGCGCGTCAGCGAAGAGGAAGAGTACGAAGGCGTCGATCTGGCGGAATGTGGCATGGAGGCGTATCCGGAATTCACCTCCAGCCGCAAGTAATCAAGGATCGAGACTCACGCGACACCCAAAGACTCCCGCCACCTGGCGGGAGTCTTTTTTCCTGACCGGATAAGCGGTGTATGCTTGAGCAATAGGGGCTGGCGTGGCGAGCAGCAACGCCACCCGCACCATCACCCAAGGAGAGAGACGATGAAACTGGTCACTGCCATCATCAAGCCATTCAAGCTCGACGACGTACGCGAATCCCTGTCCGAGATTGGCGTCCAGGGTATCACCGTGACCGAGGTCAAGGGTTTTGGCCGCCAGAAGGGCCACACGGAGCTGTATCGGGGTGCCGAGTATGTGGTCGACTTCCTTCCCAAGGTGAAGCTCGAGGTCGCCGTGGATGACGCCATGATCGATTCCGTGATCGAGGCGATCACCAATGTCGCCAACACCGGCAAGATCGGTGACGGCAAGATCTTCGTCTCGCCGCTGGAGCAGGTCATTCGCATCCGTACCGGCGAGACCGGCAAGGACGCCGTCTAAGCCCCTGGTGCAAGCCCTGGCGATGACGTGCTGCCCCGACGGGTGACATGAGCACACAAAAAACCGCAGGCCATTGGCCTGCGGTTTTTTCGTTTCAGCACGTGCCGTTCATGCGTGATGCTCGTGGTTCATGCTCAGGGCATCACTTCTCGACATGCTTACGTCTCGACACGCTCACTTCTCAACACGCTCACTTCTCGACAAAGGCACGCTCGATCACATAGTCACCCGGCACACCCATCTTCGGCGAGATGGCGAAGCCACGGGCATCCAGCATGGCGCTGATATCGTCGAGCATCGCCGGCGAGCCGCAGATCATCGCGCGGTCACGCTTCGGGTCCAGCGGCGGCAGGCCGATGTCCTCGAACAGCTTGCCATTCTCGACCAGATCCGTGATGCGGCCCTGGTTGCGGAACTCCTCGCGCGTCACGGTCGGGTAGTAGATCAGCTTCTCGGCGATCTCTTCCCCAAGATACTCGTGCTTGGGCAGCTCTTCCGCGATCATGTCGGCATAGGCCAGCTCTGAGACATGGCGCACACCGTGCATCAGGATGATCTTGTCATAGCGCTCATAGGTCTCCGGGTCCTGAATCACGCTCAGGAAGGGCGCCAGGCCAGTTCCGGTGGAGAACAGGTAAAGATTCTCGCCCGGCAGCAGATCGTCCAGCACCAGCGTTCCGGTGGGCTTGCGCGAGACCATGATCTGGTCACCCGGCTTGAGGTGCTGAAGGCGTGAGGTCAGCGGGCCGTCCTGCACCTTGATGGAGAAGAACTCCAGATGCTCTTCGTAGTTCGGGCTGGCGATCGAGTAGGCGCGCATCAGCGGCTTGCCTTCGACTTCCAGGCCGATCATCACGAACTGGCCATTCTTGAAGCGCAGGCTGTTTTCCCGCTGGGTGCGGAAGCTGAACAGCGAGTCGTTCCAATGATGGACGTCGATGACTTCGGTAGTGGTCAGACTGCTCACCTGGTGGCCTCCCGGGGTCGCGCCCCTTGAAATCAAGCATTCTATTATGGAATAAGCAAATAACAGCTTATGACCCAATGAACTATGCAGCGATTGTAGTCACTGTTGGGTTATGCGTTAAATGGTTTATCTGGATATAGGTTATCCAGACTATCAATATTGATTGCGAATGAATCGCATTACAAGCCCGGCAATGGCCTGCTTCACATTGCAGCGCGAACCGGGTGTTGCGCTGGCCAGCGAGCTCCTCTCGACACTGCCTGCATGCACAAGGAGGCGGAATGCGTTACAGCCTGCGACAACTGGCGGTCTTCGTTGCCGTGGCACGCCACGACAACGTCTCGCTGGCAGCCGAAAGCCTCGCGATGTCACAGTCCGCCGCCAGCACGGCCTTGGCCGAACTGGAGCGCCAGTTCGACTGTCGCCTGTTCGACCGGCATGGCAAACGCCTGCGCCTCAATGGCCTTGGCCGCGAACTGCTTCCCAAGGCCATCGCCTTGCTGGATCAGGCGGAAGAACTCGAGCAGCTGCTCGGCCAGCAGGATGCCACCGGTTCACTGGAAATCGGCGCCACCCTGACCATCGGCAACTACCTGGCTCCCCAGATCGTCGGCAGCTTCCTTGAGCATCATCCGGCCAGCCGTGTGGAGCTGCATGTCCTCAACACCCACCAGCTGATCGAGAAGCTGGCGCATTTCGAGCTCGATATCGGGCTGGTGGAAGGCGAGGTGGAGCACCCATTACTGGAAGCCACGCACTGGGTAAGTGATCGCCTGAGCATCTTCTGCGCTCCCTCGCATCCTCTGGCCCGAGGAGAGGTGACGCTCGCACGCCTGCTGGAGGCGCGCTGGATCATGCGTGAACGGGGCTCTGGCACCCGCAGCACCTTCGAGCAGGCACTGCGCCCACACCTCGAGAGCCCCTCGGACAGCGTGGCCCAGCGACTCGACATCATGATGGAACTGGAGCACACCGAGGGGATAAAGCGCGCGGTGGAGGCCGGCCTGGGAATCGGCTGCGTTTCACGACTGGCGCTACGAGACGCCTTCCGGCGCGGTAGCCTGGTCGAGCTGCCCACCCCATGGCTGGAACTGACTCGCGCCTATCGCTTCGTCCATCATCGCGACCGCTTCATTACCCAGGCCATGCGCGAGTTCGTGACGAGCTGCCGCACCCTGAGTGGCTCCGCCTCACGCAGCGACGAGATCGAGATGCATCAGGTACCGTGACCATGAAGCAGCATGGCCGCAGGTACGCAAGCACTCACTTACCCTCCATATTGCATGACGCCAACGCACAAGCACCGCCAGCGAGTCCGCTGACGGTGCTTTCAGATACAGCAGGCCGTGTAACGCCCTGCCGTCATGTCACCGACTTCAGTGATTCAGGCCAGTGAAGCGCTGCTTGATGTCGTCGGCACTCTCATGGGAGAGATCCTTGTCGACGGTCTCGCTGACCAGCTTGGCCACCGGCTTGTCGAGCTTGTCACGCAGCGCACCGAGGAACTTGGGTGCGGCAGCGATGATCAGCTGATCAAACTTGCCGTCGTTGGCCGCCTGCTTGAGATATTGCGCCACTTCCTTGGCGAAGAAGTCCTGATGCTTGTCCGAGGTCGCGCCATCATCTCCCGTCTGATGCAGGCTACCGTGCCCGCCACTGGACTCGCCCTTGCCACCGGTTCTCAAGTCACCGGTATGCTGACGGCTTTCAGGATGTACGAGGCTGTCCACTTCAGTGACCTTGCCGGCAGCACGGGCAAAGATACGAGCGCGGGCGGCATCAGCAGCAACGATGTAAGTAACCATTTACACACTCCCTGTCTCTCGTGAGGCGTCGTTGATCAGATATTGACGATCATCTTCTGCGTTCATCAGAGGACATGCTGGCAGCGGAGTGAACATTCAACCCTTGCCGGACTGTGGGGGTAATTTTTCCACACCCAAGCGAGGAGAATTGCCGACATGACGACATGGCCGTCGCCACTCCCGGACATGACGCGGCTGGCGAAGTGCGTGCTAACATCCGCTGCACACAGGGCCCGCTCTGTCCTCTTTCTCGCCCTCTCACTCTTTTGCTCTGTTCCGGAGATGTCTCGATGCGCGATCTGCTCCTGATGCGCCGCCCACTGCCCCGCCGTGTGCTGGTCACCGCTCACCTGTCGATTCAGCTGGGCCTTCTGGTCGCGGCTACCGGTTGGACGCTGCAGCACCTGACGCCCATCGGGCCGGACAATTCACTGCTGGCACAATGGCCAGTCCTGTCTCAGGGTGTCGGCGGCTTCCTGCTGGCCTTCGTTCTCACGCGTCTGCTGTTCGAGCTGTTGATGGCACCGCATCACGTGATGAGCGTACGTGGCGCCAACCACTCGCTGGATGCGGCCGCGCTTGTCACGCGCTCCATCTCACGTCGCCCTGCCGTGCATGACGATGACGACAGCTGGGTCGGCAAGCCGCGCAGTGTCACCTGGCCGCGCGAGGGCGAAGAGGCATCAGCTGCCACACCGGCGGCACCGACGCCTGCCGAAGCATCGTCCAAGGCCGCCGCCAAGCCGCAGGAACCGAGCCTGGGCGGCGACGATGAGCTTCCGGACACCAGCAGCACCGAGGCACGCAGGACGGAGCCCAGCCTCTGATGACATGTCACGATGGGTGACGCTAGGGCGAAGCAAGCACTCACTGACGCCCTTGTGGAAGACATACGAAAACGCCCTGCGTGATTGTCATCACACAGGGCGTTGTCTTTTCTGCGGCTCACATCATCCGATCAGTCCGTGGCCTCAATGCCCCAGTATCTGGCTGAGGAACAGCTGGGTCCGCTCGGACTGCGGATTGTTGAAGAACGGCTCCGGCGCGTTCTCTTCGATGATCTGCCCCTGATCCATGAAGATGACACGATCCGCCACCGTCTTGGCGAAGCCCATCTCGTGGGTCACGCACAGCATGGTCATGCCTTCATTGGCCAGTTCGACCATGACATCCAGCACTTCCTTGATCATCTCCGGGTCCAGCGCCGACGTCGGCTCATCGAACAGCATCACCTCCGGGCTCAGACACAGCGAGCGTGCGATCGCGACACGCTGCTGCTGGCCACCGGACAGCTGCCCCGGGAACTTGTGGGCCTGATCGGCGATGCGCACCCGCTCCAGGTACTTCATGGCTTCGGCTTCCGCCTCGCGGCGTGGCCGCTTCTGTACCCAGATCGGCGCCAGACAGCAGTTCTCCAGCACCGTCAGATGCGGGAACAGATTGAAGTGCTGGAAGACCATGCCGACGTTGCGACGGATCGCCTCGATCTGCTTGATGTCCTGGGTCAGCGGCATGCCGTTGACCACGATATCGCCTTCCTGATGCTCCTCGAGATGGTTGATGCAGCGGATCATCGTCGACTTGCCGGACCCTGAAGGCCCGCAGATGACGATACGTTCGCCCTTGCGCACGCTCAGGTTGATGTCACGCAGCACGTGGAAGTCGCCGTACCACTTGTTGAGACCCTTGAGTTCGATCATCGGGCGCTCATCGGCACCGGTGTTGCCCTGCGAGGCGGATGTTGTCGTTGTCATGATGAAGATTCCTTGGCGCCGTGATCAGCGCTTCTTGTGACCGGTATGCAGCAGGCGCTCGAGATACTGGCTGTAGCGCGACATGCTGAAGCAGAAGACCCAGAAGACCAGTGCCACGAAGGCATAGCCCTCGATGGAGTAGCCCAGCCATTTGGGGTCGGCGAGACCGGCCTGCACGATGGCGAGCAGATCGAAGAGCCCGATGATCAGTACCAGCGAGGTGTCCTTGAACAGGGCGATGAAGGTGTTGACGATGCCGGGGATCATCATCTTGAGCGCCTGGGGCAGCACGATCAGCCCCATGTTGCGCCAGTAGCCCAGCCCCAGCGCCATGCCGGCCTCGGTCTGCCCTTTCGGGATCGCCTGCAGGCCACCACGCACCACCTCCGCCATGTAGGCACTCTGGAACAGGGTGATGCCGATCAGCGCACGCACCAGCTTGTCCAGATTGACCTCACCGGGCACGAACAGCGGCAACATCACCGAGGCCATGAACAGCACGGTGATCAACGGTACCCCGCGCCAGAACTCGATGAACACGACGCAGATGCTCTTCACGATCGGCATCTCGGAACGCCGTCCCAGCGCCAGCAGGATCCCCAGCGGCAATGCCGCCACGATGCCCACCACCGCCAGCACCAGTGTCAGCATCAGGCCGCCCCACTCGTGGGTGCCGACGACCTCGAGCCCGAAGCTGCCACCATGCAGCAGGAAGTAGGCGATGAAGGGGAAGACCGCCAGCGTGACGATGGCGACCCAGCCCTTTGCCGGCAGTTTCGGAATCGCCAGCCAGGCGATCAGCACGGCAAAGATGGCGAACACGATATCGACCCGCCAGGTCTCCTCACTCGGATAGAAGCCATAGATGAACTGATCGAGGCGCGCACTGATGAAGACCCAGCAGGCCCCCTCACCCGTGCAATCAGCACGCGATGTGCCACTCCAGTCGGCATCGATCAGCGCCCATTGCAGGCTGGGCACCACCAGCAGGTAGACCAGATACAGCGCGAACAGCGTGAACAGCGTATTGATCGGTCCGGCGAACAGATTGGCTCGCAGCCAGGCCACCGCACCGATGCTGTCGCTTGGCGCCGGGCGGGAATCGATCATCTTCTCGGTAACCCGTGACAGGGTCTTTTCAATCGACATGGGCAGACCCTCAGCGCTCGACCAACGCCATGCGGGCGTTGAACCAGTTCATGAACATGGAGACCAGCAGACTGATGGTCAGATACACCAGCATCGTCATGGCGATCACCTCGATGGCCTGACCCGTCTGGTTGAGCGTGGTACCCGCGAAGACCGAGACCAGATCGGGATAGCCGATGGCCGTGGCCAGCGACGAGTTCTTGATCAGGTTAAGGTACTGACTGGTCAGCGGCGGGATGATGACGCGCAGTGCCTGCGGCACCACCACGAGGCGCAGCGTCATGCCACCTGACAGCGACAGCGCCCGTGAGGCTTCCGTCTGACCATGAGGCACCGCCTCGATGCCGGAACGCACGATCTCGGCGATGAACGCCGCGGTGTAGACCGACAGCGCGACCCACAGGGCGAGGAACTCGGGAACGACCGTGATGCCGCCACGGAAGTTGAAGCCCTTGAGTTCCGGCAGCTCCCAGCTCAGCGGCATGCCCATCGCGAAGTAGGCCAGCAGCGGCGCCACGATGATCAGGCCGAGCGAGATCCAGCCCGCCGGCAAGCGCTGACCGGTACGGGCCTGACGCTGGCGGTTCCAGTAGCTGAAGATGCCGCTGGCGACGACGGCCAGCACGAACACGGCAATCACCACCGAGAAGCCGCTGGAGGTGATCGGTGCCGGCACGAACAGACCGCGCACGTTGAGGAAGAAGGCCTCGCCCAGCGACAGCGAACCTCGCGGACTCGGCAGAGTGCGAAGAACGGCGAAGTACCAGAAGAAGATCTGCAGCAGCAGGGGAATGTTGCGGAAGACTTCGATGTAGACCGCCGCCAGCCGCGAGATCAGCCAGTTGGGGGAGAGACGGGCGATCCCCATGATGAAGCCGATCACGGTGGCCGCGATGACGCCCAGTGCGGATACCAGCAGGGTGTTGAGCAGACCGACGATGAAGGTATCGCCATAGGTGGACTGCTCGGAATAGTCGATCAGACTTTGCAGAATGCCAAAGCCTGCGGTGTTGTCCAGGAAGGCAAAGCCGGTGGTGATGCCACGGCTTTCGAGGTTGGTCAGGGTATTGCTGACGATGATCGCCAACACGCCGAACACGCCTGCCAGCATCAGAAGTTGGAAGATCAGTGCTCGCTTGGCCGGGTCACGCCAGAATGGCGGCTTGACCGTGGCCGGCGGGCGAGAAGCAGGTTGTGTCATACAGGCAATCTCCGCCGGAAAGCTATGCGACTTCCGCCTGCCGCCCTATCGAACGGCAGATCAGTTATCTCTCGGCACTCGAGGAAAGGATCACGGGGAACAGACCAAGCCCCTCACGACGCTGGCCAGGGGAAATGGCCGTATGGCCACTTCTCCCTGGCCAGCGTCCTTGCTCAGCCTGCGTCACGGTTCACCCGGCTCGCGCTGGACCTCCAGGCGAGCCGAGGCATCAGCGAACGGGCGGTGCGTACTGGACGCCGCCGTCGGTCCACAGCGCGTTCAGACCACGCTCGATCCCCAGAGCGGAACCAGTGCCGACATTGCGCTCGAACATCTGCCCGTAGTTGCCCACCTGCTTGATGACCTGATAGGCCCAGTCAGCCGGGAGCCCCATGGCTTCGCCGTAGTTGCCATCGGCACCGACCAGACGCGCGACATTGGGATTGGTATCCGACTTCTTGGCTTCGATGTTGTCGGAGGTCAGCCCCATCTCTTCGGCGTTGATCTGAGCGAACAGGGTCCATTTGACGATGTTGAACCACTGGTCATCGCCCTGACGGACGACGGGGCCCAGCGGCTCCTTGGAGATGACTTCCGGCAGTACCATGGCGGACGCCGGATCGGAGAGCTTGATGCGCAGGGCGTAGAGCTGGGACTGGTCGGAGGTCAGGACGTCACAGCGGCCCGCTTCGAAGCCCTTGACGGTCTGGTCGGAGGTGTCGAAGACGACCGGCTCGAAGGACATCTCGTTGAGGCGGAAGTAATCCGCCAGGTTCAGCTCGGTGGTGGTACCGGACTGGATACAGACCGCCGCGCCATCCAGCTCCTTGGCACTGGAGACCCCCAGGTCCTTGCTGACCATGAAGCCCTGGCCGTCGTAATAGTTCACGCCGGCGAAGTTGAGGCCCAGAGACGTGTCACGCGTGGCGGTCCAGGTGGTGTTGCGCGACAGGACATCGATTTCACCGGACTGCAGCGCGGTGAAGCGCTCCTTGGCCGTCAGCGGGACGTAGCGCACCTTGCTGGCATCACCCAGCACAGCCGCCGCGACACCACGGCAGACATCGACATCCAGGCCCTGCCAGTTGCCGGCGTCATCCGGCGCCGAGAAGCCCGGCAGACCGGTGCTGACACCACACTGGACAAAGCCCTTTTCCTTGACGCTATCCAGAGTCGCGGCACTGGCACCACTGGCTACCGAGGCAGCCAGGAGGACGGCGCTAGCGATCAGCAGTGGCTTCTTGTTGTTATGCATCTTGAATCCCTCGCGTATGTCTGGAATCCGCTCGGAAACACCCCGAGACGGTGATGGTGCAATGCTGTGCATGGCACCCCTCGACAATAGCAAGCTCCGTTCCAATTTCCGCCTATCGTGTGATCCGCTGCGTTCAACGCTGAAAAAACAGCCGAACGGCAGTGAAAACGGCCAAACCTCCCGATGCCGACCGTCGATCATATGGCGAGACAAGCGTGCAGATAGTGGCGTCTGACGCCTCGTTCGCTTCATATCGGTGCAAAATAAAAACGGCCGTTTCATGACGAAACGGCCGTTCTTGAACTTTCCTGCGCTCCGGTCTGGGGAGTTGCGACCAATGTCGCAGCCACCCTGACTCAACGCTACCGCGCACTGAAACGCATTCTTCACGCCCCGATGCGCTTCTGGATGACTCAGTCTTCCAGCAGACGCTGCATGAAGGGAGGCAGTACCAGGGCGGCACGATGGCCTTCCACAGTATAGAAATCGCGCGCGAAGCTGGCCGCAGCCGCGTCTTCCTCACGGAAGGACTTCACGTCACATCCCTTGCCCGCCAGGGTGCAGCTCCACCAGCCAGACGGGTATACCGGCTGCGGGAACGGCAGGGTCGCGACGCTGTCGAAGCCCGCTTCGCCCATGTCGTTGCGCAGGTCCTTGATGATGGAGTCGGTGTGATACAGCGGCGACTCGCTCTGCTGCACCATCACCCCCCCCTGCTTGAGGATACGGTGGCAGCGCTTGAGGAAGTCGGTCTTGAACAGACCTTCCGCCGGACCGACCGGATCCGTGGAATCGACGATCAGCACGTCGATGCTCTCGTCCGGGCAGTTGTCGACCCACTTGACGCCATCCTCGAACAGCAGCTCGGCACGCGGGTCATCATTGGACTCGACCAGTGCCGGGAAGAACTGCTCGGAAGCCCGCGTGACCGCCGGATCGATGTCGATCTGGGTGACCTTCTCCACGCCCGGGTGCTTGAGCACCTCACGCAGGGTGCCACAGTCGCCCCCCCCGATGATGACGACACGCTTGGGGGCCGCGTGGGTGAACAGCGCCGGATGCGACATCATCTCGTGATAGAGGAAGTTGTCGCGGTCGGTCAGCATCACGCAGCCGTCCAGCACCATCAGATTGCCGTAGGTCTCGGTGGCATAGACCTCAAGGTGCTGATAAGGCGTCTGCTCGTCATGCAGCTTGTGGCTGACCTTGAGCGAGAAGGCGCTGCCGTGGCGGTCGAAGATTTCGGTGAACCAGGAGCCATCGAGATGTTCGGTCATGAGAACCCTCACAAGGGATATCGGAGTCGGATATCAAGGTATGAATAAGAGGACGGGACATCAGACCCTCAAGGCCTGAATCATCGACGCACGCGTCATCGGGCGATGCAGTCCTGATCAATCAACAGGACTCAGGCGCAGCACCATAGCCAAAGACACGCGGAGTGGAAAGAGCTTGTGCACGATCTCGAGGCACTGGGGTTGACGCGCGATGACCAACGACTCACCCGCCAGGCCTCTTCTGGCGGGTAGAGGCCTGGCACACGGCCCGTCACAGGCGGCTCAGGCGCACCATCAGACGTCCGCCCAGGTGGCAGCCAAGCCCGGCAAGAATGCCGAGGAAATCCGCCAGCGCATCCAGCACTTCTGCCCCGCGATAGGGAATCACCAGCTGCAGCCCCTCGATGCCAACGCCCAGCAGCAGCAAGGCGGGCAGGATGACAAGACTGCTCAACCCGGCCAGCCGCGTGGTCAGTGCCAGCAAGGCGAAGGCGGAGAAATGCTGCAGCTTGTCCCAGGGGAAGGTCTGCTCCGGGTGAGGCTCACCCGGCGAGAGCGTGCCGAACAGGATCAGCAGCAGACAGAACAGTGCCACGCACGCCCAGCCTCGTCTCGGCGCGAGGCGCTGCTCCAGCGGCGTCATGCGTGATACCCCGCCATGAAAGACACGGCGGGGCTGTCAGCCATCAGTGACATGGTTCAATCGCGCGCCAGCGGCGTGGCGTTGGCGGTGTCATCCTGATGATAGGCGGGGCTCAGCTCATGCAGAGCGTCCATCAGAGCATTGACGTTGCCCGGGTCAGTGAACTGGCTGATGCCATGCCCCAGGTTGAAGATGTGGCCAGGCCCCTGACCGTAGCTATCGAGAATGCGGCCGACTTCGGCACGAATCGCGGCGGGAGTGCCGAACAGCGCATTCGGGTCCAGATTGCCCTGCAAGGCCACGCGATGGCCGACGCGCGCGCGCGCATCCGACATCTCGGTGGTCCAGTCCAGGCCGACACCGTCACAACCGCTGGCGGCGATGTGCTCGAGCCACTGGCCGCCATTCTTGGTGAACAGGATCACCGGCACGCGATTGCCTTCGCTGTCAGGCTTGAGGCCAGCGACAATCTGCTCCATGTAACGCAGCGAGAACTCGAGATAGGCCGGTGTGGACAGGGTGCCGCCCCAGGTATCGAAGATCTGCACTGCCTGGGCACCCGCCGCGATCTGGGCGTTCAGGTAATCGGTGACGGCCTGAGCGAGGGTGTCGAGCAACTGATGCATGGCTTCCGGGCTGGAATACATCAAGCCTTTCACGTGGCGGAAGTCCTTGCTGGAACCGCCCTCGACCATATAGGTCGCCAGTGTCCAGGGACTGCCGGAGAAACCGATCAGCGGTACGCGACCGTTCAGCTCGCGGCGGATGGTCGAGACGGCACGCATGACGTAATCGAGATCACGCTCGACGTTCGGAACGCTCAGCGCCTCGATTTCCGCGGCGGTGCGCACCGTCTTGCGGAATTTCGGACCTTCACCTGTCTCGAAGTAAAGCCCGAGGCCCATGGCATCCGGGATGGTCAGGATGTCGGAGAACAGAATGGCGGCATCGAGCGGGAAACGCTCCAGCGGCTGCAGCGTCACCTCGCAGGCACGCGCGGTGTCCATGCACAGGTCCATGAAGCCACCGGCCTGACCGCGGATTTCACGGTATTCCGGCAGATAACGGCCCGCCTGGCGCATCATCCAGACAGGGGTACGGTCAACCGGCTGACGGGCCAGCGCGCGCAGGAAGCGATCATTCTTCAGGGTCATCGGAATCACACATCAGCTCGGGAATGTCCCGGCATTCTATCAGAGCCTGAGCAAAATCCCGCCCATCGCGACGATGCAACAAATGCATTGGCTTTCCCCTCGCTTTCCGCCCAGACACCCGCCCGGCCTCTCCTCCTGAAGTGCTTCCACGGATTGTGGTGGTGTCGGCAACAACGCTTTTCCATCGCAGGCGATGAGTCGCACGCTTCAGACTGGTAAACTCGCCTGATGATTGCATGCTGGCCGCCAATGACGTGAATCACTCATCGAGACATTGCCGAGTCCCCGCATGCCCGTGCTTTTTCAGCCCGGCGATTGTTCGGGCGTTCGAGGTGAACAGTGACCATTCGATTCATCGCCGCCTCGCGGCTGCCAACCCCCTGGGCGACCTTCACCATGCACGGTTTCGAGGACGAAACCACCGGCAAGGACCACATCGCTCTGACCCTGGGCGACATCGATGACGGTGCCCCGGTGCTGGGCCGTGTGCATTCCGAGTGCCTGACCGGCGACGCCCTCTTCTCCATGCGCTGTGACTGCGGCTATCAGCTGCAGGAAGCGCTCAAGCGCATTGCCGCCGAAGGGCGTGGCGTGCTGCTCTACCTGCGTCAGGAAGGGCGCGGCATCGGCCTGCTCAACAAGATTCGCGCCTATGAGCTGCAGGATGGCGGTGCCGATACCGTCGAAGCCAATGAGCGCCTGGGCTTCGGCGCTGACATGCGCCGCTACGATATCTGCGTCCCGATGCTGGAGCATCTCGGGGTCAGCACCCTCAAGCTGATGACCAACAACCCGCGCAAGGTCGATGCGCTCACCCGCGATGGCGTCACCATCAGCGAGCGTCAGCCGATCACCACCGGTCTGAACCCGCACAACGAGCAATACCTCTCGACCAAGGCCGGCAAGCTTGGCCACATGATGGCACTCGATGACTTCACCCACGCCAGCGACGTGGATATCGAGCGCAGCGAGTAGAGATCGAGATGCGGGAGGGGGCACTGATGTGCTCCCGCCCATCGAGAGCCCATGAAGGCGGCGAAAGAGCGTGACATGACGGCGTCATCCTATAGAGAGTAGGCTTGAGAGGAATCCGCGCCGGAGACATCACCATGCGCAAGCCCTCTCCCTCACCGACATCGTCTTCCGAGACATCGTCACGTCCCGCTCTCTATACCCGGTTTGAAGAATGGCTACATAGTGCCAGCCACGGTCTCGGCGCTGTCATGGGACTCATCGGCACCGTGGTGCTGATCGTGATGGCCTGTCTGGCGGCAGAGGCCGATCCCTGGAAGATCATCAGCATCAGCCTCTATGGCATCACCCTGGTCGCGCTCTACGCTGCCTCGACGCTCTATCATGGCATCCGCCACCCACGCCTCAAGTCCGCTTTCCAGTTGATGGACCACTGCGCCATCTATCTGCTCATCGCTGGCACCTATACCCCCTTTCTGCTGGTCAATCTGCGGGGTCCGACAGGCTGGACACTGTTTGCCATCATCTGGTCCCTCGCGCTGGGCGGCATCTTTCTCAAGCTGCGCTGGCCAGCGCGTTTCAGTGCGCTGCGCGTCACCGTCTATCTATTGATGGGCTGGCTGATCGTGTTCGCGTCACCCCTGCTGGTCGAGCAGCTCTCCGAGACGGGGCTCATCCTGCTGGTGGCCGGAGGCATCACCTATACCCTGGGCGTCATCTTCTTCCTGATGACACGCCTGCGCTATCACCACGCCATCTGGCATCTGTTCGTGCTCGGCGGCAGCACCTGCCACTTCTTCGCGATCTACACAGGTGTGCTCCCGTATGAGGTCTGACACGAGGCCGGCTCTCTTGAGCACACTGGCTTGAGAGCACTGACTTGAGAGCACTGGCAAGCCAGATGAAAAAAAGCGGGAAAGGTCGTCATGACCCTTCCCGCTTTTTTTCGCGATGTTTCCGCTTTCAAGGCGCGCTTTCAAGACGCGCTTTTCAGGGCTCGTTTCTCACGGCGCGGTCTTCCTGCGGCGCGAAGACCGGCAGCCGATAGCGCGTGCCGCGCCCGACACCATAGCTTTCCAGCACCTGCTTGGCGGTCAGATCGGCGAGATCTCGCGCTGCCGTCGGGTCTGAGGTCTCGACAAGCGCGCGATACTCCGCACGCCCGATACCCTCGTCGTCATCACGCTCCAGCAGGGTCAACACCAGTTCGCGCTGACGGGAATTCAGTGGCGTTCTGGCATGTTCCATCCACAGGCGCTCGGCACGCTGCACTCTCAGGTAGTGGGATGCCGTCCGTCGTCCGCCATCGCGCAGCTGTCTCAGCCACCACGCGACCCAGGCATTCATGTCGCCCGGCAGCACCTCATCGGCCGCATCGCCATTCAAGGCACGGTTGAGCTCAGGTGGAAGCGCTTGCCCACTCGGCGAGGTGCCCGGCGTACCAAGACAATGCTGTTCGAGCTCACGCAGCTCCTCCTGACGCTCCGCCACCACCGTAAACAATGTCTGGCGACGCCAGCAGAGCTGCTCCAACGCCTCTGCTTCCCAGTGTTTCGCCACCTGCCCCGTCCACTCTCCCTGCTGCTGCAATGCCGCCAGCGTATCGACGCGCGTCAACCAGCGAGTCAGCAGCAAGCGTCCGATCAGCCCGTTGCCCAGCGCCAGTGGTGAGAGCGCCTGCCAGTGGGCATGCAGCCTGAGGGCGTTGATCACTCCGGGATTGCCAGCCTCCGGCTCCTCCTCTTCCAGACGCTGCCAGAAACGCTCCAGCTCATCCGCAAGTTCATCACCGGTCATGCCAGGCGCTCGGTAGCGCAATCGCTTGAGGCCATAACGTCCGCTGACCGCTTCATGGGGCCCATCACGCCATTCACCGAGACGCTGACCACTGCTGCGCGGCAGGAAGGGGCCCAGCCGGCGATGCCATTCCAGTACCTGCTCACGCGCCAGCGGCTGGAAGGCCGTCCGCACCACTTCGAGCATGACATCCACGAAGACATCAATCCCCGGCACCTGCCCACGGGGCGCCTCCAGCTGTCCGGATTCCAGCCCCAATGCCTGGTAAAGGGCATCGCGCAATGCGGCCCTGCCAAATACCACGCCGGACAGGCGGGCACAGGCCTCCATCTCTTCACTGAGCAAGGTGGCTTCGAGGCGCAGACGTTGGCGAGCCTTCAATTGCTGCCCTTGCGCCACCAACGGTGACATCACCGCCTGCGTTGCGCTCATCTCGCTCAACAGCGGCATGATCGCCAGTCGTCCCTGCGGCCAGTCAGGCTGCTGCCAGATCCACATAAGTCGTTATCCCCATTGAGGTTTCTGTGCAAATCATACCACGAGGATTCGCAATTAACGATATATCGAATCAATAAATGATGCGAAAGAATCATAATTTGCGATATCCGATCAACTTTTACTCAAATCTATGTCTGACAATCGCCACGTCATAGGCAAGCGACTGATTCACATGGCGTTTTAGCGGCTGCACCGGACTCCCTGGCCCTCTCAGACCTCACGACCGATCAACAACCAATCAACTCAATATTATATTGATGATTACGCATCACATTTAGATACGAAAAGCGCTCAAGATCGGATCAACCGCCATTCCGGCAGTGCGGATGACGCCTGACAGGTCTCGGATGCCGCGGCCTCGCCTGCAACCCCACCCGCGGCACGTGGCCCGCCCCGCTGTCGTGAGGCTTCGCCAGGCCCCCACGATTTCGGACGCGACAGAACGCCCGGAGAGCCCGCCTGAGGCCTGGAAACAAAAAAGGCGCCACCCTGATATCAGGGTGGCGCCTTGGCGCTTGTGCGAGCTTTCAGAGGCCTTGTCTCACGCGCCTCATTTCATGGCTGTGACAGAGCGAGAGGCATCTCTCGATGTGGATGTCTCATATGTGTCAGGGGCGATTGGCGGCAGCCTGGGCCTCACGCTCACGCGCCCGTGCGCAGGCCGGGCGCGCAAGAGCTTCCTGCATCCAGCGCGCAAGCGACGAGGGGATCGGCTGCTGCGCCTTGTGGGCCCAGCCCAATACCTGAGCGAGGAAAAGATCAGCGAGGGTGAAGTCGTCGCCCAACAACCAGCCCTGTCCCTCGAAGCGGCGCTGGAGCGCTCCCAATGCACGCTGGAATTCCCACTGCGCGGTCTGCTTCACGTCTTCACAGCGTCGTTCTTCCGGCAATGCGAAGGTGTGCTTGGCCAGCGTCCACAGCGGCTGCTCAAGTTCGGTGGTCAGAAAGCTAAGCCACTGGTCTAGCTGCGCCTGACCTTCCAGCGAAGACGGTATCAGGCGGCCTTCACGGGCGGCGAGATAGCGACAGATGGCACTGGATTCAAACAGTACCAACTCCCCCTCGACGATGGCGGGCGCCTTGCCGTCGGGATGAATGGCCAGATACTCGGGGCTGCGTCCTTCTCCCGCCTTGAGATCGAGGCTGTGGATCCGATAGTCGAGTTCCAGCTCTTCCAGCGTCCAGGCGACGCGCAGTGAGCGGGAATTGGGGTAGCTGTAGAGAGTCAGCATCGTGGCGGGCGTTCCTTGGCAACATTGCGAAAAGGGGATCGGCAGTCCGTCCCAGCATGGCGCGCCAGCGTCGATCATGCCAGCAGAGTGCGGCGCATCAGGCGCGTTTTTCACGCAAGAAAAAACGCCTGTGGACAACTCGAATGTTCGAATCATCCACAGGCGTTCCTGTGAGCCAGGTGGCAACTTCAGCGTGCGAGACGCCCTTCGATACTGGCGCGAATGCCAGCCGCATCCAGCCCGCAATCACGCAGCAGCTCTGCCGGCTTGCCATGCTCGACGAAGTCATCCGGCAGCCCCAGAAGCAGCATGGGTTGCGCGAGACCGGCATTCAGGTAGAGCTCTGCCACGCCGGCACCCGCACCACCGGCCACGGCATTCTCTTCCACCGTGACGACCAGGTCATGCTCGTCGGCGATCTCCAGCAGGGCCTCGCGATCCAGCGGCTTGATGGAGCGCAGATTGAAGTGGGTCGCGTCCAGTGCCTCGGCGACCTCCGCCACCGGCGTGTTCATGCTGCCTACGGCAACGATGGCAATACGCACGTCGGGACTGGCACTGATGCGACGACGATATTCGCCCTTGCCGATCGTCAATGGCGTCAGGTCATGGCCCGTGGCGACGCCGGGTCCGGTGCCACGCGGATAACGCACGGCCGCCGGACCGGGATGTGCCAGCGCCGCACTCAACATGCCACGACACTCGCTCTCGTCCGCCGGTGCCATCACCACCAGCTCCGGCACGCAACGCAGGAAGGACATGTCGAGGCTGCCGTGGTGGGTCGGTCCATCCTCACCCACCAGTCCCGCGCGATCGATGGCAAAGGTGACATCCAGCTTCTGTACCGCGACATCATGGATCAACTGATCATAGCCACGCTGCAGGAAGGTGGAATAGATCGCCACCACCGGCTTCATGCCTTCACAGGCCATGCCGGCCGCCACCGTCACGGCATGCTGCTCCGCGATGGCGACATCGTAGTAGCGATCAGGATATTCCTTCGAGAAACGCACCAGATCCGAGCCTTCCCGCATGGCAGGCGTGACACCGATGACACGAGGGTCAGCCGCGGCGGCATCACAGATCCAGTTGCCGAAGACGCTGCAGTACTTCTGCGGCCTGGGTGCCGGTGCATCCGTCACGGAAGGCGCCTGCCGCGCCTGCTCCGACGAGGCCTTCTCCAGCTTGGTGATCGCGTGGTAGCCGATGGGGTCGCGCTCGGCCGGCAGGAAGCCCTTGCCCTTGCGCGTCACCACATGCAGGAACTGCGGGCCCTCGAGATCGCGCATGTTGCGCAGTGTCTGGACCAGCGTCGGCAGATCGTGCCCATCGATGGGACCGATGTAATTGAAGCCCATCTCCTCGAACAACGTCGCCGGACTGATGAAGCCCTTCATGTGCTCTTCGGTACGCTTGGCAAGCTCCAGCGCCCCCGGGAGCGGCGACAGCAGCTTCTTGCCGTTGGCGCGCATCTGGGTATAGGGCTTGCTGGCCAGGATACGCGCCAGATAGCTCGCCAGACCGCCGACATTTTCCGAGATCGACATCTCGTTGTCGTTGAGCACGACCAGCAGGTTGGCCTTGACGTGCCCGGCATGCGCCAGCGCCTCGAAGGCCATGCCGGCCGTCAGGGCGCCATCACCGATCACCGCACAGGCGCGACGGGATTCTCCCGCGGTACGCGCGCCCAGTGCCATGCCCAGCGCGGCGCTGATCGAGGTGCTGGAATGTCCCACCCCGAAGGTGTCGTAGTCACTCTCGGCGCGCTTGGGGAAGGCAGACAGGCCGTTGTATTGACGCATGCTGTGCATGGCGTCGCGCCGGCCGGTCAGGATCTTGTGGGGGTAGGCCTGATGACCGACATCCCACACCAGGCGATCACGCGGGGTTTCCAGCGCATGATGCAGGGCAACCGTCAGCTCGACGACACCGAGGCCGGCACCGAAGTGCCCCCCGGTGCAGCCGACGCTGTAAAGCAGGAAGGCGCGCAATTCATCGGCCAGCTGGCGCAGCTGTGCCGGACTCATGGCCCGCAGTGCGTCTGGTGTCTCGACCGCATCGAGCAATGGCGTCGCGGGGCGCGCCTCAGGTATCTCGTCAAACAGCTTCATAGGCGTCAGGAATCAGTGGTCTCGCTCGATCATGTAGCGCGCCAGCACCGCGAGAGGCTCTGCGGCCTCTCCCAGCGGTGCCAGGGCATCCAGGGCCTCGTCCAATAACTGACCTGCCCGGGTTCGGGCTCCTTCCAGGCCAAGCAATGACGGGTAGGTCGGCTTGTCGCGTGCAGCATCCGCACCGGCAGTCTTGCCCAGCGTGGCGGTATCGCCGGTCACATCCAGGATGTCATCCTGAATCTGGAAAGCCAGGCCGATGGCAGAAGCGTAGCGCTCGAGAGCCTCAAGACGCGAATCCGATTCCTCGACCGCCACCAGCCCGCCAAGACGAACAGCCGAGCGAATCAGCGCGCCAGTCTTGTAGGCGTGCATGCGTGACAGCGCCTCGACCTCTCGGAACTGCCCCACCGCCTCGAGATCCAGCGCCTGCCCCGCCACCATGCCACGTCGACCGGAAGCCTCCGCGAGGGTGCGTATCAGGGCTGGCGTTCTCGCATGTGCGGTATCGGCAATGACCTCGAAGGCCAGGCTCAGCAGGGCATCGCCCGCCAGAATCGCGGTCGCCTCATCGAAGGCGCGATGAACGGTGGGCTGGCCACGGCGCAGGTCGTCGTCATCCATCGCCGGCAGGTCATCGTGAACCAGTGAATAGGCATGGACAAGCTCCAGAGCGGCCGCAGTGGCATCCAGAGCTGCACGCCCTGCCTCGTCCTCATCGCCTCCCAGCGCACGTCCGGCAGCGTACAGCAGGACAGGCCGCAGTCGCTTGCCACCTCCCAGCACGCTGTATCGCATGGCCTCTTCCAGCCGATCACTGACCGCCCCCGCTGGACTGAGCAATGCCTCGAGCACGGCCTCGCTACGCGCCTGCCCACCACGAATCAATTCGCTTGCCTGCGCGGACGGCATGGCTTGCGTCGTCGATGCACCTGACATCACCAATCGTTCTCCTCATCCCCTGCACCGACGGAACTGCCGGGCATCTCGGGCGCTTCGAATGCAGTGGACACCAGCGTGCCATCAGGCCCTTCGACCAAGGCCTGCAGACGCAGCTCGGCGTCGTCGAGCCGTCGTTGTGCTTCACGCGCCAGACGCACTCCCTCCTCGAAAGCGCCCAATGACGCTTCCAGCGACATGTCGCCGGCTTCCAGTTGCGTCACCAATCCCTCGAGACGCGCAAGGGTGGCGGCGAAATCCTGCGGCGCTTCCTGTTCGGCCATGAGTGCTCTCGCTGATCAGACCGGGCTGAACCCGGGATGTCCATGTGATATGCCAGTATAACCTGATGGGCCCTGTGACGCTGCCCACCCGACACCGGCGTGAGCACTCGTTTCAAGCTGTGCATTTTTCATGCTGACCGATTGGACATTTCAACCGGGGCCCGCACCAGCTGTGATATTCTTTGCCCCCCTGTTGACAGCACGCCCCGCTGTTTTTCTGGCATTTTCTAAAGGCGTGACACGCCAGCAGGACATGAAAAAGACCAAACGAACAGAAACGTCGGCATGACCGGCGAGAGGGTTGATTCGACAATGGCCAAGACGTCCCTGGACAAGAGCAAGATCAAGATTCTATTGCTCGAGGGTGTCCACCAATCCGCCGTGGATAACTTCCTCAACGCGGGTTACACCAACATCGAGCTGCTTCAGACCTCGCTCGCCGAGGACGAACTGATCGAGAAGATCCGTGATGTGCACTTCATCGGCATCCGCTCCCGCACCCAGCTCAACGAGCGCGTGATCAGCGCTGCCGAGAAGCTCACCGCCATCGGCTGCTTCTGCATCGGCACCAATCAGGTCGACCTGGAAGCTGCACTCAAGCGCGGCATCCCGGTCTTCAATGCGCCCTACTCCAATACCCGCTCCGTCGCTGAGCTGGTACTGGCAGAAGCGATCATGCTGATGCGTGGCGTGCCGGAAAAGAGCGCCAAGGCGCACCGTGGCCAGTGGATGAAAACTGCCAAGAACAGCCATGAAGTCCGGGGCAAGACACTGGGCATCGTTGGCTACGGCAGCATCGGCTCGCAGCTGTCCGTACTGAGCGAGTCTCTCGGTCTGGATGTCATCTACTACGATGCGGTCACCAAGCTGGGCATGGGCAACGCCCGCCAGGTGGCAAGCCTGGAAGAACTGCTGGCGCGCGCTGACATCGTCACCCTGCACGTCCCGGAAATCCCCTCCACCAAGTGGATGATGGGCAAGCAGCAGTTCGCGCTGATGAAGCAGAACAGTGTCTTCATCAACGCCGCTCGCGGTACTACCGTGGTGATCGAGGACCTCGCCGAAGCCCTCTCCAGCGGCAAGCTGCTGGGCGCGGCCATCGACGTCTTCCCGGTCGAACCGAAAGGCAATGGTGAAGAGTTCGTCTCCCCGCTTCGCGAGTTCGACAATGTCATTCTGACGCCGCACGTGGGTGGTTCCACCATGGAAGCTCAGGAAAACATTGGCGTGGAAGTGGCGGAGAAGCTGGTGACCTACTCCGACAACGGCACCACCATCGGCTCCGTCAACTTCCCGGAGGTCGCGCTGCCGGCCCACCCGGAGAAGCACCGTCTGCTGCACATCCACGACAACGTGCCGGGCGTGATGTCTCACATCAACCGCGTACTGTCCGAGGAAGGCATCAACATTTCCGGCCAGTACCTGCAGACCAACAATACCGTCGGTTACGTGGTCATCGATGTCGACAAGGCCTACGGCAAGAAGGCACTCGAGGCCCTCAAGACCGTCGACCATACGCTGCGCATTCGTACTCTCTACTCGGAAGCTGATTTCGAAGGGTGAATCCGACAGTGCACGTCACAGTGACGGAACCATGGCCGTGGGGATGTCGCTGATACAAGAACGCCGCAGCCATCAGGCTGCGGCGTTTTTTTCAATACGACTCGGAACAGAGAGGTGATGACGCACTGACTGTTTCACGTGGAACATCTTCGATTTTTTTGGTAAAACCAAATATATTCAATCACTTGTGTCACGGCACAACGCTTGTGAACAGCAGTGACCATCGCGGCCATTGCACTCAGCGGTCTGACAATGGCGTACCCGCAACCGCCCAGTTTTCCGGCTCGACTTCCTGCAGTACGACCCATACCGACTCCTTGCGCACCTCCAGTACGCGGGCCGTCTCACGGGTCAAGGCTTCGACCAGTTCCCGTTTCTGTGCCTCTGTCTTGCCGCTGATGAATTCCGCACGAATCATGGGCATGCTTTCGACTTCCTATGTGTTCCAACATTCTCTTTTCCAGCACTCGAGGCTCGCGCAACGACATGCTGGCCATGTGGCGTGATGCCGGGCATCGATGTTCCACGTGAAACATCTGCTGATCGTGATGGGCATGTTGCCCAGGTCGGCACTGGCTTCTCTCACGAAGCAACCAATAGACCCCAAGCTCCACAAGCCATGAAATCGCTGGCTTATCAGCAAGTTGTATCCAGCCACCCAGAGACTGGCCTCAAGAGACCGGCATACTGGTGAGGCATGGATGTTCCACGTGAAACATCTTTCAAGCGTAGCGCGTATCGCCCAACAGCACGCGTTCGACACGCCCGGTCAACTGCATGCCGAGCAGTGGCGTATTATGTCCAGCACTTGCCAGCGTCTCGCTGGAGACACGCCATTTCTGCTCCATATCAATCACCGCGAGATCACAATACTCACCTTCCTTCAGCATGCCCCCCTTGAGCCCGAAGCGCCGGGCGCTGAACGTCAGGGTCTCGATCAGGCGCGGCAGCTTGATCATCTCGGCCTTGACCAGCGCCAGCCCAAGCGGCAGCACGGTTTCCAGACTGGTCATGCCGGGCTCGGAGACCGCGAAAGGCGCACATTTCGCGGCCGCCTCATGTGGCAGGTGGTCACTGACGATCGCATCGATGGTGCCATCGGCGACAGCGGCACGAAGTGCCTCACGATCGTCGGCACTGCGCAGAGGCGGCTGAAGATGGAAGTTGGCATCAAAGCCTTCCAGCTGCTCATCGGTCCAATGCAACTGGGCGATCGAGACATCCGCGGTGATATCCAGCCCTCGGGCCTTGGCATCACGCACCAGCTCCACCGCGCGAGCACTGGAAAGCAGCGAGACATGCGCCCTCACGCCGGTCTGCTCGATCAGCAGCAGCCATTGGGTCAGCGCGATGGTCTCTGCCGATTCGGGAATTCCTGCCAATCCGAGGCGTGACGCGATGGCCCCCTCGTGCGCGCATCCCTGACCCGCCAAGGTGGCTTCTTGTGCCTGGAAGACCACCGTGATATCGAAGGTGCGTGCATATTCCAGACAACGTCGCAGCACACCAAGATCACGGATCGGCCTGCGCAGGTTGGTCAAGGCAACACAACCGGCGGACTTGAGTGCGGCCATGTTGGCGAGCAGCTCCCCTTCCAGCCCCTGGGTCAGCGCTCCCAGGGGGGCCACCCTGACACCTGCCACATCGCGAGCGCGATCGAGCAGGGTGCGCACGTGAGAGGCACTGTCGAGCACCGGACTGGTATCCGGACGAGGCAGGATGACGCTGTATCCCCCTGCCAGTGCCGCGGCCGATTCACTGGCCAGACTGCCCTTGTAGCGCGGTCCGGGATCACGCAGATGGGCCCCCAGGTCAGCGAAGGCCGGCACGACAAGCTTGCCCGAGAGATCCTGCTGCTCATCCGCGACGAAGTCACGCGGAGGCGCACCGATCGCGACCAGACGTCCCTCTTCGAGGTGCAGGTCATACTGGCCATCGCGGCCACTGGAGGGGTCGATGACCCGAGCATTGATGAGGCTGAGTTTCATGCTCCAGCTCCTCGAGAACGTTCATTTCTGCGCTCTGCGCGCGCCTTCATCTGGCCTGATACCGCCATCGACAGCACCGCCATCCGGACGGCGATGCCATTGGTTACCTGATCGAGGATTAGCGAGCGCGGACCATCCGCGACGGCGGATTCGATCTCGACACCTCGATTGATGGGTCCCGGATGCATCACTACCGCCTCAGGATGCGCGTGGGCGAGGCTTTCGCGGGTCAGGCCGTAGCGACGATAGTATTCCGACTCCGAGGGCAGCAGCGCGCCATCCATGCGCTCCTTCTGCAGACGCAACATGATGACGACATCGACATCCTTGAGCCCGGCTTCAAGCTCGGTGAACACCTGGCAGCCCAATGTCTCGACGCCCACGGGCAGCAGTGTCCTGGGGGCCACGACACGCACCTCGGCTGCCCCCAGGGTGTTGAGTGCCAGAATCTGCGAGCGCGCGACTCTCGAATGCAGGATGTCACCGACGATGGCGACGCGCAGGTTGGCAAAATCACCCTTGTGGCGACGAATGGTCAGCATGTCGAGCATCGCCTGGGTCGGGTGGGCATGACGCCCGTCACCGGCGTTGATGATCGCCACATGGGGCGTGATCTGGCTGGCGATGAAGTGCGCCGCGCCCGAGTCACCATGGCGCACCACGAAGGCATCCGCCTGCATGGCCTCGAGATTGACCAGCGTGTCCATCAGTGACTCGCCCTTGGCTGCGGAAGACGTCTTGATGTCCAGGTTGAGCACATCCGCCGACAGGC
Organism: Cobetia sp. 3AK; assembly: GCF_029846335.1. Taxonomy (NCBI): domain Bacteria; kingdom Pseudomonadati; phylum Pseudomonadota; class Gammaproteobacteria; order Oceanospirillales; family Halomonadaceae; genus Cobetia; species Cobetia sp. 3AK. The sequence continues at coordinate 210,543 of NZ_JARWKR010000006.1, read as the reverse complement.
GCTTGGCGGCGAGCTCGAAGGTGGCCCGGGTACGCGTGGAGTTCTCGAAGAACAGATTGGCCACCGTACGCCCCCGCAGCAGAGGCACCTTCTTGACCTCGGCATCACCGATGCCGCGGAAGTGATCCGCCGTGTCGAGAATCTCGGTCAGGACTGCACGCGGCAAGCCTTCGATATCCAGGAAGTGGCGCAGACGCCCCTGCTCGTCAAGCTGGACCTGCGACGGGGAGGCCGCACGCACCTCTGCGCTGGCCTGGGTGAGATCGAACAGGTTCATGCCGCACTCTCCCCGGTATCCACCAACGTCAGACGCAAGGCATCCGGCCCTTCCAGCTTGATGCGCTTGCCGGGCGCCAGGGCCAGACTGGCGCCCAGCGCATCCGGCTGAACCGGCAGTTCACGCCCCGGCAGCTCCAGCAGGCAGGCCAGCAATACGCGTCGTGGACGCCCGTAATCGAACAGTTCATTGAGCGCAGCACGCACGGTGCGACCACTCATCAACACATCGTCGACCAGCAGAAGATCGCGATTCTCGATATCCGGCAGCTGTGAGCCCTTGCCGGCGTCCGGCAACCCCTTGTGCCCGAAATCATCTCGCCAGAAACCGATGTCCAGCGTCGCCAACGCTTCGCTGAGCCCCAGACGCTCACGCAGTGCCTGGGCAATCCATACCCCGCCGGTATGAATGCCGACAGGAATCAGCCGCTCACGCTCGATCTCACGACGCTCGAACAACAACTCGAGCTCTTCGGTCATCGCCTCGAGAAGCGCTTCCACATCGGGCAGCGTCTCGTGGTCGTCGTGTACCTCGGAATGTTGCATGGGTATCGCATCCTCATACTTCCGCCAGCGGCGGCAGACAGACAAAAAAAACCCGCTTCCGTGAAGGAAGCGGGTGGGGTATTCAGTAACCGACAAGGTCGCCCTCGCCTCGCTGGCTTGCAAACCAGCTCTCGAGTATCAGCTGAGCGGCGAGGCCATCCACGCCATCATCACGATAGTTGCCGCGGTGACCGCGTTCACGTGCCAGCCCCTTGGCCGCCTTGGTGGAACCACGCTCATCCCACATCTCCAGCGGCTTGCCATATCGGCCGTACAGACGCTTGCCAAACTTGCGGGCACGGCTGCACATCAGGCTTTCGGTGCCGTCCAGCTCCAGTGGCAATCCCACCACGAACAGATCCGGCTGCCACTCCTCGATCAGACGAGTGACCACATTCCAGTCCGGGATGCCGTCACGCACGTGCAGGGGCACCAGCGGTGAGGCCGTGCCCAGCATCTCGGTGCCCACTGCCACCCCGATACGGCGCGTACCGAAATCGAAGGCCAGTACCGTCCGGCTGACGACCCGCTCAGCCATGCCCGATCTCCCGTGACATCAGGCTCATGTTGACACCCAGCTTGCGGGCCGCTGCATCAAGGCGCGACTCGCTGTCGGCATCAAAGAGAATGCCGCTGTCGCCTTCGACGATCAGCCAACTGTTCTCCTTGAGCTCATTCGTCAGCTGGTCAGGCTCCCAGCCAGCACAGCCGAGGCAGACCATGAAATCTTCCGGCCCCTTGTTGTCGGCGATCGCCTTGAGAATATCCAGCGAGGTCGTAAGGGCCAGCTCATCCGTCACCTGCAGGCTGGAATCCCATTCCGCGGCCTGGCCACGGTGCAGGATGAAGCCGCGGTCCTTGTGCACGGGGCCGCCATAATAGACGACGTCTTCCAGGCACTCGCAGCTGTCCGCCGCGATCTCGAGCTGCTCGAACAGACCACGCATGGTCAGCTTGATGGGCTTGTTGACGATGACACCCAAGGTGCCCTTTTCATCGTGATCACAGAGGTAACTCAGCGAGCCGGAAAAGTTGTCATCATCGAGATGAGGCATCGCCAGCAGGAAATGGTCTCGCAGACTTTGCATGGTCCTCCCGAGGCGTCAGGGCGCGCCAGAATCGTTGCCGGGGCCGAATCGCCAGATGCGGGTGATGGTCAGTTGGCTCATGCCCCTGAGACTCTCATCGAAGGGAGCATAGGGGGCCGCGCCATAGACCGTATCCAGAGCCGCCTGGTCGAGCTCGGCATGTCCCGAGGATTGTAACACTTCCGCGTACTCAAGCTGACCGCTGGGCAACACGACGGCACGAATGCGCAGCTCCCCGCTCAGATTGGCGGGCGCGGGATAGTGGAGATTGCCGAAGGACTGCACCGTGCCGGTCCAGTCATTGATGTAGCGAGCCCGCGCCGAGGCGCGGGCCGCCTTGCGCGAGGCCACATCACCGGCCACCTCGCGAGTCTGGCCCGAGGCCTGGATCGCCCCGACATCCTGCTCGATGGCTTCCTGCTCATTGTCCGGCGTATCCGGCAGGATCTCGGAATGCGAGACCTGCTGTGGCGAATCATTGCGGGTCGCGATGACCTCCGGGATGCGCTCCGGCAACACCAGGGGCACGGCAGCTGCCTCGGGCACCGGGGCCTCGCCGCTGACGGGAGCTCTCTGCTCACCCGCCCGGGGGGGCGTCTGACTGGCTGGCCCGGCTTGCACCGCCGCCTCACGGCCGCTTCCACTGGCCTGCTGATCCTGCTCGGCGACGACATCCGATGTGACGGCACGTGAGCTGGCCTGGCTGACCAGCGTGACGTCGAGCATCACCGGGTCAGGCAATGGCGGCACCTGAGGGGGCACCATCAGGCCACTCCCCAGCAGCCACCAGCCGACTACCGCATGCACCCCCAGTGCCGCGCCCCAGGCCACCACGCGACGATGCATCCGGGTCACCGGCACGTAGGTGATCGGATCGGTCACGCTATGGTTGACTCCCCACCACTCGACGGGTGCTGCCATGCCCCACTCCCTGTCTGCGAAACCGCTGTCGTGTCAGCTTCGGCATCCCTGCCGTTTACTGCGAACTTGCTGGCCGCCATCTGACGCCACCGACGCCATTGACGGCGGCAATCAAGCGGACTGCTGCGCCGTGAGGCGTGCCTCGATGGCATCCATCAGCAGCCCGGCGATGTCCGTACCGCGCTGGTCATCGATTTCACGCACGCAGGTCGGGCTGGTGACGTTGATCTCGGTGATGTAATCCCCGATCACGTCCAGACCGACGAACATCAGTCCCAGCGACTTCACCACCGGCTTGACCTGCTCGACCAGCCAGTAATCGCGATCCGTCAGCTCACGCGACTCACCACGTCCTCCAGCCGCCAGATTGCCACGCGTTTCCCCGGCGCTGGGAATGCGCGCCAGACCGAACGGCACCGGCTCACCATCGACCAGCAGGATGCGGGTATCGCCGGCACTGATCTCCGGCACATAACGCTGTGCCATGATCTGACGCTGGCCACGCAGGGTCAGCTGCTCGATTACCGATCCCAGATTGCGACCATCTTCGGCGACGTGGAAGATACCGCTGCCGCCCATGCCATCGAGCGGCTTGAAGATGACATTGCCATGCTCCGCGTGGAAGGCGCGCAACACCTTGTCATTGGCCGAGACGATAGTCGGCGGAATGCACTGGGTGAACTGCTGCGCGAACAGCTTCTCGTTGCAGGTCAACAGCGCGGCCGTCGGATTGACGACCAGCACGCCTTCACGTTCGGCGAAGCCCAGCAGGTGGACCGCGTTCAGGAAGTGCTCGTCGACGGGCGGGTCCTTGCGCATCAGAATCACGTCAAGCTCGGCCAGCGGCGTCGCGACGACCTCGCCCAGCTGATAGAAGTGATCAGGATCCCGATAGACCTCGAGATCCCGCATCCGCCCCATCGCACGGCCATTCTCGAGATAGAGATCTTCCTGCTCCAGGTAATGCAGCGACCAGCCACGCTGGGCGGCGGCCCACAGCATGGCCAGGGTGGTGTCCTTCTTGTAGGTGACGCTGGACATCGGGTCCATCACCACGCCGATCTTGAGCTTGCGAGCAGTCATCGAGGCAACCTTCTGACGACACTGCCGACCCAGCCGGCCGGCAATGAGAAAAGCGGATGTTACCCGGCGCGATACCCCGAAACGGGTTGCGCGGGAAGATGGGACAAGTATGCAGCAGCACCACGCTGCCCACCACTGACATGAGGACGCTCAAGGCCTCACGCAGTGTTGCCGGGGCTTCAACAATGCTGGTGTCATCCTGCCTAGCGCGGCAGATCGCCGAAGCGCTGCTGCAACAGCGTCAGCGCGACCACCGGCGCCGTCTCGGTACGCAGTATCCGTGGGCCCAGCCCCAGGACGTCACACCCCGCGCCAGCCGCCTGGGTGACCTCTTCCGGCGTGAAGCCGCCCTCAGGGCCGATCAGCAGGCTGGCACGCGTCACGCCGCCCTCGCTCTCGGCGGCATTCAACGCCTCGGCACCGCCCGGCTGCAATATCAGGCGAAGTGGCTCATCGCGCTCGTCCAGCCACTGGGCCATGGGAATCGGCGCATGCACCACCGGCACCACGCTGCGACCGCACTGCTCGCAGGCGCTTGCCGCCACGCCCTGCCAATGCGCGAGTTTCTTGTCGGCGCGCTCGCCCTTGAGCTTGACGTCGCCACGCGCGGTGTAAAGCGGGGTGATGGCAGCGACCCCTAGCTCACAGGCCTTCTGGATGGCGTAATCCATGCGATCGCCCTTGGAGATCGCCTGGCCCAGATGCACCGCCAGTGGCGACTCGCTGTCGTTGGCGACCGCCTCGATCACCCGCACGCTGACCCCCTTGCGGGACACCTCCTCGAGCGACACGCGCACTTCCTGCCCGTGCCCATCGAACAGCTGTGCTTCGCTGCCCACCCGGGCCCGCAACACCAGACCGAGATGGCGTGCAGGCCCCTCGGGCAGTGCAAAGGTCGCCCCGGCGCTGACATGGAGATCAAGATCGGGACAGTGCAGACGAATGGCCATGGGAAAGTCTCGCGAGCAATGCGCCGCGCGGCAGCGCCATGAGAGACACTCAGCACGCCGACACGAAGATGAAAGGGAAAGAGAAATAGGTTCAGGAAAGCACGGCCATCATGGTGGCCACCAACGCAGTGACGGGCCACTGGGGCCCGTCACTGTCATTGCCATCTCACGGCCATTGCTGGCCATCTCACGGATCAGTGAGCGGTGACTTCACCCGCCTGTTGCGCTTCACGCTGCTTGCGCTGAGCGTACATGGCTTCGAAGTTGACCGGTGCCAGCATCAGCGGAGGGAAGCTGCCACGATTGACCAGATTGTCGACGGCTTCACGCGCGTACGGGAACAGCACGTTCGGGCAGAAGGCCCCCAGGGTGTGATCCAGCTGCTCGGCGGACAGACCGGCGATGCGGAACAGACCGGCCTGCTCGACCTCGGCCAGGAAGGCGGTGGTCTGGTCTTCACCGTTGGAGACCTGGGCGGTGACCTTAATGGACACCTCGAAGAGCTCTTCACCGACCTGCTGGTGCTCGGTATCCAGTTCCAGGCTGACCTTCGGCTGGAACGGCTGGGAGAAGACCGCCGGAGAATTCGGCGCTTCGAAGGACACGTCCTTCACATAGATGCGCTGCAGGGCGAACTGGAGCTGATCCTGAGCCTGTTCGGCACCCTGTGCCGCCTGTGCGTTCTGTTCTTCAGCCATGAGACATATCCTTGAATGTACGGAGAATTATTGTTGGGCCATCGGCCTGCTTCCCGCAGGTCGCTCAGCGAGTCACGACCGGCAGACTGTCGGCTTCCCACTGACCCATGCCACCCTTGAGCTTGACCGCCTGCTTGAAGCCGGCCTTCTCCAGGCGCGCCACCAGCGGTCCAGCGGTCTGACCATGCTTGCAGACGATGATCACCGGACGGTCCTTGTACTTGTCCAGCGGCGTGGTCGCGCTGGCAAGCTGACTGCTGGGAACATTGACGGCACCGGCGATGTGGCCGGCCTTGTATTCCTTGCTGTCGCGGATGTCGATGAAGACACCCTCTTCGCGATTGACCAGTCGCGTGGCCTCGCTGACGCTGACCCCGTGGTTGCCACGCATGGTTTCCATGACGATGAGGGCGACCAGCAGGGCGACGAAGGCGCCCACCAGCAAGGGATGATTCTGCGCGAACTGAAGCAGCTGTTCGATCATGAGACGGGCTAACTCCGCTGTGACGTGCATGCCGGTACGTACGCGGCAAAGGAAATAGACCGCTACCCGAGGTAACGGAGCCAGCATTATACATGACAGCCCCTGTCATGAATGCCCGCGACATGGCATCAAAAAGGCGTAACGCCGCCCTGCCCTCGCCTGCGCCACGGGGACGCACTGAACTTGCCCGCGATAGGGGAATCCAATCTTGCCGATACGCTTCCAGCACTTGCACTCGGCACCTTACCGCCTCTCTAATAGAGGTCAGAATGAGCAGGTAGTTTTATCACTACATCTTGCCTCACCCGTGCAGCAAGCGGTGAACGCACCGGATGAGGAAGACGGCAGAGGATGCCCGCAGGACATGACAGGCACGTGATCGCCTGTCAGCCACCCTGCGCGATTGCCCCTGCCGTCCTGCTCCAGAGGATTCATTCGTCATCACAGCGAGGAAGTCATGGCAGCTCAAGCACAAGGTCCGCGTCCCGTCGCCCTCATCATTCTCGATGGCTACGGCCACAGCGAGGAAGAGAAGGACAACGCCATTCTTGCCGCCAACACGCCGGTCATGGATCGCCTGCGCCAGCAGTATCCCAGCGATCTGATCCATACCGACGGTGGCCATGTCGGCCTGCCGGATGGCCAGATGGGCAATTCCGAGGTCGGGCACATGAACCTGGGGGCCGGGCGCATCGTCTACCAGGACTTCACCCGCATCACCAAGGCCGTGCGCGAGAATGCCCTCAAGGACAACACCGTCCTGACCGCGCCTCTCGATGCCGCCATCGCGGCTGGCCGCGCCGTGCACCTGATCGGCCTGCTGTCTCCCGGGGGCGTGCACTCCCATGAAGACCACATCCTCGCCATGGCCGATCTGGCCGCCGAGCGGGGCGCCAAGCGCATCTACCTCCACGCGATTCTCGATGGCCGCGACACCGCGCCCAAGAGCGCCGAGGCATCCATCGCGCGTGCCGATGAACACCTGGCAGGTCTCGGACTCGAGGAAGGCCGTGTCGCCACCCTCGTCGGTCGCTACTTCGCGATGGACCGTGACAACCGCTGGGACCGTGTCGAACAGGCATATCGCGTGATCGCCGAAGGGCAGGGCCTCCACGAAGCCGCCAGCGGTGTGGAAGGACTTGCCGCCGCCTACGAGCGTGACGAGACCGACGAATTCGTCAGCGCCACGCGTATCGGCGACGCCGTCCCCATGCAGGAAGGCGATGCTGCCCTGTTCCTGAACTTCCGTGCCGACCGTGCCCGCGAGCTGACCCGCGCCTTCGTCGAGCCGGACTTCTCCGGCTTCGAGCGCACGCCGCCCAAGCTGGCCCATGACGGTCTGGTGATGCTGACCCAGTACGCCGCCGACATTCCGGCGCCGGCTGCCTTCCCGCCCTCCGACCTGCCCAATACCCTGGGGGAAGTGGTCTCCAATCGCGGCCTCACTCAGCTTCGTATCGCCGAGACGGAGAAGTACGCCCACGTGACCTTCTTCTTCTCCGGCGGCCGCGAAGACGAATTCGACGGCGAGACCCGCATCCTCGTGCCCTCGCCGCAGGACGTGAAGACCTACGACGAGAAGCCGGAAATGAGCGCCGGGGAGGTCACCGACAAGCTGGTCGAGGCCATCGAATCCGGCCGCTATGATCTGATCGTCTGCAATTACGCCAATGGCGACATGGTCGGACACACCGGCAAGTTCGATGCGGCCGTCAAGGCGATCGAATATCTGGATGGCTGCGTCGGCCGCGTGGTCGAGGCGCTGGAGAAGGTCGGTGGCGAATGCCTGATCACCGCGGACCACGGCAATGCCGAGCAGATGGTGCACCCGGAGACCGGCAACCCGCAGACGGCACACACCACCTTTGAAGTGCCGCTGATCTACGTCACCCAGCGTGACGTCAAGCTGGCCTCCGAGGGACGCCTGTGTGACCTCGCCCCGACCCTGCTGACCATGATGGGGCAGGCTGTCCCCGAGGAAATGGACGGCAACGTGCTGGTCGATTATGCCGGTGCCTGATAGCCCCTTGCAGGGCGCGCCGAGTGGCGTGCCCGGCGCCTCCCCCGGTCCGGATGCCTGTCTGGTATCCGGGCCGGGCAGGCGCTACCGATTCTTCAAACGCCGGAGCCCTGTCTCCGGCGTTGTGCTGTCTGCCTGCCTGCTGCTCATGACTCCGCTGCTGGCCCCCCCCTCGGCACTGGCCGCGGTCAGCAGCGCGACCCTGACCCAGAAGAAGCAAGCCTCCGAAGCCGACCTCAAGCGTCTCAAGCACGAGATACAGGCGATGCAGGGCGAGCTGAAGGCCACTGCCGCGCGGCGCAGCGATACGCGCAATGGCCTGGAGAAGATCGAGCGCCAGCTCAACGAGACTCGCCAGCAGACCGGCAGACTCGAGGATGAGCGCGACGACATCACGCAGCAACTGACCAGGCTCACGCGCCAGCGTGAGACCCTCATCCAGCAGCAGACGGCGCAGAAGGCTGCCGTGGCCGAGGAGATGGCCGCCCTGTATCGGCTGGGTCGCCAACCCGAATTGAAGCTGCTGCTCAATCAGGATGATCCGGCGCGTCTAGAACGCCTGCAGGTCTATCTGAATCACTTGAGCGATTCGCGCCGGCAGGCGCTTGAGCGCCTCGCCAGACTGGATGCCTCACTGGCCAGTACCCGCGCCAGTCTGCTGGCACGCCAGACACGACTGGAGGAGGTGCAGCAAGGCCTCAAGCAGCAAGCCAGCAAACTGATGGCCCAGCAGAATGAGCGCGCCGCTCTGCTGCGCACCCTGGATGCCCGCTATGCCAGCCATGAGGCGAAGATCGCCGAGCTGGATCAGGACCGCGCCCATGCCAACCAGATGATCCAGACGCTCGAGAAGCGCCTCAAGGCCATCAAGAGTGCCCCGCCTCCCAGGACACGCATCACGCGTGCGATGGGCAAGATGGACTGGCCGGCCCCCGGGCGGGTCATCTCGGCCTATGGCGGGGGAGAAGGTGTCAATCGTGATGGTGTGCTGATTCAGGCGTCCCAGGGCACGCCTGTGACGGCGCCGCATGCCGGTCGTGTCGTCTTCGCGGACTGGATGCGCGGCTACGGCAACCTGTTGATCATCGACCACGGCGACAACGTGCTGACGCTCTACGCACATCTGGCAAGCTTCAGCGTCGGCCCCGGTGACAGCCTGTCACGCGGCCAGCAGCTGGGCAGTGTCGGCAGCAGTGGTGGCCGTGACGGTGCCGCGCTGTATTTCGAAGTACGCCGCGCCGGCAAGCCCGTCAACCCGCAACGCTGGCTGTCGAGCCGCTGAGCCAGTCAGCCATGGCGCAACATGGCGACAGGCTAGGCGGCAGGTACCCGGGCGGGATATGCTCGCAGTCATCCGTGACTGCGAGCGTCGGGGTCGCCTCTTCCCCTCTGGCTGAACTGCCAGGCGCTTCGGCATCAGTCGAGCCAGTCTCCGTCGAGAAGGAAATCGCATGTCCGCATCGTCGTCATTCCGTCCTGCCCCGCGTCGCCTGCGTCAGCTGGCGGTCAGCGTGCCGCTGAGCCTTGTTCTGCTGGGCGGCGGAGTGCCGGCCCATGCTGAAGATGCGCGGCAGGGAGCCACGCCTGCCTCCTCCAGCGAATCGGCCAATGGCCTGCCGCTGGAGGAACTGCGCACCTTTGCCGAAGTCTTCGAGCGCATCAAGCGCACCTATGTGGATGAAGTGGATGACCGCACGCTGCTCAAGAATGCCATGCGTGGCATGCTGGCAGGGCTGGATCCGCACTCGGCGTATCTGGATCAGGATGACTGGCAGGACCTGCGCGAGAACACCGATGGGGAATTCGGCGGTATCGGCATCGAGGTCGGCATGGAGGAGGATGGCCAGCTGACCATCATCGCCCCCATCGACGACACCCCGGCCTCACGTGCCGGCCTCCAACCACGTGACGTGATCCTCAAGATCGACGACACGCCGATGGAGGGTCTGTCGATGACGGAATCCGTCAAGCTGATGCGTGGCGAGGAAGGATCGACCATTCGCCTGCTGGTACTCTCGGAAGGCGCCGACATGCCCCGCGAGGTCGTGCTCAAGCGGGCCATCATCAAGAGCAGCAGTGTCAGTCAGCGCCTGCTGGAGCCGGGATATGGCTACCTGCGCGTCAGCCAGTTCCAGAGCGCGACGGGCGATGAGGCGAAACGCGCCCTTACGGAGCTGCGCGAGGAAAGCGGCGATGTCGCGCTGAAGGGTCTGGTGCTGGATCTGCGCAACAACCCCGGGGGGCTGCTGTCAGCGGCCGTCGAGATAAGCGACCTCTTCCTCACGAGCGGCCGCATCGTCTATACCGAGGGGCGCCTGCCGGACAGCGAGCTGTCCTTCTCGGCCAGAGCCGAGACACCGGCCGGTGATACGCCGCTGGTGGTATTGATCAACGGCGGGACGGCCTCCGCCGCGGAAATCGTCTCAGGTGCCCTGCAGGACCAGCGCCGCGCCATCATCATGGGCACCGAGAGCTTCGGCAAGGGCTCGGTACAGAACGTGATGCCACTGGGCAACGGCGACGGCCTCAAGTTGACCACGGCACTCTACTTCACGCCCAACGGGCGCTCGATCCAGGCAGAGGGCATCCGCCCGGATGTCGAGGTGGTGCGCGGACGACTGGAGCGCGACACGCGGCGTGATTTCAGCGTGCGCGAGGCGGATCTCGACGGACGTCTCGACAATGCCAATGGCGACTCATCGACGCCTTCCAGCAAGGCACCGGACAGCCCGGTGGTCGCCGAAAGTGATTACCAGCTGGGGGAAGCACTCAACCTGCTCAAGGGCATGAACGTGCTGGGTCGCAGCGCCGCTCTCAAGGCCACGCTTCCCACCACCTCGGAGCAATAGTCTCTCTTTCGCCGTAAACGACACGACCCCGCCAACTGGCGGGGTCGTGTCGTCTTTCGCGCGCCAATCGGCAGGTCTGCCATCTCCCGCCTGGCCTGTCGTCGTGCTAACTGTCACGTCCAGAGGTGAGCGCTCACTGTCACCGTGGTCGGCAGCTCTCCGGCAACTCCCCACGCTCCCCCATCGCCTGGCGCATCAGCAGGCGCTTGAGCTCGACGCTGCCATCCACCCAGCCAAGTCCCAGGTTACGCACCAGGCGTACCCCCGGCTTCCGGCTGCCGAACAGCAGGCGGAAGCCATCCATCATCTTCAGCATCACGGCATTGTCGCTGCGCCGGCGTCGACGATAGCGCTTCAACCAGCGCTCATCGCCCAGTGCCACGCCGCGGCGGTGTCCAGCCAGCAGTTCTTCCGCCAGCACGGCGACATCCATCAGGCCAAGATTGACCCCCTGCCCCGCCAGCGGGTGAATGGCATGCGCGGCATCCCCCACCAGCGCCAGCCCCGGTAGCACATACTCCTGCGCATGACGTTGATGCAACGGGAAGCTGAAGCGTTCGGCACTGTATTCCACCGTGCCGAGCTTTCCCTCGAAGGCTGCTTCGAGCTCATGACAGAAGTCCGTCTCGGGCAATGCCAGCAGGCGCTCGGCTTCCTGCGGAGTGGTGGACCAGACGATGGAGCAATGGCGCTGGGCGCCGGATGCCTCGCCCTCGGGATGTGCCAGGGCGGAATTGACCGCCAGCGGCAGGAAGGCCAGCGGCCCGGTGGGCAGAAAGCGCTGGCGGGCGACGCCCTGATGCGAATGCGCCGTGCGCACCGTGGTGACCAACGCCACCTGGCCGGTATCGTGCTCACGGGTCTCGATTCCCGCCAGCTCGCGCAGACGGGAACGCGCCCCGTCAGCCGCCACCACCAGCCCCGCCGCGACGCTGCTACCGTCGCTCAGTGTCAGGCTTGCTGCCTCGGCCCCCTCAAGTTGGTAAGCACTTACCACCGAGGCTGACCCCGTCCTGGGCAATCCCAGACCGCTGACCCGGACACCATAACGGCGCGTGATCGAGGGACACCGGGAAATCGCTTGCTCAAGCGCGGCCTGAGTGACCCGATTCTCGACGATGTGCCCAAGCTCCGACACGCCGCTTTGCTCGGCACTGAAGCCTATCTCGCCATTGCCTTCGGCATCCCAGACCTGCATGCCGGTATAGGGCATCAGACGACTCTGTGCGATGTCCTTCCAGACCCCCAGGCCGCTGAGCAATTGACGCGAAACCGGCGTCAGCGCACTGACACGCGGCTCCGGTGCCAGCGCCGGCTGCCAGTCGACGATGCCCTCGCGACCCTCGATCAGAAGGACGCGCAGGCCGCCCTGCCCCAACAGCAGCGCCAGCGTGGCGCCGACGATACCGGCGCCCACGATGGCGACATCCACCTCATGCGGTGCATCCAATCTCCGATGCTCGTTCATGCCTGCTCCCTTGTATGACGCCTGTCGCGCGTCGCTCTCCTGGCGAGAGTCTCGTGAATCCGGCGGCGATTTGGTCACTCATCGACACCACCCTGTGGCGCAATCCTGAGGTGCAATACACGACATCGCTTGGCCCGTTGGCAAGTACTCGCTACGCCTAGCGCTCAATGCCCATCGAACGCCTTGCCAGCAGGCGCTTGAGCGGTGACACCAGATTCAGGCCAATCAGCCCTGCCGCCCGAGCATGCCCCAGCCAACGACTCTCGACGCCAAACAGGCGGATCAAGCCATCACTGAACAGCACGACATTGTCGCGGTCCGCGCCGCGCCGCGACTCGAAATCACTCAGCACACTGACATCGCCAGCGGTATCACCACGTGCCTGTCCCGCCGCGATGGCGGCCACCAGATCCGTCACGCCGCGCAGCGCCAGATTGAAGCCCTGCCCTGCCACCGGATGCAGCGAGTGAGCGGCATTGCCGAGCACCGCAAGTCCGGGACGTGTCCCCTCGCTGGCACGTATCAACGACAGGGGATAGGCATGGCGCTGCCCGACCCGCCGGAAACGGCCGGCCCGCTCGCCGAAGGCAGCCTGAAGCGCCTTGAGAAACTCGGGCTCCGGCATGTCCATCAGCGCAGCCGTCTCGTCGGGAGAACGTGTCCAGATCAACTCCATTCGGCGGCCACCCAGCGGCAGCAGCGCCATCGGTCCTTCGCTGGTGAAACGCTCATAGGCCACCCCCGCGTGGGGCTGGCTCATCTCGACGGTGGCGATCAGCGCCTGTTGTTCGTAGGCATGCGTCTCGCTATGGATACCGAGACGCTCCTTGAGCCCCGAGCGCCCGCCATCTGCCAATACGGTCAGTCCCGCCTCGATCAGGCGACCATCCTCCAGCAGCAGGCGGTGCCCCTGCGCGCTGACGCTGATCTGCGCCACGCGTGCCGGGCAGTACCAGGTCAGCGGCAGTTCCGCCAGACGCCGATGGAGCACGCGCCCCATCCAGGCATTGGGGATCACATGCCCCAGCGCGGGAACCCCCAGTTCCTCGGCCCGCATGCGTGTGGCCCCGAGATGGCCGCGCTCGCTGACATGGATGGTACGAATCGGCGTGGCGTGCTCACGCATCGCCTCCCACAGCCCGAAGGCGATGAAGCGCTGGCGTGAACCGGCAGCGATGGCACTGGCTCGCGCATCGAAACTGGGCTGGAAACGCCCGGTATCCTCCGCGGGAGGCAAGGGATTGGCCTCGACCACCGCCACGCGCAGCCCATCCTCCTGCTGCCCGTTCATCAAGGGTGCAAGGGCACAGGCCAGGCTCGCGCCCACCAGGCCACCACCGATGATGACGACATCGAATCGCTCCGGCGCGGACGTTACCGGGGATGCTGCCGCTGGCTCACTCATGATGTCAGGCTCCTTCGCGCATCAGTGCCTCGATGGCCTCGACGGATTTGGGAACCGTGGCACTCAGCACTTCGTGCCCGTCCGCGGTGACCACCACATCGTCCTCGATGCGAATCCCGATCCCCCGATACTCGGCTGAAATGTCACTGGCGTCCGGCACATAAAGCCCCGGCTCGACCGTCAACACCATGCCGGGCAGCAACGGACGCGGCTCACCGTTCTCGCGGTAACTGCCGACATCGTGCACATCCAGTCCCAGCCAGTGCGAGGTGGAATGCAGATAGAAGCGGCGATAGGCCTCATCGGCGATCAACGCCTCCACTTCACCTTGCAGCAGGCCCAGTTCGACGAGGCCGGCGGTCAGGTCATGCACCACCTGTTGGTGAATGCCCACCAACGTCGCACCCGGCACCACGGCGGCCACTGCACGTTCCTGGGCCTTGAGCACGATCTCGTAGAGACGCTTCTGGGGCTCGCTGAAGCGGCCATTGACGGGGAAGGTACGGGTGATGTCGCCGGCATAGAGTGCGTACTCCGCGCCAGCATCGATCAGCACCAGCTCGCCATCGATCAGCGGAGCACGGTTCTCGATGTAATGGAGCACGCAGGCATTCACGCCACCACCGACGATGCTGGTATACGCGGGTGCCGGGGCGCCCTGCCACTGGAATTCATGCTCGATCTCGGCCTGCAGATGATACTCGTGCAGCCCGGGGCGGCTGGCCCGCATGGCACGGATGTGGGCGCGAGCGGAAATCTCCGCCGCGTGACGCATCAGCGCCAGCTCACGCTCATCCTTGATCAGGCGCTGCTCATGCAACAGCGGGGCGAGGTCTTCAAAGGCGACCGGCGGGCGGGCACCACGACGCACGGCCGCGGCCAGCTCCTCGCGCAGCGATTGCGCCAGCGCCAGTGCTTCGTCGTCCTCGAACAGCACGAAGAGACGCCCACGGCCATCCAGCAGACCGGCCATGACATCCTCACGCTGATCATTGGTGAAGGCCTGGTCGAATCCCGCCTGCGTCACGGCCCCTTCGGCACCGATACGGATACCGGTCCAGGCTTCCGCCAGCGGATCCTTTTCCTGACAGAACAGTACGCTCTCGCCTTCCGCGCGCCCCGGCAACAGCAACAATGCCGCTTCCGGTTCCGGCCAGCCGGTCAGGTAATGAAAGTCACTGTTCTGACGGAAGGTGAACTCACTGTCACGATTGCGCTGCGCCAGGCCGGACGACAACACCAGTACCGCGGCATCACGAGGCAGCTGCGTCATCAGACGCTGGCGACGCGCCGAGAAGTCATCAGCAGTCAGCGCCGCCGGCGCAGGCAGGATTTCAGGGACGATCATGGCGTTCTCCGTCGGGGTCCGTGTCGGGCAGGCAAGTCATGGCCTGCCCGACACGAATCAGAATGTGGCGGGAAAGGACGAGGCTCCCGAAGGGACAATCCTTCCCGAAATGGGGTCGGCCGCCGGGTATTGCGAGCGGCAAACTGCCTCACTCAGTGAGTGTCGTTGCGCGAGCTGACCCCGAGACTGCCTTCAAGTCCGCCTTCCGGCAACTGATCGTCACTGGGCTTCTCGACGTCCGGGTTGCCCGGGTGCTGCTCGGTATACAGCAGCAGGGCCGCCATGCGCACGTGGTCGGCCAGCGCGAACAGATCCGCCTCGTCCTCGGCATTGTCGTCATCCAGGTCCTCGGCGTTGGCCAGACCGCTCGAGATGGCCTCGACATCGCTCAGCGCATCACGCAATGCCTGGCTCCAGCCCTTGCGGACCTCGCCATCGACGCCTGCCAGCTCTTCCTGGAAGCCCAGCGTCCACTCACGCAGGCTCTGGCCACGCTCGGCCAGGGAGAACATGTCGTCCGGCAACAGCGGCTCGAAGCTCATCTCGCTGGCCGCCAGGCGCTCCTGGTTGCGCGTGCGCCAGCTGAGAAACACCTCGCCCGCTTCACGGGTGGCCGGTTGCTCCACTCCCAATGCGGCACAGACGCGGCTCAACCAGTCTTCCGCGCTGATGTCATCCATCGCCAGGGCAGCGACCAGCTGTCCATCAAGGAAGGAAGGGTTGTTCAGGCTGCCGTGAACCAGGAACTGGTCCGCGACGAGAGAGAAGTCGAAGGTATCGTTGATGATGGCCATGGTGCGGGTCCATTGAGTCGGTGAGAAAGGCATCGGCAATCGACGATTACCGCTCGAACCCTGAGCGCCATGCTGGGTGACAGCCGCACTGCGCAGCGCGTTGACCCTCCATAAGCGGCTCTCTATAGTGGCTCGAGAATGCCCCCATCTTACCGCACTGGCCCTCCTTCTGGCTTGCCGTCCTCACTGCGAGGTGACGCCCAGTCAAGGACGCCGCCGTCAATCAGGACGACGCCGGACATGGCCCGAGAGGACTGACATGAGCGACTCCACGACTCCCCGCAATACCACCGAGATCAGCCTGCTCGGCCGCAGCTATACCGTCAGCTGCCAACCCGGCGAGGAAGATGGCTTGACCCGTGCGGCGGCCTACCTGGATCTCGCCATGCAAGGCATCCAGCAACGTGGCAATACCATCAGTGCCGACAAGGTCGCCCTGATGGCCGCGCTCAACATCTCTCACGAACTGATCAACAGCCGCGACAGCGAACGCGCCATGCAGCAGGATTTCGAGACACGCCTCACGGCGCTGGATCGCCAGCTGGATGCGGCCCTCAAGCAGATACCAGCCGAGTCTGTCCAACGTGCGAAGGCGCGTGCTGATGAAGCAAAAAACGCTTGAGAATCAAACAACTGATAAATTTCAGCAACAGTCTGTTCCCGACAGGATTAAGCCTTGGGCCGGCAGACGGGGTTTGGTAGACTGAAGGAGTTCTCTGGGGTGTACGACAGTTGCCGATGTCCCTCGAGCTTATAAGCTATTCCCAGGGAGTCCACTGCGCAGTGCTGTGTGCATGTCCGTGCGTCGGAAAGCCTGATGCGCTGCGCGGGACTACCCACCTTGAACCGCTGGGTTCAAGGGCCCCCGGTAACACCGGCACCTTGGAGAACCCTGTCTGACGGAGAATGTCAGGCATGCTCAAACCCCCTGCGGCTCGCGCCGCCCTCGCGAATCACTATTCGCCTCCCTCGCTTTCACGTGATGTCACGCTCTGGCCATTGTCCAGCGAGCTTGATCACCCCACTGCGGATCGCCGCGCCCTGAGACGCTTGCTACGCCAACGGCGACGCCAGTTGACGGCCCCCGAGCGCCGTAATGCCGAGCAGGCCCTGTTGCGACGACTGAAGCGTCTGCCGGAACTGCTGCGTGCCCGGGACATCGCCCTGTACCTGCCCAATGATGGCGAGATCGACGCCACCCGTCTGTGCCGATGGCTGCAACGTCGGGGAGCACGCGTCTATCTACCGGTCCTGCGACCCTTCGCGGTCAACTCACTCTGGTTCGTCCGCTACGACGACCATACCCCACTGGTGAGCAATCGCTTCGGCATCGCCGAACCTGACACGCGCTTCGGAGCCCACAAGGGCCGACGCCTGCCGGCCTGGGCATTGGATATCGTGCTGATGCCGCTGGTGGGGTTCGATGAGGCTGGCGCACGGATCGGCATGGGGGGCGGTTTCTATGACCGCAGCTTCGCCTTCACCCGTCGCGCCGGGCCAAGACCGAGGTTGATCGGCCTCGCCCATCACTGTCAGAAGGTGCCGGCCTTGCCGGTACAAGCCTGGGACATACCGCTGGATGCCATCGTCAGTGATCGCGAGATCGTGCGCCCAGGCCGCAGGCATGGAAACGCATCGTCATGATGCTCATGCAGGGGCAGTCACGCACGGGCGGTCAACGGCGCCAGCATGTCGCGGGCGTGCTCGGACTTGAGGGGGAGCAGACGTGCCTGGAGATCAAGGAGAAGAGCGGGAGGGAAAGGGGGGCAGGGGGGCAGAAAGGCAGAGCGCGAGAACGACTCTCCCTCTGAAAACGCCACTGCCGCCCGAAGGCGGCAGTGCACGATTCAGGAACCCATGACGGTCTGGGCGTAGCCGGTGGCGACGACACCAATCCCGAAAATGAATACCAGGGCCATGACCAGATCGGGCTTGCGTTTCATGAGAGCGGGCTTCTTCTTATATCGTCAGTGGCTTTCGCGTGACGGTTGTCGATGACTGTCTTCCTGACAGTGCCCACGATGATAGGCATCTGACCTGCGTATGACAATCACCATGCAGCCGTATGAATGAACGTTTTTCCACGCTTGCATTTCGCGCTGCAGGCGAGGGCTGGCAAGGCCTGGAGGGAAAACAACGTTCGATATCTCTGACGCCCCACCTGAGTACAAGTCATCAGTCATGCCATTCACCATCATGACGAGAAAAGCCCCTGCTCTCAGACGAGAACAGGGGCTTTTTCATACTGCCAATCATGAATGCCATCCGCCTGATGCCCACTTGATTCAGAGCGACCTCATCCAGGCAGGCGAGGCATGGCCGACATCATGACAGGAAAAGGCGATAGGCCGGATTGTCGCTTTCCTTCCAGAAGCGATAGCCGATCTCCGCGAAATACTTCTCGACCTCGGCGCGATCCCCATTGGGCACCTGCATGCCGATCAGGACTCGCCCATGGGACGCGCCGTGATTGCGATAGTGGAACAGCGAGATGTTCCAGTCCGCAGGCAGATGGGTCAGGAAGTTCATCAGGGCACCAGGACGTTCCGGGAACTCGAAGCGATAGACCTCCTCCTCGAGGTCGCTGCTGGTGCGCCCCCCGACCAGATGACGCGTGTGCAGCTTGGCCAGCTCGTTGTCGGTGAGATCCTCCACCGCGTAGCCCGCCTCACGCAGCTTCTCGACCACCGCTGCGCGGTCTTCCCCGCCCGGCTTGACCTGGACACCGACGAAGACGTGCGCCTCCTCCGGATTGGCATAGCGGTAGTTGAACTCGGTGACCATGCGCTTGCCGATCACCTTGCAGAACTGCTTGTAGGCCCCGGGGCGCTCCGGCAAGGTGACCGCCAGAATGGCTTCCCGCTGCTCGCCGAGCTCGGTGCGCTCGGCGATATGCTGCAGGCGATCGAAGTTGGTATTGGCCCCGGAGTTGATGCAGACCAGCGTCTGCCCTTCCGCGCCAGTCTGCTGGATGTACTTCTTGAGGCCCGCCAGCGACAGAGCGCCGCTGGTCTCTGACACGGCGCGCGTGTCCTCGAAGATATCCTTGACTGCCGCGCACATCTCATCGGTATTGACGGTGATCACTTCATCGACGGTATGGCGGATGATCTCGAACGGCGCCTCGCCGATCTGCGCCACGGCCACCCCCTCGGCGAACACGCCGACCTGGTCCAGCACCACACGCTCGCCGGCCTCCATGGCCGCCTTGAGGCAGGCCGCATCCTCAGCCTCGACACCGATGACACGAATGTCCGGGCGCAGATACTTCACGTAGGCCGCGACACCGGCAATCAGGCCACCGCCGCCCACCGGCACGAAGATCGCATCGATCTTGCCCGGGTGCTGACGCAGGATCTCCATGCCCACCGTCCCCTGCCCGGCGATCACGTCCGGGTCATCGAAGGGCGGAATGAAGGTGTAGCCATGTTCTTGCATCAATGCCTGGGCATGCGCGAGCGCCTCGGGAAAGGCATCGCCCTTGAGCACCACGCGTGCGCCGCGTTCACGTACCGCCTGCACCTTGATCTCCGGCGTGATGCGCGGCATGACGATGACGGCCTTCACGCCCATCAGCTTGGCTGCCATCGCCAGTCCCTGGGCATGGTTGCCCGCCGAGGCGGCAATCACGCCACAGGCCTTCTGCTCATCGCTCAGCTGCGCCATCTTGTTGTAGGCGCCGCGAATCTTGAAGGAGTAGACGGGCTGCAGGTCTTCCCGCTTGATGAAGATCTGGTTGCTGAAACGACGTGACAGCATCGGGGCTGACGAGAGCGGGGTTTCATGGGCGGCTTCATAGACACGAGCCGACAGGATTTTCTTGACGTAGTGTTCGAGCATTATAGGAATGTCCTGATGTGTCGCAGCGCGGGCCGCATGGGTGCGACCGAACCCCCATTGTTATCAGACCGCCGGCGAGAGCGTCCAGCGCCATCGCGACGTTTGCCGTTATAATGTGGCGTTTTCTCGCGTTGCGTCGCCCGACTCGCTTCCTGTCTGCGCTTCTGGTTGCCGTGCAACAGCATGAGGCACAGACACGTCGGGATACGCGCCAGGCTCCCTTGCCGACGCGATGACCGCCACTCTCCACCCCTGCCCCACCGACCCGAGGTATGACATGACCCAGGATGAGCTGAAGCAAGCCGTGGCCCGCGCTGCCCTTGATGAGATCCGCCCGCTGCTGAACCGCGACACCATCATCGGCGTCGGCACCGGCTCCACCGCCAACCTGTTCATCGATGCTCTGGCGGAGGTTCGCCACGACTTTGCCGGCGCCGTCGCCAGCTCCGAAGCCACTGCCCAGCGCCTCAAGGGCCACGGCATCGACGTCTACGAGCTCAACCATGTGGGCACCGTGCCGGTGTACGTGGATGGTGCCGACGAGATCGATCCGCGTCTGGCGATGATCAAGGGCGGTGGTGCGGCGCTGACCCGCGAGAAGATCGTCGCGGCCTGCGCTGAGCGTTTCGTGTGCATCGCCGATGGCTCGAAGCAGGTCGACATCCTCGGTGGCTTCCCGCTGCCGGTGGAAGTCATTCCGATGGCACGTTCCTACGTCGCGCGCGAACTGGTCAAGCTGGGCGCGGACCCGGTCTATCGTGAAGGCGTTCTGACGGACAACGGCAACCGCATCCTCGATTGCTACAACTTCCTGATCGAAGACCCGATCACCATGGAAGCCCGCATCAATGCCATCGTCGGCGTCGTCACCAATGGTCTGTTCGCCGCCCGTGGCGCCGATGTGCTGCTGGTCGGTCGCGAGACAGGTGTCGAGCGCATCACTGCCTGAGGAGGCTCGCCTGATGACATGGAAGATCACGCGCCACCTTGGCACCCGAGGCCTGTCGCTTCTGGCCGCTGCCCTGCTCAGCCCGGTGCTGATGGCAGACAGCCTGCCGATCAGCTCTCCGACGACCATCACGCTGGATAGTGGCGTCAAGGTGCTGCTCAAGCCGGACCACAGCTGGGAGTATCTGCTGGAAGTCTCCGACGAGCAGAGCCCACGCTCGACGCTCGGCAGCGCGACGATACCCACCTCGTCCGCCCTGCCGGTGGTACCCGCGAATACGCCTGCCGCTGGCGATGCAGGGCAACCGGTGCCGGCCCGCGCCAACGTCTCTGCCCCGGCTCCGGCTCCGGCCCAGGCACGCCTCAATGCCAGCGCACTGGCCAATCCGACGCTGCTGAGCGAGGGACATCGTGATGGGGTCGTCGCACGACTGACCGCCGTGGACATCGACGATGGCGACGCCGTGCTGCGCTTCGAGATCCAGAACACCGCCGGGCAGAACGTCATCGCCACCCGGGCAAGACTGCGTCTTTATGGCGACGATGGCCGTCTGCTGGCGACGCGCGAGGCGCCGCTGTGGGTCGGCGAGTATCGGCTGCCCGAGACCTACCTGCGCCCCGGCCAGACCCGTGAGGGACGCAGCGTGCGCATCGCCCTGCCGGACGGCAGCTGGTCCCGCCAGCTGGTGCGCGTGGAAGTCAGCGAGGTCGAGTTCCGCTGATCACCAGGTGTCAGCTTCCAGGTGTCAGACGCCAGAGCAGCCAGACGAAAAACGGGAAGCCCTGAGGGGCTTCCCGTTTCTGTTTGCGCGCCGGTCGCTCATCGAGAGCGAAGCGGTGATCAGAACTTGTAGTTGATGCTGAAGTAGTTGCCGAAGCCGGTGGTGTCCTGACGCACGCCGGTGGCGGTGGAGCCATCGGTGAAGAACGCCATGTTGTTGTAGTACTTCAGGCCATAACCCACCGCGAAACGCTGGGTGTGGTAGTAGATGCCGTTGAACCACTCCATGCTGTTGATGCTGCGACCGTCCTGGCTGCCCACTTCATCGGCATCGAACTTGTAGTCCAGATAGCCCTGATAGGCGATGAAGCTACCGTCCTCGAAGTTGACGAACGGCTTGAACCAGTTGGTGGACGCCATGTAGCCGTCCCACTTGCTCTCGTCTTCACCGCCGTAGTTCTCACGCACGTAGCGGGCGTAGAGGTTGAAGCCCATCTTGCCGAACCATGGCACCTGCACATCGCTTCCCAGACCGACATAGTGCTCCCACAGACCGCCGAATGCGCCGTTGTCACCGATGTTGGTGACGGTGGCGATGTAAAGCTCATCCACCGGGCCGAAGGACAGGTCGTGACCGGTCATGGCGTCCAGCGAGAAGCGCGGGGCCAGCTTGGCGAAGAAGTTGTCGCCGCCATTGAGGTCATCCGAGCTGTCATCGAAGATGTCGAAGAAATCGACATAGCCGTAGAGATCGACGATGCCCGAACGGCCACCGAATTCCATTTCCAGATAGGTATCTTCACTGTTGCGGAACGGCAGACGGTTGTCCTCGCTGCGCATCAGATTGAAGGTCAGCCACTTGTAGTCATTGGCGTGGATGTCGCCATTGAAATCGGTGGCCTGGGCTGGCGCGGCAGCCGTCAGGAGGGTAGTGGCGGCCAGTGCACTGGCCGCGACGGTCTTGAGCATAGTCATCGCGAAATGATCCTGTCTTGAGTAATCAACTGTTCTGAATTGTTGTGGTTATTGCCCGTCATGAACGACGTCTGCCATCAGCGTCGCCCCATGCCGCCCGCTTCGTCGTCGGGCTGCGCCGGATTTGCAAAGGGCGCGATGTTAGCACTTCCTCGCAAAAACGATAGGGCGACGTTTGGCGGATTTCCCTGTCACCAACGGCCGGTTTGTGAACATTTACACACCGAAGGCGACACCTCTTCGAATCGCCCATCCACTGTGAGATGGGCGACATCCCGATCAGGCTGCCAGCGCCAGGAAGAAGCCGGCGATCGCTGCCGACATCAGATTGGAAAGCGTACCGGCCAGTACCGCCTTGAGACCCAGACTGGCGATCTCATGCCGGCGCGTCGGGGCCAGGCTGCCCAACCCGCCGAGCAGAATGGCGATGGACGACAGGTTGGCGAAGCCGCACAGCGCGAAGGACAGCACAGCCATGGTGTAGGGCGTCATCACCGCACCCGTGGCGGCCACGAGACTGTCGCCACTCAGGTAGGGCGCCAGATTGATGTAGGCGACGAACTCGTTCACCACCAGCTTCTGACCGATGAAGGACCCCGCCAGCGTCGCCTCGCTCCATGGCACGCCCAACAGGAAGGCCAACGGCGCGAAGAGCCAGCCGAGAATCATGTCGAGACTCAGTGTGTCCATGCCGAACCAGCCGCCGACACCACCGAGAATGCCGTTGATCAGCCCGATCAAGGCGATGAAGGCCAGCAGCATCGCGCCGACATTGGCGGCCAGTTTCAGGCCGGAAGACGCACCGGATGCCGCAGCGTCCAGCACGTTGGACGGTGCGTCGTCATCCTTGAGCGAGGCATCCGCCACGGCGATCGAGTCATCCGGCTTGTCAGTCTCCGGGAATAGAAGCTTGGCGAACAGCAAGCCGCCGGGCGCTGCCATGAAGGACGCCGCCACCAGATACTCCATCGGGATGCCCAGCGCCGCGTAGCCACCCAGTACGGAGCCGGCGACGGATGCCAGACCACCACACATCACGGCGAACAGCTCGGAACGCGTCATGCTCGCCAGATAGGGCTTGACCACCAGCGGTGCCTCCGTCTGTCCGACGAAGATGTTGGCGGTCGCGGAGAGGGATTCCGTACGCGACGTTCCCAGCACGCGCTGCAGGCCGCCCCCCAGCAGGCGAATCACCCACTGCATGATGCCGAGGTAGTAGAGCACCGCGATCAGCGACGAGAAGAAGATGATGATCGGCAGCACCTTGATGGCGAAGATGAAGCCGACACCGCTGCCCGGATTGGCCAGACTGCCGAACAGGAAGCTGATGCCTTGATCGGCATAATTGACGACCTGACTGACGGCGCCTGAGACACCGGCCAGCACACCCTGGCCGAAGGAGGTGTAGAGCACGAAGGCACCGATGGCCAACTGGATGGCAAAGGCACCCCCGACGGTGCGCAGGCGGATGGCGCGTCGATTCGATGACAACGCCACGGCGATGAGGATGAGCGATGCCATCCCGACCAGACTCATGAGGGGATTCATTGGGAAGGTCCTGATGTGTTCTTGTGCTTGTTATGGAATGCGCTTGTGCGCGATGTCGCCGCGATTCTCAACGGGACACGGTGTTATGATTTTTTCTCAGCATGTTAAAAGAGTCACAATCTGACCAAGGAGTCAATGCAAACGCTTGAGCGATTCGGGCCTTGCTTTCCTGCAACGCCCGCGCGGATCTCTCACGCGAGAAAAGTTATCCCTGCCAGTCAGTGAGTTATCATCACACCATGACCCGAGGGCATGTTGGCTTCTCCAACGCTTTCTCACCGCCATCGGCAAAAAAGGACCCTGCCGCATGAACAACCAAAGCGCTGCACGCCTTGACCGCTTGCAGGCCATCCTGCGCGAGGGCAGCCCACTGCAGCTCAGCGACGCCGCGCAGCTCTGCGGCGTGTCCGAGATGACGATTCGCCGTGATGTCACTCACAGCAACGGGCTGTTGGAGATACTGGGGGGACGCCTGCTGCTGGCGGAATCTTCCGCCAGCAGCGTCTATCGCCTCGACCGCGAGATCGATGCCAGCGCTCCTATCAAGCAAGCGTTGTGCCAGCGACTGGCCAGTCACATCGAGGACGGCGATACCCTGTACGTGGATTGCGGGACGACCCTGGTCCACCTGGCCGCGGCACTGGATCGTCAGATGACACTGACCCTGGTGACCTGCGCCCTGAATGTCGCCAATGCCGTCGGCCACCTGCCCGGCGTGCGACTGGTCATGCTGGGCGGACTGTTTCATCCGGCCACCCAGTCCTTTACCGCCACCGACATGCCGGAAGCCATTCGCCGTCTGGGCATCAACAAGGCATTTCTCTCGGCCGGTGGCGTACACGCCGAGCGCGGCGTCAGCTGCTTCCACTTTCATGAGGTGGCGGCCAAGCAGGCCGCGCTGGAAAGCGCCATGCAGCGCTTCCTGATCATCGATGCCCGCAAGTTCGAGATGGTACGCCCGGCCTTCATCGCGCCACTGGAAAGCTTCGATGTGGTGATCAGCAATGCCAGCGCCGCAGCGCGCGATTGCCTGGAGGGTCTGGATGCCGACATGGGCGTGACGGCGCAGCTCATCGAGTGCTGAGACAGGGCCTGCGCTTCGGTGAGTGAGCGCTGACCTCGCCCCACGCGAGGTCCATACGCAGAAACGCCGCACGATGGTGCGGCGTTTCTGCGCATGATCTTCCCATTGATGCCCCAGTGGCGTGCATCCCCCACGACCGAAATCGGCATGGCGAGCTCACCTCCGTCTCTCGTCGGCTCAGCTCGGCAACAGGTCTTCCAGCTGCTGCAGTGTCCCTGCCAGCGCCCCGCGATTGCGGGCTACCCGTTCACGCGCCGCCTGCCCTGCCCGTTGGCGCTGCGACTCATCTTCCAGCAGTGTGATGACGGCCTCGGCCAGCGCCTCGGCATCATCGACGACCTGCAGAGCTCCTTCCGCCGTCATCACCTCGGCGATCTCACTGAAGTTCTCAAGCGATGGGCCACTCAACAGTGGCAGCCCAAGCGCGGCCGGTTCGAGCAGATTATGCCCGCCGATGGGCACCAGGCTGCCGCCGATGAAGGCGACATCGCTCGCCGCATACAGGGCGAGCAGCTCGCCCAGGCTATCGCCGACCAGCACCGACAGACGGCTCTTCTCGAGGCGGCTTTCCGCATGCATGTGGCTGCGACGCAGGCAGGTTTCCCCGCGTGACTCACACCAGCTCGCACTCTGTGCGGCGACCGTCTCGAAGCGTTGCGGATGGCGCGGCACCAGCAGCAGCAAGGCATCAGGATGCCGAGCACGCACGGCTGCGTGGGCGTCCAGCATCAGGGCATCTTCCCCCTCGTGTGTCGAGGCGGCGATCCAGACCCGCCGCCCCTGGAACTGCTCGCGCAGTCCCTTGCCTGCCGCGACGGCCTGTGGCGATATCTCGAGCTCGAACTTGAGTGAACCGACCGTCTTCCCCCGCGCCGCAGGAAGCCCAAGCGCGATGAAACGCTCGAGATCTTCCGGCGCCTTGGCCGTCAGCACGCTCACCTGCGACAACGTCTCGCGCATCAAGGCCCCGACCTTGCGGTAGCGAGTGAAGGCGCGCGGTGACAGCCGCGCATTGACCACGCTCACGGGTATCCTCTGGCCCGCACAGCTTGCGATCAGATTCGGCCACAGCTCGGTTTCCACCAGCACGACCAGGGCCGGCCGCAGGCGAGACACGAAGCGACGTGCGCTGCAGGGAAAGTCCAGTGGTAGATAATGATGCCGCGCAGGGGCAAGCTCGGGCGTTCCCTCAGGCGTGTGCAACAGGCGAGCCGCCTGGGCAGCCCCCGTCGCGGTCATGGTGGTCACGATCAGCGGGCGAAGGGGATAGCGGCGCCGCAGCGCCTCGATGGCACTGGCCATCATGACCATCTCGCCCAGCGAGGCCGCATGCAGCCAGATGGGGCGCTCGCGGTCCGGCATGGCGGCAGGCGTGGCAGGGAGGATGCCCAGCCGCTCCAGGCGCGAGTGCCGATCATCGTGTTCGCGCCAGACCCGCTGCCAGATGAGGGGAGACAGCAGGGTCAGTGCGGTGCTGTAGAGGCCACGGGCAAGGCTCACGCCTAGTCCTCGCGATCGAGAATGGTGGCGATCATCGCCGTGGTGGAGACGCCATCCTCGAAACCGAGCACACGCACCTCGCCACCGTTGGCGATCACCGCCTCGCCCCCGGCGATCTCTTCGGGACGATAGTCACCGCCCTTGACCAGCACATCCGGCAGCACGGCCTCGATCAGGCGTGCCGGGGTGTCTTCGCTGAAGGGCACGACCCAGGCGACCGCGCCGAGGCCCGCCAGCACCTGCATGCGACGCAGTACCGGGTTGATCGGACGCGTCGGCCCCTTGAGGCGTGCCACCGAGGCATCGTCATTGACCGCCACGATCAGACGGTCGCCCTGACGTGCCGCCTCCTGCAGGTAGGCCACATGACCGGCATGCAGGATGTCGAAGCAGCCATTGGTCATCACCACGCGCTCGCCGCGTGCCTGAGCGGCCTTCACTGCCGGGATGAGCGCGGACTCCTGGATCACGCCGAATTCCGCCAGCTTGTCACCATGCAGTGCGGTGTAGAGCTCCGCGACCGACAGGGTCGCGGTGCCCGGCTTGGCGACGACGAGGCCTGCGGCCAGATTGGCCAGCATCACGGCCTCCGGGAAGGCATGGCCAGCCGCCAGCGCCAGACCCAGCACGCCGATCACGGTGTCACCGGCACCGGTGACGTCATAGACCTCACGCGCATGCGTCGGCAGATGCAGCGGCTGATGGCCCTCGCGGATCAGGGTCATGCCCTTCTCGCTACGCGTCACCAGCAGAGCTTCCAGCTCGAGCTCGGCACGCAGCGCTTCACCCTTCTCGGCCAGCTCCTCATCGCTGCGGCATGGCCCGACGATGGTCTCGAATTCGGTCAGATTGGGGGTGATGATGCTGGCGCCACGATAGCGCGAGAAATCACTGCCCTTGGGGTCGACCAGCACGCGCTTGCCCGCCGCGCGCGCCGCGGCGATCAACGCCTCGACCTGATTCAGCGAGCCCTTGCCGTAGTCGGAGAGAATCATCACGCCGCTGGCCCCCAGCTCGGCCTCGACCTGGCGCACCAGCGCGCTGGTATCCACCTCGTGCAGCGGCTCCTCGAAATCGAGGCGCAGCAGCTGCTGATTGCGGCTCATCACGCGCAGCTTGGTGATGGTCGGCACGCTGTCACTGGCCTGGAAGCGCGTGATGACATTGGCGTTTTCCAGTGCGCGGGTCAGGATGGCGGCGTTGTCATCCTGACCGACCACACCGGCGAGAGTGGCATGCGCACCGAGCGACGCGATGTTGAGCGCGACGTTGGCGGCACCGCCCGGGCGGTCTTCACTCTCGCCGACGCGCACCACCGGCACCGGGGCTTCCGGCGAGATGCGTGAGGTGCCACCGTGCCAGTAGCGGTCGAGCATCACATCACCCACGACCAGCAGGCGAGCCTGTTCAAGCGCAGTCAGATCAAGCTTCATCAGGCGTCTCCGCGTGCAGAGGGAAATTCAGAAGAAGAGGTGTCAGTAGACGAGACAGCCGCGACCGGCAGACGTTCGCAACTCTGGCCGCGAATGACGCCATCGGTGTCCGCCAGCAGCTCAGCGAGGCGCGCGATGACATCCTCGGCGCGGATCAGGCTCATGGCGTCCTGATGGCGTACGCGCTGGCCCCAGTGGATCTCGTCCATCTGCTTGTGCAGATAGGTTTCCACCGCATCCGGATAGCGATTGACCACCAGATGCTGCCAGCAATAGGGCGCCGCACGCTCGGGGTTGGTGGTGGCGTACAGGCCGATCACCGGTGTATTGAGCGCATTGCCCATATGCACGGGGCCGGAGTCCGGCGCGATCACCGCGACGGCGCGATCGATCAGCGCCAGCAGGCCCTTGAGCGAGGTACCACCGATGGCATCGATGACCGCGCCTTCACTGACCAGCGCCTTGATGCGCGCGCCCATCTCGCGTTCCTGCGGGCTGCCGCCGCCGGTCATCACGCTGCGGATGCCGTATTGCTGCCAGGCATGATCGACGACCGCCGCATAGCCCTCGGCCGACCAGTTGCGGAAGTTGCGCAGGCGCGGATTGGCACACGGACTGATGACGAGATAGGGCGCTTCACCGGTCACGCGCGCCGCCTCACCATAGGCCTCGGGCGGCACATCGAGACGCCAGTCGAGCCGGCAGTCCTCGACACCCAGGGCACGTGCGAAGTCCATGAACGACTCCAGCACGTGAGCGCGCTCGCGCGGGGCCAGCTGATGGGAGGTAAAGAGGTACTGCCAGTCCTTGGCGCGCGCACGGTCGTAACCGATGCGCACTCGGGCCTTGAGGCCCAGCGACAGGGCGCTGGCCCGCAGCGCCTGCTGCATGTGCAACAGCACATCGAAGTGCGTGTCCTTGAGCTGACGCCAGATGGCGCGCATGCCCGCAAGGCCGGTGGACTTGTCGTAGACCACGAACTCGACCCCGGTCAGGCCGGACAGTAGACTGTGCTCCCCCTTGCCGACGATCCAGGTAATGCGGGCCTCAGGCCACTGACGCTGCAAGGCGCGTACCGTTGGCACAAGATTGCAGACATCGCCGAGAGCGGAGAGCCGGAGCACGCAGATATGTGCGGGCTGGGCAGGGAGAGGATGCTTCATGCGGATGGCAGTTTTCCGAAATGAGAATGCCCACATTCTATATGATGGCGAAACAGCGCCACAAATGACGCCGGACTGGTTCATGCCATCGTTCTGGCGCGAACACGGCGCCGTGACCGGCGAAGCACCGGGGCGCGGGGCGAGTCTGTTCCTCGATGTCTGTCGTTTGCCCGCTGAGCTGCACCCCGTCCATGCCACTGGCGCCCCGGCTCAACGCTGGGCGCTGCGCCCCTATCGACGCGGGGGGCTGATCGCGAAGATCGCTCGTCAGCGCTACCTCTACACCGGCCTTGAGCGCACCCGCGCCTTCGCCGAGCTGCGCCTGACGGAAACGCTGCATCGCCAGGGGCTGCCAGTGCCAGAGCCAGTCGGCGCCTGCGTATGGCGGCATGGCCTGAGCTACGAGGCCGCCCTGATCACGGTACTGATACCCGGCGCGCGCGCCTTCGCCGATGACCTGATCGCCCTCGAAGCACAGCGTCTTCCTGCCGGGGCCGACCTGCCCGGATCCCTGCTGACAGTGCTGGAGACGACAGGCCGCGCCATTCGCGCCGTACATGACGCCGGGCTCGAGCATGTCGATCTCAACGCACGCAACCTGCTGGTCGATGAAGGCGGACGCGTCTACGTGATCGATCTCGATCGCTGCCAGCTGCATGACGAGGCTCCCGCCGACGCACGCTGGCGCGAGAACAACCTCTCACGCCTGGGGCGCTCGCTGGCGCGCTTCACGCCGAGGCACCATGCCGCGTGCCTGGCCGCCATTCGCAGCGCCTATCACGCCTGACGCTTCAGCGTATCGCCCTGCAGGCATCGGTGCCCATGCAGTGTACGATAGCGACATGAATCGTCGGCAGGCGCATCATCCGATTCCCGCCTGCCACTGCGTCCCATCGGCGCCTGTCACACACGTGAGCCAGGCGCTCTCAAGACAGAGACCGTCATGAACCCGAGCGACGAGGCCCCGGCCGTCACCCCGACCGCCCCTCCTTCCGATGGCAAGCTGCGCACCGCCGTGCCCATCACCGGCTGCGTCATCACTCTCAATGAAGCCCACAACATCGAGGATTGCCTGCGCTCGCTGGCCCAGGTCTGCGATGAGCTGATCGTGGTCGATTCCGGCTCCACGGATGCCACATGCGAGCTGGCGCGCGCCATGGGCGCCGTGGTGATCGACCAGCCCTATCTGGGCGACGGGCCGCAGAAGAACGTCGGACCGAGCCATGCCAGCCACCGCTGGGTGCTGTCACTGGACGCCGATGAACGCCTGACCGACGGGGCCGTCAGCGCCATCCGTGAACTGGCACTCGACAGCACGCCACATGATGGCTTCGCCCTGCGGCGTCGCAACTTCATCGGCTCGCGCTGGGTGCGACATGCCGGCTGGTACCCCGATTACTGCCTGCGCCTGTATGACCGCGAGAAGCTCGCCTTCCGCGATTCGCGCCAGCACAGCTCCGTTCAGGCCAGCCACCCCTGCGAGCTGGATGCGGACCTTGAGCATTACAGCTTCGCCAATCTGGGTGAGCTGTTCGTCAAGGCCAGTGGTCGCTTCTCGAATCGCGCCGCCAAGATCATGTATCAGAAGGGAAAACGCGCCAACGCCTTCACGCCCTTCCTGCATGCCAGCAATGCCTTCATGCGCAAGTTCGTCTTCCAGGCCGGCTTCCGCGATGGCGTCGATGGCTTCTCGGTGGCGCTGTCCGCCAGCGTCAATGCCTACCTGAAATACGCCAAGCTGCTGGAATTCCAGCGCGACGCCAAGGTGCGTGAGGCGGAAGACTTCAACAAGGTATGGTGACCATGACCTCTGCTTGTGAGCAGGCGGCGTCGCAAGCTTCGTCTCGGCCGCTGCACGTGCGCCACGTCAATCTGGCCCGCGGCTTTCGCGGCGGTGAGCGCCAGACGCTCAACCTGATCGCGGACCTGGCGCGACGCGCCAGCCCGGGAGAGAACGGCGAGCCTGGTACGCCCATCCGTCAGTCGCTGGTGTGCCTGCAAGGCTCGCCCTTGATCACCGAACTGGCGGCGCTCGAGCTTGCCGTCACGGTGGACGTCATCGAGATCCATGGGCGCTTCAAGGGCCATCTCGGTCAGCCTCGCGCCGATATCGTGCATGCTCACGAAGCCAAGGCCGTGCACTGGGCGTGGCTGCATCAGCGCCTTACCGGCACGCCTTATCTGCTGACCCGCCGGGTGCCTCAGCCGGTGAAGGACAAGTGGTTCAATCGTCTGACCTATCGCGCCGCTGCCTGCCGGGTGGCGATTTCCTCGGTGATCGAGTCACACCTGCGTGAGCGCCAGTGGGGGGAGACGGCTCTGATTCCCAGCACCCTCGCCCACCTGCCCAGCGATGAGACAGCCGTGGGCAGACTGCGGGAGCGCTTCGGCAATACGCCCGCCGGGGGTCGCTTCGTCGTCGGGCATGTCGGCGCGCTGGTGGACCGCCACAAGGGCCAGCGAGTGCTGATCGAGGCGGCCCGTCAGCTGCGCGACAGTCACCCGCAGCTGCTGTTCGTCTGCCTGGGCGCGGGAGAGGATGAAGCCGCCTTCAAGGCAGAGAGCGCCGATCTGGACAATCTTGTCTGGGAGGGTTTCCACACCAATGTCGGCGACTACCTGGAGGCCTTCGATCTGTTTGCCTTCCCGTCACGCAATGAAGGACTTGGCTCGATCCTGCTCGACGTGATGGACCACGGCGTACCGATCATCGCAAGCGAGGTGGATGGCATCCCCGATATCGTGCATGACGATGCCACCGGCGTGCTGGTGCCCACCGACGATGCACCCGCGCTGGCTGCCGCCATCGTGGCACTCGGCGATGACGCACCACGTCGGGAGCGGCTGGTCGCGGGCGCGCGGGCGCATCTGACTCGCTTCACCCCCAGCGCCATGGGCGAGGCCTATCTGGGGCTTTATCAGCGGCTGGCACGCTAGACCGCTTCTCGCCTCAGGCATCTATCGCCCAGGCATCTATCGCCCAGGTACCTGTCGCCCAAGTACATGCTGTCGCTCGAACAGAGAGAACGAAAAAGCCCTGTTTCATGTGAAACATCACGATGAAACAGGGCTTTTTCGTTTTTATAAACAACAGGTTATCGGCTCAACTGCCGGAATTTGCATCCTCGAGTCCACGCAGATCCGGCCACCCCTCATCCACTCCCAGCACGGGATAGGTCTTGGGGTCCAGCGGGCCGGGTTCGCTTTCGGGACGACACTCTTGCAGCGCAGCCTGCAGACGCCGCAGAGCCTCATCACCTTCGGCACCGGCGGTCACCTTGTCCCAGAACTCACGATGTACCGCCTTGATGACGACAGGCACGCGGGGCACTCCCACCTGCTGCGCCATCGCCAGGCGATGCAGGCCACGATTGATCTTGAGCAGACGGCCATCACGCGTCACCGCGACGCCCATCTCATCCTTGGTGATGCCCTGGCGGAAGCCATTGGCGGCCATGTCCTGCAGATAACCGCGATAACAGCGCAGGTAACCGAGAATCTGTTCCTCACTGTCCATCAGCAGGCCATCACGCGGCGATGCCCAGGGCTTGCCCGCCTCCAGCAAGGCCTTGAGCTGCTGATAACGCTCGGTCACCGTCAGATCATCACCATGCTCGATCAGGTCACGCATCAGGCGCGAGCGTGAGCCGAAGCGGAAGGCGCCACGCCGCAGGTCCCAGTCACCCTCCCAGATGAAGGCATTCGAGGAAGGCCGCTTGCGCTTGTCACGCCCGAAGTTGACGTCGCGCACCAGTTCACGCGGATTGATCCACAGTGTCAGCGCCTCTGGTCCCATCACGTCTTCCACGGCATGTCGCGGCAAGCCACGCTGCTCAAGCCCCTGATGGCGCGAGCGATGCCGGCACCAGCGCACCAGCCATGCCCGGCTGAACGGCAGTACCAGGTGCTGCTCACACCAGGCACGCCACGCCTCGATACGCTGTGCACGCGTCATCGCCCCGCGCATCCGCGGATGGATCAGATCATCCGTCGTACGATTCTTCGGCAAGCTCACCGCTCATCCTCATCCAGCGCGATCGCCGTCAGCAATCGCTCAGGCGCGATGTGATTCAGGCAGTTGGTATGCCCCAACGGACAGACGCGCTTGAAACACGGTGAGCACTCCAGCGCCAGCCAGTGAATCTCGCGATTGGCCGTCAGCGGTGGCGTGTAATGTGGTGACGAGGAGCCGTAGATGCCCTGGATACGGGCCCCTACCGCAGCCGCCACATGCATCAGGCCGGAATCATTGCTGACCACTTCCCGACACTCGGCGATCAGATCCACCGCATCCGCCAGTCGCGTCTTGCCACACAGGTTGTGGACGCCGGCCAGCCCCTGGGCAATCTCCTCACCGGCCGCCACATCCTTGGGACCGCCAAAGATACGCACCTCCGCCCCGGCCTGCGTCAGTGACTCGGCAAGCTCGCGAAAGTGCGCCAGTGGCCACTGCTTGGCCGGCCCGTATTCCGCGCCCGGCATCATGCCGATGATGGGGGTCGGTGGCGCACTCAGGCCCAGCTCCTCGCGCAAGCGCAGCTGATTGGCGCTGTCGGTGACGAGACAGGGTTCGGGGATGCGCTGCGGCGGGTTGGACTCGTCCAGCGGCAGGCCCAGTGAGGTGAAGCGCTTGACGGTCTGATCGAGAATCGACTTGTCGAGCTTGCGGCACTCGGTGAGCAGGCCGTGGCGCTGCTCACCGGTGAAGCCGACCCGCACTGGAATACGCGCGAAGAATGGCACCAGCGCCGACTTCCAGGAGCGCGGCAGCACGATGGCGCGATCGAAACGCCCGCGCAGCGAGCGCCCCAGTCGCCAGCGCGCCTTGAGGGCGAAGTCGCCATGCCCCGCCGGCAGTGCCAGCGCTTCCTCGACCTCGGGCATGCGCTCGATGATCGGTTGCGACCAGGCGGGCGCCAGCACACTGATCCGGCAGCCGGGCGAGCGCTGCTTCAACGTCATGAACAGGCTCTGCGCCATCACCATGTCGCCGACCCAGCTGGGCCCGACCACCAGAATGCGCTCACTCATGCCTTGCTCCTCTTCACGGCCAACCCTCTTTGCGGATGCGCTTGCCCTGCCCCATCGCACTTGCGATGCAGGCGCCCATGCTCATTCCACACGCGCTTACCCTCAGTCCACACGTGCTCAGTCCACACGTGCTCAGACTCAGCGATTCAGCCATTCGAGATAGGCGCGGGTGCCCTGGGCAACGGTCTTGAACTCGACGTTGCAGCCGGCCTTGCGCAGCTTGCCGATGTCGGCACGCGTGAAGCTCTGGTAGCGGCCCTTGAGGTTTTCCGGGAAGTCGATGTACTCGATCTCGCCCTTCTCGTAGTACTCGATGACGGTCTCGGCGATCGCCTTGAACGGCTCGGCACGGCCGGTGCCCAGGTTGAAGATGCCGGAGGCTTCCGGGTGATCGAGGAACCACAGATTGACGTCGACCACATCACCGACGTAGACGAAGTCACGGCTCTGCATGCCGGCTTCATAGCCATCGTAGGCGCCGAACAGCTTCGGGTTCTCGCCCGCCTTCACCTGGGTGTGATGGTGGTAGGCGACGCTGGCCATCTTGCCCTTGTGCTGCTCACGCGGGCCATAGACATTGAAATAGCGGAAGCCGACCACCTGGGTGGTCAGGCTGTCCCAACGCTGGCGCACGTGCTGGTCAAACAGCAGCTTGGAGTAGCCGTAGACGTTGAGCGGCCCTTCGAACTCCGGTGTTTCCTTGAAGACCTGGCTGTCGCCGTAGGTCGCCGCGGAGCTCGCGTAGAGGAAGGGAATCTGATTCGCCTCACAGAAGTTGAGCAGCACCTTGGAGTACTCGAAGTTGTTCTCGAGCATGAACTGGCCGTCCCACTCGGTGGTATCGGAGCAGGCGCCCTCGTGGAAGATCGCCTCGATCTTCGGCAGCTCGGCATACTCACCCATCAGGCTCGACTGGACGCGAATCAGGAAATCGTCCTTGTCGAGATAGTCGGCAATGGTCAGATCCGCCAGATTGACGAACTTGGTGCCGTCACTCAGGTCATCCACCACCAGGATATCGGTACGGCCGCGATCATTGAGTGCCTTGACGATATTGGCACCGATGAAGCCGGCGCCTCCGGTAACGACGATCATTTGAGCTCCCATAGCCTCTCAGAGGCTTGTAGGCAATACGCGCGTGCAGGGACGCGACGCATCAGAATTTGGAAATGGCACGCACTCGGTTACGTCTGCGGCCTATAACCCGATAAGCGGGGATTGTATACTTGGCAGTTCTCGAATTCATGGGCCAACGGGCTTCACCAATGACACAGCCAGACGTGAAAACCTTCCAGGGCCTGATTCTGGCCCTGCAGCAATACTGGGCCGAACAGGGTTGCATCATCCTGCAGCCATTGGATATGGAGGTTGGCGCGGGGACTTTCCACCCGGCGACCTTCCTGCGCTCCATCGGTCCTGAAACCTGGAACGCTGCGTATGTGCAGCCTTCCCGCCGTCCCACCGACGGCCGCTACGGCGAAAATCCCAATCGCCTGCAGCACTACTACCAGTTCCAGGTGGTGATGAAGCCGTCACCGGCCAACCTGCAGGAGCTCTATCTGGGCTCGCTGGAGCGTCTGGGCATTGACCCGCTGGTCCACGACATCCGCTTCGTCGAGGACAACTGGGAATCCCCGACGCTAGGCGCCTGGGGACTTGGCTGGGAAATGTGGCTCAACG
This sequence comes from Cobetia sp. 3AK, assembly GCF_029846335.1. Taxonomy (NCBI): domain Bacteria; kingdom Pseudomonadati; phylum Pseudomonadota; class Gammaproteobacteria; order Oceanospirillales; family Halomonadaceae; genus Cobetia; species Cobetia sp. 3AK. The sequence continues at coordinate 174,690 of NZ_JARWKR010000006.1, read as the reverse complement.
GCATGGAAGTGACCCAGTTCACCTACTTCCAGCAGGCAGGCGGCATCGAATGCTTCCCGGTCACCGGCGAGCTGACCTACGGTCTCGAGCGCATCGCGATGTACCTGCAGGACGTGGACAGCGTCTACGACCTGATCTGGACCACCGCACCGGACGGCTCCGTGGTCACCTACGGCGATGTCTTCCTGCAGAACGAGAAGGAGCAGTCCGCCTACAACTTCGAGCACGCTGCCGTGCCGGAGCTGTTCGCTGCCTTCGATCACTGCGAGAGCGAATGTCAGAAGCTGCTGGCGGCCAACCTGCCGCTGCCGGCCTATGAGCAGGTGCTGAAGGCCTCCCACACCTTCAACCTGCTGGATGCGCGTCACGCCATCTCCGTCACCGAGCGTCAGCGTTACATCCTGCGCGTGCGCACCCTCGCCCGCGACGTGGCCCACGCCTATTACGACTCGCGCAAGGCCGCTGGCTTCCCGCTGGCACCACAGGCACTGCGTGACGAGCTGCTCGCCGCCGATGACACCACTACCGAGGGAGACGCGTCAGCATGACCTCCGTGAATACCCTGCTGATCGAACTGGGCTGCGAAGAACTGCCGCCGGGTGCCATCGATGCCCTCGCCGACGGCCTGGCCAATGGCCTGGCCGATGGCCTGCGTGAGGCCGAAGTCGCCTTCGGTCAGGTCCGCGCCTACGCCACACCACGTCGCCTGGCGGTGATGATCGAGTCGCTGGCCGAGCGTCAACCGGACCGCGAGATCGAGAAGCGTGGCCCGGCCAAGGCTGCGGCCTTCAAGGATGGTGAGCCGACCCGCGCCGTGCAGGGCTTCGCTCGCTCCTGCGGTGTCGAGGTCAGTGATCTGATCGAGCTGGAAACCGACAAGGGCACCTGGCTCGGCTATCGTCATACCCAGCCGGGCGAGCATCTTTCCGCCCTGCTGCCGGCCATGCTGGAACAGGTCGTCGCCCGCCTGCCGGTGCCGAAGAACATGCGCTGGGGTGCCTCACGCATCGAATTCTCTCGTCCGGTGCATTGGCTGGTCGCGCTCTACGGCAGCGAAGTGATCGAGGCCAGCGTGCTGGGCCTCGAGGCAGGCCGCACCACCTTCGGTCATCGCTTCCATGCCCCGCAGGCCATCACGCTGGCGCACGCCGAGGACTACCTCGACGCGCTGGAAGATGCCCGCGTGCTGGCCAACCGTGAAGTACGCCGTGAGCGCATCCGCGAACAGGTCCAGGCCGAGGCGGAAGTCTATGGCGCCAATGCCGTCATCGAGGAAGCCCTCCTCAACGAGGTCAACGGTCTCGTGGAATGGCCGGTCGCACTGACGGGCACCTTCGATGAGCGCTTCCTGGAAGTGCCAGCGGAGTGTCTGATCTCCTCCATGAAGGCCAACCAGAAGTACTTCCACCTGCTGGACAACGACGGCAAGCTCAAGCCGGCCTTCATCACCATCTCCAATATCGAGAGCAAGGACCCGCAACAGGTCATCTCCGGTAACGAGAAGGTGATTCGTCCGCGTCTGGGCGATGCCGCCTTCTTCTACGAGACCGACCTGCGCAGCACGCTGGAATCGCGTCGCGAGAAGCTCGAGAGCGTCGTCTTCCAGCAGAAGCTGGGCAGCATGGCCGACAAGGCCCGTCGCAGCGAAGCCGTGGCCCGCCACATCGCGGAGCGCATCGGTGCCGATGTCGAGCATGCCGCACGCGCCGCACAGCTGGCCAAGACCGACCTGGTCACCGAGATGGTGCTGGAGTTCCCGGAACTGCAGGGCATCATGGGCCACTACTACGCCCGTCACGATGGCGAAGATGCCACCGTCGCGCGTGCGCTGGAAGAACAGTATCTGCCGCGCTTCGCCGGCGATGCGATCCCCACGACCAAGGCCGGCATGGCGATCGCCCTGGCCGACCGTCTCGACACCCTGACCGGCATCTTCGGCATCGGTCAGCGTCCGACCGGCGCCAAGGACCCGTTCGCGCTGCGTCGTGCCACCATCGGGGTGCTCAACATCCTGATCAAGGGCGAACTGGACCTCGACCTGCGCGAGCTGCTGACCGTCAGCGCCGAGCAGCATCGTGACCTGCCCAAGGCTGAAGGACTGGTCGAGGACGTGCTCGAGTACATGCTCGATCGCTTCCGCGCCTGGGCCAATGACGAGGGCATGGGTGCCGAACTGTACCTAGCCGTGCGTACCCTGAAGATCAGCAACCCGCTGGACTTCGCGCGTCGTCTGCGTGCCGTGCACGCCTTCGGCGAACGCCCGGAAGCCGCCGCTCTGGCAGCCGCCAACAAGCGCGTCTCCAACATCCTCGCCAAGGCCGAGCACGATGGCCGCACCGAGGTGGACACGAGCCTGTTGAGTGAGCCGGCCGAGCAGGCACTGGCAGAGGCCCTCAAGGCACGTGGCGCGGAAGTGGCACCGCTGTTCGCGGCGGCACGCTACCAGGAAGCCCTCGATACGCTGGCCAGCCTGCGCGAGCCGGTCGATGCCTTCTTCGATCAGGTCATGGTCAACGCCGACGATGCCGCCGTGCGCGCCAATCGCCTGGCGATGCTGGCCAGTCTGCAAGGCCTGTTCATGGGTGTGGCCGACATCAGCCTGCTGACCCAATAAGGGCTGCCGGCCCACGGTGTCCCCGACATCGGTAAATGGCAGTCTCTGCAAAAGAACCCCGCCACGGCGGGGTTCTTTTGCATCCAGCCTCCTCGAAATGACGTATTGCGTGACAGGATTACACGCAATGTGGCCGCGATGTCACAAATTCTGCCTTGATCCCCTACCTAGGTCGCACTAGAATCCAGTATAGAAACAGTGTTCGAAAAGCGTGACAGCCTGTCGCACCCACGCTCTTCGGTCACTCGGCGCCATTTGCCCAATCCCCGTGCGAGCGTCATCTTGTGACTTGGCTCACAATTTCCCAGGCAAAGCGGCGACCCCCTGACAAGCAGCCCGGCTGACGCCCCTGACTGCCCTGAGGTGAAGAGTTGACCATGCAAAAACTGATCGTGCTCGACCGTGATGGTGTCATCAATGAAGACTCCGATGCCTTCGTCAAGAATGCCGAGGAGTGGATCGAATACCCCACCTCCATTCAGGCCATCGCTCGCCTGACGCGAGCGGGCTATACCGTGGCCGTCGCGACCAATCAGTCCGGCATCGCTCGCGGCCACTTCGGTCACCGGGAACTCGACCAGATGCACGCCAAGATGATGCAGCTGGTGAAGGAAGCCGGTGGCGATATCGCCCACATCGCCTACTGCCCGCATGGCCCGGATGATGGCTGCGATTGCCGCAAGCCGGAACCCGGCCTGCTGCACCAGATTCAGGACGCTCTGCAGATTCCGGACTTCGAAGGCGCCTGGATGCTGGGCGACAGTCTGCGCGACCTGGTCGCTGGCCAGAAGGCCGGCTGTCGCGCCGCGCTGGTGATGACCGGCAAGGGCCAGAAGACACTGGCCGATGGCGAGGGCCTCAAGGACGTGCTGGTGGTCGCCAACCTGGCCGACTTCACCAACCGCCTGCTGGATGGCGAGCTCAACCATGCCATGTCGGATGGTGAGCCGGGAAAGTCCCAGCGCCGCTGCGTGAGCTGTGAAGCCGCTGCCGAGAGCTATCTGTGAGACACACATGCCGCGCGCACTCCCTGCGCCGGCATGTGCTTGCCCCTCTATTCAATAGCGGCGATATGCTACCCTTCAGACATGAATCCGGGCAGGCAACGGCCTGCCCATCTCACTCCCTCATGCTGGAGGCCTCGTATGCCACTGCTGGATAGCTTCACAGTCGACCACACCATCATGAAAGCCCCTGCCGTGCGCGTGGCCAAGAAGATGGGTACCCCCAAGGGCGACAACATCACCGTCTTTGATCTGCGTTTCTGCGTGCCGAATGAAGAGATTCTCTCCGAGAAGGGCATTCACACGCTGGAACATCTGTTCGCCGGCTTCATGCGCGAACACCTCAATGGTGATGGCGTCGAGATCATCGACATCTCGCCGATGGGTTGCCGTACCGGCTTCTACATGAGCCTGATCGGCGAGCCGGACGAAGCCCGGGTTGCCGCTGCCTGGTCTGCCGCCATGCAGGACGTGCTGAACGTCGCACGCCAGGAAGAGATTCCGGAGCTCAACGTCTATCAGTGCGGTACTGCACAGATGCATTCTCTGGAAGAAGCCAAGCAGATCGCCAGCAACATCCTGTCACGCGATATCGGCATCAATCGCAATGATGAGCTGAAGCTGGACGAAGGCTTCCTCAATCAGGCGCATTGAGTCTTGAGACACCAAGTCTTGAGATACCAAGCCTTGAGGCACCGGACTTGATCAGCCTGTCGAGTGCGCCGGGTCCTTGAACGAAAAAGCCCGCTATCTGACCTGATCAGATAGCGGGCTTTTTTCATGCCGCAACATCCCGAGCGAGTGACGCGAATGCCCGATTCCAACAGCCATGCCTTTGATTTCACGACTTTCCTGGCAGACAAGGAAGCGTGGTCAGCACCGAATGAACTCGTCCCCTACCGCTGTCGCGATGGCAGCAGCCTGGGCTGTCGTCACTACCACCCGACGCGCATTCCAGCGAGCACGACACACCTCATCCTGCTGCATGGTTCCAGTGCTGACAGTCGCTACCTCGCCTCACTGGCAACGCATCTGGCCACTGAGGGGTATCACGTCCACACGCCTGACTTGCGTGGCCATGGCCCGACGCCTGCCCGGCGCGGCGATATCGATCACCCGCTGCAGCTCGAGGAGGATCTTGAAGATCTGATCCGCTCACTGGACCTCCCCGCTGACGCCAGCTTGTGGATCGCCGGGCACTCTGCGGGAGGCGGCCTGGCACTGCGGTTCGCGGCATCCGCTCTGGAACACGGGCTTGCCGGCATCCCGCTGGCTGGCCTCATTCTGCTGGCTCCCTATCTGGATCACCTCGCTCCCAACATGCGTCGCGATTCCCGCTGGGCACAACCGCGGATAGCACGCATGCTGACATGCTTGCTCTTGAACAAGCTGTCCATCCATCGCCTGGATCATCTCGAGGTACTCACCTTCAACATTCCCGCTGAATATCGCGATGCCAACACCACGAGCGCTTACTCCTGGCGCTTGATGACAGGCCTCAATCCTCGCCATTACCAACGAGACCTCGAGACTCTGTCACGGCATCACGTGCCCTTGCTGGCATTGATCGGTGATCAGGATGAGGCGTTTCACGCCGACCGACTCGAGGAATGCCTGCAGCCGCAACATCCCGCCGCGCACGTCACGATACTCGAGGACGTGGATCATCTGGGGCTGGCGACGGCAACAATCACGGCAGAGCGTATCGCTGAATGGCTGGCAAGCGATCCGGCAGCTTGAGACGGCCTCGTGCCTCTTTCTGCCGTCCCCCTCTTCCCTTTCTCTTCCCACCTTTCTGTCACCTTCGGCACGCTCCAGCTCTGGCACTGGCAGCAAGGCACAAAAAAGCCCTGATCCTTGATCAGGGCTTTTTTTCAGCTGGCGACGATCACGACATCAGACGTCGAGATTGGCCACCAGGGCGAAGCGCTCGATGAAGTCACGACGCGGCTCGACCTCATCTCCCATCAGGGTGTTGAACATCTGATCGGCACCGATCGCGTCTTCGACCGTCACACGCAGCATGCGGCGTGATTCCGGATCCATGGTGGTTTCCCACAACTGATCCGGATTCATTTCTCCCAGCCCCTTGTAGCGCTGGATGCTGAAGCCACGCGCCGCTTCCTTCATCAGCCAGTCAAGTGCCTCGTAGAAGGTGACGACCTCCTTCTTGCGCTCACCGCGTGAGACATAGCTGCCCGCCTCCAGCAAGCCTTCCAGCATGGAGCCCAGCTCGCTGATCTCACGGTAGTCCGCGGACTTGAAGAAATCGACGTCCCACAGATAGTCACTGCTGACACCGTGCGCCGTCAGTGTGACTGCCGGCAGATAGAGGTTGCGCTCACTGTCATGGCTGAGGCTGAAGCTGTAGTGCGGGCCGCCCTCATAGGCGATCAGGTCATCCATTTCCTTCTGGAGACCATCGATCCAGCCCTGCACCATGGCTTCATCCTTCAGTGCCGACTCATCCAGATGCGGGGCATGCACGATCTTGCGCAGCACGGCAGACGGATAGACGCGCGCCAGACGATCGATACGCTTCATCACGCCGCGATACTGATTGACCAGTGCTTCTAGCTGAGCGCCAGCGATACCCGGCGCATCGGCATTGACGTGCAGCTTGCCGCCGTCCAGCGCCGTGGCTGTCAGGTAATCCTGAAGCGCCTGCTCATCCTTCAGATACTGCTCGTGCTTGCCACGCTTGATCTTGTAGAGCGGTGGCTGCGCGATGAAGATATGACCACGCTCGATCAGCTCCGGCATCTGACGGAAGAAGAAGGTCAACAGCAGCGTACGAATGTGCGAACCATCGACGTCAGCATCCGTCATGATGATCACGGAGTGGTAACGCAGCTTGTCAGGATTGAACTCCTCCCGACCAATACCGCAGCCCAGCGCCGTGATCAGCGTGCCGACTTCTGCAGATGACAGCATCTTGTCGAAGCGCGCCTTCTCGACGTTGAGGATCTTGCCCTTCAGCGGCAGGATCGCCTGGGTACGACGATCACGCCCCTGCTTGGCGGAACCGCCGGCAGAATCACCCTCGACCAGATACAGTTCGGAAAGACTCGGGTCCTTCTCCTGGCAATCAGCCAGCTTGCCCGGCAGCCCCGCGATATCCAGTGCACCCTTGCGACGCGTCATGTCACGCGCCTTGCGCGCCGCTTCACGCGCACGTGCCGCATCCAGCATCTTGTTGACGATGGCCTTGGCTTCGTTGGGCTTCTCGATCAGGTACTCGGAGAACAGACGGCCCATTTCCTGCTCGACCGCTGTCTTGACCTCGGACGACACCAGCTTGTCCTTGGTCTGCGAGGAGAACTTCGGATCCGGCACCTTGACCGAGATGATCGCGGTCAGGCCTTCACGGGCATCATCCCCGGTGGTGCCGACCTTGGACTTCTTGAGCAGCCCTTCCGCCTCGATGTAGCTGTTGAGGGTACGGGTCAAGGCTGCACGGAAGCCCGCCAGGTGAGTTCCGCCATCCCGCTGAGGGATATTGTTGGTGTAGCAGAAGATGTTCTCGGAGAAAGCATCATTCCACTGCATCGCCACCTCGACACCGATACCGTCCTCGCGCTCCATTTCAAAATGGAACACCGGATTCAAGGCTGCCTTGTTGGTGTTGAGATGATCCACGAACGCCTTGAGACCGCCCTCATAGTGGAAGAGCTCTTCCTTGCCGCTACGCTCGTCGATCAGACGAATCGCCACACCTGAATTCAGGAAGGAGAGTTCCCGCAGACGCTTGGCCAGAATCTCGTAGTGAAACGCGATGTTGCCGAACGTCAGCGGTGAGGGCTTGAAGCGCACCAGGGTGCCGGACTTCTCGGTGTTGCCGACCACTGCCAACGGGGCCTCTGGCACGCCGTGACGATAGATCTGCTCATGGACCTTGCCCTGACGCCAGATGGTCAGCTTCAGCTCTTCGGACAGCGCGTTGACGACGGATACGCCAACGCCATGCAGGCCGCCGGAGACCTTGTAGGAGTTGTCATCGAACTTACCACCAGCGTGCAGGACCGTCATGATGACCTCAGCTGCGCTGACGCCCTCTTCCTCATGAATCTCGGTCGGCACGCCACGGCCGTTGTCGCTGACGGAGACCGACTCATCGGCGTGGATGACCACGCGGACTTCGCTACAGTGCCCTGCCAGCGCCTCGTCGATGGAATTATCCACCAGCTCGAACACCATGTGATGCAGCCCCGTGCCATCATCGGTATCGCCGATGTACATCCCGGGGCGCTTGCGTACGGCATCCAGGCCCTTGAGGACCTTGATGCTCGATGAGTCGTAAGCCTGTTCGCTCATTGGCTTCTCCGTCGTGAAGTCATTCCGTGTGCAGTCGCCCGTGTTCCACGTGAAACATTCTGACATCCGTGCCCGGCAGCCAGACCCGATCCAATGCTTCGGGTTCGACACAGGTCACGAAGACCTGACACTCGAGGCTGGCCAGCAACTGGCAGAAGAGTCGGCGATGTTCGCCATCCAGTTCTGCCGGCAGGTCGTCGATCAGATAAACACAGGTACGTCCGTTCATTTCCTCAAGCAACCGCCCCTGGGCCAGCTTGAGTGCGCTGACGACCAATTTCTGCTGGCCACGGGACAGCACCTCTACCGCAGGGCGGCGCCCGAGACGAATGCGTAGATCAGCGCGCTGCGGTCCGGTCTGGGTAAACCCCATGTGGCTATCGCTGTCACGCCCTGCTGCCAGCACCTCTCCTAGAGAGCGCTTCGCATCCCAGCCACGTTGATAACGCAGACTGAGATCCGGCAGCTCGATCAGCTCAGCGAGAGTTGCCTGAAACAGGGGGGCCAACGCTTGCATATATTCCATGCGCAGGGCATCGAGACGCTCACTCCAATGAGCAAACTCACGATCCCAGACGTTCAATGCCTGAACGTCCATCTTACCATGTCTGAGTAACGCGTTCCGATGTTTGAGCGCACGGCGAACCCGCTGCCAGACATCGAAGAAATCATGTTTCACGTGAAACACGCCCCAATCGAGAAACTCGCGGCGTGCCGATGGCGAGCCTTCCAGCAGCCGGAATGCATCCGGATTGATCAGCTGCAAGGGAAGCGCCTGCGCCAGCTGCGCCACACGCTCGACCTTCTCTCCATCCAGTCGCATCTCGAGGCCATCTGCAGCCTGCTCACGGCGCACTCCCAGCGGGCGAGGGGGATCCCCTGCCAACCGACCGAACAGCGTCATGCCGGGCGTATCGTGCGCGATGGCATGCTTCAGCTTGTGGGTACGGAAGGAACGTGCCAGTCCCAGCACATGCACACCTTCCAGCAGGCTCGATTTCCCGCTGCCGTTGGCGCCGCTCACCAGGTTGACCCTCGGACCCGGCGCGATATCGACAGGCGCAAGGTTACGCAGGTTCTGGAATTGCAGACGTTCAAGCGCCATGGCGACCTCAGTCAGGACAAATGAAGAAAACGAAGACGATATGCACGTTCAGCCTGTGATCGACACGATGCTTGCCGTGCCATCATCTCTTGGCCCTGAATGTGACGACACCCGCCACCTCACGGGAGAGGATGGCGGGTGTCGTCAGTCATGTGTTTAAGAAATTCGCGTACACTTTGCGATAATTACGAATCAAGCACATGATTTTTAACGATTTTACACTATTACAGACGCATCGGCATGACTACGTAACGCGCATCACCGCCGCCCGGCTCTTCCAGCAGTGCAGAGCTGTTGGCATCGGAAAGCGTCAACTGGACACGATCCGAATCCAGCACGCCCAGAACGTCGATCAGATAGCCGACATTGAAGCCGATCTCCAGACCACCGCCTTGATAATCCAGTGCGATGTTCTCTTCGGCTTCTTCCTGCTCCGGGTTGTTGGCCAGCACGCGCAGATTGCCGGCCTCCAGGTACAGGCGGACACCACGATACTTCTCGTTGGAAAGAATCGCGGTACGTGACAGTACCTGTCGCAGCTCGGCACGCTCCGCCACGATGACCTTGTCACCGCCACGCGGCACGACACGCTCGTAATCCGGGAACTTGCCGTCCACCAGCTTGGAAGTGAAGGTGAAGTCGCCGGTCTGCGCCCGGACGTGAGTCCCGCTGACGGTGAGCGTCAGCGGCTCATTGCTGCCGTCCAGCAGACGCGTCAGTTCCAGAATGCCCTTGCGGGGAATGATCAGCTTCTGGGACTCGGCAACACTGATGTCAGCGGCCTGCTCACATACCGCCAGGCGGTGTCCATCAGTGGCCACGGTGCGCACCAGATTGCTGGTCAGTTCCAGCAGCATGCCGTTGAGATAATAACGGACATCCTGCTGCGCCATGGCAAAGGAAGTGGCATCGATCAGATGCTTGAGCGTGCCGCGCGGCAGGCTGATGGTGATATCACCCTGACCATCATCGATGTTGGGGAATTCCGCGACCGGCAGCGTCGAGAGCGTGAAGCGTGAACGACCACTGCGCAGGATGGCACGGCCTTCCTCGAGCGCCAGGATGATCTCGCTGCCTTCCGGCAGCGACTTGCAGATATCCATCAACTTGCGCGCTGGTACCGTCGCGGAACCCGGCTCATCGACACGGCTGGGCTCGACACGCCCGATCAGCTCGACCTCCAGGTCGGTCCCCGTCAATGACAGTTGCTGATCAGACACCTCCAGCAACACGTTGGACAGCACCGGCAGGGTTTGACGACGCTCGACCACACCCGCCACCAGGGACAGCGGGCGCAGCAGGGCTTCACGCGAAATGGCAAATTTCATGGAGACTCCACTCTCTGGAAACGGGAGAAGTGCTTGCCGGTGACCAGCACACACTCATCAAATATTCCGGGCCGTCGCACGACAGGGCCCGGTGCACCAAGCGCCGGACAGGTTGACCTCACCCTCTCGGCGCTGCGTGGCAACTGAATCAGCTGGTCAGAAGACGCAGCAGATTCTTGTAGTCTTCGCGAATGTCGGCGTTCTCTTCGCGCAGTGAGGCCACCTTGCGGCAGGCATGCAGCACTGTCGTGTGGTCGCGTCCACCGAAGGCATCGCCGATTTCCGGCAAGCTGTGATTGGTCAGCTCCTTGGCAAGTGCCATGGCGACCTGACGCGGACGTGCCACCGAGCGCGAGCGACGCTTGGAATGCAGATCGGAAATCTTGATCTTGTAATACTCGGCCACGGTGCGCTGGATATTGTCCACACCCACCTGCTTGTCCTGCAATGCCAGCAGATCCTTCAGGGATTCACGGATGAAGTCCTGGTTGATCGCACGCCCCATGAAATGGGAGTCCGCGATGACCTTTTTCAGGGCACCCTCGAGCTCACGCACGTTGGAACGGATCTTCTGGGCAATGAAGAAGGCCGCATCATGAGGCAGGTCGACCTTCGCCTGGTCCGCCTTCTTCATCAGGATCGCGACACGAGTCTCAAGCTCCGGCGGCTCGATGGCCACTGTCAGCCCCCAACCGAAGCGGGACTTCAGGCGCTCTTCGACACCATTGATCTCCTTCGGATAGCGATCCGAGGTCAGGATCATCTGCTGTCCCCCTTCCAGCAAGGCATTGAAGGTATGGAAGAACTCTTCCTGAGAACGCTCCTTGCCGGCAAAGAACTGGATGTCATCGATCAACAGCGCATCCACCGAGCGGTAGAAACGCTTGAAGTCATTGATGGCATTGAGCTGCAGCGCCTTGACCATGTCAGCCACGAAGCGCTCGGAGTGCAGATAGACCACCTTGGCATTCTCGCCACCCTGCTTGGCCAGATGGTTGCCCACCGCATGCATCAGGTGGGTCTTGCCCAGACCGACGCCACCATAGAGGAACAGCGGGTTGTAGGCGCCACCCGGGTTCTCGGAGACCTGACGGGAGGCGGCACGTGCCAGCTGGTTGGACTTGCCTTCGACGAAGGTTTCGAAGGTGAAATTCGGATTCAAGCCACTGGAATGCTTGAGGCTGCCTTCTACCTGCACCTGCCGCGCATTGCGACGCGGTGCCGCCTCCTGCGCACCGTCACCCGCCATCTCACGCTCTTCTGCGTAATTGCCACGCGGGGGCGTATGCACTGACGGCGCACGCGGGCTCGGCATCTGGCCGGGCGCAGGGGCCTGAGCGGACACCGATGAAGTCGATGCCCCCTCTGGCCGCGGATTGGAGACCGTGCGGCGGCTTCCCACGCTGAGCTCGACCTTGGGCGGCTTGCCCGGAGCAAGCTCACGCAGAAGCTCATGAATCCGCTTGAGGTACTTGTCATTGACCCAGTCGCGTACGAAGCGATTGGGGGCGAGCAGGCACAGCTCTCCGCCGTCACCTTCCTCAGCCTGCAAGGGACGAACCCAGGTGTTGAACTGCTGTGAATTCAGCTCGTCTTGCAGGGCGTCAAGACATTGTTGCCAAAGTGCGAGCGACACGCGACCTCACATCCAGTGATCAAAGGGGCGGCCATTGTATAGGCCAAGCCACGAGTTATCCACACGACATCGGCAGGGAAATCCACTGTGGACAACCTGGGTATCAAGATTCTTCTGCCATCTGGACATTCTGGGGAGTGATGGAGGCCATCTGGAACGCTGGGGATAAGGCGATACTTATGCACAGTGTCATGCACAGGCTGAACTCAGGTTCTTCACCCTTTATCATCAGGGATATCCTGAGGGCAGTAGATTGAACTTCTTCGACAAAAACAGGTTATCCACAGAATCTTCCCTCCTTTATAGTTACTGTATATTCAGAACTACCTTTCTGTAGCAATGATAGCGAGGGCCTTGCTCGGGAATGCGCTTTCCCTCTCGAGGAGGTGGCGACGCACGCACAGGCAAGGTTATCCACCGGTGCTTTCCTGCCGCGAATCTGTCATTGGCTGGTCGGGCAAGACAGCCCGGGAGGCAGGGGCTATCCCCCGAAAGAGCGGGACCCGATGCACGAGTCGCCGCCCCCCCCTTCGCAAGTCTTCCCCTCGGTCAGCATGAGGCGCAGTTTCTCCTCTCCTTTCTCGACAAGGATTTTTTTGGCCCTGCACACGTGCTCCGTGGCTGGCTCGATAGCCGTGAGAAACGCCAGCTGACGGGCGGCGTGGCACGAATCAGCAGTGAAATGTCGGGAAACGGCTGTGGACAACTTCTCACGCGACATTGCAAGCGACTTGCAGATTCACTAGAATCCCTGCCCCTGACCAATCTGCCCTGTCCTCATGTGGATACAGGGCAACATTCGTTGACCTTTTCCAAACAACCACGTGGGAAGAAGCAGCTATGAAACGCACATTTCAGCCGAGCGTCCTGAAGCGCAAGCGCACACACGGTTTCCGTGCTCGTATGGCGACCAAAGGTGGCCGTGAGGTCATCCAGCGTCGTCGTGCGAAAGGCCGTAAGCGTCTGAGCGCCTGATCGAGGCCCGGATGTCCCGTCAGGGATTTCCCCGGCAGCTTCGCTTGCTGACTGCCGGGGATTACCGGCACGTCTTCGATCACACCACCCTCAAGGTACACGGCAAGGGGCTTCTGGCTCTGGCGTGTCCGAACGACCTGGGACATGCCCGCCTGGGGTTGGTGTTCAGCAAGAAGAACGTGCGCCGTGCCGTAGATCGCAACCGCCTCAAACGTCTGACACGCGAATCCATTCGCCTCCGCCAGCATCGCCTTCCGGCCGTCGACATCGTCGTATTGGCCAAGCGAGGTGTGAACGAGCTGGACAACGAGACACTGCATCGCCAGCTTGACGGCATGTGGGCTCGTCTGGAGAAGGATGCCAGACGTCTGAAAGCGGCCAAGTCAACGCCACCTGCCTGACGCGACACCTCTCCGGTGCGTCCGGCATGTGGCGTTTTTTTCGTTATGCGCCCCACCGTTCGTACCCGGACTCATCTGACTCCCGCCAGATTGATTCACCCTCCACCGGGTATACACAATGGATGTCAAACGATTACTCCTCGTGATTCCGCTTGCGGTTGTCGCCTATCTGCTGGTCGTCCAGTGGAACAAGGATTACGACCAGCCCGCTGCAGAGACACAGGCTCCCCAGGTGGCCTCTCAGGCTGCCAACGCCACTGCCCAGGGCCTTGAGGCTCCGAGCAGCAGCAATGCTTCCAGCGGCGATACCGGTCTTGCAACGCCGGACAGTGCGACCAGTACTCCGAGCAACAGCCTGATCGAAGTCAAGAGCGATGTGCTGGACCTGCGTATTGACCCGCAGGGTGGCGACGTCGTCTATGCCGCCCTGCTCGAGCACAAGCAGAACAACACCTCTGAAGCTCCCTTCGTCCTGCTGTCTGACAATCAGTCACGCAGCTACGTGGCCAAGTCCGGCCTGCAGCTGGATGGTCACAAGGGACGTATCGCCTTCTCCGCCGATAGCAACAGCTACCTCATGGGCGAGAATGACGATAGCCTGCAGGTGGATCTGAAGGCCGACGTCAACGGCGTCGCGATCATCAAGCGCTTCACCGTCAGCAAGGACAGCTACCAGCTCAAGGTTGACTATCTGCTGGACAACCAGTCCCAGCAGCCGGTCGGTGCACGCTTCATCGGTCAGCTGGCTCGCGACAACAGTGCCGACCCGTCCACCGGTGGCGGCATGGGCATGAAGTCCTATCTGGGTGCGGCCTTCTCGTCAGAAGAGAACCACTACCAGAAGGTGGATTTCGAAGATATCCAGGACGGCAGCTTCAAGAATGTCGACATCCAGGGTGGCTGGGTCTCCATGATCCAGCACTACTTCGTGTCCGCCTGGGTGCCGGCTGACAATCAGAAGAATCTGTACTACACCAGCGTCGACAAGCAGAACCGCAACGTGGCGGCCTTCGCCAGCCCGACCACTCAGGTCGCGGCCGGTCAGCAGGCTGAGCTCGGTGCCACCCTGTACGTCGGACCGAAGGATCAGGACCAGCTGGAAGCGACCGCGCCCTATCTGGAACTGGTGGTCGACTTCGGTTGGCTGTGGTTCCTGGCCAATCCGCTGTTCTGGCTGCTGGAGCACATCCACGCGCTGGTCGGCAACTGGGGTGCCTCCATCATCCTGCTGACCGTGCTGGTGAAGGTCGTGCTGTTCCCGCTTTCCGCGACCGCATACCGCTCGATGGCCAAGATGCGCAAGATGGGCCCCGAGATGCAGCGAATCAAGGAGAAGTACGGCAGCGACCGCCAGAAGGTCTCCCAGGAGATGATGAAGTTCTACCAGACGGAGAAGATCAATCCGCTGGGCGGCTGTCTGCCGATCGTGATCCAGATGCCGGTCTTCATCGCCCTTTACTGGATGCTGATGGAGTCCGTCGAACTGCGTCACGCACCGTTCATGCTGTGGATTCAGGATCTTTCCGTGAAGGATCCGCTGTTCATCCTGCCCATCGTCATGGGTCTCACGATGTTCATCCAGCAGCTGCTGAACCCGACGCCTCCGGACCCCACCCAGGCGAAGATCATGAAGATGCTGCCCATCGTCTTCACCTTCTTCTTCCTGTGGTTCCCGGCAGGTCTGGTGCTGTACTGGATCGTCAACAACACGCTGTCGATCGCTCAGCAGTACGTCATCACCCGTCAGATCGAGAATGCCGAGCCGACCAAGAAAGGCGCATGATGCCTTTCAGGTTCGCCTGACATGACTCACCCACGACCCTCGCCTCTGGCGGGGGTCGTGGCGTTTCAGGCCTCTGTTTTCTCGAGCGATCGTGACCGCCCTGCTGCCAGCTGATGCTTCCGGACACACCCTCGCTTGCTGTCGCGGGGCGTCAGCCGCGACAATAGCGCCCATCCCCTACACCTTCATTCCGGCTTCGTGCCCGAGGTTTCTGCATGTCTACCGCCTACCAGCCTGACTCCATCGCGGCACTGGCCACTCCGCCCGGCCGTGGTGGCGTCGGCATCATCCGTGTCTCCGGGCCGGCCTGCCAGGCCATCGCCCAGGCCATGCTGGGCCAGTGCCCCCCGCCGCGTCATGCCCACTATGGCCCGTTCACGGGACTGGACACCCAGGGCAACCCCATCGCCCTCGACGAAGGCATCGCGCTCTACTTCAAGGGCCCGAATTCCTTCACCGGCGAGGATGTGCTGGAACTGCAGGGGCATGGTGGCCCGGTGATCATGGATCTGCTGCTGGAGCGCTGCGTGCAGCTGGGCGCACGCCTGGCACGCCCCGGTGAGTTCAGTGAGCGTGCCTTCCTGAACGACAAGCTGGATCTCGCCCAGGCCGAAGCCATCGCCGACCTGATCGATGCCAGCTCACGCGCGGCGGCCGAGAATGCACTGCGTTCGCTCAAGGGCGAGTTCTCGACGCGTGTCAGTGCGCTGGTACAGCGCCTGATCGAGCTGCGCATCTACGTCGAGGCCGCCATCGATTTCCCGGAAGAGGAAATCGACTTCCTGGCCGACGGGCATGTCGCGGCGCGCCTCAATGAGGTCAAGGCCGAGCTGATGGGCGTGCGCGCCGCCGCCAACCAGGGTGCCCTGATGCGCGAGGGCATGACGGTGGTGATCGCCGGCCGCCCCAATGCCGGCAAGTCGAGCCTGCTCAATGCGCTGACCGAGCAGGACACCGCCATCGTCACCGACATCGAAGGCACCACGCGCGACGTGCTGCGTGAGCACATCCACCTCGATGGCATGCCACTGCATGTCATCGATACCGCCGGCCTGCGAGACACCCCGGACGCCGTCGAGCGCATCGGCGTGCAGCGCGCCTGGGACGAGATCGAGAAGGCGGATCGCGTCCTGTTGCTGGTCGATGCCGCGACCACGTCAGCCACCGACCCGATGGAGATCTGGCCGGAATTCGTCGCACGCCTGCCGGATCCGTCACGCCTGACGCTGGTCCGCAACAAGATCGACACCAGCGGCGAGTCGCCCGGGTTGACCAACGTCACTGCCATCGAGGATGGCGATGCCGAGCAGGCGCGTCATCAGGCCAGCGTGGTGCGCATCTCGGCGCGCGACAATCAGGGCCTGGATGCCTTGCGTGATCACCTCAAGGACATCATGGGCTTCACCGGCACGGCCGAAGGTCGCTTCAGCGCCCGCCGTCGTCACCTGGATGCGCTGGAGCGTGCCGGCGAGTCTCTCGACAACGGCGAGGCCCAGCTGCTTGGCGCCGCGGCGGGGGAGCTGCTGGCCGAAGACCTGCGTGCTGCCCAGATGGCGCTGTCCGAGATCACCGGGGAATTCTCGGCCGATGATCTGCTGGGGGAAATCTTCGGCAGCTTCTGCATCGGCAAGTGATCCCGCCGGACTGACCTTCTCCTCCCGAAAGCCTCCCGCCGCCAGCGCTTGCGTCTGGCGGACAGACTCTCGTTATACTGCCTCTGCCGAACATCTCCGAGTGGCGAAGATGGGCAGGGGCAGACAGGGAGTCGACATGGCGGGACGCGCAACATCGAAAAGGCCGCAGGATCCCCATCGCGAGTCCCGTGACTCCAGCACCTCACTCCCGCCGAACCCCGCCGCCGAGCTGAGCACAGGGCCTCTACCCGAGGCCCCATTGCGACATCTGCTGCTCGATTTCTTCACCCGCCACTGGCCCCGCTACCTGCTGGCCATCGCGTTCCTGATCGGGGTCGCGGGGCTGAATCTGCTGCTGCCGTGGGCCATCGGCGCCACCATCGATGCCCTGCGTGATGGCAGTCTGGATCATGATGCCCTGCTGACCCGCCTGTGGTGGCTGGTGGCAGCGGGCCTCGCGCTCTACGCCCTGCGCTATGCCTGGCGCGTGGCGCTGTTCGGGACCGCCTATCGGCTGGGGACGGAGCAGCGTGATGCCTTTCACGCCAAGCTGACACGCCTGGACCCCGGCTTCTATCAGCGTCATCGCACCGGAGACCTGATGGCGCACGCCAGTCAGGACATCGATGCCGTGGAGATGGCCGCCGCAGAAGGTGTGCTGTCCAGCGTCGATGGCGCCATGACCTTCGTACTGGTGCTGGGCATCATGCTGTTCGCGATCGATGTGCCGCTGACATTGCTTGCCTTGCTGCCGTTCCCCTTCATGGCCTGGGCCTTTGCCCGAATCTCCCGACGTATCGGACTGCGTTTTCGCGAATCGCTGGAACGCTTCTCGGACCTCAACGACCAGACCCAGGAAGCCTTCGCCGGCATTCGCATGCTCAGGAGTCATGCGCTGCTCGATGACGAAGCCCGCGCCTTCTCGAAACGCGCCGCGGCCGCCGAACGCGTGGATTATCACGTCCAGACACTCGAGGCCGCCTTCAGCCCCGTGGTGTTTCTCTCGCTCTCGATGGCCACCCTGTTGACGCTGGGCATCGGCAGCTGGCGCTATCTCCAGGAGGCCATCACGCTTGGACAACTGACCAGCTTCTCGCTCTATCTCGCCCAGTTGATCTGGCCGATGTTCGCGCTTGGCTGGTGTCTGAACATCCTGCAGCGTGGTGCGGCGGCCGCTCGTCGCCTGGCCATCTTCCATGCGGCCCCGGAAGCGCTGCAGGATACCGGCACACGGGATGAGGTGAGCGACCACTCACTCCGCCTTGAGGTCAAGGAATTCCACTACCCCGGAAGCCAGCAGCGTTCTCTTGGACCGCTCTCGCTTGAGGTGGCGGCAGGGGAAAGCCTGGGAATCGTCGGTGCGACCGGCAGCGGCAAGTCCACGCTGCTGCGCCTGCTGTCTCGCAGCTGGCCGCTGTCAGACGACCAGGGAACGCTGACACTGGGAGGTCACCCCGCAAGTGAGTACACACTTCGCGCATGGCGTGACCAGTTCTCGCTCGTCCCGCAGGATCCCTTCCTGTTTGCGCTCTCGGTGGCCGACAATGTCGCCCTCGCGTGTCCCGAGGCCAGCCATGCGCGGATACACCAGGCGTTGAGCGCCGCCGCCTTCGACAATGATCTCGCGCGTCTTCCCGCCGGGCTCGATACCATGATCGGCGAGCGTGGCATCACGCTCTCCGGCGGCCAGCGTCAACGCTTGGCACTGGCGCGCAGTCTGCTCACCGAGGCTCCCATCCTACTGCTGGATGACACCCTGTCCGCCGTGGATCAGGTCACCGAGCGCACCCTGCTGACCACGCTGGCACGTCTGCAACACTCTGAGCGCCAGGGACGACGGCGCACGCTGATCATCAATAGTCATCGTCTGTCAGCCGTCCAGCGCTGTCAGCGCATTCTGGTCCTCGAGGACGGGCGCATTCTCGAACAGGGCAATCACCAGACGCTGCTCGAGGCACGTGGCGCCTACTGGCGACTCTGGCAGGCCCAGCAGGCAGACCGGGACAGCGATGCACCGCAGGGAGTGCGCTCATGAGTCACACGCAATCCGAGGCTCCCGTGACATCACGCTTGCTCAGCCGTCGTCGCCTGATACTGCTGTGGCAACCGCTGAGGCAGCGCCTGGGGGATGTCCTGCGCGCGCTGTCGATCCTGATCGTTGCCACGGCGCTGGACGTCCTCGGCCCGTGGCTGACACAGCGTTACCTGGATGAGCACCTGATTCCCGGCAATCTGGCCCCCGAGGCGCTGGCAGGGCTGATGGGTCTGTACCTGATCACCCAGGGTGGGGCAGCCGCCGGGCGCTATCTACAGCAACTGCGCTTCGCACGCCTGGCCCTCGCCAGTGTGCGCGATCTGCGTGAGCGAGTCTTCACTCACCTGCTCCATCAGCCACTGACGACATTGGATACTCTGGCGGCCGGTGAACTGGTGGCACGCGTGACCAACGATACCGAGTCCCTGAAGGAGCTGTATGTCGGAGTGCTGGCCACGCTGGTCGGCAACGTGGTGCTGCTGATTGGCATACTGTCGGCCATGGCGTTGATGGATGGCACCCTCGCGCTCATCGCGATGGCACTGATTCCGCTTTCCATCGGCTTGATCTGGCTCTATCAGCGTTTCTCCGGTCGTGCTGCCAGTGAAGTACGCCGACTGCGCGCCTTTCAGAATGCACGTATCGCCGAGGCGATCGGCGGGATGAGTGTCCTGCAGGCCAGCCACCAGACGACGCGCTTCGGCGAGCGCTATCATCGCCTCAATCTCGCGCAATATTCAGCGCGCATGCGCACGGTACGCGTCTCGGGCCTGTTGCTGCGTTCCGCCATCGACCTGATGGCCATGCTGATCACGCTGACACTGGTCGCGGTCTTCGGGCTGCGTGAACTGGGCGGAGGCGCTGAGCTGGGCGTGCTGTATGCCTTCATCGCCTGGCTGGGGCGCATCAGCGAACCGCTGATCGAGATTACCCAACGCCTGCAGGTCTTCCAGTCAGCGCTGGTAGCCGCTGGACGTCTGGAAGAAGTGCTGCAGACTCCACGGGAAGGGGAAGCGGCGGGGATGATGACGGAGTCCGGGGCAAAGGCTGCCCCCTCCTCCACGCCGGCGTCAGCACGAGCGAGCGAGACAGATGCCATCACGACGTTGGCGAGTGGTCACTATCAGCTCGAGCATCTGACCCACTGGCACCAGGGGGCAGAAGCCCCTGCGCTGGATGGCATCACGCTCACGATCGAAAGTGGTGAATTTCTGGGGGTCGTCGGCCCGACCGGCAGTGGCAAGTCCACCCTGCTCGACCTGCTCAGTGGTCAGCGCCCGGCTCACCGCGAGCAACTCCGGCTGGATGGACGGCCATTGGGAGAGTGGTCAGCACACCAACGCGCAGCGGCCATCGCCATCGTTCCCCAGGAGCCCTTCATCCGTGCCACGACATTGCGCGACAACCTGCTGCTGGGACGCGAGATCAGCGATTCACGGCTGGACATGGTGCTGGACAAGGCACACCTGACGCCGCTGATCCGCGGACTGCCGGAGGGCCTCGACACGCTGCTGGGCGAGCGAGGCCTGAGCCTTTCCACCGGGGAGCGGCAGTTGCTGGCGCTCGGCCGTGCTCTGGTGGCCACCCCACGCGCCCTGCTGCTGGATGAGGCCACCGCCAGCATCGACAGCCATACCGAGGCGCTGCTGCAGCAGGCGCTGCAGGAGTTACGCGGCGAGGTGACCCTGATCGTGGTGGCACATCGTCTGGCCACGGTGCGGGACGCAGATCGATTGCTGGTGCTGGAACAGGGGCGCGTCACGCAGCTGGGGTCACACGAAGAATTGATGACGACGCCCGGCCTCTACCAGCGCCTGTGGCAGGAAGATATTCCCCACTGACGCGAGGCGTCGCCTTGATCATTCATGTGAACGGGAACTGGATCACGCAAGACGCCCCCACAGGCGAAGCCTGTGGGGGCGTCTGTTCTGCGAAGCCTGAGTGACGGGCTTCCGCCTTCAGCTCTCACGCCGACCTTCAGGGCTTGCGCGGACCGCGCGGCTTGCTGCCCTGCCCCTTGTCGGGGCTTCCCTTGGTCGCCTTGCCCTTCATGGCATTGTGTTCCTGCTTCTCACGCAGGGCACGCGCCTCACGGGCATCCAGCGGCTTGCCGACGTCGCTGGTGTCTTCAGGACGCTGCCTGGCGGCATACTTCCTGGGCAACTTGGTGGTGCTGGAAGAATTGACCTGACCATCGCGGCCAATCGCCGGCGTACTGCGCTTGCTGACGCGAGTGGAGCCTTCACGGCGCCCCTTGCCCGGCATGCTGGAAGACCAGTCGCTCCAGCTGGCAGAATCCTTGCCTGCAGCCTTGCTCGCCATCTCGCCCTTGCCACGCGGTTGTGCCGGCTCGGGGCGTGACGTCGACTTGCGCTCGGCGGGCTTTTCGCTGACCCGCTTCTCACTGGGGGCGGAATGCCCATGCACCTGATCCTTGATCTGCGCCTTGATGCTGGTCTTCGGCTTGGCCGTCGCGGAATGACGCTTGCCCTTGGCCTTGGGCGTCGCGCTGTCATTGCGGACGCGCGGCTTGGCCCAGCCTTCTCCGCGCTTGAGCTTCTCACGCTTGGGCTTGGCCTGAGTCACTTCCACGTCGGCGTCGCGCTTGACCTTCTGGTTGAGCTTGCGCAGCGCCAGCAGCCGCTCGCGCGGCATCGGCTTGGGTTCGCTGCGCGCTCGTGCGACCTCTTCCGACAACCACCACAGGCCCTTGTGCTCGACGGCAACGGACTGCGGAGCCGGCAATGCGCCCTTGAGCACCTCGACCACCTCCTGCATGGCATCAGAGAACTGACGATCGAACTGCCACGGAGGATTGATCACCAGCATGCCAGAGCCATACATGCCGTGATCGCCCTCGGGCGAGTCAATCACCAGCTCGCTGCGCCACATCGGCGCGGGCGACTGCTTCTTGAGGCGCTCGAGCAGGTCATGTTGACGGCCGGCCGGCAGCAGCGGATACCAGATCATGATGGTGGCATGGCGAGACTTGCGCAGCGTCTCGACCACGACATCCGCCACATCACGGTAATCGTTCTTGAGCTCGTAACTGGGGTCGATCAGCACCGCGACACGCGGCGTGGTGACCGGCACTGCTGCCAACAGGCCAGACAGCCCGTCCTGCTGGCGGCGCATCACCTTGCCAAGACTGTCACGCTGCACCGGCGCCTGGTCGAAGTGGTAGATCTCACCCGGATGCAGTTCATACGCCAGCAGCCTGTCCCCCTGACGCAACGCCTGGCTCAACCACCAGGGCGAGCCGGGATAGACGCTCAACGTGGACGGCGCTCCCTTGCCACTCTCGGGCTGCATGTCGGCCAGCCTGGCCAACCAGCGTGCCAGTGGCTTGTCCGTTGCACCCGGGGCAGGTTCGCCCGCGTCCGTCAGCCAGCGATCGCGCACCTGCCACACTGGCAACACGCCCTGCTCATACTCGCGCAATTGCTCTGTTTCACGTGCCGCCAGGGGATACCAGCCGCGTCCGGCATGGGTATCGATGAACGTAACAGGCGACTCTTTACGTAATAGATGCTCGGCGAGCGTATTGGCCAGCAGGTGTTTGTGGAGATCGGCGAAGTTGCCGGCGTGATAGGCGTGCTGATAGGCGAGCAAATGCGCCTCCTTGATACGGCGATGTCAGCGGCATGATGCCGGCTGGACAGAAATCTGGGGGCGGTGGCTTCAGCCAAAGTGACCGATGGATGAAGACCGCTGAAGGGGCTGAAGGATAGCAGAGATGGTCACTTGTCACCCCAAAAGCCGTCCTTCACAGACGACAAGGCCCACGCCGAAGCGCAGGCCTTGTCTGAAACATCGATGCGACCCGCTGCCGTCAGGACAGCTGGCTGAGACTCAGCTTTCCAGCGGAGTCAGAGTGATCTCGACGCGACGGTTCTGTGCACGACCGGACTGGGTATCATTCGATGCCACCGGGCTGGCTTCGCCATAACCACGCATGTTCAGACGATTGAAGGCGATGCCACCACTGGCCAGATAGTTGCCGACCGCCTGGGCACGCAGCTCGGACAGATTCTGGTTGTAGTTGCTGGCACCGGTGGAATCGGTATAGCCCGCGATGTTGACGCGAGTCTCGTCATATTCCTTGAGGACCGTGATCACACCATCCATGACCGGCTGAATCTGGCCGGACAGAGTGCTGGAATCGGAACCGAAGGTGACGTTGGACGGCATGTTGAGGATGATCTGATCGCCGACACGGGTCACGCTGACGCCGGTGCCCTGCAGCTGATCACGCAGCTTGGCTTCCTGGACATCCATGTAATACCCGATGCCACCACCGGCTGCCGCGCCGGCTGCCGCGCCGATCAGCGCCTTGTCGAGACGATGGTTGCCACTCTTGGTCGCCCCGGCGATGGCACCAACGACAGCCCCGATACCGGCACCCTTGGCCGTACTGGAGGTCTGCTGCTCATTGGTATACGGGTTGGTCGTGGTGCAACCCGCCATCGCGACGGCAGCTGCCAGCGGCAGGGCCAGGAGTACGGACTTCTTCATGGTAACGCTCCCTATCTTCACTCTCATGGATGGCAAGACGACATCGGCGTAGTGCCACATTCTGGTGTGATCATGCCTGATCGTTCAGGTGTCGAACATGGCCAGCAGGTCATTGAGGAACAATAAGCCCTGCGGCGAGGCACGCAACAGCGCGTCATCCTCAACGATAAGCCCGCGCGCGCGCGCCAGACTCAGCCCCGGCTCCAAGGCCTCGCGCTCAAGCCCGGTCGTGCGGCGCATCTCCTCGAAGCTGACGCCATCCGTCAGACGCAGCGCATTCATCATGAACTCGAGTGCCAGCTCTTCCGGGGCGATCTCCTGCTGACCGGCAATGAAGCCACGCGGGTCCTGCATGCGACGCAGATAGGCCTGGGGCTGCCGGCTCTTCCAGCGTCGCTGGAGCTGCAGCTCGCCAGTGAAGTTCCCGCTGCTGTCCGTCTTCGCCAGCGTCAGCTTGCCGTGCGCGCCCGCACCGATGCCGAGATAATCTCCGAATTTCCAGTAGTTCAGGTTGTGGCGTGCCCCTCGCCCCTCAAGGGCGTAGGCGGAAATTTCATAGCGACGGAATCCGCCGCTTTCCAGCATCTCGTGACCATGATCCTGAATGTCCCACAGCAGATCATCTTCCGGCAGCACCGGGGGGCGCGAGTAGAACTCGGTATTGGGCTCCAGCGTCAGTTGATACCACGAGAGATGAGTGGGCTTGAGCGCCAGTGCGCGCTGGATGTCATCCAGTGCCGTTTCCAATGTCTGCCCCGGCAGGCCATGCATCAGGTCGATGTTGAAGTTGTCGAAACCGGCAGCACGTGCGCTGGCAACCGCCCGTTCGGCCTCCTGTGCGGAGTGGATACGCCCCAGTACGCTGAGCTGTTCCGGCTGGAAGGTCTGTACCCCGATGGACAGCCGATTGATGCCGGCAGCGCGATAGGCAGCGAAGCGGCCTTGTTCCAGCGTGCCGGGATTGGCCTCCAGCGTGATCTCGCATCCCTCGGACAGTGCCACGCGCTCGCGAATGCCGTCGAACAGCCGCTGGTAGGCCTGCCCGCTCAGCAGGCTCGGGGTCCCGCCACCGATGAAGATGCTTTGCAGTTCACGCTCAGGCTGCCCCTGGAGGCATTGGAGATCCTGGTCCAGATCCGCCAGCAGTGCCGTGATGTACTCCACCTCCGGCAGATGGGCATCGCGGCCCACACCGTGGGAATTGAAATCACAGTAAGGACATTTGCGCACGCACCACGGCACATGAATATAGAGGGATAACGGCGGCAACGACTCGACGGACATCAAGCGCTCTCACTTGCAGCGGTCAATGCTTGAAGCAGCTGCTGCATGGCACGGCCCCGGTGACTGAGTCGATTCTTGGTGGATGCCTCAAGCTGTGCCGCGCTCATGCCCTGCTCTGGCAACCAGAAGAGGGGGTCATAGCCGAAACCGCCATCACCACTCGGAGCAGTCAGCACCCGGCCCTCCCAGCTGGCCTGCACGATGATGGGGACAGGGTCTGCCGCATGCCGAAGGTAGACCAGCACACACCAGTAGCGCGCCGTACGCGCCTCCTCCGGCACACCTTCCAGCGCTGACAGCAAGGCCGCATTGTTGTCCTGATCTCCCTGGCCTTGCTGACGACGCGAGGCGAAACGTGCCGAGTAGATACCGGGCTCGCCGTCCAGCGCATCGACCTCGATCCCCGAATCATCGGCCAGCGCCGGAAGTCCGGTGATGGCGGCGGCATGACGCGCCTTGATCAAGGCATTCTCGACGAAGGTCAACCCGGTCTCTTCGGCATCACTGACACCCAGCTGGCTCTGAGGAATCGGGGCAATACCCAGTGGAGCCAGCAAGCGAGCGAATTCCCGCAGCTTGCCAGCATTGCCGCTGGCCAGCACAAGTGATGAGGCAGACATGAACATCTCCGGGGTGGTGTCAGAAGAAACGTGCGACCCTGCGAGAACATCATGAAAACAGGCAGAGGGTACAAGACACATTCTATCGTGTGAGTCCGATAGGTACACGCGGGGCAGCTTTCATTCTGACTGAGCAAACTGGTATTGAAGCCTCACGAAAATCACCCGGCTCACTTGAGCTCGTCTGCCCCCGGATGCTCGATGGCTTACCAATCTCCACTCATCCCAACACGGGATTTCACTATGCCTGTTACCCACCAAGACTGACACCTTCCCAGGGCTCCTCCCAACCCACTGATCCCAAAGGGCTAATCCAAAGAATAACAAGGAGAGATTCTTATGCCATCTGGCACTATCCAAGGACGGCATCGCCTCATCACGCTTGTCTAGACTGAGAGTGATGACTCGCTGACCTGGCAAGCACTACATCCTTCGGTCTGTCACCGTTCCATCAGGTTCTGACACCACGGCAGGAGTGCCCCATGCAAACGACCAAAGTCCTGTTCGTGACCGCCTTGTCTCCACAGACTGAGCTGTTTGTCGATTATCTGCATGAACAGCTTCAATGCTCCGTGGAAGCCTGCGACAGGGAGGCCGACACGCCTGCCACGCCGAATCTGGTGCTGATCGACAGCGCACAATGCGACCTGGCGAAGATGACCCACTGGAGCTCGCTTTCCAGGTCAGCCGCATTCAATGTCGAGCATGAGGACGCTGCCATCGCCCTGCTTTTGCATGTTCCCTTGAACGGCATCTTCTACCGACATGATAATCTTTCTCAGATAAGTCAGGGTATAAGGGCGATGCTGGACGAGGAGATATGGTTATCGCGAAAATTGATGCAATCGCTGATTCGTCATTATCGTCAACAACAACAGATCGCCTTCCAACCTGTCATGGGATTGACGCAAAGGGAACTGGAAATATTATCCCTGATCGCCACTCGACAGAGTAATGTCGATATTGCTCAACGTTTGAACCTCAGTCAGCACACGGTAAAGTCTCATTTATATAATATCTTTCGTAAAATCAGGGTTCACAACCGGCATCAGGCCATCGAATGGGCGCACGAGCATCTCAATCTCTACCTCCCGCAGCACGCCCCCCATCGCTCACCGAACCCGGAAACCTGAAATTCGGGGCGATCTGATACGAGCGACTGGCGTAGGCCAGACCGACGCATCACACAGTGACTACCAGCACTCCTGCAGGGCTCTTGCAGGTAGTAAGCACTCCATTCGAGTGATCTAGTTCTGAAATCCTGGCAGAGTGCGTCGCTTTTCAGTCACGGCCGCACCCTTCAGTTACAAAAAGACAAGGCCTATTACACAACGATATGGAAGCGATGCACGAAGGTACCAGACTTGTGGTACCTTCGTACCAACAGAAGCCCTAACCCTAAAAGCGCAATGGTCTGGTTTTTATTGCACTCACCAGGATGAAGGTCAGGCGACAGATACCCCTATCATGGATTAGGTGCTGTTTTCGTTGTTATTTTCCAGAATCCGCCATATCAAATTTAGCAATAACAAATCTAATAGTTTAGCAAGTGCTGAATATAGGTTGCCTTATCGTGCCTATCAGGCAAATATAAAGGGGTGCCCGATGCGTAATGCCCGACGCAGAGGAGTGCCACTCGTCACAGCAACATCTCCAACCACTTTCGCAATGGCTCCGCCAAGAAAATCGGTAAGACAACTCAGAGGTCTCGCACCATGATTACAGGGAATGCAATGGTGCTGCTGGTGACTGACTGCAATCCGCAGTCAGCGCTGTTCATGGATTACATTCGCCAGCAGCTTGAGTGTCAGGTGGCTTCCGCAAGCCCCGACGAGGATTACACCCCAGGGCAGGCAGACAGGACGATCGTGCTTCTCGATACCGACCACGTCGACGAGACCACGATGCAACGCTGGGATGCTGATGCCAGTCAGGATGCCAGTGCCGAGCTGGCAGCGATCAACATCAGTGATGAGGAAGAGGCCGCAAGCCTGCTGGTCAGCACGCACCTGCAGGGTGTCTTCTATCGTCAGGACAGTCTGTCGCTGATCAGCAAGGGAATCGCGAAATTGCTGGAAGGCGACATGTGGATGTCCCGCCCGCTGATGACTCGCTTGCTGGACTTCTACCGTCGTCAGCAGCTGAACGCCTATCGCCCCGTCTGCGGTCTGACGCAGCGCGAGGTAGAGATCATCGGCCTGCTGGGCACGGGTGCCTCCAATACCGAGATAGCAGACCAGCTGTTCGTCAGCGAACATACGGTCAAGTCACACCTCTACAACATCTTCCGCAAGATCAAGGTGCACAATCGCATCCAGGCCATGAACTGGGCTCGCCAGAACCTTGCCATGCCGGTATCACGTACACCGCGTATCGCTCGTCGAGCACAGATGTCGTGAGCGCCGCAGGCATGGTTGTCCACCATGCCTTTGCATGGGGACTGGCACTTTCCCTGATGTCGCATGCCTCCGCGCAATCAGCGCCGGAGGCGGTGAAACCAGAAGTCTCGGTTGCCAGCGAAGGCAGCGGGGCCCGGGCGGATGGCCACGATGGGGTCGCCATCCAGCGGCCTCGCGCCAGACTCAGTGATGGCCTGAACGGGGTGATGATAGATCGCACCATGACGATGATCGGCAAGACCTTCTATCGTCAATTCAGCCAGCAACGCCTTGATAGTCCAGCCCTGAGAAACACCTCTCTGAGTATTCACGAGCGTCCTTCGGCACGCTGGGGCAGCCTCATCTGGATCACGGAGGGCAATACCGTTCTCTATGAGGCGACCCTGCCCCCGAGAGTGAATGACGTCGACCTCTACGCAAGCTCAGCCGTTACCACCGTCTCCAATCAGTTCCTGCGTCGCAAGGTGCTGGAAGCACTCCAGGACGACCCGGACATGGCGGGCGATGAATTCTGAAAAGCACAGGTTGAATCCATAATAAAAGGGCTTCGATCACGAAGACCCTGACAATGTGCAAGGGAACAGGGGAACATCATGAAGCATCAGACACTCGCGGTGTCGTTGCTGTTATCGGCGATGCCGCTATATGCCGGCGAACTCATCTATCAGCCCGTCAATCCAAGTTTCGGCGGCAACCCTCTCAATGGCAGCTATCTGCTCAGCAAGGCCCAGGCACAGGATACCCATGAGGATCCCGATGCCTACTCGTTCGACAGTCTTTCAGAGACAGAACTCTTCATCAGTGACCTTCGCAACAGCCTGGTCTCCGACGCCATCACCGATGCCGTCGATACCAGTGAGCCAGGCCGTACCAGCGTGATCGACAGCGCCCAGTTGCGTGTCGAGGTCGTCAGTAACGGCAATGGCGGTTTCTCCATGCAGGTGCTGGATCGTGCGACCGGAGAAACGACCGTCATCAATCTTGGCACCTCAGGCAATGCGTTCTGACACGACTTCTGATGAAGGGTATCGCGAATGAAGAAGATGCTTACCTCGCTGATGGCCGTGACCGGCCTGGCGCTTGCGGGCTGTGCTCCCATGGTGGCGCATACCGAGGGGCTGGCAGGGATGCCCAGCACCTTGATGCCAAGAACCACCACCTACAACGATCTGATCAATCTCCCGCCACCAGCCGGGCGAATTCCCGTCGCCATCTACGATTTCCGGGACCAGACAGGCCAGTACCGACCGGCTCCGGCCAGTACCTTCTCCACGGCAGTGACCCAGGGAGGGGCGGCCATGCTGAGTGCCGCTCTCTCCGACTCCGGCTGGTTCATTCCTCTGGAGCGTGTGGGCCTGCAGAACCTGCTCACGGAACGCAAGATCATCCGGGCCAATCTGGAGAGAACCGGCCAGGGGGATATTGAGGCATTGCAGGCAGCCAACCTGCTTTTCGAAGGCGGCATCATCGCCTTTGATTCCAATGTCAGGACAGGTGGCTCTGGGGCAGAGTACTTCGGTATCGGGGCATCGGGTCAGTATCAGGTCGACCAGGTGACCGTGAATCTGCGCGCAGTGGATATCACCACCGGCCAGGTCATCGCCAACGTCAATACCAGCAAGACGATCTACTCTCGCGAGCTTCGAGCGGGCGTCTATCGCTTCATCGATTTCAGTCGATTGCTGGAATTGGAGACAGGCTATACCAACAATGAGCCAGTCCAGCTAGCCGTGATGTCGGCCATCGAGGCCGCTGTCATTCACCTGATTGCTCAAGGGGTGGAGCGCCAGCTATGGGCCTTGGCAGACCCGGCGGACATGCAGAAGTCGGAACTGATGAGTTATCTCCAGGCGCCCACGCCAATGCTGTAACGCGAGCGAAGACACTCGACATCCGGCTGGCTCTTCTGTAATGAAAGGCACCCTCTATAGGGTGCCTTTTTTATATATCATTGAAAATATTGATACCATTGAGAAAAACAACACCTGACATTACATGAGATTAAAGTGAATTTCTGAAGTATTAATAGTCTGAGTCTTCGCGAAGCGAGCCACCTCATCATTCTGTTGGGAATGACACCATTATTACTCACTAACTCCCTCCTCAAGATTGACGATAAAAGACAGTCTCTTCTCACTCTCATAACCCTCAAAACAGCTGATGGCACCAGCTCCTGTAAAGATCAATAGTAAGTCCATCAGTAACGTGATCAAAACAGGTCGATACCATGAGTCTGGATAGCAAGCCGCGACAGAGATTATCTCAGGCAGGATTATTATTCGCAGCTTCCACCTTCAGCTTGCTTGCCATGGCGGGCGACCTGGCGATCCGTTCAGAACTGGAGTCATCCCGCTCCGTCGCCGACATTGCTCAGTATGGCTTCCGCAATGAGGCAACTCTCTCTCAACATGGATTGGCCAACGTCTCGATGATCGCCCAGCAAGGCGTCATGAATACGGCGATCAGTGTGCAGCAGGGAAGCGGAAACAGCGCCTATATCCTGCAAGATGGCACCCTGAATGAGGCAAACATACTCCAGCAAGGCCAGGGTCATGATGCCTTGATCGCGCAGCAGGGCATCTCCCAGTCCGCGCTGATTCAGCAGACCGGACTGGGGGGAGGCGCGATGCTGCTTCAACAGGGCAGCAGTCAGGTGCCCGTCAGCATCATCCAGCATGCACGCGGCCGTATGCAGGTCCAGGTCATTCAACAATGAACCTGATTGAGTTCATCACGCTCTCGAGTGCATGCGCTGAAAATGAACAGACGAGAATAAAACGCCGGAAACAAAGGCATCGAATTCAATGGGAATGTCACCTTCAACGCTGGACTGATGACATTACCAACCTCTGATATCACGGCGCTGAAGTACGGCGCCAACCGAGCAGTATCGGCATGATCTCCGTCATGCCATGGGGACGCATCACACGTAATACATAATAAAAAACAGAAGACACCAATATCAATACAAGGGAACTTACCATGAAGATTCAAATCAGCCTTCTCGCTGCTGCCATCGCCATCTCTTCTCACGCCATGGCAGACAACAACACGTCGGATGTCGACCAGACCGGCTTCATGAACAAGGCCAAGGTAGGTCAGACGTCTCGAGATGGCGGCTCGCTCAACAGCTCACATGACAGTGATATTGACCAGACAGGGGCTTTCAACAAGGCCAACACCTATCAGAACGGCGTCAATCATACGATTCGCGTCAATCAGCTGGGGGGTGCCAACAAGGTAAAATCACAGCAGTACAGCAGCACCAACACCGGTATCGTCAATCAGACGGGTGCCTACAATTCCGTTGACCTGAACCAGAAGAGCTACAAGCACCTCACCCGCGTCACCCAGGATGGTTTTGCCAACCACTCTGAATCCTGGCAGGGTGCCAGCGGCTCGCCGGCAGGGCGTGAAAATACTCTGGTCGTGACACAGACAGGGGTATTCAATGATTCCATGGCCACTCAGCAAGGCAGTTATGCGATTGCCCGGGTGTCCCAGACCGGCTACCAGCACGCCTCGGATGTGATGCAGACCGGTGAGTACAACCGTGCACGTGTCACTCAGGAAGGACGCTTCAACAACTCCACGGTTTCACAGACCGGTGAACTGGGCCTTGCCGTCGTGACCCAGACCGGCTCACGTATCGATTCAACCGTCACCCAGGCCGGTGCAAATCAAGTCGCACGAGTCACTCAGGACGGCAGCTCCCATGACTCGCTCGTCAATCAGAGCAATGCGAACAACACTGCGCGGGTGACTCAGTCAGACATGCTGCAGTACTCCGACATCAGCCAGACGGGAAGCGAGAATCTGGCCATCAACAGTCAGAGCGGATATTCCAACTACGCCATCGTCGAGCAAGGTGGTACCAACAGTGACTCTCTGATCACCCAGACTGGCTACAACGATCACGCCCGCGTCCAACAGACTGGCTCTGGCCACAGCTCCGAAGTCCTTCAGCAGGCAGGTGGCATCCTGAGCTTCGTCGCCAACCGTGCTCACGTCGTGCAGTCCGGTGCGATGAACACCGCCAGCGTGACCCAGACCGGCGGTGGCAACGTGGCGAGCGTGATGCAGTACTGATCACGCCCAGCCAAGATGTCTTACAGAACCCCGCGCAAGCGGGGTTTTTCATTTTTAAGCTCTGGTGATGCCATCAAAGAAAAAGGCCGCCGACACGAATGTCAGCGGCCTTCCAGTATCAGCTGCGAAATGATTATCGCGATGGCGGGTTACTTCTTTTCCAGTGTCACGGACTGTTCCGGGAAAGACTGGCGATAGGTCGAGAGGCTCTCATCCACCATCTTGCGACCCTGGGCGACCTGCTTGTTGCCACTAGTGATACGGCCCTTGCCTTTCTTGATCTGCTTGTTGCCCTTTTCGATCAAGGCCTGGCCCTTGCGAATATTGGCTTCTCCGTCATCGACGAGATCTTCACCACTGACGATCTGTTTCTCACCTGCCGCGACCAGTGATTTGCCCTCTTCCCACTGGTCGGCCAGTTGATCGCGCACCTGGGCGACAGCCTTGGCTTCCTCTGCCTGCCCCCGCATCAGATCCGCCGTGGAAGGCTGACTTGAGCAACCGGCGAGCAGTGCAAGGCTGATGGCGACGGCAGCGGTAGGTGCAAGATTATGACGCATGGTATTTCCTTATCTGATGCAGGGTTTTCAAATGCAGATCGGGGATTCGTGCAAGCATTTGCCAAAAATGAAAGGAGCATGACGATCACTCGCCATGCTCCTTTCAGCATGTCGTTGGGCTTAGTGCAGTCTAAGCTGCTCGCGGATCAAACGTGCCAACGTTACGTTAGCGTTGGGCGCTGTCGTGTCGATATGGATCAGTTGACCATGCTCCTCAGGAGCGAACGGCTCACGATTGGCCAATTGCTTGTCCAGCACCTCAAGCCCCGCCTCGGACGCCTCGCCACTACGCTGACTGCGCTTGACGATGCGCCTGCGCAGCGTCTCCTCATCGGCCTCGAAGCTGATCATCAGCACGGGCAGGCCACGGGCTTCTGCCTCGTGACGCAGACGATCACGCTGTGATTTCTTCAGGCAGGTGGCATCGATGCACACGGGGATTCCCGATTCCAGCAGCGTGGCTGACAGATTCGACAGCCGCTCGTAGGTCGCATGCGTCGCCTGCGGCGTATAGATGCCACCATTGAGACCCGAGCCGGTGTCGGCATCCGCGGCAAAGCCATACAGACGCTTGCGCTCGACATCGCTGCGGATGCGTACACCCCCCAGCTCACGCACCATTTCTTCGGTGAAGCGACTCTTGCCGCTACCGGAGACCCCCACGCCGATGATCATGTACGGGAAGCGGATCTCGCTGTAGCGCTCCGCCAGCTCGATATAGCGCTCATACTCCGCCATCACGTCGAGACGATCCGCGTCACTCAACTCCGGCTGGTGATAGCGAATCATCGCGACCTTGGCCCGAATCAGCGCGCGATAGATCTTGTAGTACGGCAGCAGACGCACCAGCGAGTAATCACCCGAAAGCTCCAGATAACGATTCAGGGCGTGATGGGCGAAGGCCGGCTCATCACGGGCTTCCAGATCCATCACCAGGAAGGCCAGATCACAGCCGACATCGTTCCAGCGCAGCTCTTCATTGAACTCGATACCATCAAAGAGCAAGGCTCGGCCTTCGTGACGTACGGCGTTGCCCAGATGGATGTCGCCATGGGTCTCGCGCACGAAGCCTTCCTGCCAACGACGCTCGAATTCCGGTTGGAGACGCTGGAAGGTCTCTTCCGTCCACTCCTGCAACAGCGCCAGACGCTTGAGCGCAGCCTCCTCTTCGAGGCGCGGGCGAATCAACGTGAACTCATTGTCGATGGTACGGCTGACCATCTGCGGGCTGCCAAGATCACTGTCACCCTGGATGCGTTCAGCCTGCTCGTGGAAGGCCACCAGCTGATCGACCAGGTCGTCCAGCAGCTCCAGCGACAGCTCACCGCTGGCCTGCAAGGCGCTGAACAGGTGCCGGTTGGAGAACTGACGCATCTTCACCGCATACTCGAAGACGGCACTCTCATCATTGATGCGTGGCGCCTCCGGCGTACCGGAAATCGGCACGGTATCCAGATAGAGCGTCGGTGCCAGACGGCGGTTGAGGCGCACCTCCTGTTCACACAGGTGCTTGCGACGCTCCAGCGTGGAGAAATCCAGGAAGCTGCCGAAATCCAGCGGCTTCTTGATCTTGTAGGCGTAGTCGCCGGTCAGCACGATCCACGAGATGTGCGTCTCGTGCACTTCGATATCCTTCACGGGGTGATCGAAGCAATCGGCGGTGTGAAGGGCTCGAATCAGGGCCTGGCTCAAGGTCATCTCCGCTAAGGCAAGCTGGCTATAGGGTCATTAGCGCAATCGCTATCGTTGGCGGCAAGTGTACCGGATGGCGGCCCGCCCGGCAGCCTGCCGAGCGGGTCGATACCGGCTTCTACCGTCTGACCGACTCAGGCCGAGGCTGCCATCTGCGCAAAGACGCGCTCGGCAGCCTCCAGAGTGGCCTGGATATCCTCGTCGCTGTGGGCGGCAGACATGAAACCTGCCTCATAGGCTGACGGCGCCAGATAGACTCCCTCTGCCAGCATGCCGTTGAAGAAGGTCGCGAAGTCTTCCTGGCGACAACGCGTGGCGGACTGGAAATCGGTGACCGCGGACTGATCCGTGAAGAACAGTCCGAACATGCCACCTGCCCGCTGGGTGATCGCGGCGATGCCGGCGGCCTTGGCACGACTCTCCAGGCCGTCACACAGCATCTCGACCTTGCGGGTCAGCTCGGCATGGAAGCCCGGTGCCTGGAGCTTGCGCAGCAGCGCGACCCCGGCAGCCATCGCCAGCGGATTGCCGGCCAGGGTGCCCGCCTGGTAGACGGGGCCCAGCGGCGAGAGATGATGCATGATCTCGCGCTTGCCGCCGAAGGCGCCCACCGGCATGCCGCCGCCGACGATCTTGCCCAGGCAGGTCAGGTCCGGCGTGATGTTGTAATGCGCCTGAGCGCCACCCAGCGCGACACGGAAGCCCGTCATCACCTCATCGAGGATCAGCACGCTGCCATGGGCATCACACACTTCACGCAGGCTCTCCAGGAAGCCCGGCACCGGCGGAATGCAGTTCATGTTGCCGGCCACCGGCTCGACGATGATGCAGGCGATCTGATCACCCAGCTCGGCGAAGCAACGGCGCACACCTTCGGCGTCGTTGTAGTCCAGCGTGATGGTGTGCTCGGCGAGCGAGGCCGGCACGCCCGGGGAGCTGGGCTCGCCATGGGTCAATGCACCTGAGCCGGCCTTGACCAGCAGCGAGTCCGAGTGGCCATGGTAGTTGCCTTCGAACTTGACGATCTTGTCGCGACCGGTGAAACCACGCGCCAGGCGGATCGCCGACATGGTGGCTTCGGTGCCGGAGTTGGTCATGCGCACCATGTCGAGACTTGGCAGCATCTCGCAGATCAGCTCGGCCATCTCGGATTCGATCTCGGTGGGCGCACCGAAGGACAGACCGCTCTCGAGTCGCTCACGCACGGCGTTGAGCACGTCTTCATCGGCATGGCCGGTGATCATCGGTCCCCAGGAACCGACGTAATCGATATAGCGCTTGTCTTCGACATCGAAGAGATAGGCGGCCTTGGCATGATCGATGAACACCGGCGGACGATGCAGTCCCTTGAAGGCGCGAACCGGCGAATTGACGCCACCGGGAATGTGACGGCTGGCGCGTTCGAACTGGGCAGCGGACGTGGTCATGACATACCTCTTGAGGGACACGGTGCGGCACGACGGCCGCGAAAAATGGGAAAGAGTCGTTGATGACTCAAGACGGTGTGGATAAACGAGACATCGCGTTATCCACAACTGCCGAGGATGGGAGCACCCAGCCGCGAGACATCAGCCGTTGTGGATAACCTGATGCGCTTGATGGCGACAGCTTAACGCGACTCACGGGCAGGATGCAGCCGCGGCAGTGCCTGGAAGCCGGCATGAAAGGAGCAGGACCGCTAGCGCCAGGGCAGCTGCTGGGCTCCGGGCGCAAGGCCTTTGAGCTCGCGCTCCCGGCCAGCGACAAGACTCTGCCAGGTCGCCTGCTGCGCCGCACGCCATGCCGGTTCCAGCGACATGCCACGAGCCAGGCGCACGGCCAGATGCGAGGCGAGAGTGCAGCCACTGCCATGGAAGCTGCCCGGCAGCCGCGGACAGTCCAGAGACAGCCTGAGATGCTTGCGACGATAGAGACGATGGGTGACGGATGGCTCAGAGAGCGAGGCGTCATCATGATCCAGGGGGTCAGTCCCGGTGACCAGCACGGCGCCTGCACCTTCCATCAGCAAGCGCTCGGCGAGCTCATTCTCGCCGGCACCCGCAGGACAGGCTGCCAGACGCGCAAGCTCGCCACGATTGGGCGTGATGACATCCACCCGCGCCAGCAGCATCTCGCGCGCCTGCTGGATCAGCGCTTCACTGGAGAGCTCATGGCCTCCGCCGGCCTTGAGCACCGGGTCCCATACCACCGGAAGCCCGGGCCAGTGCTGGCGAAGTTCATCGATCAGCGTAACCGTCGCCATCAGCGCTTCGTGACTGGCGAGAAGTCCGATCTTGAGCGCCCGAGGCCGAAAATCATCGAGCAGGGCATGTGCCATCGCCAGAATCGACTCGCCTGACTGTGGGATCACGGCGCTGACATTGCCGGAATTCTGTACCGTCAGCGCCGTCGGCACCGTCAGCGCCCAGCCACCACCGGCCCGAATCGCCTCACTGTCGGCGATCAGACCCGCGCCGCCGCTGGGGTCATGTCCCGCCAGCACCAGAACACAGGGCAGTCTTGCTGGGCACTCAGTCATGGCAGCGCTGGCTCTCAGAACGGTTTGACGATGACGCAGATGACGATCACCACCAGCATCAGTACCGGTACTTCATTGAAGAAGCGGAAGTAGCGTGAGGTTCGCTTGCAGGTATCGGCAGCGAACTGCTTCAGGTACAGCCCACAGGCATGGTGATAGCCGACCAGCAGCACGACCATGGCCAGCTTGAGGTGCATCCAGCCCATGCTCATGAAGCTCGGCACCAGTGCCAGCAGCCAGATGCCCAGCACCAGGGTCGCGATCATCGACGGCATCATGATGCCGCGGTAGAGCTTGCGCTCCATGGTCTTAAAGTACTCGGTGGCCTTGATGTCGCCGGCATCACGCGCCTGGGCGTGATAGACGTAAAGACGCGGAAGATAGAACAGGGCGGCAAACCAGCACACCACTGCAATCAGATGGAACGCCTTGATCCACAGATACATGGGGAAACTCCGTCAGTCAGGGGCGGAAGATACAAGGAAAGGGGCAGTGTCACTCAACTCGACAGGCCGACAAGGTGCCATGTTCGCAGCGCCGGGCACATGCGGTATCCGGTCACATCCCAAGCCCTACGGATATCGAGCGCCGATACCGACGACCTGAACCACGCTCGGGTCGAGATCGCCCCTTTCACGGCTTGTATCGATAGTAGCTCTCTATTGCATCACGCGTGATGATACCTGAAATCTTGCGAATCATCGGGGCCGTGGTGTGCTCCACATAGAGCGCATCGACATTGCTCGGCAGCAGCCGCTCATAGGCTTCCGACAGCGTTGCCTGCAGATGGATCGGGGCGAGATCCAGACGCTGGGCTGGAATCTCGAGCAGGTCGAGCGCTTCCTGCTCTCGCCAGTGCTCATCCATCAACACCCTCACCAGATCCGCCGCCGGCAGCGCCACCATCGGCTTTTCCGGCGTCGAACGCGTGACCACCAGCCAGACAGGCTTGCTCTCGAGCAGGGCGCGGGCACGCTCACGAGTGATGCGCCGCGGCACGCTGACCACGGAGCGCTCCATCACCGCCGGCACCGCGACTCGGGAAAGCGCCTGCATCAAGGGTTGCTGAAGCGGGTGCAAGCCCTGCGCCGTCAGCGTCGAGATGAAGAATCCCTGGCAATGGCACAGCTGGCGGCAGGTCAGCCCCGCCACTACCACGGCCAGCATGCCGGGCAGGATGATATTGGGAGAATGCGTCAGTTCGAGCAGTGCCATCAGCGCCGCCAGCGGAGCCTGAAGCACTGCCCCCATCATCGCCGCCATGCCGAGCAGGGCGTAGAGCGCGATGTCCGAGGCCTGGTCCGGCAAGATCCAGCCGCCCAGCATGCCCATCAGGGCACCCGCGGCAGCACCGGCCACCACAACGGGGCCGATGATGCCGATGGGCACTCCACAGGCGACGCATATCGCCGACAGCATCAGCTTGCCGATGACCAGCGCCAGCAGCACATCCAGCGCCAGCTGACCGTCGAGCAGCTGGGCGAGGCTGTCATAGCCGATTCCCTGCACCTGCGGGTACCACCAGGCCACGGCGGCCGTCGAGAGCCCCACCAGTGCCATCCGTCCTGACCATGTCAGACGCGCGGCACGCTCCTGCTGCCGGGCCAGGTGAACGAAACCTCCCGCCAGCAGCCCGATCACCAGTGCCGTGATCACGACCCAGGGGAGATCCAGCAGCGAGTGCAATAGCAGAGAAGGCACCGCGAACGCCGGTTCGGCGCCATAGACGAGCTGCGAGACGACCGCACCCGCGGTCGAAGCCAGAATCACCGGCATGAAGCCTGTCAGGGTGTACTCCATCATCACCACTTCCATGGCGAAGATGACACCGGCGATCGGCGTATTGAAGGAGGCGGAAATGCCCGCTGCCGTGCCACAGGCAACCAGCACTCGCAGACTGTTGTTGGGCAGCTTGAGACGCTCTCCGACCCAGCTGGAAGCGCCAGCCCCGAGGTGGATGGCCGGTCCTTCACGTCCGGCGGACAGGCCACCCAGCACGCTCACGACGCCGACCACGATCTGATTGAGCCAGGCACGCAGCGGCATCTTGCCCTGATGGTAGGTCAGGCGTTCGATGACATGACCGATGCCAAGCTTGCGCTG
The DNA here is from genome assembly GCF_029846335.1 of Cobetia sp. 3AK. Classification (NCBI taxonomy): domain Bacteria; kingdom Pseudomonadati; phylum Pseudomonadota; class Gammaproteobacteria; order Oceanospirillales; family Halomonadaceae; genus Cobetia; species Cobetia sp. 3AK. Next base: position 136,081 of record NZ_JARWKR010000006.1, on the reverse strand, counting down.
AGCAGGATGCTGACGACCGAGCACGATGCCGATCACCAGCACGGCCAGCAAGGGCAATGATGCGCGCACCCAGGGCGCCAGGCCCTCGAAGTTTTCCGGGCTGTCATCCGGCATGAAGCCGAGTGCCCCCGCGCTCAGCAACAGTCGGAAACCGACCATCAACGAGCCGGTCAGCAGGCCAGCGATCAGTCCCAGCAGACACAGCTGGGGAAGGGCATCGACCGCCGCCAGCTTGCGCCGGAAATTGTCGAGACTGGGACGAGGCAGATGCGGACGCGACAGGCGTGACACTCACGACTCCTTGAAAGGCACTGACGATGACGATGAACATCCATGTCGGCAGCACATTACTGCCCGCCTGACACCTGTGTATCATATCGATTGCGCACCGTCGCGACCGTGCACAATCCGACAACCTCGGCACAGCATGGCGCAACGCCTGTCTCGCGCACAGGCCGCAAAAGGTCGCATCAGCAAGCCGGACACACGAGTCACATTCGTATCAACAGGACACCGCTCGAAAGCGGGGAGGCAGCATGATCAAGGTAGGTATCGTCGGCGGCACCGGTTACACCGGAGTGGAGCTCCTCAGGTTGCTGGCCAGCCACCCGCAGGTGGAAGTGACCGTGATCACCTCACGCAGCGAGAAGGGCGTGCGTGTCGACGAGATGTACCCCAATCTGCGCGGCCACTACGACACCCTCGCGTTCAGTGAGCCGGATGCCGAGGTGCTGGCAGCCTGTGACGCCGTGTTCTTCGCCACGCCACATGGCGTCGCTCATGCGCTGGCCGGCGACCTTCTGGCCCGCGGCACCCGCGTGATCGACCTGTCCGCGGACTTCCGCATCAAGGACGCCGACGTCTGGGCCGAATGGTATGGTCAGCCGCATGGTGCACCGGAACTGCTCGGCGAAGCCGTCTACGGCCTGCCGGAAGTCAATCGCGACGCCATCCGTGAAGCCCGTCTGATCGCGGTGCCGGGCTGCTACCCGACCTCCGTGCAACTGGGGCTCATTCCGCTGCTGGAAGCCGGCCTGATCGAGACCGACAACATCATCGCCGACTGCAAGTCCGCCGTTTCCGGGGCCGGTCGCGGTGCCAAGGTCGGCTCGCTGCTGTGTGAAGCCGGCGAATCCATGAAGGCCTACGGCGCCTCCGGTCACCGTCACCTGCCGGAAATCACCCAGGGGCTGGACATGGCAGCAGGCAGCGCGGTCGGCCTCACCTTCGTCCCGCACCTGACGCCGATGATCCGTGGCATCCACTCCACTCTCTATCCGCGCCTGAGCGGCTTCAGCGGTACGCTGGAAGATCTGCAGGCGCTGTTCGAGCAGCGTTACGCCGATCACCCCGCCGTCGATGTCATGCCGCTGGGCAGCCATCCGGAGACCCGCAGCGTGCGTGGCACCAACCTGTGCCGCATCGCCCTGCATCGTCCGGGCAATGGCGACACCCTGGTCGTGCTGTCGGTGATCGACAATCTGGTCAAGGGCGCATCAGGTCAGGCCATCCAGAACCTCAACCTGATGTTCGGCCTGGATGAGATGACCGGCATCGGGGCGCCGGCGATGATGCCCTGAGCCGCCAGTGTCGCCAGCAAGGCAGCACGTCAGACAAAGTTGACCCTTTTGCTCGGATATAGGGATAATAGGCAGCATTCCGTTCTCTATACCGTGCCGGGCGCTGTCTTCAGCGCCCGGCCTCCGACTCCTTCGAGGAGGCCCGCATGAGCGAAGCACAAAGCTTCATCCCCACGCCGCTGTATCTATCCGAGAGCGCCAAGGCCCGGATCGCTGCGCTGCGCGCGGAAGAAGCCAACCCGGAGCTGCGTCTCAGGGTCTACGTCACTGGCGGTGGTTGTTCCGGCTTCCAGTACGGTTTCGATATCGCCACCGACATGGCTGAGGACGACACCGTGGTCGAGCTGGGCGAAGCCGCGGTCGTGATCGACCCGCTGTCCTACCAGTATCTGGTCGGCTCGACGATCGACTACGAGGAAGGTCTGGCCGGGGCGCGTTTCCTGATCCAGAACCCGAATGCCACCAGCACCTGTGGCTGTGGTTCGTCCTTCATGGTCTGACGGCGCAGCATGACATCCGGCGCGATGCCGCCACCTGATCGCCCCCTATCGGTTTCCGATAGGGGGCGATTTTTTTTCGCCATCTCAGCAGGTTGCGAATGCCAACCCGCCGCATGGCGGCGCTCGCAGACTTGACGGGATCTTGTGCTCTCGTCACTCTGAAAACGCACTACATCCTAAAATCCAAATATAAAGAGGCATGTAAAATGCGTAGATCCCACCTGCTGGCCTCGCTGTCCGGTCTCGCGGCCGCCACCCTGATGGCCAGTGCCGCCCATGCCGTCACCCTCAAGGCCGCGACTGACCCGAGCTTCGTGCCTTTCGAGATGCTCGATCAGGAAAGCGGCAAGATGGTCGGCTTCGATATCGACATCCTCAACGCCATCGGTGAGCGCGCCGGTTTCGATATCGACCTCAAGACCATGGACTTCAATGGCATCATCCCGGCCGTACAGACCGGCAGCGTCGATGTCGCCATCGCCGGCATCACCATCACCGAGGCCCGCGAGAAGATCGTCGACTTCACCGACCCCTATTACGACTCCGGCCTGCGGATCCTGACCGCGGCCAACAATGGCGACATCGAGGGCATCGAGGGGCTGGAAGGCAAGAAGATCGGCACCAAGATCGGCTCCACCAGCTATGACTATCTCACCGCCAATCTGGAAGACTCCACCATCACGCCCTATCCCGGCAGCGCCGACATGTACATGGCACTGATGTCCGGCAGCGTCGATGCCGTCTTCTATGACGCTCCCAATGTCGGCTACTTCGCCAAGACCAAGGGCAACGGTCGCGTGAAGACAGTGGGCCCGCTCTATGAAGGTCAGCAGTACGGCATCGCCTTCACCGAGGGCAGTGAGTGGACCGACGCCGCCAACAAGGCACTGGCCGAGATGAAGTCCGATGGCAGCTACGCCGAGATCTATCAGAAGTGGTTCGGCGCCCTGCCGAGCGACAGCGAATAACGCCATCCTCGCCAGAGTTCTCTGACGCCTTCTTCACCACGAACCATGATTTCTGCCATCCGGACGCCACGGCATGCCAATGGCCGTGGCGTCTGTCCTGACGAGCTCCCCCTCACCATGTCCTGAGGCGCGAGATGATGGTGCCAAGGAGCCCCACGTGGACGTTCAATTCCAGTTTGACTGGCAGGCGGCGATTTCCTCCGTGCCGTACCTGCTCGAGGGGATCCCCTGGACCCTCGCCATTTCCTTCGGTGGCCTGGCCATCGGCTTCATGCTCGGCATCCTGTTCGGCCTGCTGAGCCTCTCCCCCAGCCGGATACTGCGCTGGGTCGCCACCGCCTACATCGAGATCTTCCGCGGCACGCCCGTGCTGGTGCAGGTCCTGTTCATCTTCTATGGTCTGCCGCAGATCATCGGGGGTCCCATCGATGCCCTGACCGCCGGTATCGCTGCCATCGCGCTCAATTCCGCGGCCTATATCTCCGAGATCGTGCGTGGTGGCGTGCAGTCCATCGCGCGCGGGCAACGCGAGGCCGGACTGTCACTGGGCCTTTCCACCCCCCAGACCTTCCGCTACATCATCTGGCCGCAGGCACTGCGTCGCATGATCCCGGCGCTCGGCAATCAGGGGATCGTGTCCATCAAGGACACCTCGCTGTTCTCGGTGATCGGTGTCGGTGAGCTGGTCCGCCAGGGCCAGATCTACATTGCCACCACCTTCAACGCGCTGGAAACCTACTTCATGGTCGCCATGCTCTACCTCGTCATCACGCTGAGCCTGTCCTTCGGGCTACGGATGCTGGAGCGTCGCGGACTGGTGGGCCAATGATCTCTACCGTGCTTTCCCACCAGGCGACAACCGCGCTGACACCCTCTTCCTCTTTCCCGATCAGCCAGCCCTTCGCGCCGGCCAGGAGCGCCTGATGACCGCCATCGTGAACATGCAAAAGATCAACAAGCACTTCGGCAGCCTGCATGTGCTCAAGGACATCGATCTCGAGGTCGCCCAGGGGGAAGTGGTGGTGATCATCGGCGCCAGTGGTTCCGGCAAGTCGACGCTGATCCGCTGCGTGAATGGCCTCGAGGAGTTCCAGGGCGGCAGCATCGAAGTGGACGGACAGTCCTTGATCCCCCACGGCAAGAGCCACCGAGCGCTGAAGACGATTCGCACCGAAGTCGGCATGGTCTTCCAGCAGTTCAATCTCTTTCCGCACATGAAGGTACGTGACAACGTCAGCCTGGCCCCCATCAAGGTGCGCGGCAGTGACCGGGCGACCGCCGAGCGACAGGCCGACACGCTGCTCGAGCGGGTCAATATTCTCGAGCAGGCCGACAAGTACCCCGGCCAGCTGTCAGGCGGCCAGCAGCAACGCGTCGCCATCGCCCGCTCACTGGCGATGGAACCCCGCTTGATGCTGTTCGATGAACCCACCTCCGCACTGGACCCCGAGATGATCGGGGAGGTGCTGGACGTGATGCGTGAGCTGGCACGCGACGGCATGACGATGATGATCGTCACGCATGAGATGAGCTTCGCGCGTGAAGTCGCGGATCGTGTCGTCTTCGTCCACCAGGGCAGCATCGTCGAGGAAGGCACTCCGAGCGAGGTCTTCGACACCCCTCGCCATCCGCGCACCCAGAGCTTCCTGGCACGCGTCCTCAAGCACTGACTCCCCCCGCTACCACCTCTTGAGAGAGGCCAAGCCCCGACCGTCAGGTCGGGGCTTTTTTTTGCCCGAATGCCACGCAGTGAAGAGGCAATTCCTGGCCAATCCAGAGCATCATCTGGCGATAGACGTGTCTGTTGTGGCCCGAATGACGGGAGTTCTGGCATTCGAAATGAAGTTTTTCGATCTCGACTGACGATTTCGCGCTTTTTTCATGCAATGAAATCAGATGATTCGCCCCACCTTGGCTGCCTCTCACGTCACGCCCCCAGCCTCGCTGAGGCTCTCGATTCACTTCATCAGTCGCCGAAGGACCCGTCTTTCACACCGCATGTCCTGACGCGAAAGGCGCTCAAGACATCGCCTGCAAGGGGCCGTGGCTGGTGATAACACACGCCTGATGTCAGCCCATGAGTCGTCTGGCCGGCCAGGCACCGGTATGCAAGCCTCAATCACGCCAACAACTATCCACAGCAGTATCATCGTATCTCTCAGGGCACCACTGCTGGGCAGCGTAGCCATCCACTCACGGCTTATCCCCGTACTATCTACAGAGTTGGCGTGTCGAGGTGAAGACGATTTGCCTCTGTGGACATTTTGCGGCATCATCCGCGGCCTTCTGTACGTTAGCCCTTGCAGCACTAAGGGTTGTGGGTAAACTGGCCACTTGTGCACAGCAGGGAAGAAAAGTCCGGTACCAGCACGGTATGAAAACGAGGATAACTGGGCTTGTGGACAAGGCGGTGTTTCATCCACAGGAAGCCACCGGTAGCGTCCTCAGGTAGCACGCATTTTCTCCCCAACTATATCAACATCGTAAGATACTGATTTTTAAGAGATAAAGTCGATTTCCCACTGATTTTGTCCACAACAGTAGTTACAACATCAACAGAACCCCTTTTTCTTTTCTTTATATAATCTTGTTATCCGGAAACCCGAAGGACGTTCGGACACCCCGAAAGACCGGGTTCGAGGAAGCTCACTTCCCGAGGTGTTCGGGATAACGAACGGCAGGACGCTTCGACCCAGTCCTCGGGAAAATCCCCTACGCCACACACACTCGACACGGGCTCGACTCACTGTCGCGATTGATGCCCTGAGAGAAACATCTGCGAGTCCACTGCATGGCGTGTCCTGCCATGGCACTGTGGAAAACTCCTGACGCTTACCCACAGGCGGTTTATACTGTGCGGCCCGAACGTCATCCGATTGGCTTGCAGGCTCCCCATCGGGTCGAGCTCATGCCGTCTGCGGCGCCTTGTCTTCGCCATGACGTTCGTCAGTCCCGGATTCATCCAGACATCGAGTCATCGTCGTGTCTGGCCGATTTGCCTGATTCGCCACCATGCGAACAGAGCTTCATCCAAGTTTCGTGATACCCCGAGGTGCCAACGTGGATTACCCGAACCGCTTTGACGTGATCGTCATCGGCGGCGGTCATGCCGGTACGGAAGCCGCACTGGCGGCTGCCCGCATGGGCCGTCAGACCCTGCTGCTGACCCATAACATCGAGACCCTGGGGCAGATGTCCTGCAATCCCGCCATCGGTGGGATCGGCAAGAGCCATCTGGTCAAGGAGATCGATGCGCTGGGCGGTGCCATGGGCCTGGCAACCGACATGGCGGGTATCCAGTTCCGCACGCTGAATGCCCGCAAGGGCCCGGCAGTACGTGCCACTCGAGCACAGGCCGACCGGGCGCTGTACAAGGCGGCGATTCGCAACGTGCTGGAGAACCAGCCGAACCTGACGCTGTTCCAGCAGGGTGCGGAAGACCTGATCGTCGAAGGCGAGACCGTACGGGGTGTCGTCACCCAGACCGGCATCCGTTTCCACGCCACCACGGTGGTACTGGCGACCGGGACCTTCCTCGGTGGCGTGATCCATATCGGCCTGGATCACCATGCCGGTGGACGTGCCGGGGATCCGCCCGCCAATGGCCTGGCGTCACGTCTGCGCGAGCTGCCATTCCGGGTTGATCGGCTCAAGACCGGTACCCCGCCGCGCATCGATGCCAAGAGCGTCGATTTCAGCAAGATGGAAGCTCAGCCGGGTGACGCACCGCGCCCGGTGATGTCCTACATGGGCAGTCGGGAAATGCATCCGGAGCAGGTCAACTGCTTCATCACGCATACCAACGAGCGCACTCACGAGATCATCTTCGCCAATCTCGATCGCTCGCCGATGTACTCCGGCGTCATCGATGGCATCGGGCCGCGTTACTGCCCGTCCATCGAGGACAAGGTGCATCGCTTCGCCGACAAGAACAGCCACCAGGTCTTCATCGAGCCGGAAGGCCTGAATACCCACGAGCTGTACCCCAATGGCATCTCCACCTCGCTGCCCTTCGATACGCAGCTCGAGGTGGTACGCTCGATTCGTGGCATGGAAAACGCGCACATCACGCGTCCCGGCTACGCCATCGAATACGATTTCTTCAATCCCCAGGATCTGCATCACTCCCTGGAGACGCGTTTCATCAAGAATCTGTACTTCGCCGGTCAGATCAACGGCACCACCGGCTATGAAGAAGCCGGTGCCCAGGGCCTGCTGGCAGGCGTCAACGCCGCCTTGCGCGCCACTGACGACGAGGCCTGGCATCCACTGCGCGACGAGGCCTACACCGGCGTGATGGTCGATGACCTGATCACCCTCGGCACTCGCGAGCCGTATCGCATGTTCACCTCACGTGCCGAATATCGTCTGCTGCTGCGCGAGGACAATGCGGATCTGCGTCTGACTGCCAAGGGCCGCGAACTCGGCTTGATCGATGACGCGCGCTGGGCGGCGTTCGAGCAGAAGCGCGAAGCGATCGAGCGCGAGACCGCTCGTCTGCAAAGCACCTGGCTGACGCCGAAGAGCCCGGAGCTGGCCCCGCTGAGCGACAAGCTCAGCTCACCGCTCAAGCGCGAAGCCAGCCTGATGGAGCTGCTCAAGCGCCCGGAGCTCGAGTATCCGGATGTGGCAGGCCTGAAAGGGGAAGGAGTCGACGACTGGCGCATCGCCGAGCAGGTGCAGATCACCGCCAAGTACGCGGGCTACATCCAGCGTCAGCAGGAAGAGATCGACCGCCTGCGTCGTCATGAGCACACCGAATTGCCGGCCAGTCTCGATTACGACTCCGTCGATGGCCTGTCCAACGAGATCAAGCAGAAGCTCAATGAAGCGCGCCCGGCGACGCTTGCCCAGGCAGGCCGCATTTCCGGTGTCACGCCAGCAGCGGTTTCCATCCTGTTGATTCACTTGAAGAAACGGCAGTTGATCAAGGCGGAGACTCCAGCAGATACCGATACGGCTGACACGGGAGTCGCGCAATGAGTCAGACGCTCAACGAGACGCAGCGTGCGCGTTGCGCCCAGTTGCTCAGTCGCGGTGCCAGCGCCATGGGAGTGGCGCTGAGTGATGAGCAGCATGCGCAGCTGATGACGCTGCTGGTGCTGTTGCACAAGTGGAATCGCGCCTATAACCTCACCGCGGTACGTGAGCCGGAGGCGATGGTGACGCGCCATCTGCTGGATAGCCTCAGCGTGCTGCCCCACATCAGCGGGCCACGCCTGCTGGACGTCGGTGCCGGCCCGGGCCTGCCGAGTCTCGTGATCGCGATCATGCGTCCCGACATCGCTGTCGTACCGCTGGATTCGAATGGCAAGAAGGTGCGTTTCCAGATTCAGGCCGGCCACGAGCTGGGCCTGAACAACCTGAGCCCGACTCAGGTGCGTATCGAAGCCTATGATGGTGCGCCCTTCGAGCAGATCATCTCGCGGGCCTTCGCCGATACTGACGCCTTCGTCAATCTGTCAGGCGCCGTACTGGCAGAAGGCGGCGAATGGCTGGCGATGAAAGGTCGCATCCCCAATGACGAGATCGCACGGTTGCCGGCGGGTGTCTCGCTGGTCGAGACGCTCAGACTGTGTGTCCCGGGAGAAGAAGGTGAACGTCACCTTCTGCGCTTGAAACGCGACTGACCGCTCGTCTCGCGGCGCGTGCAGGGATTGTGCCGGGCGCAAAAGGCAGGCAGCCTGAGGCTCTGGGAGGGCAGATCCATGATCTGCCCTCGTGAGCATGCGGCTGGTGCCAAAGGCCCCGCTTCTCAAGGAACCAAGGAAGTCGCTCGTGACCAAGATCATCGCGCTGACCAACCAGAAAGGTGGTGTCGGCAAGACCACGACAGCCGTCAATCTCGCCGCTTCGCTGGCGGCGCTCGATCGCCGCGTATTGCTGATCGACCTCGACCCCCAGGGCCACGCCACCATGGGCAGTGGCATCGACAAGCATGACCTGGAAGGCAGCGTGCTGGACGTGCTGCTGGGTGAACTGCGGGCCAGCGACGTGATTCTCGACTGCCCGGATGCCGGCTATGCCCTGTTGCCGGGCAATGGCGATCTCACGGCCGCCGAAGTCGACCTGCTGGATGTCGAAGGGCGCGAGCGGCGTCTTGCCGAGGCACTCGCCCCGATCGCCTCGGAATATGACGTGGTGCTGATCGACTGCCCGCCCTCGCTCAACATGCTGACCGTCAATGCCCTGACCGCCGCCCATGGCGTCCTGATTCCCCTTCAGTGCGAGTTCTATGCTCTGGAAGGCCTGTCAGCGCTGCTGGATACCGTCGAGCAGATACAGGGCAACGTGAATCCGGCCCTCGACGTGTTCGGGATCGTGCGCACCATGTACGACGCCCGCAACAGTCTGACCCGCGATGTCAGCAAGCAACTTTCCGATTACTTTGGCGATACCCTGATCAAGGCCACCATTCCACGCAACGTGCGGGTGGCCGAAGCGCCGAGCCATGGTCTGCCGGTCACCAAGTACGCGCGTCTGTCGCGTGGCAGCCAGGCCTATCGCGTGCTCGCCAAGGAATTGATTCGTCGTCTCTCGCTGTAACTTCACCGAGGAAGGTCCATGACGCGTAAGCGTGCCCTGGGAAGGGGCCTGGATGCCCTGATCGGCGCTGGCAATCGCCGCCGCCATGCCGAATCTGATGCCGAAGGCGCCCTGCCGGCGGCCACGACTGACGCCTTGTCGCCCGACGGCGGGAATGCCGCTGGTGGTGCGACGGATACCGGGGCCGAGGCAGCCGTGCTGTCCGGCGAGCGCCTCGAGCGACTGCCGCTGGGGCAGTTGCAACGTGGCAAGTACCAGCCGCGGCGTGACATCCAGCCGGAAGCGCTGGAAGAACTGGCGGATTCCATTCGTGCCCAGGGGGTCATGCAGCCCATCGTGGTGCGGCCCATCGCGGAAGGACGTTACGAGATCATCGCGGGTGAACGGCGGTGGCGGGCGTCTCAGCTGGCGGAACTGGACACCATTCCGGCCGTCATCCGGGAAGGCATCAGTGACGAGATCGCGCTGGCTCTGGCGCTGATCGAGAACATCCAGCGCGAGAATCTCAATCCGGTCGAAGAGGCCATGGCGCTCAAGCGCCTGCTCGACGAGTTCGAACTGACTCAGCAGCAGGTCGGGGATGCCGTCGGTCGCTCACGTGCGCAAGTGGCCAACCTGTTGCGTCTGCTGACGCTGGACCAGGAAGTGCAGACACTGCTGGAACGCGGTGAGCTGGACATGGGCCATGCCCGTACCCTGATCGGGCTCAGTCCTGCACGTCAGCGCAAGCTGGCTCATGAGGTGGTCGAGCGTGAGCTGACCGTGCGCCAGACGGAAGCGCTGGTGAAAAGCGTGCAGAAAGGGGAGCAGACCAACCCTTCCGCGCCCAGGCCAGATGCGGACATCCAGCGCCTGGAGACCCGGCTGTCAGAGCAGTTGGGGGCGGCGGTCAATATCCGTCATGGCAAGAGCGGCAAGGGCAAGGTCACCATCTCCTATACCAGCCTGGATGAGCTGGATGGCATTCTCGGTCATATCCACTAGGCATGGCGTGCCTTCGGTGCAGGTGATCGGCTGACATCGAGCCTTTCCGTGCTTCTCTGGTCGTTTTCGTGGCCCTGTGACGCATTGTCGCAGGGCCACGAAGTGCGTTTCTCTGACCGGAGCGGCAAGATCGTCTTGACGGCGGGTTGTGATAGGCGCAACCCTACGTCGCCTGCATCGCAAGCGACTGTCAACGTAAGCCAACTGTCATCTGTTTCACGCAAGATGGTGAGGCTTTGGTCGTAAGCTTGCGAAAGATCAAGGAATTTAGCCGGCAGTTTGGTTGATGGCGATGCGGCGCTCCCCTATAATCCGGCGAGTTTGCTCCCCGGCTGCAGGATGCGCAGTGACAGGGATTGGCGAGAGTCATCACTGCGATGGACAGGTTCACGATGCACAAGACGACACCCGCTGCCTTGCGACGCCCTCAGGTCGCGCGACTTCTCTGGGGCCAGGCGCTGGTGATTCTGTGTGCCGTACTCCTGTCCTGGGTGAGCAAGGGAAGCGGCGCGGCATTGTCTGCCCTGTGTGGTGGCCTGGTCTGCCTGCTGCCCAACCTGTTCTTTGCCTGGCGTTCATTGCGCGTGACGGGTGCACGTTACGCCCAGGCGATGGTCAAGGCCTTCTATCAGGCTGAGGCCGGTAAGTTCGGTTTGACGGCCGTATTGTTTGCATTCTTCTTCATTGCAGTGCCGCCCTCAAACCCCGCTTTATTTTTTTGCGCTTACGTGGCGGCAATGGCGGTTCACTGGCTGGGCCCCTGGCTGGTGAAGCGAACACCGTACACACGAACCTGAGGCAGAGTAATGGCAGGCACCAACCCGAGTCCCTCCGAATATATTCAGCACCACCTGCAGAATCTGACGTTCGGTAACCACCCCGAACACGGGTGGTCCATGGCGCACAGTGCCCAGGAAGCCTCCGACATGGGCTTCTGGGCCATCCATCTGGACACCATGGGCTGGTCCATCGGGCTGGGTCTGATCTTCCTGTGCCTGTTCCGCAAGGTCGCCAAGTCCGCGACCACCGGCGTGCCGAGTGGTCTGCAGAACTTCGTCGAGCTGATGGTCGAGTTCGTCGATCAGTCCGTCAAGGAGACCTTCCACGGTCGCTCCCGCTTGATCGCGCCGCTGTCGCTGACGATCTTCTGCTGGATCTTCCTGATGAACCTGATGGACCTGGTCCCCGTCGACTGGCTGCCGGGCGTTGCTGCCAAGGTTGGCGAGATGTTCGGCGCCGATCCGGCTCACGTGTTCTTCAAGGTGGTACCGTCCACCGACATCAACGCCACACTGGGCATGTCACTGTCCGTGTTCGCGCTGATCATCTTCTACTCCATTCGCGTCAAGGGCCTCAAGGGCTTCGTGGCCGAACTGACGCTGCACCCGTTCAATACCCCGAACAAGCTGGCACAGATCGCGCTGATCCCGGTCAACTTCCTGCTTGAATTCGTGACGCTGATCGCCAAGCCGATCTCTCTGGCGCTGCGTCTGTTCGGTAACATGTATGCAGGCGAGTTGATCTTCATTCTGATCTCGCTGGTCGGTATCTGGCAGCTGCCGCTCCACTTCCCGTGGGCAGTCTTCCATATCCTGGTCATCACCTTGCAGGCATTCATCTTCATGATGCTGACCATCGTCTATCTGAGCATGGCCAGCGAAGATCACTGATGTACCCGCCCCGTGCCATTCGTGGCGCGGGGCAAGATTTCCGAGCTCTGCTCACACCCTCAACCCTTGACTTAAACTTGACTAAAACTGGAGTTCCACAATGGAAGCACAAGTTCTTGGCATGACCGCTATCGCCGTCTCCCTGCTGATCGGTCTGGGCGCCCTGGGCACCGCCATCGGTTTCGGTATCCTCGGTGGCAAGTTCCTGGAAGGCGCCGCGCGTCAGCCGGAAATGATCCCGCAGCTGCAGGTCAAGATGTTCATCGTCGCTGGTCTGCTGGATGCCGTGACCATGATCGGTGTCGGTATCGCGCTGTTCTTCACCTTCGCCAACCCGTTTGTCGGTTAAACATCGGCTGGCCACAGGCCAACCGTGTTTATGACCCAACAATCGTGAAGCGAGAGGTGCTGGCGTGAATCTGAACTTAACCCTGATTGGTCAGGCCATCGCCTTTGCGGTCTTCGTTTTCTTCTGCATGAAGTATGTCTGGCCGCCGGTCACACAGGCTCTGGCAGAACGTCAGAAGAAGATTGCAGATGGTCTGGATGCTGCCAGCCGTGCTACCCGTGACCTCGAACTGGCGCAGGAAAAAGCCAGCGAGACACTGCGGGAAAGCAAGGAAGAAGCAGCAAGCATCATTGAGCAGGCGCACAAGCGTTCCAACCAGATGATCGAGGAAGCTCGTGAAGCTGCCCGTGCCGAAGGCGAGCGCATGGTCGCTCAGGCGCGCGCAGAGATCACCCAGGAGATCAACCAGGCCAAGGACGAGCTCCGTGGTCAGGTCGCATCTCTGGCAGTGATCGGTGCAGAGCGCATCCTGGAATCCTCCATCGACGAAGCCAAGCACCGCGAGCTGATTGACAAACTCGCTGCTGAGCTCTGAGGAGACTGATTCCATGGCTGAAACGTCTACCTCCACCGCGGCTCGCCCGTACGCCAAGGCGGCGTTCGAGTTTGCACGCGGCCAGCAGGCGCTAGAGGCCTGGTCCGGAATGTTGTCGACAGCGGCGAACGTCGCTGTCGACGCGACCGTCAAGGCGGTGCTCGACAACCCGAAGCTCTCTACCGAGCACAAGGTCGACACCTTCATTGACGTGTGTGGCGACGCGTTGGACGACAACGCACGCAACTTCATCCGGACTCTCGGTGAGCAGGACCGCCTCGCGGCCCTGCCCTCCGTGGCCGAATTGTTCGAGGCCCAGAAGGCCGAGCAGGAACAGCGTGTCGAGGTGACCCTGGTGTCCGCCTTTGCACTGGAAAGCGAGCAGGAAGAGAAGCTCGCCACCGCCCTGCGCAAGCGTCTGAACCGCGACATCTCCATTACCACTCAGGTGGATAGTACGCTGCTCGGCGGCGTCATCATCCGTGCCGGAGATACCGTCATTGACGGCTCCGTGCGCGGCAAGCTGGCCCGGCTTTCCGAAGCACTGAACTCCTGAGTCCGAGGGACATGGCATGCAGCAACTGAATCCTTCCGAGATCAGCGACATCATCAAGCAGCGTATCGAAAAGCTTGACGTCGCATCCGAAGCCCGTAATCAGGGCACCATCGTCAGCGTCTCCGACGGCATCGTGCAGATCCACGGCCTCGCAGACGTCATGTTCGGTGAGATGATTGAATTCCCGGGTGGCGTCTTCGGTATGGCGCTCAACCTTGAGCGTGATAGCGTCGGCGCTGTCGTCCTGGGCGACTACCTGCAACTCGAAGAAGGCATGACCGCGCAGTGCACCGGTCGCATTCTCGAAGTGCCGGTGGGTCCGGAAATGGTCGGCCGTGTGGTCGATGCTCTGGGTAACCCGATTGACGGCAAAGGCCCGATCGACGCCAAGCTGACTGACGCGGTCGAGAAGGTCGCTCCGGGCGTCATCGCCCGTGAGCCGGTCGACCAGCCGGTGCAGACTGGTCTGAAGTCCATCGATGCCATGGTGCCGATCGGCCGTGGTCAGCGTGAGCTGATCATCGGTGACCGCCAGATCGGTAAGTCCGCCATCGCGATTGATGCCATCATCAATCAGAAGGGCAAGGGCATTACCTGCGTCTATGTCGCCGTCGGCCAGAAGCAGTCCACCATCGCCAACGTCGTGCGCAAGCTCGAAGAGCACGGCGCGATGGAACACACCATCATCGTCGCGGCTGGTGCCTCCGACCCGGCTGCCATGCTGTTCCTGGCACCGTACGCCGGTTGCACCATGGGCGAGTACTTCCGCGACCGCGGCGAAGACGCGATGATCGTCTATGACGATCTGACCAAGCAGGCATGGGCGTATCGTCAGATCTCCCTGCTGCTCAAGCGTCCGCCGGGCCGTGAAGCCTACCCGGGTGATGTCTTCTATCTCCACTCCCGTCTGCTTGAGCGTTCTGCACGCGTCAACGCCGATTATGTCGAGCAGTTCACCAAGGGTGAAGTGAAAGGCAAGACCGGCTCCCTGACCGCGCTGCCGATCATCGAGACCCAGGGTGGCGACGTCTCCGCGTTCGTTCCGACCAACGTGATCTCCATCACCGACGGTCAGATCTTCCTCGAGACCAGCCTGTTCAACTCCGGTATCCGTCCGTCCATCAACGCGGGTCTGTCTGTTTCCCGTGTCGGTGGTGCTGCCCAGACCAAGATCATCAAGAAGTTGGGTGGTGGTGTGCGTCTGGCACTGGCTCAGTACCGTGAACTGGCAGCCTTCTCGCAGTTCGCCTCCGATCTGGACGAAGCGACCCGCAAGCAGCTCGAGCACGGTCAGCGTGTCACCGAGCTCATGAAGCAGAAGCAGTACTCTCCGATGTCCGTGGCCGACATGGCGATCTCGCTGTTCGCGGCCAACGAAGGCTACCTGGACGACGTCGAAGTCGCCAAGGTGCTGGGCTTCGAGAAAGCGCTGCTTGACTACATGCGCTCCGAGCACGCGGATCTTCTGGACAAGATCAATCAGTCCGGCGGCTACGATGACGAGATCAAGAATGGTCTCAAGGCTGGCGTCGAGAAGTTCAAGGCGACCCAGAGCTGGTAAGTGACATGGCCCGGCCAGTCCGGGCCTTGTCGTTTCCCTTCGGGTGGCATGAATAAGGCAGATCGCTATGGCAGCTGCAAAAGAGATTCGCTCCCAGATCGGGAGCATCAAAAATACGCAAAAGATCACCAGCGCCATGGAAATGGTGGCTGCGTCGAAGATGCGTAAAGCGCAGGATCGCATGGCGGCCAGCCAGCCTTATGCCCATCAGATCCGCAAGGTTGTAGGACACATCGCCCGGGCCAACCCGGAATATCGCCATCCGTATCTGATGGAACGCGATGTGAAGCGTGTCGGTTATATCGTGGTCTCCAGTGATCGCGGCCTGTGTGGTGGCCTGAACGCCAATCTGTTCAAGGCTGTCACCAAGCATGCGAAGAGCTGGCGCGACCAGGGTGTCGAGGTGGACTTCTGTGCCCTCGGCTCCAAGGCCGGTACCTTCTTCCGCAACTACGGTGGCAACCTGCTTGCCGCCAAGTCCGGTCTCGGGGATTCCCCGGGTACCCAGGATCTGATCGGTAGCGTCAAGGCCATGCTGGACGCATTCGACGAGGGCAGCCTCGACCGTCTGTACGTGGTGTTCAACGAGTTCGTCAACACCATGACGCAGAAGCCGGTCGTGCGTCAGCTGCTTCCTCTCGAAGCTGATCAGAACGACGAAGAAACCGGTCCCACTACATGGGACTACCTGTATGAGCCGGATGCCGTCTCGTTGCTCGACAAGCTGCTCAAGCGCTATGTCGAGGCCCAGGTCTATCAGGCCGTGGTCGAGAACATCGCCTGCGAACAGGCAGCGCGAATGATCGCAATGAAGAGTGCGACCGATAACGCCGGCGACCTGATCGACGACCTCCAGCTGGTCTACAACAAGGCCCGCCAGGCAGCGATCACTCAGGAAATCTCCGAGATCGTATCCGGTGCCGCCGCCGTCTGATGACAGCGTGGCAACAGGCAAGCAGGTTTCAATCGCAGGTTTAAGAGGAACCAGGAATGAGCGGACGTATCGTACAAATCATCGGCGCGGTGATTGACGTCGAGTTTCCGCGGGACGCAGTGCCCAAGGTCTACGACGCCCTGAACGTCGCCGATAGCGAGACCGTACTCGAAGTCCAGCAGCAGCTGGGCGACGGCGTGGTCCGTACTATCGCAATGGGTTCGACCGAAGGCCTCAAGCGCAGTCTCGCAGTTGAGAGCACTGGTGCTCCGATCTCCGTGCCGGTCGGCACGGCGACTCTGGGTCGCATCATGAACGTGCTGGGTCAGCCGATCGATGAAGCGGGTGACGTGGGTGCGGATGAGCACATGCCGATCCACCGTGCAGCCCCGAGCTTCGCGGAACAGGCAGCATCAAACGAGCTGCTGGAAACCGGCATCAAGGTCATCGACCTGGTCTGCCCGTTCGCCAAGGGCGGCAAGGTCGGCCTATTCGGCGGCGCCGGTGTCGGCAAGACCGTCAACATGATGGAGCTGATCCGTAACATCGCCACCGAGCACAGCGGTTACTCCGTGTTCGCGGGCGTGGGTGAGCGTACTCGTGAAGGTAACGATTTCTTCCACGAAATGAAGGAATCCAACGTTCTCGACAAGGTTGCCCTGGTCTACGGTCAGATGAACGAGCCGCCCGGCAACCGTCTGCGCGTGGCACTGACCGGCCTGACCATCGCCGAGAAGTTCCGTGACGAAGGTCGTGACGTTCTGCTGTTCGTCGACAACATCTATCGTTACACCCTGGCAGGGACCGAAGTGTCCGCACTGCTGGGTCGTATGCCGTCCGCGGTGGGTTATCAGCCGACACTGGCGGAAGAGATGGGCGTCCTGCAGGAGCGCATCACTTCTACCAAGACCGGCTCGATCACTTCCGTGCAGGCCGTCTACGTCCCCGCGGATGACTTGACCGACCCGTCTCCGGCGACCACCTTCTCGCACCTTGACGCGACTGTCGTACTGTCTCGTCAGATTGCCGAGCTGGGTATCTATCCGGCCGTTGACCCGCTCGACTCCACCTCTCGTCAGCTCGACCCGCTGGTCGTCGGCGAGGAGCACTACAACACTGCCCGTAACGTTCAGGGTGTGTTGCAGCGCTACAAGGAGCTGAAGGACATCATCGCCATCCTCGGGATGGACGAGCTGTCTGACGAAGACAAGCAGACCGTGGCACGTGCGCGCAAGATCCAGCGCTTCCTGTCACAGCCGTTCTTCGTGGCGGAAATCTTCACCGGCGCGCCGGGCAAGTACGTGTCCCTCAAGGACACCATCCGCGGCTTCCAGGGTATCCTGGACGGCGAATATGACGCACTGCCGGAGCAGGCGTTCTACATGGTCGGCACCATCGACGAAGCTGTCGAGAAAGCCAAGGGCATGTAATTTCCCTGTTCAGGCATGAGGAAACAGGTATGGCTATGAGCGTCCATTGCGACATCGTCAGCGCTGAGAAAGGCATCTTTTCCGGCCTGGTCGAGCGTCTCGTGGCTGCCGGCAGCGAAGGTGACCTCGGCATCATGCCGGGTCACGCACCGCTGCTGACCGAGCTGCAACCCGGCCCGATTCGCGTTCAGCGTCAGGGTGGGGCCGAGGAAATCTACTACGTCAGTGGTGGATTCCTCGAAGTGCAGCCGAACCTCGTTTCAGTCCTCGCCGACACCGCAGTACGTGCCGACGATCTGGATGAGGCGGCAGCCCAGGAAGCCAAGGAAGTGGCCTTGAAGGCCATGAACGATCAGGCTTCCGAACTGGAATACTCACGCGCCACGGCCGAACTGGCCGAGGCGATGGCCAAGCTGCGCACCGTGCAGCAGATGCGTCGTCACACGCGCTGAGATGCACTGGGCCATGATGGCCAGTGACAGGAAAGAGGCGACCTTCGGGTCGCCTTTTTTTATGCCCGAGAGGATTGACGCCTCTAGCCATCGAAGGTCGTCCCTTTGACGCCGGGGACTGACCGGGCTCATCAGGAAGGGTGCCGAGCCCATCGGAGAGATGGCTCAGGTGTCTTGCGGGCGACTGATGCTTTCGCGGGTCTGTTCTCGGCGACAGGGCCGTGGGTAAACCTCGTCACTGGCAGCTCAGGGTTCAGCTGCTATGATGGCGCCATTATTTTCAGGGGCTTCAGGTATGAAGACCCGCTTTCTACAGGAGTTCACCGATGAGCAGTGCAGAGCGTACCGACGTCGTCATTCTTGCCGCAGGCCAGGGCACCCGCATGCGTTCCAAATTGCCGAAGGTGCTGCACCCGTTGGCAGGCAAGGCGATGGTGCGTCATGTGGCTGACACCGCTGCAGGCCTGGACGGTGCGCATCTGAATGTCGTCATCGGTCATGGTGGTGAGCGTGTGCAGCAGCAGCTGGCCGACACCGGCGCGAGTTTTGCCGTTCAGGCAGAGCAGAAGGGCACCGGTCACGCCGTGGCCCAGTCACTGGAAGCCATCGGCGATGGCAAGGTGCTGATCCTGTATGGCGATGTGCCGCTGATTCGTCGCGAGACCCTCGAGGCGCTGCTGGCCGAAGTCAGTGAGCAGACTCTGGGCCTGCTGACGGTGATTCTGGAAGACCCGACAGGCTATGGCCGTATCGTGCGCGATAGCGAAGGTCGCGTCAGCGCCATCGTCGAGCACAAGGATGCCACGCCGGAGCAGCTGGCCATCCAGGAAGGCAACACCGGTATCCTCGCCACCACCGGTGCCCAGCTCAAGCGCTGGCTGCCGGCGCTGTCCGCCGACAACGCCCAGGGCGAGTACTACCTGACCGACATCATCGCCATGGCGGCCAGCGAAGGTGTCAACATCGCCACCGCCCAGCCGGCGGCGGTCGAGGAAGTGCAGGGCGTCAACAATCGTCTGCAGCT
Source organism: Cobetia sp. 3AK (assembly GCF_029846335.1). Taxonomy (NCBI): domain Bacteria; kingdom Pseudomonadati; phylum Pseudomonadota; class Gammaproteobacteria; order Oceanospirillales; family Halomonadaceae; genus Cobetia; species Cobetia sp. 3AK. The sequence goes on along the minus strand of NZ_JARWKR010000006.1, from coordinate 116,992 downwards.
GGCCGATCTCGAGCGCGCCTTCCAGCGTCGTGAGGCCAACCGCCTGATGACCGAAGGTGCCAGCCTGGCGGACCCGGCGCGCATCGACGTGCGCGGCAAGCTGTCCATCGGTACCGATATCAGCATCGACGTCGGTTGTGTCTTCGAGGGCGAAGTGAGTCTCGCAGATGACGTGGTCATCGGCGCCCACTGCGTGATCCGCAATGCCACCATCGGTGCCGGCGCCAACATCGCGCCGCATAGCGTCATCGATGGTGCGGTACTGGAAGGTGACAACAATGTCGGGCCCTTCGCACGTCTGCGTCCTGGAACCGAACTGGCGCGCGGCGCGCGCATCGGCAACTTCGTCGAGACCAAGAATGCCCAGGTGGGCGTGAACGCCAAGATCAATCACCTGAGCTATGTCGGTGATGCCACCCTCGGCGAGGCGGTCAACGTCGGTGCCGGCACCATCACCTGCAACTATGACGGTGCCAACAAGTTCCGAACCGAAATTGGCGACAATGCCTTCATCGGCTCCAACTCCGCGCTGGTGGCGCCGCTCAAGATCGGTGCGGGTGCCACCGTGGGCGCTGGCTCGACCCTGAGCCGCGATGTCGCCGAAGGTGCGTTGAGCGTGGCGCGTGGCAAGCGTATCGACAAGCCGGAATGGCCGCGTCCGACCAAGAAGTGAACGGCAGCTTCAGTCGCGATGCTTGCTGGTGAGTGAAGGTGGGCATCAGAAACGGGGAGGCACCGACAGGTGTCTCCCCGTTTTGTCATCGCGGTCAGCTCTGTGGAACGGCGTGCAGGAATGAATCGTCTCATCCTGTCTCGTCTTTCACTTGATGTTTCGTTATGTCTCACTTATCTTTCGTTTCGAAACTTTATAGGGGGCCCTGATGTCCAAGCGTCTGACACCACAACGGCGTCACCAGATCCTCGAACAACTGGGACGTGACGGTGAAGTCAGTGTCGAGGCACTGGCGCGGGAACTCGCCACTTCCGAGGTCACCATCCGCAAGGATCTGGCCTTTCTCGAGAAGAGCGGCCTGCTGCTCAGGCGCTACGGCGGCGCCGTGGCCATGCCGCGTGAACTGCTGGTGCATGACGAACCGGTCAGTGCCGCCAAGCAGGCCATTGCCCGCCTGGCAGCCAGCCGTATCGGCGCCCATCAGCGCATCATCATCGACAGCGGTACCACCACGGTGGTGCTGATCCCCGAGCTCAAGGGGCGTGATGACCTGATCGTGATGACCAACTCGCTGAGCGTGGCCAATGCCATTCGTGAGCTGGAAAACGAGCCGGTATTGCTGATGACCGGTGGTACCTGGGATCCGCACTCCGATTCCTTCCAGGGACAGGTGGCGGAGCAGGTGCTGCGCAGCTACGACTTCGACCAGGTCTTCCTCGGCGCGGATGGTCTGGACCTCGAACGTGGCACTACCACCTTCAATGAGCTGATCGGCCTGTCACGCGTGATGGCCGAGGTGTCGCGAGAAGTCGTGGTGATGGCGGAATCCCACAAGCTGGGCCGTCGCATTCCCAACCTGGAGCTGGCCTGGTCCAGCATCAGTACCCTGATAACCGATGACGCGTTGCCTGATGCTGCGCGTGACCAGATTCGCGCTCATGGAGTCGAGGTGTTGATCGCCCCGCTCGTGGCGCCAGCAACAGCATAAGGAGATTGCTCATGTGTGGCATCGTAGGCGCCGTCGCCAGTCGTAACGTCCAGAACATCCTGCTCGAGGGTCTGCACCGCCTCGAATACCGTGGCTATGACAGTGCCGGCATGGCCGTGCTGTCCGAAGAGGGCCGCTTGAATCGCGTGCGTGCGCTGGGCAAGGTGGCGGCGTTGCAGGAGCGTCTCGAAGAATCACCGCTCAAGGGACGCGTGGGTATCGCTCACACTCGCTGGGCCACGCATGGGGCGCCGAGTGAAGCCAATGCTCACCCGCACCAGTCCGGTGACAGCCTGGCCGTGGTCCACAACGGCATCATCGAGAATTACGAGACGCTCAAGCGCGAGCTGCAAGGTCAGGGGTATGTCTTCACCTCCGAGACCGACACCGAGGTGGTCGCCCACCTGCTGGCGCGTGAATACACCCTGAGCCAGGACCTGCTGACCGCCGTTCAGAAGGCCGTCGCCCTGCTGGATGGCGCCTTCGCGCTGGGCGTGGTGCATCGTGCCCAGCCGGACGTGCTGATCGGCGCGCGTCAGGGCAGCCCGCTGGTGATCGGTGTCGGGATCGACGAGCACTTCCTGGCCTCCGATCAGCTGGCGCTGCTGCAGGTCACCGATCGCTTCATCTATCTCAAGGAAGGCGATCTGGTGCGCATGACCGCCGAGCAGATCGAGATCTTCGAGCAGGGCGAGCGTCTGATCACCGAGGCCAACGAGCGCCCGGTCCAGACCTTCGAGCACGCGCAGGATGCCGCCTCCAAGGGCGACTATCGCCACTTCATGCTCAAGGAAATCCACGAGCAGTCCCGTGTGCTGGCTGCCACGCTGGAAGGTCGCCTGAACGGTGATCACGTGCTGGTGCGCAGCTTTGGCAGCGAGGCGGAAAACCTCTTCCGTCAGGTCAAGCAGGTGCAGATCGTCGCCTGTGGTACCAGCTACCACGCCGGCATGGTGGCGCGTTACTGGATCGAGCGTCTGGCCGGCATTCCGGCGGCGGTCGAGGTCGCCTCCGAGTTCCGCTACCGTCCGGTGGTGGTGGCCGATGGCACCCTGTTCGTCACCCTGTCCCAGTCCGGCGAGACCGCCGACACGCTGTCCGCACTGCGCTATGCCCAGTCGCTGGGCGGCTTCCTCGGCAGTCTGGCGATCTGCAACGTTCCGGGCAGCTCGCTGGTGCGTGAATCAGACCTCAGCCTGATGACCATGGCCGGACCGGAAATCGGCGTCGCCTCCACCAAGGCCTTCACCACCCAGCTGGTCGGCCTGATGCTGCTGACGCTGTCGCTGCGTCGCGTGCGGGGTGGCGATGAGGCCGGAGAAGCCGAGGTGGTGCGTGAGCTGCGTCAGCTGCCGTCACTGGTCACCAAGGCGCTGGCCATGGACAGCGAGATCGAGCGTCTCTCAGAGGCCTTCGCCGACAAGCACAACGCGCTGTTCCTCGGGCGTGGCACCCAGTTCCCCATCGCGCTGGAAGGCGCGCTCAAGCTCAAGGAAATCTCCTATATCCACGCCGAGGCCTATCCGGCGGGCGAGCTGAAGCACGGCCCGTTGGCGCTGGTGGATGCCGACATGCCGGTGGTCGCGGTGGCACCCAACGACGAGCTGCTCGAGAAGCTCAAGTCGAACCTGCAGGAAGTGCGTGCACGTGGCGGGGAGCTGTTCGTCTTCGCTGACGAGAACATCAGTCTCGAAGAGAGCGAAGGCGTGCGCGTGCTGCGCATGCCACATGTCAGCGAAGTGCTGGCACCGATTCTCTACACTCTGCCGCTGCAGCTGCTGTCCTACCATGTCGCCGTGCTCAAGGGCACCGATGTCGATCAGCCGCGTAACCTGGCCAAGAGCGTCACGGTCGAGTGATCCGAGCTGCAAGACGGCTGCGTCATGTCTGGCGCAGCAGCAGATGAGCTCAGTCTCATCGTGCCAACGGCAGCCTCAGGGCTGCCGTTTTTGGTATCCTGTGCGCCTGCCTTCTTATCCTCTTACGTCCGCTGCGCGTTCATCGCCCGGCGCACGCACGTGACCTGCCATGACTGATCGCGACGCATCGCTTACCCGCCTCAACAAGTTCATCAGCGAAACGGGCTTCTGCTCGCGGCGCGAGGCGGATCGCCATATCGCCGAAGGGCGAGTGACCATCAATGGGGTCGTCCCCGAGATGGGCACCAAGGTCGCGCCGGGCGATGAGGTGCTGGTCAACGGCAAGCCGTTGAAGGCCAAGCAGGAAGCGGTCTATCTGGCCTTCAACAAGCCGGTGGGCATCACCTGTACCACCGAGCGCCACGTGGAAGGCAACATCATTGACTACATCGGTCATCCCAAGCGGATCTTCCCGATCGGTCGCCTCGACAAGCCCTCCGATGGCCTGATCTTCCTGACCAGTGACGGCGACATCGTCAACAAGATCCTGCGGGCCGGCAACGCCCACGAGAAGGAATATGTGGTGCGGGTCGACAAGCCGATCAACCCGGACTTTCTCAAGCGCATGGCAGCCGGCGTGCCGATTCTGGATACCATCACCCAGCCGTGCCGCATCGAGCAGATTTCCACCTACGTGTTCCGCATCATCCTGACGCAGGGGCTCAATCGCCAGATTCGCCGCATGTGCGAGGCGCTGGGCTATGAGGTCTTCAAGCTCAAGCGGGTGCGCATCATGAATGTCAGCCTGGACGGGCTGGGCATCGGCGAATGGCGCTATCTCACCCAGCGCGAGATGGACGACATCCATCGGATGATCGAAGGCTCCAGTGGTACCGAGGAGGCCTCACGACTGGCGGAGGCGCCGACGCCTTCCCAGCACGCGACTGCCGCGCGCCATCAGCGTGCCGCGCAGGATACGGATAGCGGCCGGCGTGGTGGTGCTCGGCGCGAGGACAGCAGCAAGCGCGCCATGGGCCAGCGCAGCTCGGATCAGCGCGGCTCAGGTCAGCCCAAGACAGGCCAACGCTCGGGTGCTCGCCAGGAAGGGGCGGGGCGGCGGGAGCGTACCGATGAGTCCAGGTCCGTTCGTGGCAATCAGGAACGCAGCAGCGCCGGCAAGGGCGGCTCCCAGCCGGGCAGCAAGAGCGCCAATGGCGCGGGCAAGCTCGCGAGCGGCCTCAAGCCACGCACGCGTGGCAAGGCCGGAGAGCGTCGCGATGAGCGCGATGCGGCGAGCAGGGGGGCTGGCGAAAAGTCCTCTGGTAGCAAGTCTTCTGGTAGCAAGACCTCTGGCAACACGACCTTTGGCAAGAAGAATCCTGGCGGCAGAAGTGCCGGGGGCAAGAGCTCGTCGTACAAGGGCGGCGGCGGCTCCAATGGCGGGCGTGGTCGCCGCTAGTGAGCTGCCTGCACCTGCTTGCCATCGTCTTGAGCGGTGGTGCTGGCATCTGAGCCTTGAGGCGTGCGGCGGTGGTAGCGGCCCAGTACGAAAGACAGCGTGGCGAACGCCAGTGCCGAGCAGATGACCTGCGGCCAGGGATAGACCAGCGCGGCGAGCGCGATCAGCAGCAGATCGAAGGCGAAAGTCGTGCGGCCTGCATGGATGGCGAAGCGTCGCTCCAGATCCAGCGCGAGAATGTTGAGTCCGCCGAGGGAGGCGTTCTCGCGAAACAGCAGGGTGACCCCCAGCCCGATGAGCAGGCCTGCGGCAATCGCCACCACCGGCAGATTGACGTCGCCCAGCGGCAGACTGACCGCCAGTAGATCCGTCAGGACCGAGAGCAGACTGACGCATCCCAGGGTGCGCAGCGTGAAGTTGAGCCCCAGCTGCTTCCAGGCCAGCCCGTAGAAGGGCAGGTTGATCAGGAAGAACAGACTGCCGAAGCTCAAACCCGTCAGGTCCGAGCCAAGCAATGACATCCCGGCAGTACCACTGACCAGCAAGCCGCCGGCCTGCAGCAGGCGCACGCCGAGTGCCACCAGCAGACAGCCCTCGAAGAGCGTGATCAGGCTACGCAGCGTGATGGCATTGGCCGCACGGGAGCGGCCGTCGTTGGCACGCAGGATGAGTCGTTGGAAAGCAGTCATGACAGGCTCCGGGGTATGGGCAGTCAACAATGGTGGCTTCCGACCTGCTTGTGGCGGGCAGAAAGCGATGTCGCGGCGAGGGGTGGTTCGCCTGTGACGGTTCATGCAGGAAGCGGACCATAGCACGCCGTGATGACAGTTTTTATTGTGCTTACGTCGCTCTAGCAGACGATATTATTCGGTGTATTGGGCCTTTGACCCTCACATTCCTCTAGCTATGGCGCCTTCATGCACCATTTTCATGCATCCTCCGCACCGACGGAGACGAATGTTCCGCACGCTGCGGGCCATGACAGAGCTTGCGAGGCGGGGCATCTTCATCTCGGGCTCGCGATGTGGGCCAACGATGACTGGCGCGGCAGCCTGCTGCCGGGCAGTGGCCCGCGCGAGCATCTGGCGGATTACGCGCAGGTCTTCGACTGTGTCGAAGGCAATACCAGCTTCTATGCTCTGCCGCCGGAGAGCGCCGTGGCCAGCTGGGCCCGCCAGGCGCCCGAGCACTTCCGCTTCTGCTTCAAGTTGCCGGGACGACTGACCCATGAGTTGAGGCTTCAGGGAATCGAGGAGGAGCTGGCGGAATTCCTGGCGCGGCTTGCGCCGCTTAAGTCGCGCATGGGGCCGATCATGATCCAGCTGCCACGCGACCTCGGGGAGGAGGTACTCCCGCGTCTTGCGCAATTCTTCGCGCATGTCGAGGGTGCTGGCCTTGATTGGGCCGTGGAGCCCCGTGCCCCGAGTTTCTTTGCCAAGGGCTCGGTGGAACGACAGTTGAATCGCTTGTTGATAAGTCACGGAGTCGATCGCGTGATGCTGGATGTCCGTCCACTCTTCAGTGGCCCTGATACCGCGCATCCAGGGCTTGCCGTGGCACGCTCGGAAAAGCCGCATCGCCCATTGCATGTGTTCTCCAGCGCACGCCAACCGCTGGTCCGCTTCATCGGGCATCATGACGACGCGACCAATCTGGCCTTCTTCCAGCCCTGGGTGGAACGCCTTTCCCTGTGGATAAGTCAGGGGAAAAGCCCTTTCCTGTTTGTGCATACTCCTGACAACAAGGCGGCTCCGGCCTTGGCGCGTCGTCTGGCCAATCAGGTGCTGGAGCGGCTTGATCGGCCATTGATCGGTGCCTTCCCCGGGGAAGGACAAGGACGTCTCTTCTAGCGCCATCCGCTGCCTGTCGCGCTTCAGTGTCTTGCGGGACGGGGGAAGTGACCTGCCGGCCTCAGTCGCTGTTTTCTATCGTGAGGCGATGGTCTGAGGGTGGCTTGCTGGTAGATATCGGGTCAATCGAGTAACTTTACCTACCTATTGTCGTTACCACGGCGATATTTACCGGGGCGGGCAGCGTGTCCATTCCGGCGTGTCTATCGACACCAGTCTGTCTGTCATACGGGCCTATCCGGCCATGATGACGGCCAGATGCACCACAGCAGTGATCCTGCGACGCCATCCTGTCGGCCACGGTTCATCCTTCCGTCTCGCCAGCATGATGCAACAAGCACAACAAGATGCCACAGGCCGCTACCCGTGGCTGGCATCATCGCGACGAATCAGGGACTCACATGTCATCCAAACCGCATTCCCACGCTCAGTGGTCTTCTCGCCTGGCCTTCACCCTGGCCGCCGTCGGTTCCTCCGTCGGACTGGGCAACATCTGGAAATTCCCGTACATGACCGGTGAGAGCGGCGGCGGTGCCTTCGTTCTTGTCTATCTGGTCTGCATTCTGTTGATCGGTCTGCCGATCCTGATGTCCGAGTGGCTGCTGGGCCGCCTGGGACAGAAGAACCCGATCTCGACCATGAGTCACATCAGTGCGCGCCTCAAGCGTAGCCCCGCCTGGGTGTTGATCGGGGTGGCCGGTGTGCTCGGCGCCTATCTGATCCTGTCCTTCTACAGTGTCATCGGTGGCTGGGCACTGGCCTTCATCGCTGACGCCGCCAGTGGCAGCTTCGAAAGCCTGACCTCTGACACGGCAGGCAGTCTGTTCGGTGGTCTGCTGGGCGACCCGACCACCCTGCTGGCCTGGCACAGTGCCTTCATGCTGATGGTGATCCTGGTCGTGGCCGGGGGCGTCGCGGGTGGTCTGGAGCGTGCCGCCAAGATCCTGATGCCGCTGCTGGCGGTCATGCTGGTCATGCTGGTCGGGTATGCGGCGACCACTGATGGCTTCGCCGAAGCGGCTGCCTGGCTGCTGACACCGGACTTCTCCAAGCTCGACAAGGATGGCGTGCTGGCGGCGATGGGGCATGCCTTCTTCACCCTGTCATTGGGCATGGGCATCATGATGGCCTACGGCTCCTATCTCTCCGATGACGTCAACATCGGGCGTACCGCGCTGATCGTGGTGGTGCTGGATACCGTCATCGCTCTGCTGGCGGGGCTGGCCATCTTCCCGGTGGTGTTCTCCAATGGTCTCGACGCCGCTGCGGGCCCGGGCCTGATCTTCCAGACCCTGCCGCTGGCCTTCGGCCACATGCCGGGCGGAGAAGTGTTCGGCGTGGTGTTCTTCGTGCTGCTGGTCTTCGCGGCCTGGACCTCAGGCATCTCGCTGCTGGAACCCATCGTCGAATGGCTGGAAGAGAAGACGCCGATGTCACGCGTGGCCTCTGCCTGGGTGGCGGGGATCGCGACCTGGCTGCTGGGGATCGCCACCATCCTGTCCTTCAATCTGTGGAGTGATGTGGCGCCGCTGGGCATGTTCGCCAAGTTCGAGGGCATGACCATCTTCGACCTGCTTGATTACGCGACCAGCAAGCTGATGCTGCCGCTGACCGGCCTGGCGACCATCGTCTTCGTCGGCTGGTTCATGGGGCGTGATGAAGTGCGCAGTCAGCTCAACATGAGCGACTCGGCCTTCAAGCTGTGGAGCTTCGTGGCGCGCTTCATCGCCCCGATCGGCGTGGTGGTGGTCTTCGCCTCCAGCCTGTAATCCCGGCCCCACTCTTCAGGCTGTCCTGATGTTCTGTCAGCACGGATCTGACGGCATTGAAGAACGACAAGAGGCTCGCCTATCCGGCGAGCCTCTTGCGTTTCTGGCCGAGATGGCCCGTGCACGACACCCAGGCGGCGACTCGATGCTCAGTGTGGGAGATGGCGGGCGTCACGTTCATGTCGGTGTGTACTTGCACCCTGTTGGTGCATCGTCCTGGGCGATGACATGACAATGAGGCAGAGAATGTCGGTGCAGATGAAGGACGATCGAGAGTGACACCGTGGCGAGCGCGCGGCAGAAGGCAGAGTCGTTGCAGAGGGAAATGAAGGCTGAGGGCCCGAAGGCAGAAGAAAATGTCGCGAGGGGGGCTGACCATGCTCATCAGAGATGGCGGCAAGGAAGACAGAAGCCCTAGTCCCTGAGCTGGCAGGGAGATGGGGACTGCTCGGCGGGGAGACGTATCGCTCCCCGCCCGAGAATCAGTGGGTATCGATATCGCTTTCCGTTTCCAGCACTTCGATGTCGCTTAAATCCTCGCTCAGGCGCTTGATTTCGTTGTGCATTTCGATTCCGCGTCTGGCGCGGAGGTGGCGGACTGCGCTTTGTTTCTTGCGGGCCTGATGTTCGTCGGCACCGAGGGTCATGAAAATATCGAGAAGCTCGTTCTTGAGCGTATCTACCTGCTCTGAATTACGCATGATTCGACCTCCATGGCATCCAAAGGATGTGGGCTTTCACTGGCGCCACACCGTTTTACTATAGCTCACTTGACAAAATTGTGACCATAGACCGCCTGTGATGGCGACACCCCCCGGGGGATGTCGTAAGCTCAGGCATGCCCATGAAGTCTGCAAGGAGTGTGCCGTGAGTCATGCCATCTTCGACGACCTGAGGAGCCGGATGGAGAATTTCCGCCGCTCTGAACAGAAGGTTGCCCGTTACGTCCTCCGCCATCCGGAGGAGGTGATTCACATGCGGATCGTCGATCTGGCCAGTGAATCCTCGGTCAGTGAACCGACGGTAGTGCGCTTCTGTCGTGCGATGGGCTTTGCCGGCTTCCAGGACTTCAAGCTCCAGCTGGCGCAACGCCTGGCCACGGGCACCCAGTTCGCCCAGTTCTCGATGAATGACTCCGACAGCGTGGCGGAGTTCTCTCACTCGCTGTTCGATTCCACCATCGGCACGCTGCTGTCAGTGCGTGACCGTCTGGATGCCGAAGCCGTCGCACGTGCCATCCACTCGCTGGCCTCCGCCAGCCGGGTCGAGTTCTACGGCTATGGCGCCTCGGGTGCCGTGGCCCACGATGCCCAGCACAAGTTCTTTCGTCTGCAGATCTCCACTGCCGCCTACACCGACCCGCACATGCAGAACATGTCAGCGGTGACGCTGGGGCCGCGCGACGTGGTGGTCGCCATCTCCCAGACCGGACGCACCAAGGCGCTGATCGCCAGCGTGCGTCTGGCACGGGATGCCGGCGCGACCGTCATCGGCCTGTGTCCCAGCGGCTCGCCGCTGGCGGATGAGGTCACGCTGCCGCTGCATATCGATGTGCACGAAGATACCGAGATCTATACGCCGATGAGCTCACGCATCGCGCACCTGGTGATCGTCGATACGCTGGCGGTCGGTGTCGCCAAGGCGCGTGGGCCCAAGCTCAAGGAGCAACTGGAAGCGGTCAAGAAGAGCCTCGCCACCCTGCGCATCGACGACCACGATTTCGATACCCACTGAGTTCTCGTCACTCAGCACTCGCCAGCAGGATATTGCCCGACAGGGATCAACCATCAGGGGTGCACAAGGCAAGGAAGAGCAAGGCAGGCCGCTGTGATAAGGTGGATGCCTGAACAGGGGCAGTGAATCTCATGCTGCTCCGCTCCTCGACTCCTCTGCCCTGTGGTGAGCCCTGCATGTCCGAATCGCCCCTCCTCGATCACCTCAACACGCATCAGCGTGAGGCCGTGTCCGCGCCGCCGGGCAACATGCTGGTACTGGCGGGGGCCGGTTCCGGCAAGACCCGCGTGCTGGTTCACCGCATCGCCTGGCTGATGGACCAATATCAGTTCTCGCCCTACGCCATCCTGTCGGTGACCTTCACCAACAAGGCCTCGCGGGAGATGCGCACGCGTCTCGAGGCGCTCAATGGCAGCAGCCTGCGCCACATGTGGGTCGGCACCTTCCACTCCATCAGTCACCGTCTACTGCGCACCCACTGGCAGGAGGCGCGCCTGCCCGAGCACTTCCAGATCATCGACAGTGATGACCAGCTGCGCATGGTCAAGCGGCTGCTCAAGGAGCACAACGTCGATGATGAGCGCTGGCCGCCCAAGCAGGTCCAGTACTTCATCGCCGGCTGCAAGGAGGAAGGTCTGCGCGCCCATCAGGTGCAGACCCATGGCGATGCCTACATGGGCAAGATGGTCGAGATGTACGAGCTCTATCAGCTCGCCTGTGAACGCGGCGGCCTGGTCGATTTCGGTGAGCTGCTGCTGCGCTCGCTGGAGCTGCTGCGCGATACGCCGCATCTGCTGGCGCATTACCGCGAGCGCTTCGCCCACCTGCTGGTCGACGAGTTCCAGGATACCAATACCCTGCAGTACGCCTGGCTGAAGCTGCTGGCCGGCGATCGCGAGTGCATGACCGTGGTCGGCGATGATGACCAGTCCATCTACGGCTGGCGTGGCGCGCGGGTCGAGAACATCCAGCGCTTCACCGAGGAATTCGCCAATACCCGTGTGGTGCGTCTGGAGCAGAACTACCGCTCCTCCAGCGCCATCCTGGAGGCTGCCAACGCCCTGATCAGCCACAACGGCGGGCGCATGGGCAAGGAGCTGTGGACCGACAGCGGCCGTGGCGAGCGGATTCGGGTCTATGCCGGCTTCAACGACATCGACGAATCGCGCTACATCGCCGATACCATCCGCGAACTGGTCAATGAGCATGGTTACAGTCGCGACGAGATCGCGATCCTGTATCGCTCCAACGCCCAGTCACGCGTGCTGGAGGAGACGCTGATCCGCCAGGGCATGCCGTATCGCATCTATGGCGGCCAGCGTTTCTATGAGCGTCTCGAGATCAAGAACGCGCTCGCCTACCTGCGTCTGATGAACAACCGCGAGGACGATGCCGCCCTGGAGCGCGTGATCAACGTGCCGGCGCGTGGCATCGGCATGCGCACCGTCGAGCAGCTGCGCGAGCGTGCGCGCTACGGCAACCTGACCATGTGGCAGGCGATGAGCGATGCGGTTTCCGACGGCGCCCTCAAGGGGCGCGCCGCCACCGCCGTGCGTGCCTTCGCCGACATCATCGATGGCCTCGACAACGACACCGCCGGCATGGCGCTGCATGAGCTGGTCGAGCACGTCATCCACGTCTCCGGCCTGCGCGAGCACCACGCCGCCGAGAAGGGCGAGAAGGGCCAGGCGCGTCTCGAGAACCTTGCCGAGCTGGTCAACGCCTGTCGTGCCTTCAGTCAGGGCGAGCGCATGGACCCGGAAGCCCCCAGCGAAGGGGCCGAGGCGCTGGAGCCCTTCCTCGCCGAAGCCGCGCTGGATGCCGGTGATCATGAAGCCGCCGAAGGCGAGGAATGCGTACAGATGATGACGCTGCACTCCGCCAAGGGGCTCGAATTCCCGGTGGTGTTCGTCGCCGGGGTCGAGGAAGGGCTGTTCCCGCACAAGATGTCACTGGAGGAGCCGGGGCGCCTCGAGGAAGAGCGTCGCCTGTGCTACGTCGGTGTCACCCGCGCCATGCAGCGCCTCTACCTGACCTACGCCGAGCTGCGGCGCATGCACGGCAAGGAGACCTTCCAGCGACCGTCGCGCTTCCTGCGTGAGCTGCCGGAAGAGCTGCTGGAGGAAGTGCGCCTGCGTGGCCAGGTCTCGCGTCCGGTCTCGACCCAGCGTGCCACGCCGAATCGTCGCCCCTCCGGGCCGCGTCAGGAGAGTGTCGAGGCCAATGGCGACATGCCGGCGCTGTCGCTCGGCAGCCTGGTGCGTCATCCGCTGTTCGGCGAGGGCGTGGTCATCAACGCCGAAGGCCAGGGCGAGCGCGCGCGTGTCCAGATCAGCTTCGAGGGCGAAGGCGACAAGTGGCTGGTGCTGGGTTTCGCCAAGCTGGAAGTACTCAGCTGATCCTGCATTGATGGCAGACGCAGGCATGAGGCGCTGACAGCAGGCGCTGGCGAGAAGTGAAAAGCGGTGCAGGGGGCGCGGTATTCGTGCGCCATTACGGCCTTGGTGCAGTTGTGGGCCATCCATGGGTCGCGGCATAGTGGCAGATAATCTGCTGTCTTGATGCCGCGTCATGCATTGCCCACAACTCGAACAAGGAACGCCCCATGCAACGCCGCCGTTTTCTCTCTGCTCTGGGGGCCGGTGCTGCCGGTCTCGCCGCTGCACCTTTCGTCTCCACGGCCAATGCCGCCGAGGAGGAAACCATCCACTGGAAGATGGTGACCTCCTGGCCGAAGAACTTCCCGGCACTGGGCACCGGTGCCAATGAGTTCGCCAGCCTGATCGGGAAGCTTTCCGGTGGTCGTCTTCAGGTCAAGGTCTATGGGGCCGGTGAGATGGTGCCGGCTTTGGAAGTCTTCGACGCCGTGTCTTCCGGGACAGCCCAGATGGGCCACTCGGCGTCCTATTACTGGAAGGGCAAGGTACCTGCCGCCCAGTTCTTCACCGCCGTGCCCTTCGGCATGAATACCACCGAGACCAACGCCTGGCTGTATCACGGCGATGGCATGAAGCTGTGGGACGAGATCTACGCGCGTCACAACCTCAAGCCGCTGGCGGTGGGCAATACCGGCACCCAGATGGCCGGCTGGTTCAACAAGGAAGTGAACAGTCTCTCGGACATGAAAGGCCTGAAGATCCGCCTGCCGGGGCTCGCGGGTGAAGTGATGAACCGCATCGGTGCCAGTGCGGTGAATCTGCCGGGCAGCGAGATCTTCACTGCGATGGAGACCGGTGTGATCGACGCCACCGACTGGGTCGGTCCCTACAATGATCTGGCCTTCGGTCTGCATCAGGTGGCCAAGTATTACTACTCCCCGGCCTGGAACGAGCCCTCCGCCATTCTCGAAGGCACCGTCAATCTCGAGGCCTGGCAGGCGTTGCCGGAAGACCTCCAGCAGGTGGTGATCCAGGCAGCCAGGATTGCCAATCATGCGATGGTGGATGAATTCGCGCTGCGCAATGCCACCGCCCTGACCTCGCTGGTCGAGGAACATGGCGTTGAGCTGCGCGAATTTCCGCAGGATGTCTACGCGGCGCTGTTCAAGGCGTCCAACGAGGTGCTGGACGAGTTCATCGCCAAGGATGAGGACGCCAGGCGTGTCTACGAGTCCTACCGTGCCTTCCAGCAGCAGGTCGCCCCCTGGACGCGCATCGGTGAACAGGGCTTCCTTGATGCGCGTGCCCGGGTGCTGGGCGAGAGCTGAGGTGACCGCCCGCCGCTGTGTGTGGGGACATCGCGACTCGCTCGTCAGGCAGTGTCAGGCGGGCTCTGGTGGGAAATGAAGAAGCCGCCCCTCGGGGCGGCTTCTTCATGAATGGCGGTGTCCATCACGTCAGACACTTTCCTCGTCGTTGCCCTGTTCCGGCACCGCGCGGATTCGGCCATTGTCGTCCAGGGCCACCATCACGTAGTTGGCCTCGGTCACCTTGGTCAGCGCACGATGGTTGCGCTCCTGAGGCGGCCGAATCCAGACCTCGACCGTGAGCCGTACCGAGCTGCGTCCGACTTCCGTGACGTGCGTGAAGATATTGACCACCGAGCCGACGCGCACCGGTGAGAGAAAGTCGAGGCCCTCCACGGCGACGGTGGCAGTCCGTCCGTTGGCCACACGGCCGGCGGCCAGTTCGCAGGCCTCATCCATGCGATGCATCAACCAGCCACCGCTGATATCGCCATAAAGATTGGTATCGTGACGCTGAGCGATCAGCTTGAGCGTCAGCGTGCCGTTCGGCACCGGGGCATCATCCAGGGCTTGCATGTCGTCACTCGCTGTCTTGTTGTTATGTCTTCAGGGGGCACTGGCGTCGGCGGTTTGCCCAGTGGCGATGGAAGGAGAGCCCGAGCGGGCAGTGGCTCATGAATGGCATCTCATGTCCGGTATCCTACTCTGCCAGTGGAAGGGATGTCCTCTCTCGGCAGGCGTTGCAGCGGGAATTTTCTTGCATTGCAGCATGATGGTCTCGTGCCTCAACGTTGCAATGAAGGATACTCGGCGCAGCAATGCCGCTGGTGAGGCAGCCTCACGCAGGGAAGTGGTATTGAAGGAGTGGCAGGGGTTGAAGGAACAACGCGATAGTCATCACCGCCAATGAGCGGATCATTCATCTTTCAGGCCTGAAATCGTCATGTTCTTCATCGCATCCTTGCGTCGTCCCCGTTGGCTCTCGAGTCGCCTTGCGTTGCTGGCCTGCCTGCTGATGCCGGTCGTGCCCGCGTTTGCCGAGGTACCTGAATATCGCCCCGTGCCGGGGGTCGTCGGCAACCTGACGGCCGTGGGCTCCGATACCCTCTCGGTGCTGGTGACGCGGTGGGCGGCTCAGCTGCGTCGCTACCATCCAGGGGTGCGGGTCCAGTTGCAGGCAGCGGGGTCCTCGACGGCGCCGCCTGCCCTGATTGCCGGCACCACACGGGTGGGGCTGATGTCACGGCCGATGAGCGATCAGGAGCGCCAGGACTTCATCCGGGCATTCGGGTATCCGCCATTGGAAGTCCCCGTGGCGCTGGATGCCATGGGCATCCTCGTGCATCGCCGCAATCCGCTGGAGTCGATCAGCATCGCGCAGCTCGATGCCATCTTCTCGGCCAGTCATGAGTGTGGCAGTCAGCGGGCCGATCGGTGGGGGCAACTGGGGCTGTCGGGAGACTGGGCTGAGCGTCAGATCAGCCGCTTCGGGCGCAGTGCCACCTCCGGGACCTACGGTGCCTTCCGGCGTGTCGCCCTGTGTGGCGGCGACTTCCGGCTGGACGTGAGCGAGCAACCGGGGTCGGCGTCGATCATCGGCGCCGTGGGCTCCTCGCCGGGCGGGATCGGCTACGCCAGCTTCAGCACTTCATCTCCCATGGTCAAACAGCTGTCGGTGAGTCGTGACGCCGGCAGCATGGCGATATTTCCGAGTCGGGCCAGTATCCGCGACGGGCGTTACCCGCTGACACGCGCCCTGTACATTTACGTCAATCGCGTGCCAGACAAGCCGCTGCCGTCATTGGAGCAGGCGTTCCTGTCGTTGATCATGTCGCGTCAGGGACAACAGGCCATCCTGCGGGAAGGCTATGTACCGTTACCGGACGATCAGCTGAACCAGTGGCGTGAACGTCTGGGGCTGGATGAGGGCGAGGGTCTCTGAGTACGCTTGTCATCTCGCTGTCATCTCATGGACATAATCTTGAGGCAGACCCCATCTTTCGCTCGCGGGAGTGATCCCTCCCCGCGCGCTTCTTCTCTTGTGGTGAATATTCATGCCGGCTGCTGCTGAAGCCTCACGAATGCAATCTCGCCGTCTGCGTCGCGATCGCCTGGCAAGCCTGTGGCTGACGGTTGCCGGTCTTGGCGTGATGGCGCTGGTGGTGGTGATGCTCGGCTATCTGATCAGCGTGTCATGGCCGCTGCTCAAACCGCCCGGCACGACGCCGAGCAGCTCGCAGGTACTGGAATCTCGAGCATTGGACACTCGCGCCGCGGACATGGACGAGTGGCGGATCGAGTGGCTGGCCGGCAACCGGTTGCAGCTGATCCAGCACACCGATGACGGTCTGCGTCGATCGAGTTCCCTCCAGGTACCCGAGGGACTGGATCATCGGCAGGCTCACCTCACGCAGAGCCGACAGCAGCTATGGCTGCGCATGCCCGACCGACAAGGTGAGCGCCTGTGGCTGGCAAGACTGGCCTCGACCACGCCGCAAGGCAGCTGGCAGCAGCAATGGCTGCCCGGCCCGGCCAGCCTTTCGGCCCTGGAGGGGCAGTTGCTGGTCACGGCAGGGCCGCATGCCTTCACTCAATGGCAGTTGAACGATGCGTCCGCCGGCCAGGTACCTCTGGCCCGCAAGCTGGGCCGGCAGGAGCATGCTGCCCAGCCGATCACCGCCCTGAGTGTCCTGCGCGGCGGCAAGAGCCTGATCCTGGGGGATGCCGGCGGTGGACTGAGTCATTACCTGCTGCCCGCGCATGCCAGCCCGCTGATCAAGGCGGGAGACTTCGACAGTGGCCTGTCGGCCCCGGTGAGAACCATCGCCGCGGCACATCATGGGTTGGGCTTCGCGGCACTCGACGCGGATGGCCGACTCGGGCTGTATCTCGCCACGGCCGAGCGTCGTCGGCAGCTGGTGGACTGGCTGTCACCCGCACAGGTGGCGGCAGGAGTCGAGTTGAGCTTCCAGCAGGCGGATCGTCGTCTGCTGGCACGGCCAACGTCCGTGGCAGGTGGCCTTGGGGCTCTTGAACAGGCCTATGCGGGTCTCGAGATCCGTGATCCGCATCAGGTCGTGGGGCTTGGCGCGATCTTCGGCAAGGTCTGGTATGAGGGGCGTGACGCACCGGCCTGGATCTGGCAGCTGGAGAGCACCGGTGCCCATGAACCCCGCCTGTCGCTGGTACCCATCATGTGGGGGACGCTCAAGGTCGCGTTGGTCGGCCTGCTGTTTGCCGTGCCGTTGGGACTGGGCTGTGCCATCCATGTGGCCTGTTTCATGGCCCCGCGCCAGCGGGCGCGCATCAAGCCGATGCTGGAGATGATGGAGGCCTTGCCCACGGTGGTGATCGGCTTCATCGCGGCGCTGGTGGTCGCGCCCTTCGTCGAGCGTGAATTGATGGCCGTGCTGCTGGGGCTGGTACTGATTCCGCTGGGCACCATGGTGGCCGGTTTCGTGTGGACCCTGTCGCCGCGCGCACTGCGCAGTCTGATGCCGGAAAACATGGCCGCCTTCGGGCTGTTGCCGCTGCTGATGCTGCTGCTGTGGCTGGATGTGACGCTGGCTCATCAACTGGAAGCCTGGTGGTTCGAGGGCGACATCCGTCAATGGCTGTTTGCCCATCACGGCATCGATTACGCCCAGCGCAATACCCTGGTGACCGGTATGGCGCTGGGGCTGGCGGTGATGCCGACACTCTTCACGCTCAGTGAGGATGCGCTGTCCTCAGTCCCTCGAGGACTGGCGGCGGGGTCCGCGGCACTGGGGGCGACGCCCTGGCAGAGTCTGCGCCGCGTGATCCTGCCGGCTGCCGCCGTCGGGCTGTTCTCCGCGATGATGATCGGCATGGGGCGCGCCGTGGGCGAGACGATGATCGTGTTGATGGTCGCCGGCAACACGCCGCTGGTGGATGCCAGCCTGTTCGAGGGAGTGCGCTCACTGGCGGCGACCCTGGCGATCGAGTTGCCGGAAGCCGAGGTCGGCAGCAGCCATTACCGCCTGCTGTTCCTTGCCGCGCTGGCCTTGTTCCTCTTCACCTTCGTGGTCAATACGCTGGCGGAAGTGCTGCGCCTGCGCTTCATGCCGCCGCAACGTGGAGGCTGGGGATGAGTCGTCCTGATGCGGTACCGCCGTCCTCGTTGCTCAGACCTCGTGAGCCTGTGACGGCGCGTCTGGCGCGTTACTGGCGTGATGGTGGCCCCTGGGGCTGGCTGAATGCCATGGCGGTCAGTGTCTCGCTGGTACTGGTGCTGGGGCTGATCAGCCTGCTGGTGGTGGGCTCGCTCAGTCACTTCTGGCCCTCACGGCTGGTCGAGGTCGAACTCACCACCCAGCCGGGGCAGAGCGTCACGGCGCTCAAGACCACCCGTGGCGAGCCGGCGGCGGACAACCGTCATCTGCTGGGCGAATTGATGCATGAGGAGCTGCGTCCCTCGGCAGCGGACACCGGTGATCAGCAACGTGAGCGACAGTCGCAGCGCTGGTGGCTGCTGCAGACCTCCTCTCAGGATGGGGCCTCGGCGAGCTGGCAGTGGCTGCCGGATACCCTGATGGAGAATATCCGCTTTCCTCGCCAGGCGCTGATGCTGGAAATGCGCGACGGGCGAGTGCTGTATGGCATGGCCAGAGCGCTGAGTGATCCGCTCACCGGTGAGCTGGATCATTCTCCGCAGCTCTCCTCCGACAGTGCGGTCCCGGGGGCACCGACTCCTTCACTGCACCAGAATGCCGAGGCACTGCATGCGCGGCTGGCGGCGCTTGAGGGGCAGCGCCGTCAGCTGGCGGCACTGCGCGCTGACAGCGAGGCCTTGAGCGCGCGCCTGCTGGCCTTGCAGCAGCAACTGTCCGCTCGACAAGGGCCTGTCACGACGCAGGACGAGGCGGATGCCTCCTTGATCGCGGAGCTCGAGACGACACGCGAGGCACTGATCACCCGTGAGGGGCAACTGCTGGCCCTCCGGGGAGCCCTGGACGCCGGCCAGCTGCTGCTCGGGGGCAATGGCGGTCATGAGGGGCGCATCGCGCTGAATGACATCCGTCATGTCTGGCAGCCGAATGCCATGGGCTTTGGCGGACGACTGTTGCTGACGCTGGAGCGCTTTCGCGACTTCGTCTCCGGCTCGCCCAATGAAGGCAGTGGCGGCATCTGGCCCGCCATCTTCGGTACCGTGCTGATGGTGGTGCTGATGGCGATTCTGGTGATGCCCTTCGGCGTGATGGCGGCCCTCTATCTGCACGAGGTCGCGCATCAGGGGCGTCTCACGCGACTGACCCGCATCGCGCTGCGCAATCTCGCCGGCGTGCCTTCCATCGTCTATGGGGTCTTCGGGCTGGGGTTCTTCGTCTACGGGCTGGGGGCCGGCCTGGATGAACTGTTCTTTTCCGAGCGTCTGCCCACCCCCACCTTCGGCACCGGCGGATTGCTGTGGGCATCGCTGACGCTGGCGCTGCTGACGCTGCCGGTGGTGATCGTGGCCACGGAGGAGGGGCTGGCGCGGGTGCCGCATCGTCTGCGCGAAGGCGCGCTGGCACTGGGTGCCACGCGCTTCGAGACCCTCAGGCGCGTGGTGATACCCGCGGCATCTCCGGCCTTGATGACCGGGCTGATTCTGGCGGTGGCGCGTGCGGCAGGCGAGGTCGCGCCCTTGATGCTGGTCGGCGTGGTCAAGCTGGCACCGGACCTGCCGCTGGATGACAGCTTCCCGTGGCTGCATCTGGATCGCAAGTTCATGCACCTCGGCCATCAGGTCTATGATCTGGCCTTCCAGAGCAGCGATGCCTTCAGCAGTCGCCCGCTGGTCTACGCGACCGCGCTGGTGCTGGTGGTCGTGATCCTGTGCCTCAATCTGAGTGCCATTCGCCTGCGTCACATGCTGGCACAACGTTACAAGGGAGCCACCGAATGAAGCGTGACTCTGCACGTGAGAGCGTCCAGTCGAGCTCGCAGCACCCCGAGGTCGTCAATCCGCAGGACACGTGCCTGGAAACCCGCCACCTGTGCCTCGATTATCAGGCGCAGGTGGGCAAGGAGCGCCACCGGCGGCGTGCGCTTGACGACATCAGCCTGCGCATCGCGCGCAAGCGCGTGACGGCTTTCATCGGCCCCTCGGGATGTGGCAAGTCGAGCCTGCTGCGCACCTTCAATCGCATGACCGATCTCGATGAGCAGTCACGCCTGAGTGGCAAGGTCTGGCTGGAAGGCGAGGACATCCATGCCCGGGGCGTGGATGTCCCCATGCTGCGCCGGCGCGTCGGCATGGTGTTCCAGACGCCCAACCCCTTTCCGATGTCGGTCTACGAGAACGTGGCCTTCGGGCTGCGGCTGGTCGGCGAGAATGACAAGCGCCATCTGGATGACAAGGTCGAATCCTGTCTGCGGGCCGCGGCGCTGTGGGAGGAAGTGAAGGACCGGCTGTTCGACAGCGCGCTGGGGCTTTCCGGTGGCCAGCAGCAGCGCCTGGTGATCGCGCGCACGCTGGCGGTGGAGCCGGAAGTCCTGCTGCTGGATGAGCCAGCCTCGGCGCTGGACCCGATCTCGACGCTCAAGATCGAGGAGCTGATCCGCTCGCTGCGCTCACGCCTGACGTTGGTCATCGTCACCCACAACATGCAGCAGGCAGCACGTGTCTCGGATGCCACGGCCTTTCTGCATGAAGGGCAGCTGGTGGAATATGCCCCGACCGATCAGCTGTTCACCAATCCGCGTCGTCGCCAGACCGAGGACTACATCACCGGTCGTTTCGGGTGAGATCACCAAAGCGGCACTGCAGGTGGCTGACACGTGTCTCGCGCGGGACATTGGCGGATGGGCCATCGCGTCGTGGATATTTCAGCGCGGCGCGAGATTCGATTGGCGTCCCGGCGCTCGAGTGAAATATAACTGCAATCAAGAGGCGTCATGCTAGGAGGGAGCCGCCTGCGCCAGACCCTGCTGCAGCGCTTCTACATCAATGCCACATGTCAGAGACCGCCTGCCTCGGCGGATGACTTCCCGGGAGAGGGTAATGGATATCACCAGCGATTCGCACGGCAAGCACATATCCCAGCAGTTCAATCACGAGCTGGATGCGCTGAAGACACACCTGCTGGCCATGGGCGGTCTGGTGGAGAAGCAGCTGCAGGATGCCGTCACGGCCCTGCTGGAGGGTGACAGCGAGACGGCGACACGCGTGCGTGACAATGACAAGGCCGTCAACGACATGCAGCTGAAGATCGATGACGAGTGCACCCGCGTGCTGGCGCGCCGTCAGCCGGCGGCCTCCGATCTGCGTCTGGTGCTGGCCGTGATTCGCGCCACCTCGGATCTGGAGCGTATCGGCGATGAATCCAGCAAGATCGCGCGCAATGCCATCTCGCTGGTCGAGAACGGCCAGAGCCCGCGTGGCATGGTCGAGGTGCGTCACCTCAGTCAGCATGTGCGCAGCATGGTGCGTGACTCGCTGACCGCCTTCGCCCGCTTCGACACGGATCTGGCGCTCAAGGTACTGCGTGAGGACGCCTCGGTGGACCTGGAATACCAGAGTGCGATGCGTTCGCTGATGACCTTCATGATGGAAGACGCGCGCCAGATCACCCCGGTGCTCAACGTGATGTGGATTCTGCGTGCGCTGGAGCGTATCGGGGATCACGCCGACAACCTCGCCGAGTACGTCATCTTCCTGGTCAAGGGCGTGGACGTGCGTCACACCGACACCCATGACCTCCAGCCGCAGGATCTCGACAAGCCCTGACGTGCAGGCCCCTTCCCCGGGGCCTGACGCCTGTCTGCCGATGACGCCCCGCCTCTGTCCCGCCGACGGAGTGCGGGGCGTCTGCCATTCGATGCGCCGACAGCTGCGTGGGGCGGGTGGTAGTGCTAGGGTGTGGCTCCGGCCGCCTGAGGGCAGCCGCCTTTCACGAGATGACGAGGACGTCGCATGATTGATGCCGTATCGGCGCTGGTCCGCGGGACCCGCATGGTCTATACCCCCGGGCTACGCCGTTTCGTGTTCGTACCACTGGCGATCAACCTGGTGCTCTACAGTGCCACGCTGTGGCTGTTGTTCAGCCAGTTCGAGGGCTGGATCGATTACTGGATGCTCAAGGTGCCCAGCTGGCTGGAATGGCTGAGCTGGTTGATCTGGCCGGTGCTGGTGCTGAGTCTGTTGCTGGCGGTGTTCTTCACCTTCAGCCTGGTGACCAATCTGATCGCGGCGCCGTTCTACGGCATTCTGGCCGAGAAGGTCGAGCATCGACTGGATGGCACCTTGATCGAGGATGAGCGTGGCCTGGTGAAGATCGGGATCGACTCGCTGGGGCGCGAGATGGCCAAACTGGGTTACTTCATTCCCCGCATGATCGCGCTGTTCATTCTCGGCTTCATTCCGGGCCTGAATCTGCTCTCACCGCTGCTGTGGGGGCTGTTCTCGGCCTGGAGCATGGCGATCCAGTATCTGGACTATCCGATGGACAACCATCAGGTCAGCTTCGGTGACATGAAGCAGCGTCTCAAGGCGCGCTGGTGGCCGTCACTGACCTTCGGTGGTGCCGTGTTCGTGCTGACGCTGGTGCCCTTGGCCAACCTGCTGTTCATTCCCGGGGCCGTGGCGGGTGCCGTCCTGATGTGGCAGAGCCACTACCGACAGCTGCCTGCACCGCGCCGCTGAGCCAGGCTTTATCGCGAGCGTTGACGAACGCAGATACCACGACGCCCCGCCGTGACCTCATGCAGAGGGCGCGGCGGGGCGTTCGTGTCAGTGGGGCTGCAACCGTCAGGCAGTCGTCGCGCAGCGGCGTTCCACCGGGAAATGACAACGGAAGCGTGCGCCCTCGCCGGGCAGGCTGTCGATCTCCAGGCGGCCCTGATGGCGGATCAGCACATGCTTGACGATGGCCAGCCCCAGCCCGGTGCCACCAGTGGCGGTGCTGCGTCCCTTGTCGATGCGATAGAAGCGCTCCGTCAGGCGCGGTAGATGCACGGGATCAATGCCGTCACCGTCATCCTCCACCTCGACCATCACGCCCTCGCTGGTGCTCTGGCAGCGCAGCGTGATGTGGCAGTCTTCCGGCGTGTAACGCACCGCATTGAAGACCAGATTCGAGATCGCGCTTCTCAGCTCCTGCTCCTCACCCATCAGGGCCAGTCCGGGCTCGACCTCCACCGTGATGACATGCCGCTCCTTCGAGAGGCCTTCGGCATCTTCCCGGATACGCGTCAGCAGCTGCGCCATGTCGATGCGACGTCCTTCGCCCGACAGCTCGTCGGTCTCCAGGCGCGACAGGGTCAGCAGATCCTCGACGAGGTGCTGCATGCGGTCGGTCTGACTCTGCATCTGTCCCAGGCCACGCTGCCAGCGCGGGGGCAGGTCATCGGCATAGTCGGAATAGGTCTCGAGGTAGCCGGCCAGTACCGTCAGCGGCGTGCGCAGCTCATGGGAGACATTGGCCACGAAATCGCGGCGCATTTCCTCGAGACGGTAGAGACGGGTGACATCGCGCACCATCACCAGGCGCTCGTTGTCACCGAACAGGGTGATGGAGATCTGCAGGGTCAGGTTGTCGGAGAGCGGCGATTGCAGGGTCAGCGGCTCACGATAGGCCAGCCGATTGAAGTAATCGATGAACACGGGGTCACGCAGATAGTTGGTGACGTGCTGGCCGCGGTCGTGACTGGCCTTGAGGCCGATCAACTGCTCGGCAGCGCTGTTCCACCACTCCATGTCGCCGTGATTGTCGAGCATCACCAGGCCATCGCGCATCGCTTCCGAGGATTCCTGGATGCGATTGAGGATGCTGCGCAGTCGCTCCTGTGCCTGACGCTGACCCTTCTGGTAGCGATACAGACGATCGAGCAGATCCCCCCAGACGCCATCGCCGGGCGGCGGCTCTTCATGGGGGTTGGTGATCAGCCAGGTGTAGAGGCTCTTGAGGTGCTTGAGATGGACGAACAGGTACAGCGCCAGCCCCAGCGCCAGGCCCCAGCCCAGCAGGCCGAGCAGTCCGCCGACCAGCCCGAAGCCGCCCGCCAGATAGCCCAGCCGCCATAGCTCGTTCGTCCAGTAGCGCATCCGCGTCTCAGGCCTGGGCGCTGAAGCGATAACCGGTACCGCGGACGGTCTGGATCAAGTGCTGATGCCCCTCGCCCAGCGCCTTGCGCAGACGACGAATGTGCACGTCCACGGTGCGCTCCTCGACATAGACATTGCCGCCCCAGACCTGATCCAGCAGCTGGCTGCGGGTGTAGGCGCGCTCCTGATGGGTCATGAAGAACTGCAGCAGGCGGTATTCGGTGGGGCCGACCTCCAGGGAGTTGCCGTGTGCGGTCACGCGGTGGCTGGCGGGGTCGAGCATCAGACCCTCGACTTCCACCGACTCCTCGACGCCCTTGGGCGTGGTGCGGCGCAGCACGGCCTTGAGGCGTGCCACCAGCTCGCGTGGCGAGAAGGGCTTGGTGATGTAATCGTCCGCCCCGGCCTCGAGCCCCTGGATCTTGTTGTCTTCCTCGCCCTTGGCGGTGAGCAGGATGATCGGCAGCTCCGCCGTGGTCTCGTCACGCTTGAGGCGGCGCGCCAGTTCCAGCCCGCTGGTGCCGGGCATCATCCAGTCCAGCAACAGCAGATCGGGCTTTTCATCGACGACGATGGCGTGGGCGTCCTGGGCATTGTCGGCCTCCAGCACGCGGTAATCCGCCATTTCCAGGGCGACGGCGATCATCTCGCGTATCGAGGATTCGTCGTCGACAATCAGTACGGTCTTGGAGCTCATCGCTAGATCCCATGCAGCAGTCGGCGCACGCGCCAGAATGACAAGTCGATGACGATTACAACCTGCTTATATGACAGTGAGATGACAATCGCCAGCTTGGCAGCTTGCCGCCCGGCTTGCCAGTGAGTCCCTCAACTCTCTCAAGGCGTGAATGTCACGCCTCGCCGCATGAGGAAGATCGCTGGCAGACCGGATGAGGACGCGGGCCCGTTGGCCGGAAAGAGGGATCAAGCAGCTGGCCAGGTCGCCAGCGCGATGCCCGCGAAGATCAGCAGGCCGGACCAGTGGTTGTTGAGAAATGCCTGGAAGCAGGGGCCACGCTCCCGCTCGCGAATCAGGCGCTGCTGCCAGACGAACGTCACGGCCGCCGCGGCCAGCCCCAGCCAGTAGAAGCCGCCCAGCGCCAGGTGCAGGCCGATGCCGATCAACACCGCCAGCATGCCCAGCTGCAGCAGACCGATCATCAGCGTGTCGGCGCGGCCGAACAGCACGGCGGTGGACTTGATGCCGACCTTGAGGTCGTCATTGCGATCGACCATCGCATAGGCGGTGTCGTAGGCCACCGTCCACATCAGATTGGCCGCGAACAGCCACCAGCCATAGGTCGGCACCTCCTCAAGCGTCGCCGCGAAGGCCATCGGAATCGCCCAGCCGAAGGCGGCACCCAGCACCACCTGCGGCAGATGATGAAAGCGCTTCATGAACGGATAGCTGGCCGCCAGCAGCACGGCGACGATCGACAGCAGCACCGTGGTCAGGTTGGTGAAGCACACCAGCACGAAGGCGGCCGCGACCAGCACACCGAACAGGGTCAGCGCCTCGCGCTCCGTGATGCGTCCTGAGGTCAGCGGGCGATCCCGGGTGCGTTCGACATGCTTGTCCCAGTGGCGATCCGCGTAGTCGTTGATCACGCAGCCGGCGGCACGCATCAGATAGACGCCAGCCACGAAGATCAGCAGCATATCGCGGTCCGGTAGCCCATCGGCCGCCAGCCACAGGGCCCAGAGGGTCGGCCACATCAGCAGCCAGGTGCCGATGGGGCGGTCCAGACGAGTCAGGGCGAGGTAATCGGCCAGTTTGGACGGGCGGGAAGCGGATGACGCTGACATCAAGACTCCTGATCGAACGGCAGTGGGGAATCAGAGTTCCAGAGCGTGCTGGAACCGAGGGGTGAAACCTTCCTGGACCAGTACCCGGAAGCGACCGTGCGAGAACATCGAGCGGCGCATCCACAGGCTGGCGGTGCGTGCCAGCGGCTGCGTGCTGGCAAGTCTCAGTGGCGCCCGGCTGACATCGATGGCGCTGCGGGTCAGGTCGGGCTGGCGGAACAGCCAATGGCCCAGCGAGCCTTCGCCGAGCGTCGAAAGACGGTGGCCATGGGCCAGGTCCAGCGCCGCCAGCGAGCGCGCGATCACCCAGGGCTCATCGCCATGACACAGGGCCACTTCGCGCCGCCAGACATGGCGTCGTGGCGCGATACCCAGCATCCGCGCCTCATCCCGCCGGGCAGGGCCGGTGTCCTGCAGCAGCAGGCGCACGCGCAGCCCCTGACCATCGAGCATGCGCATGGCGTGATCGAGACGCTGGGTCAGCGAGTCGCTGGAGGACAGCCATGGCCACCAGCCGGCCGGCATGACGCCTTGCAGGCTCGCGGCGGGCTGCCAGTGGCGGCGGACCGCCGAGTCCATCGCTCTCTGGTGAGCGCAGGGAGTGCTGAGTTCCGAGCGAGACATGGCCCGGATGGCGATCTTGCCGGCAAACGCTGCCGAGTGGGAGTGACAGACCACGATGAATTCCCTGTCAGGATGACAAGTGGCGAGTCTAGCACGCCCGAACCGCAAGGCCTGCAGCGTGAGCATGCCCGCGCCAGTGGCAGGCTGGTATGCTGGGGCCCGACTACCCTCTTTTCCTCTCGGATCGATCTCAGGAGATGGCGCCATGCGCGACCCTCGTACCCTTGTCATCATCGGCACCGGCATGGCCGGCATTGGCCTGGCGCGTGCCCTGCGTGCGCGTGACAAGGACAGTCGACTGATCCTGGTCAGTCAGGACAGTGGCCACGATTACGCCAAGCCTCTGCTGTCCACCGCCTTTGCCAAGGGCATGAGCGCCCGGGCATTGGCACGGCAGACCTCCGTGGCCCTGGTGGATGAACTGGACGCCGAGCTGCGCACCCATCAGCGAGTGACGAGCATCGATACCCACGCGCGACAGGTCTGGCTGGGCGAGGAATGCCTGGCCTATGACGAACTGGTGCTGGCACTCGGTGCCGCGCCGCGGCGACCCTTCCCCATCGATGACTCGGTCGGCTCGCGCGTGATGAGCATCAATGATCTCGATGACTACGCCGCCTTCAGCGCCACGCTGACGGCAGCGCGTGAGGCGGGGGAGAGTGGCCGTGTCGTGATCGTCGGTGCCGGTCTGGTGGGGTGTGAATACGCCAATGACCTGAAAGCCGCAGGACATGAGGTCACCTTGGTCGCGGCGGAAGACACTCCGCTGGATGGCTTGCTTCCCCAGGCGCTCGGCCAGCGACTTGGCAAGGCCTTCGATGCCATCGGCGTGCGTCGGCTGCAAGGAGAGATGGTCGAGACCATCACCGCCGGCAAGGCAACGCAGGCGCCCGTCAGTGTGGTGCTGCAGAGTGGTCATGCGGTGGAGGGCTCGCTGGTGCTGCTGGCCACGGGGCTCGCGCCACGCATCAAGCTGGCACAGGGCGCGGGGTTGAGTGCTGGTGGGGACGGCATCCGCGTCGATCGTCACCTTGCCACCTCCCGGCCGCATGTCTGGGCGCTGGGAGACTGCGCCAGTGTCGAAGGGGTCAATGCCATGTACGTGCAGCCCCTGCAGGCCGCGGCTCGGGTGCTGGCCGCCAATCTGTGCGGCGAGGCGGTCGAGCTCGACTGGAAGGCCTGGCCCGTGCTGGTCAAGACACCGGCGCTGCCCATCGTGGCCTACCCGCCTCGGACGGCCGTGGCGCGCTGGGACATCACGGGCGAGGGAGATGATCTCGATGCACGCGCTCTCGATGCGAACGAACGCTTGATTGGATATGCGTTGACAGGCGCCTCCGTTCGCAGGAAAGTCGAGCTGGCGCGGCAGGCACCGCCGTTGCTAGGCTAGGCGATGCCATGGCCGATGGTCGCAGACCCCTTGAAGCCAGCGTAGTCAGGCACGATAGTGAAGTTTCCGTCACAGAGCGTCAGGCGAGAATCAGGGACGACGTGTTACCGGTGACGTTCACCCCGAGAAAGGGGGACCCGGTATCGCATCGCCCAAGCGCCATGCAATGCCAGCAAGTGCAGCAACATCCGTGCAAGAACAACATCCGTGCAAGAACAACAATGAATCGGCGGCTGAGCCGCCCGTGCAGAATGCCAAACCAGGAGGGCTTTTCATGCGCAAGCCAGAACTCGCTGCGGCCATCGCCGAGCGTGCGGATCTGTCCAAGGACAAGGCTAGTCAGGTGTTGAACGTGATTCTCGACGAGATCACCCACACGGTCGCCAAGGGCAACGATGTTTCATTGATTGGTTTTGGCTCCTTCACGGTGCGTCAGCGTGCAGCGCGTACCGGCAAGAACCCCCAGACAGGCAAACCCCTGACCATCCCGGCCAGCAAGACAGTGGCCTTCAAGCCGGGCAAGTCATTGAAGGATGCGGTGACCAAGTAAGTCTGGTCCACGCCGCCGCGCCCCTGCTGGCGTGGCGGCCCGCCATGCTTGCCCGATGTCAGTATCGATGCCACCGGCTCCGCCACTCGGGCCCGGTGGCATTTTGTCATGGACGGTATCGATGGCTGTTCGCGGCTGACCGCTTGACCGTGCCGCCTCTCAAGGAAGGATTGACGCCATGAAGCTCAAGTTGCTGTTGTGGGTACTGGGCCTGCTGCTCAAGCGTGCCTTCCGGCGCGACCCCGAATTTCGCGCTCAGCTCGAGACGCGTTCGCTGGATTGGGGCGTTGCCACGGAGGATCTGAGCATCGCGCGTCATTATCGGATGTCTCGGGAAGGTGTGACCTCCGGCACCGGTCTGCCGGTGGATACGGAGCTTGAGCTGCGCTTCGCGGATGCTGAGAGTGCGGTGGCCTTCCTGCTCAAGCCGTCTCCCAAGGCCTTCTTGAATGGCATGATGGAGCAGCGCGTGCGTCTGGTCGGGGATTCCGCCCAGCTCAATCGTCTGCAGTCATTGCTCAAGCGGATTCGCTGAACCGACGGCCATGCCGTAGTGACCGAAAAAAACGCCCCGCTGATCTGCTCAGCGGGGCGTTTTTCGTGAGGACACGCAAGGTGTCACAGCAGATGCTTGAGGCCCGGGATGCCCTCGATGACCTGGTCGACCACACCATCGCCGGCTTGCTCGCGCGCATAGCTCAGCGTCTCATCGGCCACGCCACGTGCCTGATCCATGTTCAGGTCCAGTCCCATCAGCTTCTGGCCCAGCTCCAGTGCTCCCCCTCCGCTGCCTCCGGTGAATGCACTGACCGCCCCCATCAGGCCGCCCATGAGGCCACCGCCCCCGGACTCGGCGGCTTCCTCGCCAGCGCTGCCGATCAACCCTTCGGCGCCCGGAATGGCCCCCAGCAGTGATGCCGCCGGCCCATCCGGGCCCTGTTCACGCACGAACTTGAGAATGAGGCCGACCGCCTGTTCGGCAATCTCCGGTGACAGCCCGAGGGCGCCAGTGACACGTTCGATGAGTGGGTGCATCGGTATTCTCCATGAAATCCGGGGTAGGCATGAGTGGGTAGCATGAGTGGGTAGAGTGGCACGGACGGAGAGTTTGGCGCCTGAAGCGCTTGCCAACGCTTGTGTGAGCCGGAGCTATCGGACACGGCAGAACAGGGTGGTATGCTAGCGGCATAAATCTAAAGTCTAATGCGCTGCTCGCGCCCTGGTCACGGAACACTTCATGACACGCTCCCTGCAACACTCGCTCATCCACTCCCTGCGTCGACTGTGGACGCTGGATGCCTTCAGCTATTCGCTGCGCATGCTCATCGCGCTGGGCGGTGTGATGGCGGTAGGGTTCTGGCTGGACGAGATGGCGCTGGTGATCCCGCTGTTTCTCGGCGTGATTGCCTCGGGACTGGCGGAAACGGATGACCATTGGCGCGGGCGACTGCGCGCGCTGGGCATGACACTGGCCTGCTTCAGCATCGCCGCCGTCTCGGTGGAGCTGCTGTTCGGCATGCCGCTGCCCTTCGTGATCGGCCTGGCGCTGGCCACCTTCACCCTGCCGATGCTGGCGGCGATCGATGCCCGCTACGGGGCCATCGCCCGCGCCTCGCTGATTCTGGCCGTGTACACCATGATCAGTCTCGAGCAGCAGCATGGCGATGGGCAGATCGCGCTGCTGGAGCGCAGCCTGCCCGAGTGGCTGCGTGAGCCGGGACTGGGTATCAATCTGGTCCAGCCGTTGCTGCTGGTGATCGGCGCGACCTGGTATGGCCTGCTGTCGGTACTGTGGTGCGCGCTGTTCTCGCGTCAGCCGCTCAAGCACAGCATGGCGACCCTCTACCGTGAACTGGGCCGCTATCTGATTCTCAAGGCTCAGCTGTTCGAGCCACTGCGCAACGTGGATCGCTCGGCGCGTCGTCTGGCGCTGGCGGAGCAGAATGGTCGTGTGGTCGTGGCGCTCAACCAGACCAAGGAGATGGTCTTCCGGCGTCTCGCCGGGCGGCGCGACACCAGCAAGCTGGATCGCTACCTGCGGCTCTACTTCATCGCCCAGGACCTTCATGAGCGGGCCAGTTCGAGCCATTACCCCTATGGCCAGCTCAGTGATGCCTTCTTCCATCACGATATCCTGTTCCGCTGTCAGCGCCTGCTGGAGCAGCAGGGCGGCGCCTGCAAGGGGCTGGGCCGGGCGCTGCTGATGCGTCAGCCCTTCGAGGCCAGTGACAGCCAGCAGGCGCTGGAAGACCTCAACGCCTCGCTCGAGTATCTCAAGCAGCAGCATCGGCCTGAATGGCGTCATCTGATGCAGGCGCTGGAGGCGCTGGCGGGCAACCTGCGGTTGATCGAAGGGCAGATCGAGCGACTCGGCGATCTGGAAGCCAGCAGCAGCGAAAGCGACAACAGCCTGCTGGACCGCTCGCCTCACGGCACGCGGGACATGCTCGAGCGCATTCGCAGCCATCTGACCCCGCGCTCACCGATCTTCCGTCACTCGCTGCGCCTGACCGCGACCCTGGTGGCCGGCTATGGCGTGCTGCTGGCGGTCCACCCGACCCAGGGCTACTGGATTCTGCTGACGGGGCTGTTCGTCTGCCGGCCCAGCTTCGGCGATACCCGGCGCACCCTGGCTCAGCGCATCGTCGGTACCTTGATCGGTCTGCTGGCTGGCTGGGCGCTGATCAGCCTGTTCCCGGCCCCCACCCTCCAGGCCGGCATCGCCGTGGTCGCGGGGGTGCTGTTCTTCGCCACCCGCGGGTCACGCTACACCCTGGCGACGGCGGCCATCACCCTGATGGTGCTGGCCTGCTTCAACCAGGTCGGTGATGGCTTCGATCTCATCTGGCCGCGACTGTTCGATACGCTGGTCGGTGGCCTGCTGGCAGGGCTTTCCGTGGTGTTGATCCTGCCGGACTGGCAGGGCCGCAAGCTCTATCGTCAGGCCGGTGTCAGCCTCAAGACCAGCGGGCGCTATCTGGGGGAGGTGCTGTCCCAGTATCGTCACGGCAAGCGCGATGACCTGGCCTACCGCCTGGCGCGGCGCAATGCCCACAATGCCGACGCCGCCTTCTCGAGCCTGCTGGCGACGGCGCGCAAGGAGCCGGGCCATTTCCGGCGTGACGTGGAACCGGGCTTCGGCTTCCTGCTCCATGCCCATACCGCGCTGGGGTATCTGTCGGCATTGGCGGCGCATCGTGGCGAGCTGGAATCCACCTCGTCCGCCAGCAGCGGCATCGAGACGCTGTTGCGCCATGGCGAGCATCTGAGTCAGCAGCTGACGACATTGGGTGAGCAGCTGGAGGCGGGCGGCGAGATCACCCTCACGCTGGAAAGCGATCATGAGATCGCGGCGCTGGAGGCCGAGATCGAGCAGGTCGAGTCCACCACCGGGCGCCTGGCGCTGTCACAGCTGATTCTGGTGCTGCGGCTGTTGCAGCCGCTGGAAAGTGCCGGCACCCAGCTGATCAAGGCCAGCCGCGCCAGCTGAGGGCTGGCGCGGCTGGCAAGTGGCCAAGTGAACGAGTGACCAGGTGAACGAGTGACCAGGTGAACGAATGCGTTGGGGGACAGGTGGACAGGGCGCTCAGACGGCGCCGTATTGGCCAGCCGCCTCCCCCAGCCAGCGGCGGATCAGGGGCTCCGCGGCCTGGGGGGCCTCAGTGAGAATGGCGTCGGCCAGGGTGGTGGTCGGGGCGATCAGGTCACTGTCACGCTCGAGATCGGCGATCTTCATCCCCGCCAGTCCCGTCTGACGCGTGCCCAGCACTTCGCCGGGCCCGCGCAGCTCCAGGTCCTTCTCGGCGATCTTGAAGCCGTCGGTGGTCTCGCGCATCACCGCCAGGCGTTGCCTGGAGTGCTGAGAGAGCGGCGGGTGATAGAGCAGCACGCAGAAGCTCTCGGTGCTGCCACGCCCGACACGCCCGCGTAGCTGGTGCAGCTGCGACAGGCCGAGACGCTCGGGGTTGTCGATCACCATCAGGCTGGCATTCGGCACATCGACCCCGACCTCGATCACCGTGGTGGCCACCAGCAGGTCATGTTCGCCTTCCTTGAACGCCGCCATCACCTCGGCCTTCTCGGCCGCCTTCATGCGGCCGTGCACCAGACCGATGGACAGCTCCGGCAACGCCTCGGTCAGCTCGTCACGCGTCACCTCGGCGGCCTGACAGGTCATCACCTCGGATTCCTCGATCAGCGTGCATACCCAATAGGCCTGACGACCCTCGGCGCAGGCGGCGCGAATGCGCTCGACCACCTCGGGGCGCCGCGGGTCGGCCACTGCCACGGTCTGCACCGGGGTACGTCCCGGGGGAAGCTCGTCGATCACCGAGAGATCGAGATCCGCGTAGGCGCTCATCGCCAGAGTGCGCGGGATCGGCGTGGCGGTCATGATCAGCTGATGGGGGGTCAGGCCGCCGGCCTCGCCCTTCTCGCGCAAGGCGAGACGCTGATGCACGCCGAAGCGATGCTGCTCATCGACGATCGCCAGCCCCAGGCGCTGGAAGGTCACGTCGGCCTGGAACAGCGCGTGAGTCCCGACCACCATGCGTGCCCGGCCATCGGCGATGGCCGCCTTGGCATCCAGCCGCGCCTTGCCCTTGAGCTTGCCGGCCAGCCACGCGACCTCGATGCCCAGCGGCTCCAGCCATTCGCGGAAGTTGCGATAGTGCTGCTCGGCGAGAATCTCGGTGGGGGCCATCAAGGCGGCCTGACAGCCGCCACCGATGGCGATCAGAGCCGCCATTGCCGCCACCACCGTCTTGCCCGAGCCCACGTCGCCCTGCACCAGGCGCAGCATCGGCACTTCGCGCGCCAGGTCACGGCGTACCTCATCCAGCACACGGCGTTGGGCGCCGGTCAGCGAGAAGGGCAACTGGGCAAGAAAGCGGGTGCTCAGGCCACCGCTGGCGCTTAACGAGGGGGCGCCATCCTGCTGGATGCGCGCTCGCACCTGCCGCAGGCTCAGCTGATGGGCGAGCAGCTCTTCCTGGGCGAGACGCCGCTGACTGGGATGCACGCCGTCGCTCATCTGATCGACGGGCGCATCCGGCGGTGGCTCATGCAGGAAACGCAGGCACTCGATCACCCCGGGCAGGCGAAAGCGTGCGCGCAGGGCCTCGGGGATCAGGTCCGGCAGCTCATGGGGCGTCTCCTCAAGCTGCTTGAGGGCCTGGCCGATCAAGCCGCGCAGGCGCGCCTGATTGAGTCCTTCGGTGGCCGGATAGATGGGGGTGAGGTGGTCTTCCACCGGCGCCGCGCCCTGACCGAGCAGACGGTATTCCGGATGATAGATCTCGAGACCGGTGGCCCCGGCACGCGCCTCGCCGAAGCAGCGCACGCTGTGGCCACGCTGGAACTGCTGTTGCTGGGCGGGAGAGAAGTGGAAGAAGCGCAGGCTGAGGATGCCGCTGCCATCGCGCAGGCGCACCAGCAGGCTGCGCCGGCGACCCTTGACGATGTCGCAGGCCGTCACCTCGCCTTCCACCACGGCCTCCATGCCGCTCTTGAGCGTGCCGATGGGGGTGACGCGAGTCCTGTCCTGATAACGCAGCGGCAGGTGGAAGAGCAGGTCCGCCACGCGCTCCAGTCCCAGCCGCGACAGCTTCTCGCTCAGCGCGGGGCCGACCCCGCTCAGGCTGTCCAGCGGTTGCGCCAGCGCGCCGGTGGCAAAGACACCGGCGCTGGCGGGCCCGGCAGATGAGGCGTCCGTGCCCGCCCTGCTCATGCCGGTTCGTGGCTCTGGGAAGCGGAACCCTGCATGCCGTTCTCGTTGCTCTGGCGGGCGCGGGTCGAGCACTCGGCGATCGCCTGGCTGATCACGTCAATCGCCTTGGGGCGCGGGAAGCTGGCACGCCATGCCAGGGCCACGCTGCGGCTGGGGGCGGGGTCCTTGAAGGGACGTGTCTCGAGCACGCCGCTCTCGTAATGGCCGGTACCGGTGGCCGAGTAGGGCAGCACGGTGATACCGAGGCCTGAGGCGACCATGTGACGAATGGTCTCCAGCGAGCCCCCCTCGGCGATCAGGGTGTTCTCGGGATTGTTGATCTGATGGCCGATGGCCGGACACGCCTCGAGAATCTGATCACGGAAGCAGTGGCCCTCGCCCAGCATCAGCAGACGCTCATTGATCAATTGCTCCTTGGCGATGCTGTCCTGTTCGAGCAGCGCGTGACCCGACGGCAACAGCACCTCGAAGGGTTCTTCGTAGAGCGTCTTGGTCAGCACGTCGGTCTCGGTGAAGGGCAGCGCCACGATGATGATGTCCAGCTCACCGTTTCTGAGCTTGCGGCGCAGATCGCCGGTCATGCCTTCCTCGATGTAGAGCGGCATCTTCGGCGCACGCCGCGTCAGTTCCGGCACCAGATGCGGAAACAGGTAAGGTCCAATGGTATAGATGGCGCCGATGCGCAACGGGCTGGAGAGCTGATCCTTGCCGGCATTGGCCAGCTCCTTGATCACGCTGGACTGTTCCAGCACGCGCTGGGCCTGCTGAACGATCTTCTCGCCGAGCGGTGTGACCTGTACGGTGGACTTGGAACGCTCGAACAGTGCGACTCCCAGCTCCTCTTCCAGCTTCTTGACGGCCACCGACAGGGTCGGCTGCGAGACGAAGCAGCGCTCTGCGGCGCGTCCGAAATGACGCTCCTGGGCCAAGGTTACGATGTAGCGGAGTTCTGTTAGAGTCATGATTCCTGCCCGGAACTGGCATCCTGGGATGCGGTGGGTACCGATTCGTTTTACCAAGGAGCACGGCAAAGGTGAAGAAGACGAGTCTCATCCTCGGTTGTGGCGACGTTGGCAGCGCGCTGGCGCGCGAGCTGCTCAAGGCCGATCAGCACGTCATCGGTGTCAGACGCGATGTGTCCAGGCTGGCGGATCTCGGTATCGAGACGCTGGCACTGGACATCACCGCGGAAGGTGCTCTGGCCAGCTTGCCAGATGCCGACACCGTGGTACACGTGCTGAGCGCTGACCACTTCGACGAAGACGCCTATCGGGCCGCCTACGTCGATGGCATTCGTGCGCTGGTCGCGGAGCTGGAATCGCGTGCCAACCCGCCGACACGCGTATTCTTCGTGTCCTCGACCTCCGTCTACGCCCAGAAGGAAGGCGAAGAGGTCGACGAGCAGTCCCCCACCGACGCCACCAGCTTCTCGGGGCAGCTGATGCGGGAAGGCGAGCAGGTCCTGCTCGACTCCTCGCTCAATGGCACCGTGGTGCGCTTCTCCGGTATCTACGGGCCGGGCCGCGACATGCTGATCCGTCAGGCGCGCGATGGGCGCATCGCCGCCAGCAATCCGCCACTCTACTCCAACCGCATCCATCGTGACGACTGCGCGGGGGTGCTGGCGCACCTCATCGCACTGAGTCTCGAGGGCAAGCCGGTCGAGCCGATCTATCTGGCCACCGACTGTGATGGCGCACCGCTGCACGAGGTGATGGCGTGGTTGGCACGTCAGCTCAAGGTCGAATCCACCGAGGTGATCCAGTCGCCGCTGCGGCGTCGCTCCAGTAAGCGCTGCGGCAATGCGCTGCTGCTCGAGAGTGGCTATCGCTTCCGTTACCCGACCTTCCGCGAGGGTTATGCCGAGGTGCTCAAGGAACATGGCGTGACGGTACCGGAGAGCGAGCTTTCCGGGCGCTGAGCGCCGCACGGCGATTGACTTGTCCACAGGAGGTCGCGCGTGACGCATCCTGACCGGCTGTGGACAAGTCGAGACGCCGGGAGCCAAGGCTGCCTAGCCCGATAACTGACAGTGCCCGCCCCGGGTTTCCGGGGCGGGCACTGTCGTTTCAGCAGACCACGTTTCAGCAGACCACGTTTCAGCAGACCACGTTTCAGCAGGTCAGGCATTTCGGCAGATCAGGCGGCAAGATCCACCGTGATCAGTCGCCGATGACCATCACGCCTTCGGCTTCGAAGGCCACGCCCTTGGGCAGTGCCTTGACGCCGACGGCGGCACGCGCCGGGAAGGGCGCGCTGAAGAACTCTTCCATCACCGCGTTGACGCGAGCGAAGTCATCGAGGTCCGTCAGGTAGAGGTTGAGCTTGACGATGTCGCCCAGGCTGCCGGCGGCTTCTTCACACACGGCGCTCAGGTTGGTGAACACCTGACGCGCCTGCGCCTCGATACCGCCTTCGACGACTTCCATCGTCTGCGGGTCCAGCGGAATCTGGCCGGAGAGATAGACGGTGTTGCCCGCCTTGATGGCCTGGGAGTACGGCCCGATGGCAGCGGGTGCCTTGTCGGTGTTGATGATCGCGCGATTGCTCATGTTGTGCTCCTTGTGACTGTCTTTCCTACTGGTCTTGTGCCAGTTGCCTTGTGACAGTGAATTGCGATTGTGTTTGTGAGTGCGCTGCTCGCCTGTCTCGGCGAGGTGTCGGGCAGAGGCCCGTCGTGTCCATGGACGACCTTGCGGAAGTCCCAAAAACGAAAACCGCGCCGCCCGCCGGTGGCGAACGACGCGGCCTTGAATCCGATCAACTGATGACGCGGGTAATGCGCTCCACGTGCAACAGGTTGCGCATGCGCTTGATGATGCGTGCCAGGTGAATGCGATCACGTACCGCCAGGGTCAGATTGACGATGGCCAGGTGTGCGTCGCGCTCCTCGATGCCGATGCGTTCGATATTGGCTTCCGCGTCGGTGACGAGTTCGGCCAGCTCGGCGATCAGCCCGCGCTGGGTCTGGGCTTCGATGCGCAGGGCGACGGTGAAGTCGCCTTCGATCTGCTCGGCCCAGGTCAGCGGGAAGACACGCTCCGGATCGCTGGCCAGCTCGGTCAGATTGCTGCATTCCTGACGATGGACCACCAGGCCCTTGCCGGCTGACAGGTGGCCCATGATGGGCTCTCCCGGCAGCGGGTGGCAGCAGCGTGCATAGCTGGTGACCATGCTGTCGCCGCCACTGACCTGCATCGGCCCGATGCCACTGTCCTCCGGCTGGACGTTGCCATCCTTGGCCGAGAACTTGGGCTGCTGTGCCGCGGGACTCATCCTGTCGTTCAGCAGGCTCTGCGCCACGCTGTAGGCGGCGCGGGTACCGAGACCGATGGACTCGAGCAGATCATCACGCCCGCCTTCCAGCTCAAGCTCCGCCGCCAGGGTATCCAGGCGCTGGGGCGGCAGCTGTTCGAGGGTGATGTCCAGGCCGGCGAGTGCCTTGATCAGCAGGCGCTGGCCCAATGCCACGGACTCGCTGCGCTGCTGATGCTTGAGGTAGTGGCGAATGGCGGAACGCGCCTTGGCGGTGGTGACGAAGTTGAGCCACGCCAGATTGGGCTTGGCGCCCGGTGCGGTGATGACCTCGACGGTCTGACCGCTCTCCAGTGGCGAGGATAGCGGTGCCAGATGACGATCGATGCGACAGGCGATGCAGCTGTTGCCGACATCGGTGTGCACCGCATAGGCGAAATCGACCGCCGTCGCACCGCGCGGCAGCTCCATGATGTCGCCCTTGGGGGTGAACACGTAGGTATCATCGGGGAACAGGTCGTTCTTGACGTGCTCGATGAATTCCAGCGAGTTGCCGGCATGCCGTTGCATCTCGAGCAGGCCGCGTACCCACTCGCGGGCACGCGCGTGGCTGCCCGCGCCGATGGGACGGTCGGTCTGCCCGGCCTTGTACAGCCAGTGGGCCGCGATGCCGTTGTTGGCCATCGCTTCCATCTCGCGGGTGCGGATCTGCACCTCGATGGGCATGCCGTTCATGCCGAACAGCGTGGTGTGCAGACTCTGGTAGCCATTGGCCTTGGGGATCGCGATGTAATCCTTGAAGCGACCCGGTACCGGCTTGTAGAGATTGTGCACCACGCCGAGGATGCGATAGCAGCTGTCCACGTCATCAGTGATGATGCGGAAGCCGAACACGTCCATCAGTTCATTGAAGGGCTTCTGCTGGTCACGCATCTTGCGGTAGATGGACAGCAGATGCTTCTGACGGCCGATCACCGAGCCGGGCAGCTGATCGCGCTCCAGCGCGTTCTGCAGGCTGGCCTGGATCTCGCGCATCAGGGTACGACGATTGCCACGCGCGGCGGTGACGGCACGCTTGATGCGTTCGGAGCGCATCGGGTGCAGCGCCTGGAAGGACAGATCTTCCAGTTCGACACGGATGGTGTTGATACCGAGGCGGTTGGCGACGCGGGCGTAGATCTCGAGCGTCTCACGGGCGATGCGCCGCTTCTTCTCGGGGCGCAGGGCACCGAGGGTACGCATGTTGTGGAGACGGTCGGCCAGTTTGACGATGATGACGCGGATGTCCTGGGACATCGCCAGCACCATCTTCTGGAAGTTCTCGGCCTGAGCGACGGCCTTGTCCTCGAAGGTGATCTGGGTCAGCTTCGAGACGCCATCGACCAGCAAGGCCACCGGCTCGCCGAACTGGCCGGCCAGTGCCTCGAAGGTCACGCTGGTGTCTTCGATGACATCGTGCAGCATGGCCGCCATCAGGCTCTGATGGTCCATGTGCATGTTGGCGAGAATGTTCGCCACCGCCAGCGGGTGGGTCACATAGGGTTCACCGGAACGCCTGCGCTGGCCATCGTGGGCCTGCTCGGCGTAATAGAAGGCGCGCCTAACCTGACGGATCTCTTCCTCGGGAAGATAACCGCCCAGGCGGTCTGCCAGGTCATCGATCGTGAACATTCAGCGGCCTTGGCTCAAGGTGGTTCCGGGCCCGCACCCCGCGTGATGGCCATGATGGCGCGACGTTGGAGGTGCGGATCAGCACACGTACAGGAGAGGGAGAGCCGGGGCTCAGTCCTCGATCTGCGGCAGCACCGGCTTGCGCTGGATCGGAGCTTCGACCGGCTCATTCAGGATGTCGCGGTTGACCAGACCTGCCGCCACTTCGCGCAGGGCCAGCACGGTCGGCTTGTCGTTTTCCCACGGCAGTTGGGCGTTGCGGCTGCCACGTGACAGCTGACGGGCACGACGAGTGGAGATCATCACCAGCTGGAAGCGGTTGTCGACGTTCTCGAGGCAATCTTCTACGGTTACGCGGGCCATGGCAGTGCACCTTCAATAGCGGGATATTCGGGGGTTCGCTGTCGGCGTGTAATCAGCGCAGAGTGCCGCGACCGCTAGGGGCCGCATACCCTGATCATCTGACAGTATCTCGCACACGACGCAAGCACAATGCCGCTGCGCCAGCCCGCCAGGGGCGAGACAGCGCAGCGGCCAATGATTCTGAAAGGGAATCGAGTCTACTCGACGCCCTTGTGGCGTGACAAGTAGGGCGCTATCCGGTGGCGCGACATGGCGCGCTCTCGGCGGCGTAAGCGACCAGAGCGCGCATGATCAGCACCGTAGGCCGCAACAAGTCCTTGTCATGCCTGGACTTCGTGCACGGGCGTCATCCGGCGAGCAGGGAGTCCAGCAGGGCGGCATGGCGCGCCTGGACGCGCGGGCGGCGTGCGCGCTCGGCGGTGATCAGACTGCACAGCTCGTCCAATGCCTGAGTAAAATCATCGTTGATGACGATCAGGTCGTATTCGTCGTAGTGGGACATCTCGCTGACGGCGTCACGCATGCGCCGGGCGATGACGTCTTCCCCATCGGTACCGCGGCCGGACAGACGCTCGAGCAGCGCTTCACGCGACGGCGGCAGGATGAAGATGGAGACGGCTTCCGGCACCTGGGCGCGTACCTGCTGGGCGCCTTGCCAGTCGATCTCGAGGATGACGTCCTCGCCCTTGCTCAGGCGAGCTTCGACCGCCGGACGCGAGGTGCCATAGAAGTTGTCGAAGACCTGGGCGTGCTCGAAGAAGTCGCCCTGCTCGATCATCGTCTTGAAGTGATCGACATCCACGAAGTGGTAGTTGACGGCATCCTGCTCGCCCGGGCGCTGGCCGCGGGTGGTGTGCGAGACGGATACGCCGATGCCGTCCATGCGCTCCAGCAATGCCTTGACCAGTGTGGTCTTGCCGGCGCCGGAGGGCGCGGAAATGATGTAGAGAGTGCCACGGGCGTTGCTGGCGGCAGTGGAGGGTGCTGATGATGTCGAAGACATGGAAGGGATCCGCTTGCTGTCGCTGAATCGGCGCATTATCGCACACTCACCCCTGCTTGGGCTGCAGGCAGACATGACGGTGTCATGTACCGATGTTGCACTTCCGGCACCACAGTTGTCGTGATGAATCGGTTGGGCCGGCGTGGCGTTATCTGCAACAATGGTCGTATATTTCATTGATCGCTCAAGCATCGGCCAGCCCGCGAGTCGGCTCGGCCCCATGAGGGATCGCACGGTTTGCTGACGCCTCGCCCAAGGCAACTTGAGGAGGGTTGCCGCAATACCGTTTGCCAGACGATAGAGCAGCGCCATGACGTGCAGCAGGCGTCCAAGAGAGACGCCACGCACGAGCGCATCACCTGTTACCTGTCCCGCGCGCCATTCATTCCCGCCTTCCTGGCAGATGATGAATGGCGCGCGGTCTTTTGCCTTGCGTAGCGCCAGCCATGCGCAGGCAATGCCATCCTTGGCCTGCACCTGTCAGCGGTGCTGCGGATGAGCACGGACACGGGTGATACCCCCTTTCAAGTTTCAGGAGACCCGGACATGTCTGCCTCCCCCGTTGCGCGCCATCCGCGCATCGCCGAACTGGCGCTGGCACTCGGTGCCTTTGCCATCGGCACTACCGAATTCGTGATCATGGGGCTGATGCCCAACATCGCCGCGGACTTTCAGGTGTCATCCCAGCAGGTCGGCTATGCCATCAGCGCCTATGCGATGGGGGTGGTGGTCGGAGCTCCGCTGATCTCGGCGCTTGGCGCACGCCTGCCGCGGCGTGGCCTGTTGATCGGCCTGATGCTGCTGTTCGCGCTCAGCAACGTGGCCAGCCTGATGGCCCCCTCACTGACCAGCTTCGCCGCGCTGCGCTTCATCGCGGGGCTGCCGCATGGCGTCTATCTGGGGGTGGCCGCACTGGTGGCGGCGGATGCTGCTCCCGCCGGCGAGCGTGGCCGTGCCGTCGGGCGCGTGATGATGGGGCTGACGGTGGCGATTCTCATCGGGGCGCCAGCGGCGACCTGGTTCGGCAGTCTGTTCGGTTGGCATTCCGCGTTCCTCCTCGTCGGCCTGCTGGCGCTGGCGACGGCCGTGCTGGTGCGTGGCTTCGTGCCCTATCAGGCAGGCAATCAGAACGCGACGCCGCTGACCGAGCTGGCCGCGCTGATCAAGCCGCGGGTGCTCTATACCCTCGGCATCGCCTGCATCGGTTTCGGCGGCATGTTCAGTGTCTACAGCTATGCGGTGGAGACGCTCAACGTCCAGGCCGGACTGTCCCAGAATCTGGTGCCGATGGTGCTGGCCGTCTTCGGGGTAGGCACCATCATCGGCAACCTGATCGGTAGCCGTGCTGCGGACATCGACCTGATGCGCACCATTCCTGCCGTGCTGATCTGGAGCGCGCTGGTACAGGGTGGCTTCTACTTCGCCGCTGACGGTGTCTGGAGCGGTATCCTGTTCGTCGGACTGGTCGGTACGGGCATCGGCCTGGCACCGGCGCTGCAGATGCGCCTGATGGATGTGGCGGAAGACGCCCAGACCATGGCGGCGACCCTCAATCACGCGGCCTTCAACATCGCCAATGCGCTGGGCGCCTGGTGTGGTGGCCTGGCCTTCGCGTATGGCCCGTCCCACTCCTCCATCGGCCTGGTCGGGGTGGCCATGGCCATCGCCGGCTTGATCGTCTTCCTGCTCGGGCAGCGCCATGAGCGCCGCGAATTGCAGACGGCTTCCGCCTGATGTGTGCATGAAGCGAGGCCGTGAAAGCCCCGTGAGCACAAGACGTCGCAACGCAGAACGCCGCCCTTCGGGGCGGCGTTCTGCGTTTCTGGGGCTCATCAGTGGCAAGGGACTGTCAGCATCTCTGGCGAGCGCGCGTCGGTGACATGCCGAAGTAATCCCGAAAGCAGTGACTGAAATGTGTGGTGCTGACGAAGCCGCAGGCCACGGTGACATCGGTGATGCTGGCATTGCCCTGGGTCAGCAGCTGGCGGGCGCGTGTCAGGCGCATCTCCAGATAATGGCGAGATGGCGTGGTATCCAGATGTCGCGTGAAAAGCCGCTCTATCTGGCGCCGCGACAGGGAGACGCAGTGCGAGATGTCGGTCATGCTCAGCGGCTCCTCGAGGTTGCTGCTCATCAACTCCAGGATGGAGCGCAGTGCCTCGGGAAGGTGACTGTCCGGTGCGGGCAGCGTCTGCTCGACATGCCACGGACTGGGCGTGGCCGGGCGCTCGCAGGCCAGAATCTCCTCGACGCTGCGCGCCAGATCCTCCCCGTGACGCTGACGCATGCCTTCCAGCATCATGTCCAGCGCACTGGCGGCGCTGGCACTGCTGAGACGCGCTTCCTCGACGACCAGCGGGGCTCGGGACAGCTCGAGCGCGGGGAAGGTCTCGCTGAACAGCGCCGCGTTCTCGGGGTGAATGGTGCAACGATGGCCCTCCATCACCCCGGCCGAGGCCAGGAAGTAGCTGCCGTTCCACAGACTGCCCAGGCGACAGCCCTGCTGGGCGGCACGGCGCAGCAGCTCGTTGAGCCTCGGGATCTCTTCCAGCATCACGCGATAGCCTCCGCACACGATCAGCAGATCGCACTGGGCAGGGTCCAGCTCGGCAAGCGTCAGGCCGGGCATGATGTCGATGCCCAGATCGCTGCGTACGCTGCCATCGTTCAGGCCACAGGTGTGCAGGCGATAGAAGGGATCGTCACGGAGCAGATTGGCAGTCACCAGCGCATCCAGCCCGGAGGTGAAGGCGGGGAGGGAGAAGTGCTCCAGCAGCACGAAGGCCACATCGAGCGGTGCGCTCCGGGAGCAGGTCACGTCCTGAAGCAGGCGCTGGTTGCGCAGTTTCATCGAGGGGGTGAAATCACGGCGGCGAGGCGATGTCATGGTATCGAGGGAGCACTATCGCGGATGAAGGAGGGGGCGGGGCAGGCAATGCCTCACGTGTCAGCTTCATCCTCTCAGGAGTTGGCAGGCACGGCGAGTGGCAATCCGGTGTCCTTGTGTTGGACAGAATGTAATGCCGCTGTGGGCTTGGTGATACTTCGCGTAACACAGCAGTAAAATCATGGACTTGTCACAGCGATGCCAAGGGTGTGGCTGATAGACTGCCCGGCTAATCAGACCATGCCCAGAGGCAGATAAATGACGGATACCACCCGGACTCTTTCGTCCGTCGCCGC
The DNA here is from genome assembly GCF_029846335.1 of Cobetia sp. 3AK. Taxonomy (NCBI): domain Bacteria; kingdom Pseudomonadati; phylum Pseudomonadota; class Gammaproteobacteria; order Oceanospirillales; family Halomonadaceae; genus Cobetia; species Cobetia sp. 3AK. The sequence goes on along the minus strand of NZ_JARWKR010000006.1, from coordinate 73,354 downwards.
AACTTCAGCAGCCCCTACCCCTGTTTCCCGCGCTTCCTCCCGGGGCCTCGACTGGCCCGTCTTCCTCCTCAGCGGTGGCGTGATGGCGGTGTTCGTGATCGCCGCACTGGTCAATCTCGAGGGCGTCTCGTCGCTCATCCAGCATGCCTTCGATCTCTCGACCGCCTACTTCGGTGCCTATTGGCAGGCGCTGATGATCGCCACCTTCCTTGTCGCCATCGGCATGACGTTCGGTCGCACGGGACGGGTGGTGCTGGGTGGCCTGGACACGCCGGACATTTCCACGCCGCGCTGGATGGCGACCATCCTGTGCACGTTGCTGGCGGGGGGTGGCGTCTTCTGGGCAGCGGCGGAGCCGATCGCCCACTTCACCTCGCCGCCACCGGTGTTCGGCCCGGACGCCGCCGTGGGCAATCTCGATGCTGCCTACAACGCGCTGGCGCAGAGCTTCATGCACTGGGGATTTCTCGGCTGGGCGGTTCTGGGCAGCCTGACCGGCGTGGTCTTCATGCATCTCCATTATGAGAAGGGCCTGCCGCTCAAGCCGCGCACGCTACTCTATCCGCTGTTCGGCGACCGGGTGATGCGTGGACCTGCGGGAGCGCTGGTGGATGCCTGCTGCGTGCTGGCGGTCATCGCGGGCACCGTGGGGCCAGTGGGCTTTCTCGGCATCCAGCTCAGCTTCGGGCTCAACGCGCTGTTCGGCATTCCCGACACCTACACGACGCAACTGGTGCTGTTGGCCATGTTGACCGCCGTCTACACCCTGTCAGCGGTGAGTGGTGTCATGCGCGGCATTCAATTCCTGAGCAGCGCCAATGTGCTGATCGGCGGCGCGATGTTGCTGTTCATCCTGATCATGGGACCGACGGAATTCCTGCTCAAGGCCTTCCCGCTGGGCATGGTGGACTACCTGAAACACATCGCGCCGATGGCGGTCTTTCGCGCGGACACTGGGTGGCTGAACAGCTGGACGCTGTTCTTCTGGGGCTGGTTCATCGGTTTCGGACCCCTGATGGCGATGCTGGTCGCGCGTATCTCGCGGGGCCGCACGCTGCGCCAGATGGTGTGGTTGATCACTCTCCTGTCGCCGCTGGCGACCTGCGTGTGGTTCACCATTCTCGGTGGCAGCGGTCTGGCCTTCGAGCTGGCCGATCCCGGCAGCGTGTCCGGCCCGTTCACCGGCTTCAACCTGTCGGCGGCCTTGATCGCCATCACCCAGCAGCTGCCGTTCGGTTTCATCATGTCCGTGATGTTCCTGATTCTGTCGGCATTGTTCGTGGCCACCACTGGCGACTCGATGACGTATGCCATCTCGATGGTGATGAGTGGTCACGACGCCCCGCCGCGCAGCGTGCGCGTGTTCTGGAGTCTGATCATGGGCGTGGTGGCAGCCTTGCTGATCTCGATGGGCGATGGCGGCATCAATGCACTGCAATCCTTCATCGTCGTCACCGCCGTGCCGGTCTCGCTGATCCTGTTGCCGAGCCTGTGGAATGCGCCCGGCATCGCGCGCAGGATGGCCCGCGAGCAAGGACTCTGATTCATCCTCATGACCTTGGCCGTCATGACCTTGGCTGACATGGTTCGCCCGACATGATTCGCCCGGCAGGATGAGCAGGGCCATGTCATCCGATGACGAGAAAGAAGACGCCGCCCTCCAGGGCGGCGTCTTCATGAGGAGAGGGAGTGAGGGCACAAGCGGCGCGAAGGGGCACGACTCGAAGGATGCGTCTTGTTACGGCGCGCCAAGAATGTAAAACGGCTGTAGGCTTGATGATACGTCGCGTTACATAGGTGTAAAAACAACCGCTTATCGCCTATTTCCTCCTGTCTCGACTGATACACTGCACCGTCACTCAGATCATGCCTAGAGGCTGACTAATGACGGATTCTTCCCGGACTGTTTCGTCCGGCTCCGCCACACCGGTAACTCCCCCCGCTGATTCCGCACACTCCCCGCAAGGTATCGACTGGCCTGTCTTCATCATCAGTGGTGGCGTGCTGGCGCTGTTCGCCATCGCCGCACTGGTCGATCTCGACGGTGTCTCCGCGCTCATCCAGAGTGCCTTCGGTGTCTCGACCCACTACTTCGGTGCCTACTGGCAAGCGCTGATGCTGGCGACCTTCGTCATCGCCATCGTGCTGACCATCGGCCGCACCGGACGGGTGCGCATGGGCGGACTCGCCGCGCCGGATATCTCGACGCTGCGCTGGATGGCCATCATCCTGTGCACGCTGCTGGCGGGCGGTGGTGTCTTCTGGGCAGCGGCCGAGCCGATCGCTCACTTCACCTCGCCGCCGCCGGTGTTCGGCGCCGATGCCCCGACGGGCAACGCCGATGCCGCCTACAACGCGCTGGCGCAGAGCTTCATGCACTGGGGCTTCCTGGCCTGGGCGATGCTCGGCAGCCTGACCGGCATCATCTTCATGTACCTGCACTACGAGAAGGGTCTGCCGCTCAAGCCGCGCACGCTGCTCTACCCGCTGTTCGGCGACCGCGTCATGCGTGGCCCCGTCGGCGCGCTGGTGGATGCCTGCTGCGTGCTGGCGGTGGTCGCCGGTACCGTCGGCCCCATCGGCTTCCTTGGCCTGCAGGTCAGCTATGGGCTCAACGCGCTGTTCGGCATCCCCGATACCTACGCGACCCAGCTCACCCTGCTGCTCGTGCTGACCGTCATCTACACCCTGTCAGCGGTGAGCGGCGTGACCCGTGGCATCCAGTTCCTGAGCAGCACCAACGTCCTGCTCGGCGGCGCGCTGTTGCTGTTCATCCTGATCATGGGCCCGACCGGCTTCCTGCTGGATGCCTTCCCGCAAGGGCTGGTGCGCTACGTCGGCGACTTCGTCTCCATGTCCACCTTCCGTGCTGACGATGGCTGGCTGAATGGCTGGACGCTGTTCTTCTGGGGCTGGTTCATCGGCTATGGTCCGCTGATGGCGATGTTCGTCGCGCGCATCTCGCGTGGCCGTACCCTGCGTCAGATGGTGCTGTTGATCGCGGTCATCTCGCCGCTGGTCACCTGCCTGTGGTTCACCATCATCGGTGGCAGCGGTCTCGCCTTCGAGCTGAGCAACCCGGGCAGCGTCTCCGGCCCGTTCACCGGCTTCAACCTGCCGGCAGCGCTGATCGCCATCACCCAGCAACTGCCGTTTGGCTTCACCATCTCGGTACTGTTCCTGGTGCTGACCACGCTGTTCGTCGCCACCACCGGTGACTCGATGACCTACGCCGTCTCGATGGTGATGAGCGGTCACGACAATCCGCCGCGTGGCGTGCGCGTGTTCTGGAGCCTGATGATGGGCGTGGTCGCGGCGCTGCTGATCTCGATGGGCGATGGCGGCATCAATGCGCTGCAATCCTTCATCGTCGTCACCGCCGTGCCGGTGTCACTGATTCTGCTGCCCAGCCTGTGGAACGCTCCGCTGATTGCCCGCCGCATGGCGCGTGAGCAGGGCGTCTGATCGGCTCGCACGCTCGAGAGCAATGAGCGTGTCGCACCATCAAAAACGCCGCCCCGAGGGGCGGCGTTTTCGTGTCTGGCGATCAGACGTCAGTCATCAGACGCTGACGTTCAGCGTCACATCGATATTGCCACGCGTCGCGTTGGAGTAAGGGCACACCTGGTGCGCCTTCTCGACCAGCGCATCCGCCTCGGACTTGTCCATGCCCGGCAGGCTGATATCCAGCGCCACCTCGATACCGAAACCGGCCGGAATCTGGCCGATACCCACCTTGCCGGTGATCTCCAGGCCTTCCGGCAGCGTCACGCCGTCAGTGCTGGCCACGTGCTTCATGGCACCGATGAAGCAGGCAGAGTAACCCGCCGCGAACAGCTGCTCCGGGTTGGTGCCTTCACCGCCACCACCGCCCAGCTCCTTCGGTGTGCTCAGGGTGACATCCAGCGCACCATCGGAAGAACGCGACTTGCCCTCACGACCCCCAGTGGTAGTGGCTTCTGCACGGTACAGCACTTGTTCGATAGACATGCCTGACTCCTTGAGCGGAAAAGCCCTCAGTCGAGGGGTGGGAACAAGATGATGGTCACTGCTGGTGAGTTCAAGTAGATATTCATAGATTCAAGTACTTATATGGAACAGCTGCCAAGTCAAGTTGATTTTTAGTGTATCGATCAAAGTCCATAGCGAATATGAGCATCACCATAGTTACCAAGAGACCAACAGAGTGTTATAAGTTAGGCATATTGTAGATAAACTTTAAGTAGTGGTGGCGATATGTACAAGAAAGAAGAGGCAGGGCAGGTCAGTAGAGAAATCGATACTCCACCGAATGCATCAGCACTGATTGAGGGGCATAGGGATTTTGGCTATGACCTTAAGACTGCGCTTGCAGATGTCATCGACAATTCCATCTCTGCAGGAGCCACAAGCGTCAAGCTGGAAGTAGATACCAGTTCTGATGATCCATGGTTGGCGATCGTGGATAACGGTACTGGCATGTCCGAAGAAGAGCTGATCGAAGCGATGAGATTGGGCTCCAAGAATCCAACCGATGCTAGAGAAAGTGGTGACTTGGGGCGGTTTGGCTTAGGGCTCAAGAGCGCCAGCTTCTCACAATGCCGCTCTTTGACGGTTCTTTCTCGTAAGGAAGGGGTGACTTCCTGTGCACGCTGGGACCTTGATCATGTCGCTAGACGCAATACGTGGGCACTTGAATTACTGGGAAAAGATGCATCATTGCCATGTTGGAGACACCTTGAAGGCTATACCAACGGTACCGTTGTACTATGGGAAAAATTGGATAGGTTGAGTGGTGGACAGGAGCCTGGCACATATAGACAGGAGCATATGAATAGTCAGCTTGCAGATGCAGAAGCTCACTTGAGGCTAGTGTTTCATCGCTTCATGGAGCGATTGGGTCATCGGTTAGTGCTGACATTGAATGGCCGGAAACTTCGTCCTATAGACCCTATGGCAAGTAATCATAAAGCTACTCAAAAAGATCCTGTTGAAACAATTTCGCTATTGAATGGGAATGTCGATGTGCTGTGCCATACACTACCCCACCATGGAAAGTTAAGCCCCGAAGATTGGGAGGAGCTTGGTGGTAGTGAGGGTTACTTGAAGTCTCAAGGGTTCTATATATATCGCGGGGATAGATTGATAATTGCAGGTGGGTGGTTAGGACTGACACGACAGTCAGAGCTGACCAAGCTTTGCCGAGTGCGAGTCGATATTCCAAACTCTATGGACTCTGACTGGAAGATAGATGTCAAAAAGGCGTCAGCGCAATTACCGCCAGCAGTTAGGTCACGGTTGAAAAAGATTGTAGAGCGTTTAGCTAGCACATCCAAGCGTACATATCAGAGTAAAGGTAACAAGCTTGTTGATCGCGAGATGAATCCTATCTGGAATCGAGAAATAAGAGATTCCAATGTTATGTTTAGACCTAATCTTGAACATCCGGTTATCGTTGATTATCTGAAAAAGTTGCCGAAAGATTTTCAAGAAGGTTTCGTTCAGTGCGTAAAGCTACTGGGCATAGGTTTGCCAATTGATACTATATTCATGGAGCTTTCCTCTGGTTCAGATTCATTGAGGAGCGGACCAGAAAAAAGAGATGAATTAAAGGAGGTCATCTATCAGTTATCAGATGTATTGCTTGATGGAGGGGTTGAGATATCGTCCTTGATGAGCGTGGTAAGTAACTACGCTATACCTGGAGTCAGTCAAAGTGAAGTCCGAGATGTTGTAGGCAATTACATACTGGAGAAGAGTTGATGAATAGCAACAAGGGACTGATGTCAGCTGTAGAGGCAACACTCTATGAGACCGGCGAAAAGACTGGTGAAGAGTTGAGGGAGTTCATCGCTGATTTGGCTAAAGTAATAGCGCCGACCATGTCGTATGACGATATCGAAAGTATGGCTCGTGAACTTGAAAGCAAACATGGTGTTAAAGCAGGTCTTGGATCTGTTGTTGATAGTAATGATTTTATAGAATGGCTTGATGATGCCAAGGCCTCCATTGATCCTTTTTATTGGGAAAGGTACAAGAAGTTATTACTTCAAAATGGATTGCCAAAAGATGTTGTAACGGCTACTGATAGAGTAACAGAGAAAATTCTTGGTCGACTAGGCAACCCCCGGGAGCTTACACCATGGGATCGTCGCGGTATGGTCGTAGGTCATGTACAAAGTGGAAAGACAGCTAATTACACCGGTGTTATTTGTAAGGCTGCAGATGCTGGTTATAGATTGATAATTGTTATCGCAGGAATACATAACAATCTTAGGGATCAAACACAGAAACGTATAGATGAGGGCTTTATCGGGCGCGATACAGGAAGCCTGATAGCCAAGGCAAACAAGAAAAAGAAAAGTAGTAATGTAATCGGAGTCGGTAAGTTTGATGCTCGCAACACGCCTGTCAGCCTGACAAACACATTGAAAGATTTCAATAAGGCAACAGCATCCACAAATACTAGCGAAATAGACTCATATAAAGTGCCAGTCGTTTTGGTAATAAAGAAAAACAGTAGTACATTGAAAAACTTGATTGACTGGTTGAAAGAAAATAATAGTGACCGTGGTGATGGTAATATGATTGATCAGCCTATGCTTCTGATAGATGATGAGGCTGATAATGCTTCAATTAATACAAAGTATGGGAAGCGTGAAGTTACCAAAATCAATGGACAAATACGTGATTTATTGAAGACTTTTCATAGATGTTGCTACGTAGGATATACGGCAACTCCGTTTGCAAATATTTTCATTGACCCTGACCACGAAGATGAAATATACAAAGAGGATCTTTTTCCCAAAGACTTCATCATCGGCTTGGATGCACCTAGCAATTACTTTGGCCCTGCCAAAGTGTTTCTGGAAGAAGATGACAAGAATGAAGAGCAAGATGAAGATGTCACAAGTAATAGGATATATGTCAGGGAGATACATGATAATGAATTCCATATTCCGATAAAGCACAAGATAGACCATGACTTCAATATGTTACCAGAGTCGCTGATGATGGCTTTGCGAACATTTCTTTTGGCAAGAACAATCAGAAATTTGAGAGGTCAAGCTGGCCAACATTGCTCGATGTTGGTCAATGCAAGTCGTTTTACAGGTATCCAGGGCAAGATCAGAAATCGGCTACACGAGGCATTGGATCGTATACTGAATGCGATAAGGGTTAGCGCAAGCAAAAACGATGATGCCTTGAACAATATCGAAATAAAATCACTACATGATACATGGGTGGAAGAATACTCTCATCTTGAAGAAACTTGGGAAGAGGTATTGAGTAATCTCTTGGAAAGTGTTGCATCAGCAAAAGTAGTAGAAGTCAATAGTCGTACGAACGAACTCGATTATGAGGCGGCAAGTGATAAAGGAAAAACTCTGATAGCCGTTGGTGGGTTTTCTCTTTCACGAGGCTTGACACTGGAAGGACTGACAGTAACCTGGTTTTTACGTAATACACAGATGTATGACACTTTGATGCAGATGGGGCGTTGGTTCGGTTATAGGAATAAATATGAGGACCTTTGTCGTATCTGGATGCCCGAGGAAGCAATTGGCTGGTATACCTATATCGCCAGTGCGACTATAGAGTTACATGATGAATTGAGGGCCATGCAGGCTCAGAAAGCGACGCCAAGTGAATTTGGCCTTGCAGTACGAAGTCATCCCGCCTCTTTGCTGGTTACGGCTAGAAACAAGTTAGGCTCTGGCAAGAAGATAATGGCTAATATTGGTCTTTCAAATAAATTTACCGAGACAGCTCGCCTTAGTTTGGATAAGAACCATCTGGATCAGAATACTCTTGCTGCAAAGGAATTGGTGTCACAACTGACGAGTGCTCCGGACAGTGATTGGAAATCCGGTTATTTATACAAGGATGTTCCTGTAAATATTATCGATGCTTTTTTGTCCAATTGGAAAAGTATCCTTGTAAATGATCAAACAGATCCAGTGTTAGTCAGAAAATATATAGAATCGAGAAAGGATACAGAGCTATATAAATGGGATGTATTAGTATCTGGAAAGCAGACAGGTTGCACTGAAAGCTTGGTATTAGGAAAGCCAGTTTATCCCATACAGCGGTCGATCAGTACCGAAGACCTGGGCAAAGGGATTATCTCGATTGGTGGGAGCAAGAGAAGAGTTTCAAGCAAGGGTATAGAGAAAGCTGGTGTGGATACTTGCTCAATAAAAGTAGCTGAAGAAAAATACCTAGCACAGGGTAATGGTAATAATTTTCCTGATAAGATATATCGTGAAAAAAGGGTTAAACCGTTACTCATAATTCATTTGATTGATCTCAGATTGAACGTAACCACAATTGATGATTCGCAACATATTTCATTGTTACCGAGCTCACCGGTCGTAGCCTGGAGTATAAGTCTGCCCAAGTCGAGCAGGCCTGATGAGAGAGTTGAATATGTAGTCAACACTACTCGTTTCATTGAGATATTTGGTGAAGAAGAGTTAGGGGATGAGGAGGAAACGGATGAACAATAGTGATCCATGGATGGGGATAAAGCCCGGTGTCATGCGTAGAGTCGACCCTGGCGCTCTACATGAATTCTTCTGGATAATTCTGGAGGATGGGTCGCTGGGGCTGTTGCTTTCTTTTAGCGAGCAACTAGATTCTCGAGTTCGGATGCCAAAATTCAAGAATATCAATGTGCAAATTCGTACCATGGGTGATGGATTTGCCTTGGTGATAGGACTAAAAGATAAGTCGTACAAAAAAATTTTTACCACACTTTGCTTCGATGTTGTAAATGCAGCCAAGCAGTCAGGTACCTCTGAGGAAGCTGTTTCCAAGGCAGTGAAGTGTACTGGTAAATGGCACTATTTCCTCAAGAATGGGGGAGTCAGAGGTCTGACACAAGAAGAGCAAAGAGGACTTGTGGGTGAGCTTGACTTCCTTGTCTACATATCGAATTTGATGAGCCCAAGAAAGGCTATTGAAGCATGGCAAGGCCCTATGGGGTCGGCGAAAGACTTCGAGTTCCCCGGGTTTTGTGTGGAGGTGAAGACTCGAAGGGCGGCCAGTCAGCCTGTTGTATCGATATCCTCAGAGTATCAACTCGAACCTGTTGCAGGCAGCCATCTCTATTTACGTGTTTCCTCGGTAGCCTCTGGGGCTGGTCCAGATGGTATGACATTGCATGAATTAGTAGAGCAGATAGATAAAATATTTCAGACTGATGAAATTACATATGATCTGTGGCAAAACACCATCATTGCAACAGGTTATGATCCTACTAATGACTATGAAGACCGTCATTGGGAACTGGTTGGGAATACAGATTACTTTATTGGCATAGATTTTCCTCGACTAGTGCCACCTTTACCTAAAGGTATAAATCGACTGAGATATAATCTATCGCTAGAAGAGTGCAGTGAATATATTGTTCCAAGAATATATGATCATTTTTTGGAAAAGGAGATTTTAGAAAATGAATGATATATCTGTTTATAGTGAGCAGCTATTGGCTGATGTGCAAAGTGAAGCAGATGCCAAAGGTATTATTGTCTCAGAAGCATTTTTCGAAAAAGTTGGTGATTTCCTCTTGGAGGCCGGGGAGTTATCTGAGGTAGAGCGTGCTTATTTTACAGGAAAGCAGGGATATCAGTATCTTCAGATAGATGGTTATGGCGGGGATCCAAGAAATGATGAGGGTGTTCTAACTGTTATTGTCTGTGACTTCGAGATTGATTATGAAGTAAGAGCGCTGACTAGTGCTAATGCTACTTCGTTATCCAATAGAGCACGCAATTTTGTATCTAGTTGCAAATTTACTGATTTTCTCGATTATATAGAGGAAACAAGCCTAGCGTATGTAGTCGGTGATATGATAAATACTACTTGGTCATCTATTTCCAAAGTTAAGGTAATATTCGTTACTAACGGAGATTATAGGGGGAGGATGGACTCTGGTAGATTAGAGTCAATCGGAGACAAAGAAGTAGAGCTAAGTATATGGGATCTAAAACGACTGAAGGCTTTCGAAGAGCAGGGGCAAAGTAGAGCTGAGCTTGTTATCGACTTTGGTAGTGACTATGGAGGTGCGCTGCCTATATTGCCTATTCCTGTTCAAAATGAAGAATATCCTAGTTACTTGGCAGTTATTCCTGGTGACAAATTAGCGGAGATATACGCTAAATGGGGTGCACGCCTCTTAGAGTCTAATGTCAGAAGTTTTCTACAAGCTCGAAATAAAATTAATAGAGGTATAAGAGATACAATAAAGACAACTCCCGAAATGTTTTTATCCTACAATAATGGTTTGAGTGTTACTGCTGAAAGTGTGAAGGTGAACAAGACAGAAAGCGGTTATGAGTTAGCACAAGCAGAGAATCTTCAGATCGTAAATGGTGGACAAACAACAGCATCGCTTCATGCTGCACTCAAAGACTCCTCGGAGGAATTGAAGCGAGTTCATGTTCAGATGAAGCTTACCATAGTACCGAAAGAGGCGTCTGAAGAAATAGTTCCCAAGATCTCAGAATTTGCCAATAGTCAAAACAAGGTGAATGCTGCAGATTTCTTTGCGAATCACCCATTCCATACTCGAATTGAGCAGTATTCACGTAAAATACTGGCTCCGAGGGGGCTAGATGGGTATATGGATACAAAATGGTTCTATGAAAGAGCCAGGGGACAGTATGCGGATCAACGCAGTAAATTGACGATCGCTCAAAGAAAGGCTTTTGATAATCAACATCCGAAAAGTCAATTCTTTACAAAGACAGACTTGGCAAAGTATGAAAATCTTTGGGCAGAGAAACCACATATTGTAAGCTTGGGGGCACAAAAGAATTTCATTGAGTTTGCGAAAGAAATAGGCAAGCAATGGAAGAGCTATGAGTCTTCCTACAATGATTACTGGTACAAGCAGATGATAGCAAAGGCTATCATTTTCAAGGCCACCGAAAAGCTTGTTTCCAATGCCGAATGGTATGCTGGTGGTTATCGAGCCAATATTGTCGCTTATGCGATCTCAAAACTCGTTTACGATACTAGAAAAACAGGGGGCTGTATTGACCTTGATCTTGTATGGCGCCGCCAAACTTTGACTCCTGAGCTTCGGTTGGCTTTGCTTGCTACTGCTGAACAGGCACAGAAAATCATTACCAATCCCTTGCCTGGCATCAAGAATTACAGTGAATGGGCCAAGAAAGAGGTCTGTTGGCAACATGTGCGCGACTCTACCGTTACTTATACAGCCAAGATTGGAGAATCTCTGATTTCTACAGAGGAAGACAGGGATAACAAGAAATCTGCCCAGTTAGAGAAGCAGTTTGATGATAGTATTGATATGGAACTACACGTTTACAAGATCAGTACCGACTGTTGGGAGGCTGCATATGAGTGGTCTTTGGAATGCGATACAATCACTCTTGGCGAACAGAATTCACTAAGGGCATGTAAGTCGATGCACAAAAGACCACCGTCTCCGAAGCAGTGTAAAGCTGCTCTGTTAGCCTTGGATAAGTTGAAAATGGATGGATTCGAACATAGTGGACTAGCATTGTCTGATGGTTGATCATGATCCATTGATACCGGAGATACTGATGATTAGCAGTATCTCCGGTAATCTGTGCTGACAGATAGTTCAAGCGTTATTGACTGCACTTAAAACTTCAATGACTCTTTCAGCAATCTGTCTTGCCAGCAGCGGTGGCACAGCATTTCCCACTTGGACATATTGTTGTGTCCGGTTTCCCTCAAAGAAATAGTCATCCGGGAATGTCTGGATGCGTGCTGCTTCTCTGACCGTCAGGCTACGGCATTGGAATGGATCCGGGTGGATGAAATAGTGACCATCCTTGGAGATATGACTCGTGATCGTCTTGGATGGCTGGTTTTCGACAACCACTCGGAAGCGATCCGAGAAATTGCCGGATTTCCAATTGGCATGATTGGGTGCCAGGCAATCCAGGTGTATCTCTTCGGAGCCCTTGGGGGCTCTTCCGGTAACCTTTGCATATGCGGAGCAATAGAGATAACGCGCCAGATCTTCCTTGATATGACCACGCGTCTCATGATTCACCCAGATAGGCATCACTTTTCTGTCATAGGCACCATGCAGCCACTCTTCCAGTTGGCTGACTATCGGGCTGGATTTGTAAGCCCCTTCCACCACCATCTGCTTTCGCTCAAGGCGTAGCCCCTTGGCTGCATGACCGGATACGGACTTGATCTCGTCAAGCAGCTCCTCAGCTTGCCTTGAATCAAGTTTTACAGGAGGTTTCTCCTTCAGTTCAGCAATGATTCTTTGCGCGGATTCATGAACCGTTCTGGACCACTCTTCACGTGAATCCTCGCGGCTCAGACCACTGCGCAGTTCAGGCATGCCTGAGTGATAAAGAACCTCTGCAGCAGGCACCGGCTCACCTCCCCTGTGAAGAGGAACCTTGAGCATGCTGGCGATCTTGTCGATCCCCATGCTTTCAACAAGATCATTTCTGACACCCGCCAGAATGACGCGATGACGGGCCTGCGGTATGCCGTATTGCTCTGCCTTTATCAGGAAAGAGGAAAACTCATCTCTTGAAAGAGGGGTAGAGCCAAACCAGCCACTGTTCTCGCGCGGGTAGTGAACCTTGTCATCCACCAGAGAAAAGATGGTGTAGCCCTTCTTCTGCACCGACATCACGGAATCCGCGGTAGTGACCTCTACGGCAGAATCTGGCTCATGTAGATCAGACAGGATCTGGTCAAAGATGTATTCACCATTGACCTTGGATGACAATATCCCGCGAACGTTTTCCATGATGAAGACAGCAGGGCGATGGCGCGCGATGACGGATAGATACTCCTTGTAAAGGAAGTGCCTCTTGTCATCTTCTGCCTTGTATTCCTTGTTGCCCTTGTTTCTGGAGCGCCCGGCAAGGGAGTAGGCCTGGCAGGGCGGCCCACCTATCAGTACCCAGTTTCTCGAATGATCCAGCCCCTGCTCGAGCCTCTCCTCAAGTGCATGATTGCCAGCTTCGCCTCCCAGCTCCAATGACAATGCTTCATGCTCTGCGTGTTCCCAGAGGTCGCGATATTCTTCGAGGCTGGAGGGATGCGGGCCGCCTGTCAGATAATTGAAGTAGACACTCCTGTCCTTTCCGCTATCGAGCAGTTCCCGGAAGAAGGCTCGAAGGGTCAGTGTCTTGTGAGCGGAAGCTTCCTTCTCGACCGAGACGAGTGTCTTGAAGACGCGTTTCTCGTTGTCATCCCGTAGGGAGTTGAATCCTTCACCCAGGCCACCTGGGCCTGCAAAAAGGTCGACCACCTGAATTGAATGGTTCATGGTTCTAAGCCTGAATTGATGCCTGAATGAAGCAGGGGGCTGACATGACTGATGTGGTTGATCCTCAAGTGCGTTCCCGGATGATGGGGGCCATCAAGGGCAAGAATACGAAGCCTGAAATCCAGTTGCGCCAGTATCTGCATGCCCAGGGGTTCCGCTATCGCCTGCACCGACGAGGTCTTCCGGGCTCTCCCGACCTGGTGCTCAAGCGTCACTCACTCGTCATCTTCGTACACGGCTGTTTCTGGCATCGACATGAAAAGTGTTTCTACGCCGCCAGCCCGAAAACGAGGCCTGAGTTCTGGCAACAGAAGTTCGAGGCCAACATGGCCCGCGATGCCAGAGTCCAGAATGAGCTGCGGCAGCTTGGTTGGAGAGTGCTTGTCGTATGGGAATGCGGCTTGAAGCACCTTGATCTTGAGGATCATCAGATTCCAGAGCTGATCCGATCACTGCATGCTGACATGCAATGGCCAGCAATTCCGCCTCGCATGAGGTAATCGGATGCTCGCATGGCGCCCAGCGTGACCAGGAGAATACCAGGTTCGCGGGCGCCCACCAAATGCCAGCTTCACTCGATATTCTGAATCTGCTCACGCATCTGTTCGATCAGTACCTTGAGCTCGACGGCGCAGCGGGTGGTGTCGGCGACGACGGATTTGGAGGAGAGGGTGTTGGCTTCGCGGTTGAGTTCCTGCATCAGGAAGTCGAGGCGGCGGCCGATGGGGCCCTTCTGGGTGAGCTGACGACGGACTTCGCTGACGTGGGTGTCGAGGCGGTCGAGCTCTTCATCGACATCGGCCTTCTGGGCCATCAGGGTCAGTTCGGCTTCCAGGCGTTGCGGGTCGAGGGTGGCGCGAACTTCCTCGAGGCGAGCGAGCAGGGTTTCACGCTGTCGGGCGAGGATGTCCGGCATCAGGCGGCGGACTTCGGCGACGTGGCTGTCGACGCTGTCGAGGCGAGCGGTGATGAGTTCGGCGAGGCGTTCGCCTTCGCGGGCGCGGCCTTCGATATGCTCGTCCAGCGCGCGCTTGAACAGACTCAAGGCATCGGCCTTGATGCGCTCCTGATCGGCACCTTCGCGTACCAGTACGCCGGGATAGTCGAGCAGGGCGAGGCGTGAGGGCTGAGGGGCGTCCGGGCAGTGCTGGCCGACTTCGGCGAGCACGCGACTGAGTTCGCCAAGGCGTCTGGCATCGACGGCGAGGCTGTCGGCACCGGCTTCGGCGTCAAAGCGCAGCGAGAGTTCGACCTTGCCGCGATTGAGGCGCTTGCGCAGGCCTTCGCGGAAGGCGCTTTCGAGTTCGCGCAGGCTGTCGGGCAGGCGGAAGTGCGGTTCCAGATAACGCTGGTTCACCGAGCGCAGTTCCAGTGTCAGGGTGCCGTAGTCGGCTTCATGGGTCTGGCGGCTGAAGGCGGTCATGCTGTGGACCATGACGTGCTCCTTGTCGGTTGGCAGTCGGGAAGAAGGGGCGGAGCATGAAGCGACCGCGCTGATAGCCTGAAGTGTACGCGTGCCGCTCTTGAGCGCCCAGTTATCAGGAGCAGGTCTGGCCCGCGCGGTGCGAAGGTCGTCGCCCGTGGCTGCGGCGTGTAGACTCTGGCCTCCCGAAGACTGCAACAAGGAATCCCCATGAGCGAAGCCAACGTGACCCGTCCCAGTGGCCGCACCCCGGAGCAGCCGCGCGAGATCCGCCTGACCCGTGAGTTCACTCGTCACGCCGAGGGCTCGGTGCTGGTGGAGTTCGGGGATACCCGCGTACTGTGCACCGCCTCTGTCGTGGCGGGCGTGCCGCGCTGGCTGCGCGGTTCCGGCAAGGGCTGGCTGACCGCCGAGTATGGCATGCTGCCGCGCGCGACCCACACCCGCAGTGATCGTGAGGCGGCGCGCGGCAAGCAGGGTGGTCGTACGGTGGAGATCCAGCGTCTGATCGGCCGTGCGCTGCGCGCTGCGGTGGACCTCAAGAAGCTGGGCGAATACACCATCACCATCGACTGCGATGTGCTGCAGGCCGATGGCGGCACGCGTACCGCGGCGATCACCGGTGGCTGTGTGGCGCTGGTCGATGCGCTGCAGGGCCTGCAGCGTGAGCGCAAGATCAAGACCGACCCGCTGGTGAGTCTGGTCAGCGCCGTGTCCGTCGGTATCTACAAGGGCGTGCCGGTCACGGATCTCGACTATCCGGAAGACAGCAAGGCCGATACCGACATGAACGTGGTGATGGCGGAAGGCAAGGGGCTGATCGAGGTGCAGGGCACGGCCGAAGGCGCAGCCTTTGATCGCGCCGAGCTCAACGCGCTGCTGGATCTCGCCGAGCGGACCGGAGCGGAGCTGTTCGCCGCGCAGCGTGCGGCGCTGGGCATGCCCGCCGAGGCCTGAGTCCTTTTTCGGGACCCGACGGAAAACGCCCCCATCGCTTGCGCGGTGGGGGCGTTTTCGTCAGTGCCGGATGGCACATCATGCGACTGGCAGGGTGGCCCGAGGCCGAGCGCTCAAGGCGAGACGCGACGGATCACAGTTCGAGGTCGTACTCGACGATCACCGGTGCGAATTCGCTGAAGGTCGCGTCGGTATCGATCCATGCGTCCTTGATGTGACGACGCAGGTTCGGGTCGATGACCTGATAGTCCAGGCGCCAGCCTTCTTGACGGGCGCGCGGCTGGTCACTGTCCAGCGCCGGCCACCAGGAGTACTGGTGAGCCTCGCGATTGACCTCACGGAAGGCATCGATGAAGCCGATCGGGCCGAAGACCTGATCCATCCAGGCGCGCTCTTCCGGCTTGAAGCCGGGCGTCATCTGGTTGTCGGACCAGTTGGCGAGATCGACGGTCTTGTGGGCCACATGCCAGGTGCCGCAGATCATGTAATCACGACGCTTGCGGCGCAGCTTGCTGAGGTATTCCTGATACTGCTCCATGAAGGCGCCCTTGGCGTCCGGATCACTGCCGTCAGGCATCAGGAAGGAGCAGATGCTGAAGCGGTCGTAATCGGCCTGCAGGTAGCGGCCTTCGTTGTCGCACTGCTCGAAGCCCAGTCCATACATGATGGCCTTGGGAATCTGGCGGCAGTAGAGGCCTACGCCCGAGAAGCCGTCTTTCTCGGCGTCAAGGAAGTAGCCTTCATACCCTTCCGGGTAGAGGATGCTGTCGTCGAGCTCGAAGCTCTTGGCCTTGAGGTTCTGGATGCAGACGACGTCGGCGTCCTGACTGGCAAGCCAGTCGAGGAAGCCGCGGCTGACCGCTTCTCGAATACCATTGACGTTAACTGTAGCGATTTTCATACGTGGTCCCTGGTTCGTCGCGCCTGTATGATACCCGAGCTTTAGACGATTTGGTAAATGGCTAACGAATTCAAAGGTGATATCGGATGCAGGACTACCAGCGGGAGTTCATTGAGTTTGCCATCGAGCAGGACGTGCTGCGGTTTGGCGAGTTTACGCTCAAGTCCGGGCGGGTGAGCCCCTACTTCTTCAATGCTGGCCTGTTCCGCTCCGGTCAGGCGTTGGCGCGCCTGGGCCGTTTCTACGCCCGCGCCATCGTCGACTCGGGTCTGGAGGCCGGCGTGCTGTTCGGCCCTGCCTACAAGGGCATCCCGCTGGGTGCCGTGACGGCCGTCGCGCTGGCCGACCACCATCAGCGCGACATGCCGTTTACCTTCAATCGCAAGGAAGCCAAGACGCATGGTGAAGGCGGCTCGCTGGTCGGCGCGCCCCTGGAAGGCCGCGTGATGATCATCGATGACGTCATCACCGCCGGTACCGCCATCGGCGAGGTGATGGAGATCATCCACGCCGAGCGTGCCAAGGCGGCGGGGGTCGTGATCGCTCTGGACCGTCAGGAGCGTGCTCCGGATGGACAGGGTGGCCTGAAAGCGAACAGTGCCATCCAGGAAGTGGAAGCACGTTTCTCCATGCCCGTGGTCAGTATCGTGACGCTCGACCAGGTGCTGGAGTATCTTGAGCAATACGCACAGCAGGAACTGTCTGGGTACGCGGCAGCTATCCGCGACTATCGTGCGCAGTACGGTCTCCAGAGCGCCTGAGAGCGCTCATGACCCGCGCACACCACATTTCCCAGTCACGTAGAGAGACATGCACATGACAGCTTACCGTAACATTCTCGGCCTTTCGGCAGCTATCCTTGCCGCTAGCCTGTCCGCCCCGGCACTCGCCGGCAACGCCGATCTCAACCTCAACAGTGAAGCCGTCCAGGGCGAGCTGAACGGCGAGATCAGCAACGGCGTCCAGCTCGGCGGCGGTATCCTGTCCAGCGATGACCACGATGATGTCACCGCCGGTCACGTCCAGCTGCTGGGCACCGAGCGCACCAGCGAATACGACGTGGGCCTCGGCGCGCGCTGGAGCCAGTACGACACCGACCACGGTGACGGCGGCGGTCTGGGCCTGGGCGGCTATGGCTACTACTACCTGCCGGGCGCGCCGCGCGTCTCGCTGGGTGGCTATGGCTACGTCACCCCGAACGTCGTGACCAGCGACGAGCTGGAGCACAGCTACGAGTACGGCCTGCGCGCCCGCTACCAGGTCATCGACAACGTCGAAGGCTATGTCGGCTACCGCAAGGTGAAGGCGGACTTCGACAACCGGGACGAGCGCACGCTGGATTCCGGCCCGCTGGTCGGCATGCGTCTGCAGTTCTGATTCCCGCCCTGCGCGACGGATGCGCATTGCGGTAAGATGGCGGGCCCTTCGGGGCCCGCTTTGCGTTGTCCTGGCGGGCGGTGCTGCCATGAGGGGAATGCTGGCCTGCCAACGCCCTGTTTCGTCATCTGCCGCGAGTTCGCTCATGCTCGATATCGTGCTCTATCAGCCCGAGATTCCGCCCAATACCGGCAACATCATCCGCCTGTGCGCCAATACCGGCTTTCGCCTGCATCTGATCGAGCCGCTCGGGTTCGAGCTGGAGGACAAGCGCCTGCGGCGTGCCGGACTCGATTATCATGAGTGGGCACGTGTGCAGCGCCATGCCAGCCTCGAGGCCTTCGTGGCAAGTGTGGCCCCGACGCGGATCTTCGCGCTCTCGACGCGGGGCCGCACCGCGCCGCATGAGGCCAGCTTCCAGGCCGGGGATGCGCTGGTGTTCGGCCCCGAGACGCGCGGCCTGCCACAGGCGATGCTCGACAGTCTCCCCCGCGAGCAGGTATTGCGCCTGCCGATGCTGGCCGACAGCCGCAGCATGAATCTGTCGAATGCCGTCGCCGTCGTCGTCTACGAGAGCTGGCGTCAGCTCGACTTTGCCGGGGCCGTGCAGCTCGATTGAGTGCGCTGCCCGGTCATGCCCGGCACCACCAGAGATGTTTCTTCGATTGATTTCCTCGCCCAGCAGGACACCGTGATGACCGAGATCCGTGATCGCCTCGCCAAGCTCAACCCCCGCCAGCAGGAAGCCGTGCGCGCCATCGATGGCCCCTGTCTGGTACTGGCAGGGGCCGGTTCCGGCAAGACCAGCGTGATCACGACCAAGATCGCCTATCTGGTGCAGGAATGCGGCATGAAGGCACGCAACATCGCCGCCGTGACCTTCACCAACAAGGCGGCGCGCGAGATGAAGGAGCGAGTCGGCAAGATGCTCAAGGGCCGCGAGGGCCACGGGCTGATCGTCTCGACCTTCCACACCCTCGGCCTGACCATCATCCGCGGCGAGCTGAAGACATTGGGCTACAAGCCGGGCTTCTCGCTGTTCGACACCGATGACGCCAAGGTGTTGATCAAGGAGCTGATGCACAAGGAAGCTGACACCGACGCCGAGCAGATCAATGCGGTGCAGAGCCAGATTTCCACCTGGAAGAATGACCTCATCCTGCCCGGGGCGGCGCTGTCGCATGCCGAGGATGAAGACGCCCAGTACGCCGCGGTGATCTACGAGGCCTACAACCGGCATCTCAAGGCCTACAACGCGGTGGACTTCGATGACCTGATCCTGCTGCCGGTGGTGCTGTTCCGTGACCATCCCGAGGTGCTGGCGCGCTGGCAGCGGCGCATCCACTACATGCTGGTCGATGAGTATCAGGACACCAACATCAGTCAGTATCTGCTGGTGAAGATGCTGATGCAGGAGCGTCAGACCTTCACCGTGGTGGGGGACGATGATCAGTCCATCTACGCCTGGCGCGGCGCGCGCCCCGAGAACCTCGTCACCCTCGGCGAGGATTTCCCGCGCCTGAATCTGATCAAGCTGGAGCAGAACTATCGCTCCACCGGCATCATCCTGCGCGCGGCGAACACCCTGATCGCCAACAACCCGCACGTCTACGACAAGACGCTGTGGTCGCAGATGGGCGATGGCGACCCGATCCGCATCATCATGAATCGCAACGAAGAGGCCGAGGCCGAGCGCGTGGCGGGGGAGATCCTGACGCGGCGCATCAAGGAAGGCGCCGAGTGGCGTGATTTCGCGGTGCTCTATCGTGGCAACTTCCAGGCGCGCCTGCTGGAGCTGAAGCTGCAGCACTATCAGATTCCCTACAAGCTCTCCGGCGGCACCTCCTTCTTCGGGCGCAACGAGATCAAGGACGCGATGGCCTATCTGCGTCTGCTGATCAACCCGGCGGACGACAATGCCTTCCTGCGCATCGTCAACGTGCCGCGGCGCGAAGTCGGGCCGGGCACGCTGGAGAAGCTGGCCAACTACGCCACCGGGCGTGGCGTGTCACTCTACGCCGCCTGCAGCGAGATGGGCCTGCGCGAGCAGCTCAGCGAGCGGGCGCTGGACCGCCTCGGCCGCTTCACCCACACGCTGGACCGCGTGCGCCGCGAGATGGATGCTGGTCAGTCGATCAGCGCGATCCGCGAGCTGTTTCATGAAGTGGATTACGAGGGCTGGCTGTATCAGAACGCCAGTGCCCCCAAGATCGCCGAGCGGCGCATGGCCAACGTCTGGATCCTGATCGACCAGCTGGAGAAGTCGATCAGCGGCAATCCCCAGGAGGAGGTGGAAGAGCTTGAGGGCAGCGAGGCGATGGTCGGTGACACCGAGACCGGTGATGTCGCGGCGGCCATCTCACGTCTGGTGCTGCGCGACATTCTCGAGCAGCAGGCCGAGGAGGACGATTCGGACCGTGTGCAGCTGCTGACGCTGCATGCCTCCAAGGGCCTGGAATTCCCGCACGTCTACGTGATGGGGCTGGAGGAAGACCTGTTGCCGC
This sequence comes from Cobetia sp. 3AK, assembly GCF_029846335.1. NCBI lineage: Bacteria > Pseudomonadati > Pseudomonadota > Gammaproteobacteria > Oceanospirillales > Halomonadaceae > Cobetia > Cobetia sp. 3AK. The sequence continues at coordinate 52,910 of NZ_JARWKR010000006.1, read as the reverse complement.
ACCGCAACTCCATCGAGATGGAGACGGTGGAGGAGGAGCGTCGCCTCGCCTATGTCGGCATCACGCGGGCACGGCGCACGCTGGTGCTGACACTGGCCCGGCAGCGCAAGACCTATGGCGAGATGATGGACTGTGTGCCGAGTCGCTTCCTGGACGAGCTGCCCCCCGAGGATCTCGAGTGGGAAGGGCGTGCCGACAAGCCGCAGGATCAGGAGAAGAAGGTGGCCCGCGGACGGGATGCCATCGCGGGCCTGCGTTCCCTGCTCGGTTAGTCGCGCTCGAGGGTCAGCGCACGGAGTCGAGCAGATAGTCCACGGCGGCCTTCACTTCCTCATCGGACAGCGCCGGGTTGCCGCCCTTGGCCGGCATCGCATTGAAGCCTTCGATGGCATGGGTGTAAAGCGTCTCGTCGCCCTTGGCGAGACGCGCTTCCCAGTCGCCGGCCTCTCCCAGACGCGGTGCGCCGGCCGCGCCCGTGGTATGGCAGGCCATGCAGATACCGCCGTAGACCTTCTCGCCGTCGATCGCGCTGGGAGCACTGGCGGAGTCACTCTCTGCCGCCGCAGACGGCTGTTGGCCCGCTCCGGCCATGTCACCTGCGCAATTCTCACCTTTCAGGCATAGCTCACCCACCGGCTTGAGGCGCTCGGCGATGGCGTCATGCGAATTGTCCGCGGCGAGCGCCTGTGAACTGACAAGCACGCTGAACAGCATCGCGCTCAGGGAAACCGGCAGGGATGAGCGCGTGAGGAATGACGCGGATGGCTGGCGAGCTTGCATGAGGTGCACCTTTTGAAGGCTGTGTATCGAGCCAGTATAGCGCTGGCCGAGGGGGCGGCAACCGTGTGACGGGCGTGATATCTCGACAACGTAGAATCAAGACGTTACCATAAGCGCGCCTTGGTTCTCCGCAACCATGGCATGCGCGCCCATAGCTCAGCTGGATAGAGTACTGCCCTCCGAAGGCAGGGGTCGCAGGTTCAAATCCTGCTGGGCGCGCCAACGAATTCCGTCATCGGCCGATCGGCAAGATGACATCCGAGAAGCCCTCGCACCTCACGGTGCGGGGGCTTCTTGCATTCTGGCTTGCGTGGACTGTCGTGCAGACTTTCTTTGACGCCATCAAACGAGTGTTCTAAAACGGAGTGAGCCACGACGACGTCTGTCATTCTCGACAGCTCCCACCGGATACGCTCATGACGCCTGCTTCCCCTGAAGACCCCCGTGCTGTTGACGACCTCCCTGCCACCTCCGACGCTGCGACTGCCTCATCAGACCACGAGGGAGAGGCCGAGATGGCTCGCATGCGTGAGTTGCTGGACGCTCAGCGAGCAGCCTTCGCCCACGCGCCGATGCCGAGTGCCGAGGAGCGGCGTGGCTGGCTGGCAGCGCTGCGTGATGCGCTCAAGGTGCACGAGGAGGCCCTGGTCGCGGCCATCAGCCGAGATTTCGGTCATCGCAGTGCTCACGAGACACGCCTGGCGGAACTGGTACCGAGCTACGAGGGCATTCGCCATGCACGCCGTCACCTGAAGGGCTGGATGAAGCCCTCGAAGCGCCACGTCAGCGCCGCCTTCCAGCCAGCCAGTGCAAGTGTCGTCTACCAGCCACTTGGTGTGGTCGGCATCATCGTGCCGTGGAACTATCCGCTGTATCTGGCGATCGGCCCCTTGATCAGCGCGCTGAGCGCCGGCAATCGGGTGATGATCAAGATGAGCGAGTTCACGCCGGAAACCGCCGAGGCGCTGCGCGGCATGCTCGCGGATGCCTTCGAGGAAGCGCAGGTCGCGGTGGTGACCGGCGAGGCCGAGGTCGCGGCGGCCTTCTCGGCACTGCCCTTCGACCACCTGCTGTTCACCGGCAGCACGGCGGTGGGCCGGCATGTGATGCGCGCCGCGGCGGAGAATCTGACCCCCGTCACGCTGGAGCTGGGCGGCAAGTCGCCGGTGATCATGTCGCGCCAATTGATGGCGGACGACGCGCAGCGCCGCGAGGCGGCCTCACGTCTTGCCTTCGGCAAGGGCATGAATGCCGGCCAGACCTGTGTCGCTCCGGATTACGTGCTGTGTGCGGAAGATCAGATCGAGTCGCTGGTTCAGGCGTTGGGGGAGTGCTTCCAGCGCTTCTATCCGCGCTTCGCCGAGACGCAGGATTACTCGCGCATCATCAATCAGCGTCAATACCAGCGCGTGAGGGAAGTGCTCGAGGATGCACTGGCCAAGGGCGCGACGCTCAGGCCATTGCTCGACAGCCCTGACTGGGATGACCCGGCGCTGGTCGAGAAGCGTCTGATGCCGCCGCTGGCACTGCTTGAGGTGACGGATGAGATGCGGGTGATGCAGGAGGAGATCTTCGGGCCGCTGCTGCCGATTGTCGCGCTGCCGGACGCGGCGGTGGATGAGCTGTCCGCTGCGATGGCCTACGTGAATGCGCGCCCACGCCCGCTGGCGCTTTACTACTTCGGCCACGACAAGCACGAACAGCAGCGGGTCACCGAGGGCACGCATGCAGGCGGAATGTGTCTGAACGACACCCTGCTGCATGTGGCGCAGGATGACATGCCGTTCGGCGGCATCGGGCCATCCGGCATGGGGCATTACCACGGGCGGGAAGGATTCCAGACGCTGAGCAAGGCCAAGGGCGTCTTTGCCAAGGGGCGCATGAATGGCGCGAAGCTGATGTATCCGCCCTATGCCGACGGGCCGGCAGCACGCGCCATCCATGGTCTGATCCGCCGCCTGCTGATGCGCTAGGCGCTGTCAGCGGTGCAGATCGCCCGCGCTTTCCGGCTGGTAGTGGAGCGCCTCGATGCGTACCTCGTGCAGGCTGCCATCCGGCAGCTGCCACTCGATGAGGCTACCGACCCGCAGCCCCAGCAGAGCGGCTCCCAGAGGCGCCAGTACTGACAGGCCATCCTGCTGGTCTGACAGGGCGTGCGGATAGACCAGCGTGCGTATCAGGGTCTGCTGGCGGGTCAGATCCGTGAACTCCACGCGGCTGTTCATGCTGACGATATCGGCGGGCACCTCGTGAGGCTCGACGATATCGCCGCGCTCCAGTTCGTCCTCGAGCTGTTCCGCCACCTGGCGGTCGGCAGCCGAGACGCGATCAATCAGGCGCTCGAGGCGTTCGGCATCCAGACGATTGATGATGATCGAGGGAAGTGTGGCCATGTGACCTCCTGTCAGGTGTGGTATCCGCGCCTTGCTGACAAGGCCTGGCGAGTTACCAAAAAAACAGCCCTCCGCCGGGTAGGCGAAGGACTGTGTGCAGAAGTCATCATATAAACTTCACTCAGCGCTGGATAGTCCTGCAAGCCATCGTTTCAGGCGCTGGAGCTGACGAACAACCAGTCGCTGATCTCGGCATGATTCAACACCACCAATTGCTGCGCACGGGGCGACTCATCCAGATAATCCGGATTGATGCCCAGCTCACGCAGCACATACTGGACGAGGGCGCCGCGAGTCGGCAGGTGAAGCTCGCCGTCGACCATGCCGTGGTCCTGTTCGATCAGGCCACGCTCATCTGGCGTCAGGCGAGGGTCTGCCCCCAGGCGCAGGGTGACCCGGGTTTCCCAGCCGTCATCGAATTCACGTTGACTGCCTTCAAGGGCCTCGCCGAACAGCTCAGGGACATCGCGGAATCGAGACAGCACGAAGTCGCGAAAAGCCCGGTTCTTCTCACAGAAGGCCCGCACATGCCAGCGACCTGCGGCATAGACCAGCGTATGTGGACACAGGATACGCTCTTCCCCCTGAGGGGAGTTCAAAGAGGCGTAGGTGACCTCCAGGCGTGCTCCCTGGCTGGCCGCTTCAATCAATGTCCGGACCACGGGCGGGCTGGCGCTGCGGGACGGCAAGCGGAGCGCCTCGGTGTTGGCCTGGCCGAGTCCGAGTCCGGTGAAGTGGGGATTCAGATTGTCATGATTGCCGAGCAGCTGCAGATATTCATCCACCTCACCCCGCGTCAACATCGGGTGAAAATTGGCGGAGGGGCGGTAGCCCTTGATCACGGGATCATATTCAAGATTGTGTTCGGCGACGGTCTCGCGATAGGTCTTCATGACGCGTGACGCCTGCTGGCGTGCAATCCCGAAGGCGTTGCCCAGATGACGTGACGTGACGCGGCCTTCCCACAGGGCGATGATCTCGATCAGACGGTAGCGTGCCAGCGTGTCCCAGGGCAGGGTTTCCAGGCGTTCCTTGATGCTCATTGATGAATCCTTTCATACGGGTCTTCTATGGCGCCGAAATGCGAGATTGCTGGAGAGGGCCCTGGCAATGGCAACGCGTTGCAGGCGTCATTGATGATCGGGAAGATGACCCGGTTCCGGGCTTCCTGTGATGGCTGAGGACTTCTTAAATGCTGGGTAGGCATGAAAAAAGCTCCGGCAGAAGATACCTGTTCGGATGCGTTGACCCCAGTGTCCGCGAAAGGCGCGACTTCATTGCGTCGCATGAAAGTGACGCATTGAAATAATCTGTTGCCATATAAACAGGTTCCAGTTTTCTATTGCGGCTTCTGGCCGTTGCGGGCAACAAGTTGGCGCATCCGAAAACCACTATCGCCGGGTGGAAGAGAGCAGCACTGCGATATGCGCAACAACAGAAGCTTGATATGACTCACATTTAAGAGGTTAGAACGCGTTAGGCCAAGGAACGGACGTTTGAGGGGGGAAACTGCCGGCCCTAATGGCGACGCACTATCTGCAATGACATGCTCGAGTATTAGGGAAGTGACGTTGTTAACGCCTGAAACGCAAAAGACCCGCCGGGAGGCGGGTCTTTTGCGTTTCAGGCTTGCCCTCCACATGGGGTGGAGGGCTGCACGGGCAGCGTCTTACTTGCTGGCGCGCTTGCGCTCGTTCTCTTTCAGGTACTTCTTGCGGATACGGATGTGCAGCGGAGTGACTTCCACCAGCTCATCGGAATCCAGGAACTCGATCGCCTGTTCCAGAGTGAAGCGGATCGGCGGCGTCAGCACGATGTTCTCGTCGTTGCCGGTGGAGCGCATGTTATCCAGCTTCTTGGCCTTGGTCGGGTTGACGACCAGGTCGTTGGCACGGTTGTGGATACCCACCAGCATGCCTTCATAGACTTCGGTACCGTGACCGATGATCAGCTTGCCGCGCTCCTGCAGAGTGTACAGGGCGTAGGACAGTGCCTTGCCCGGCACCATGGAGATCATGACACCGTTGCGACGCTCGACGCCTGCGCCTTCCTTCAGGTCACCGTAGTGATCGAAGCGGCTGGTCAGGATGCCGGTACCGGAGGTCAGGGTCAGGAACTGGCCACGGAAGCCGATCAGACCACGTGACGGGATGATGAAGTCCAGACGCACACGACCCTTGCCATCCGGGTTCATGTTGGTCAGCTCACCCTTGCGGTAGCCCAGCTCTTCCATGATGGAGCCCTGGTGCTGCTCTTCACAGTCGATGATGACTTCTTCGTACGGCTCCTGCTTCTTGCCGTCGATTTCCTTGATGATGACTTCCGGGCGGCCCACGGCCAGCTCGAAGCCTTCACGACGCATGGATTCGATCAGTACGGAGAGGTGCAGCTCACCACGGCCGGAAACGACGAATTTCTCCGGCGTCTCACCCTGTTCGACGCGCAGGGCGACGTTGTGGATCAGTTCCTGGTCCAGACGCTCACGGATGTTGCGGCTGGTGACGAACTTGCCGTCCTGACCGGCGAACGGAGAGTCATTGACCTGGAAGGTCATGGAGACGGTCGGCTCATCGACGGTCAGCGGCGGCAGCGCTTCGACGGTCGCGGTGTCGCAGATGGTGTCGGAGATCGCGAGGTTCTCGATACCGGTGATGCAGACGATGTCGCCGGCGGTCGCCTTGTCGGTCTGCACGCGGTCCAGACCCATGTGAGTCATGACCTGGCCGATCTTGCCCTTGCGGACAGCGCCTTCCTTGGTGACGATGGAAACCTGCTGGCCCGGGCTGACGGAACCGCGCTTGATGCGGCCCAGACCGATGACGCCGACGTAGCTGTTGTAGTCCAGTGCGGAGATCTGCATCTGGAACGGACCGTCCAGCTCGACCTTCGGCGGCTCGACGATGTCGACGATGGACTGGAACATCGGGTCCATGGTGTCTTGCAGGTCTTCAGGATCCATGCCGGCAATGCCGTTGAGGGCAGAGCAGTAGATGATCGGGAAGTCGAGCTGCTCGTCGGTCGCGCCCAGGTTGTCGAACAGATCGAAGATCTGGTCGACGACCCAGTCAGGACGAGAGCCCGGACGGTCGATCTTGTTGACGACGACGATCGGCTTCAGACCCTGGGCGAAAGCCTTCTGGGTCACGAAGCGAGTCTGCGGCATCGGGCCATCGACAGCATCGACCAGCAGCAGCACGGAATCGACCATGGACATCACGCGCTCGACTTCGCCACCGAAGTCAGCGTGCCCAGGGGTATCCACGATGTTGATGTGGTAATCGTTCCACTGGATCGCGGTGTTCTTCGCGAGAATGGTGATGCCGCGCTCTTTTTCCTGGTCGTTGGAATCCATGATGCGTTCCTGACCCTCGGCCTTGCGGTCCAGGGTGCCAGACTGACTCAGGAGCTTGTCGACCAGGGTAGTTTTACCGTGGTCAACGTGGGCGATGATGGCTATGTTGCGAAGTTTCTCGATCACGACGGGAACCTGTGCGGAAAATGGGCGCTCGCGTACCGGGCGCTTGTGATTTGGGGCGCATTATAGGGGGCATGGCATGCCTCCTGCCAGCATCGTGCATTCACGAGGCGGGTCAGTGAGGGCCATGGATTGGCCTGAAGTGCCCAAATGATTGTCTCTCAAGTCTTTTCCGCGCGCTTGTGACAGATGAAAAAAAACTTGTGGCCAGGGGCTGCCATGACGATCACGAGCGAAAAAGACCGTCATCGACAGCGAGTTCTCTCGAATTGACGCGGCCAGCGTGAGGCTGATGCGACCGGTCAGATCGGCCTGATGGCTCGCTGTGCACCATATTGGTGCCAGGGCATTTTTTGATGCACCAATATGATAATTCGTGCCTGCGCAATCCTCTTTTCTGCACCTTGTGGGGTCATGTTTCTCGCTGCAAAATCCAGCATGTCATCTTTGGGTGCATGTATTTCTTCATTGTTTTCAGTTAGTTATTGTTGTTGATGTTCTGGTGTGCTTCATTCTGGCACGCTCGATGCATTATCAGGTCATCCTCTTCATGGCTGGCATCCATTGGCTGACCATGAGAAAAAAGACAGACAACGAAAGACCTGAACAGACAACGCTGACACCAACTGCAACCGAGCCGCCGGCTCCATCGGAGAATTACCATGGCTGAGAAGACACTTGCCCTGATTGAAGAACACGAAGTCAAGTGGGTTGATCTGCGCTTCACCGACACCAAGGGCAAGGAGCAGCACGTCTCCATCCCGGCGCGCACGGTTGACGAAGAATTCTTCGAGAATGGTCAGATGTTCGATGGTTCTTCTATCGAAGGTTGGAAGGGCATCAACGAGTCCGACATGATCCTGATGCCGGACGACGGCACTGCCTTCCTTGACCCGTTCACCGAAGACACCACTCTGGTGCTGCGCTGTGACGTCATCGAGCCGGCCACCATGCAGGGCTATGAGCGCGACCCGCGTTCCGTCGCCAAGCGTGCCGAGGAATATCTGAAGTCCACCGGTCTGGGCGATACTGCCTTCTTTGGTCCGGAGCCGGAATTCTTCATCTTCGATGAAGTGCACTGGAAGAACGAGATGAACGGCGCGATGTTCAAGATCTCTTCCGAAGAAGGTGCATGGGCGACCGATTCCACGCCGGAAGGCGGCAACCTGGGTCACCGTCCGCGTCTGAAGGGCGGCTACTTCCCGGTCCCGCCGATCGACAGCTTCCACGATATCCGTGCTGCCATGTGCAACACCCTGGAAGCCATCGGTCAGGAAGTCGAAGTTCACCACCACGAAGTGGCGAACGCCGGCCAGAACGAGATCGGTGTCAAGTTCAACACCCTGGTCAAGAAGGCCGATGAGGTTCAGGAACTCAAGTACGTGATCCACAACGTGGCGCACGCTTACGGCAAGTCCGCGACCTTCATGCCCAAGCCGCTGGTCGGTGACAACGGTTCCGGCATGCACGTTCACCAGTCCTTCTGGAAGGATGGCGACAACCAGTTCGCCGGTGACGAGTACGCGGGTCTGTCCGAAATGGCCCTCTACTACATTGGCGGCATCATCAAGCACGCTCGTGCGCTGAACGCCTTCACCAATGCGTCCACCAACTCCTACAAGCGTCTGGTGCCGGGCTTCGAAGCCCCGGTCATGCTGGCCTACTCTGCCCGCAACCGTTCCGCTTCCATCCGTATCCCGTACACCGCCAGCCCGAAAGGCAAGCGTGTCGAGGCTCGCTTCCCGGATCCGACGGCCAACCCGTACCTGGCGTTCTCCGCGATGCTGATGGCCGGTATCGACGGCATCAAGAACAAGATCCACCCGGGCGATGCCATGGACAAGAACCTCTACGACCTGCCGGCCGAAGAAGCCAAGTCCATCCCGACCGTGGCCGAGAGCCTCGAACAGGCACTGACCGCGCTGGACGGCGATCGTGAGTTCCTGACCCAGGGTGGCGTCTTCACCGACGACATGATCGATGCCTACCTCGAGCTGAAGGGCGAAGACATCCAGCGCCTGCGCATGGCGACTCACCCGCTCGAATTCGACATGTACTACAGCGTCTGATCTACCGACGGCGCATGTCGCTCACGGCACCGCCCGGAGCAGTCTGAGCGCGGGGCATGCGTGAGGCGAGACACACAGGGTCATACCGATAGGTATGGCCCTGTTCTCGTTTCTGAGACATGTGCTCCAAGAGCTGACTCCCGGCTGTCCAGGACCCGCGACCCGTCGCGGAAAGTCGCGTCGCAACAAGCAGGGCTGGTATCAACGCGGGAAGCTTTGTAACTTGGCAGCAGGATATGTCACTTCTGGCACGCTGGTAGCGTCCGAGTGAGTGACACGACTGGCAGGAGCGGATGCGCGCTTCTGGCTTCCCATGACTTCTTCAGGAATTCCCGGATGTGGCCCTTCACTTCTTCTTCGCGTGGCATCGGTTCAGTGGGTGACAGCAGGTCCTTGCCGGTCAAGGGAATGCGGCGGATGGCTCGCCTGTCCGGCATGACGACGCTCGGCCTCTGCCTCTCAGCGGTGCTGGCCCTGGGCAGCGTCTCGGCGGAGCTCGAGGCGGCTCAGGTCTACCGGCACGTGGATGCCAACGGCAACGTGGTGTTCAGTGATCAGCCGGCGGGCGGCAGCAAGGTCAAGCTGACGCCGCTGAGTGTGGTGCCTTCCACCGAGGCTGCTCCCTCGCGCGCGCCTGCTTCGCGTGGCGTGTCATCTTCCCCGTCCGAGACCGCTTCCCGTAGCCGACCCTCCGCGCCTGCCGTGGATGTCAGCTTCCGTGGCTATACCCGCTTCTTCATCCAGAGCCCGAGCAATGAAGAGACGCTGCCTACGGGGCAGGCCGGCAACCTGGCGGTGCGCCTGGCCATCGAGCCGCAGCTGCGTCCCGAGCACAAGGTACGCGTGACCGTGGATGGCGCGCCGTCGCAATCGGCCATGAACAGCAGTGTCTTCATGGTGCCGGGGCTCGAGCGTGGCAAGCATGTCATCCAGGCGGAGCTGCTGGATGCCTCCGGACGAGTGCGCCAGACCACCGAGCCCCGTGTGGTCTACGTGCAACGCGCCAGCGTCAATCTCCCGCGCAATCCCAACAACCCGGCCAATGCCGGGGGTGGCTGAGAGGCGGGGGTGACAGTACTCCTGGCTTGCGAACGACACGTGACTCGCGCGCCAGGTCATCAGGCCACCTTCGGGTGGCCTTTTTTGTCGCCAGGTCTGGCAACGGTATCGCCCGCGATGCAGCAGCACGCCCGCTGATGAGCAGGTCTGCTGCATCGGGTTGGCAGTGCGGTCCTTTGGTGCACCATAATGGTGCTTCAAATCGACGCCCGAAAGAGGTGCATCGGCGCGGGTGCCATGCACGCGGCATTTGCACCAGACTGGCGCGGTTATTGCAGAACAGGGAGACGTACTGCGAATGGCGGATAAAGGCATGCATCAACGACTGCTCGAACACCTGAATACTGCCGTGGTGGTGCTGGATGCACAGCTGCGCGTGGTATGGCTGAACCCGGCGGCCGAGACGCTATTGGCGGTCAGCCTGGTGCGCGTCAAGGGCAGCTCCCCTGAACATCTGACCGGGCTGGATGAAGAGCCCATCAAGGTGCTGCGCAAGGCGCTGGAAGAACAGCATCCCTATACCCAGCGTGAGGCCGAGATCGTCAATGCGGCCAACGAGCCGCTGACGGTGGACTTCACCGCGACCCCGGTCAGCGCCAATGAGCTGCTGGTGGAAATCGAGCCGCGTGATCGTCTGATGCAGATCTCCCGCGAGGAGGCGCTGATCGCTCGGCAGGAAGCCGTCAAGGTGCTGACACGCGGGCTGGCGCATGAAGTGAAGAACCCGCTTGGCGGTATCCGGGGCGCGGCCCAGTTGCTGGAGCGCGATCTGCCGGAGCCGCAGATGGTGGAGTTCACGCGCATCATCATCGAGGAGGTGGATCGCCTGCGCGATCTGGTCGATCGCATGCTGGGGCCGAATCGGCCACCGCTGCAGTCGCCGGTCAATATCCACTCGGTGACCGAGCGGGTGCGCTCCCTGCTGGCGGCGGAAGGGCATCACATCAAGCTGACGGCCGACTATGACCCGAGCCTTCCTGAAGTCATCGGCGATGAAGGCCAGTTGATCCAGGCGGTGCTCAACATCGCGCGCAACGCGACCCAGGCCCTCAACGAGCAGCCGCAGCCCGAATCAGCCGATGGCAATGAGGCGCCGTGGGAGATCACCCTGCGCACGCGGGCCCGGCGGCAGTTCACGCTGGGTCATGAGCGCCATCGTCTGGTCTGTGAGCTGGCGATCAGCGACAACGGCCCGGGCATTCCCGAGGCGCTGCGCGAGACGCTGTTCTACCCGATGGTCTCGGGGCGCGCCGAAGGCTCAGGGCTCGGGCTTTCCATCGCCCAGGGCATCCTGCACCAGCATCAGGGGTTGATCGAGTGTGACTCGCGCCCCGGCCATACCGAATTCCGACTATTAATCCCGCTTGCCGGCACTTCTGGAGATCCCTCATGAGCGAGACTGCACGCGTCTGTATCGTCGATGATGACCGCGCCATCCGCTGGGTACTGGAGCGCGCTCTGGCCCAGCCTGACCTCGAGGTGGAAAGCTTCGAGCGCCCGGATCAGGCAGAAGCCAGCATCATGCGCCAGTGCCCGGATGTGCTGATCACCGACATCCGCATGCCCGGTATCGATGGCCTCGATCTGATGGCACGAGTCCGCGAGCGCTATCCGGACCTGCCGGTGATCGTGATGACGGCTCATTCCGACCTCGACAGTGCCGTGGCCTCCTATCAGGGCGGTGCCTTCGAGTATCTGCCCAAGCCCTTCGATGTCGATGAGGCGCTGGCGCTGGTGCGGCGCGCCGTGGCGCACGCGCGGGAATCCAAGGCCCCCGCGGTGGTGCCGGAAGGATTGACCAAGGAGATCATCGGGGAAGCGCCAGCGATGCAGGAGGTCTTTCGAGCCATCGGTCGCCTGTCCCAGTCGCACATCACCGTACTGATCAACGGCGAATCCGGGACCGGCAAGGAGCGTGTCGCCCAGGCGCTGCATCAGCATTCGCCCCGCAAGGCCAAGCCGTTCATCGCGCTGAACATGGCGGCGATCCCCAAGGACCTGATGGAGTCAGAGCTCTTCGGCCACGAGAAGGGCGCCTTCACCGGTGCCACCGCTCTGCGTCGCGGACGCTTCGAGCAGGCCGATGGTGGCACCCTGTTCCTGGACGAGATCGGCGACATGCCGGCGGAAACCCAGACACGTCTGTTGCGGGTGCTGGCGGATGGCGAGTTCTACCGCGTGGGGGGCATCACGCCGGTCAAGGTGGATGTGCGTATCATCGCCGCGACCCACCAGCACCTGGAGGCGTTGGTGGAGGATGGTCGTTTCCGCGAGGATCTCTTCCACCGCCTCAACGTGATTCGCGTCCACCTGCCACGGCTGTCAGAGCGCCGTGAGGACATCCCGCGCCTGATGCAGCACTTCCTCGCCGAAGCCGCACGCGAGCTGGCCACGGACCCCAAGGTGCTCACCGAGGCGGCCGAGAAGCACCTCACGCGCTTCGACTGGCCGGGCAACGTGCGCCAGCTGGAGAACACCTGTCGCTGGCTGACGGTGATGGCCTCGGGCCGCGAGGTGATGGTCGAGGATCTGCCGCCGGAACTGCGTGACGTCAGTGGCACCGAGGCCGCGTCCGGGGACTGGCGTGGTGCCTTCCGTGAGTGGGCGGACCGCGCGCTCGCCGCCGGCCACACCCATCTGCTGGAAGAGGCGGTGCCCGACTTCGAGCGCATCCTGATCGAGACGGCGCTCAAGCATACCGGCGGTCGCAAGGGCGAGGCCGCCGAGTTGCTGGGCTGGGGACGCAACACGCTGACGCGCAAGCTCAAGGTGCTGTTGCCGGCGCTGGCCGAGGATTGAGCCGCCCCGGCGCCAGACAGTCCCGAGCGCCCTTCTCTGGCTGAGCGGGTGATGAACCGCCTGAGCGGGTCGAGAAACCGTCTGGGCGGACAGGAGAACCGCCCAGCGGTCTGGAGAGAAAGAGAACAGGGTGCCACAATCCCTGTTCTCTTTTTTTCTGCCCGTCATTCACCGTTGTCTGCTCGCCGGCGTCGTTTCTCGGGCGCCTGCCAAGGAGTTGCCTGATGTCATCAATGAACTGGGAACGACTGCTGGAGCCGAGTCGCCTGCATGACGCACCGGGCACCGTATCGCGTGAGATGGGCCGTACGCCCTTTCACAAGGATCACGACCGGATCGTGTTCGCGGGCTCCTTCCGACGGCTGGGTCGCAAGACCCAGGTGCATCCGCTGACCGACAACGACCACATCCACACGCGTCTGACCCACTCCCTGGAGGTCGGCTGCGTCGGGCGTTCGCTGGGCATGATGGTCGGCGAGAAGTTGAAGGACCATCTGCCCGAGTGGGTGACGCCCGCCGACCTCGGCGTCATCGTCCAGACCGGTTGTCTGGGACACGACATCGGCAACCCACCCTTCGGGCATGCCGGAGAATATGCCATCCGGGACTGGTTTGCCGCAGAGGCCGCCAGCGACCACGGGCGTCTGTCAGGCCTGAGCGAGGCCGAGCGCGAAGACCTGCTCACCTATGAAGGCAACGCCCAGGGCTTTCGTATCGTCACCCAGATCGAATACAACCAGTTTCATGGCGGCATGCGCCTGACGGCGGCGACGCTGGGCACCCTGCTCAAGTATCCCTGGACGGTGAAGCACGCCACGGCAGGCGGCAAGTTCGGTTGCTACCAGAGTGAGCGTGAACTGCTGGATCAGGTGGCCGAGCGCTGCGGGCTGCTGGCGCGTGACGATGGCCGCTGGTGTCGCCACCCGTTGGCATGGCTGGTCGAGGCCGCCGATGACATCTGCTATGCGCTGCTCGATCTCGAGGATGGCCTCGAGATGGGCATACTGCAGTTCGAGGAGGTCTACGAGATTCTGACCGGCATCAGTGGTGGCGCGCCGCGGGAGTATGACGACATGGTCGCGCGTGGCACGTCACAGCGGCGCAAGGTGGCGGCCCTCAGGGGCGCGGCGATGGAGCGGGCGGTCAATGACGTGGCCCAGGCCTTCGTGCAGCATGAGGCGGAATTGCTGGCGGGCACCCTCAGTGAGGACCTGCTGGATCTGTGTCATCCCGATCTCGGCTGGGGCGTGCGGGAAGCCAAGAATCTGGCGCGCCAGAAGATCTTTCGCAACGAGCGCAAGGCCAAGCTGGAAATCGGCGCCTACACCACGCTGGGCATCCTGCTCGAAGCCTTCATCGGGGCTGCCCATGAGCTGCACACCACGGGGCGCTCCAGCTTCAAGCATCAGCGCGTGCTGGCGCTGATCGGCGAGAACACCCCGACGCGTGACTGGGATCTCTACCGCAGTTACCGGCGCATGCTCGATTTCATCGGCGGCATGACCGATCACTTCGCAGTGGACCTCGCTCAGGAGATGGGTGGCCGCCTGCGCGGCGACTGAGCCATCCGCTCGAGCATGACGACTGTCCGGCAAGCCGTGCCGGGCAGTCGTGGTCTGCCGTGTCATCTCCGCGTTGCCTTGCCGGCCTCCTGCCGGTCACGCGCCCCATCTGTTCCGGCAACTCCTTTCCCGCTTTCCCTCCGTCCCTCTTTTCCTCGATGTCTCCGTCGACGTCATCCTGGCCGGCTGCTGTCTCGCGTGATGTCCTTGCGCTGACAAGCGGTAAATTTTCTTTACGTAGCCTATCGAGTTGTTGTACTAGCTTTGTACGAAGTGTGAACGCGCAGGTCACTTTTCATTCATGATAAGCTATTATCATGCAGGGTGATAACGATAAACGAGGCTTATTTATGAGCAAGAAAACCCCCGGAGGAACCGCTGCCAACGCGGAGAACAAGCCAGAGAAGGCCTTCGACATGATCGACAAGCCGACCTTCTTCGGCTCGATCTTTCTGCTGCTGGCAGTGACGTTGCCATTGGTCATCTTCCCCGAGCAGGGTGCGATGTGGGTATCGGCGGCCAAGAATTTCGTCACCAGCAAGCTGGGTGTGCTCTACCTGATGCTGGGTGTCGGAGCCGGTGGCTTCATGATCTACATCATCTTCAGTGATATCGGGCAGATCAAGCTGGGCGACGCCGAAGAGAAGCCCGAGTTCTCGATCGTGTCGTGGGCGGCCATGCTGTTCTGCGCCGGTATCGGGGCCTCCATCCTCTACTGGTCGATGATCGAGTGGGTCTACTACTACCAGTCGCCGCCGTTCCACGTGGAAGGTCAGACACCGGAGGCCGCGGAATGGGCCGCCGCCTACGGTATCTTCCACTGGGGGCCGCTGGCATGGGCGATCTATCTGATTCCCGCCGTGCCGATCGCCTACTTCTACTACGTGCGTCACCACAGTGTCCTGAAGATTTCCGAGGCGCTGATGCCGGTGCTCGGCGAAAAGCTGGCGCGTGGCTGGCTGGGCAAGCTGGTCGACATCAGCTTCGTCTTCGGCATGCTGGGTGGCGGGGCGACCACGCTCGGTCTGGCAGCTCCGATGATCAACGAGGGGGTGCATGAGCTGTTCGGCGTACCCAAGTCGCTGATGACCCAGGTCGTCGTGCTGCTGGTGTGTACCGCGCTGTTCGGCTACAGCGCCTACGTGGGGCTCAAGAAGGGCATCAAGCTGCTGTCGGACATCAACTTCTGGCTGGCGGTCGGGTTGCTGCTGTTCATCTTCATCGCAGGTCCGACCCTGTTCATGGCCAATACCGGTCTGGACGCGCTGGGGCGCGTGATGAGCAATCTGATCCACATGGCGACCTGGCTTGAGCCGTTCGCCGAGTTCAAGGGCTTCGAGAACACCCACTTCCCGCAGGACTGGACCATCTTCTACTGGGCCTGGTGGCTGGTGTTCGCGCCCAGCGTGGGGCTGTTCATCGCGCGCATCTCGCGGGGTCGCACCATTCGCGCGATGGTGGCGGGCTCGATGTTCTTCGGCACCATGGGCTGCTTCCTGTTCTTCATGGTGATGGGCAACTACGGCCTGTACCTGCAGCTGTCAGGTGAGCTGGACGTGGTGACCATACTCAACGAGCAGAGCCCGACCGCTGCCATCTTCGCCATGCTGCATACCCTGCCGCTGGACTATGTGGTGATCTTTGCCTTCACGCTGCTGGCACTGATCTTCACGGCCACCACCTTCGACTCCATCTCCTATATCCTGGCGGCCGTGGTCCAGAAGGAAGTGGATGAGGAGCCGATGCGCTGGAACCGTCTCTTCTGGGCCTTCGCGCTGTCGTTCATGCCGATCGTGCTGATGTTCGTCGGCGGGCTGGAAACCCTGCAGACGGCCTCGATCATCGGCGGCGTGCCGTTGCTGGCGGTGGCGTTGCTGCTGTGCATCTCCATCGTGCGCGCCGCGCACTATGACCTGCGCTATCAGCCGGATTACACGGTCAAGGAGATCAATATCGAGGAATTCCCGGAAGACGACCCCTGGACGGAAGAGGGCACCTGGGAGATTCCGGACGAGGACGTGCCTGCGGCGGGCAAGCCGCAGCAGGACACGCCCAAGGATCATGTCGAAGGCGACCCGCACAGCCGTCCTTCCCGACTGTGATCCGGCCGGCCTGAAGGATCAGGCCGCCGACGACAGAAAGCCGCCCCTCGGGGCGGCTTTCTGTCGTCTGGATGACGGAGCTGGTGAGTCTCAGGGGCGATGACTCAGGCGGTTTCCTGCAGTGTCTCGCTGCGGGAGCGGCGCGGTGTCAGCACCGGCGGCGTCGGGTCCTTGTCGTCATTGTCGAGGGCCAGATAGCGACTGATGGCGGCACCGATACGCCGTGAACTGTCCTGAATGCCCTGGTTGCCGAACAGACGATTGAACTCGAAGACCATCGGATGGCCATCGACCATCGCGATATCGAAACCGGCGTGGTCGACACTCAGCGCCTCGGCCAGCTGCAGCGCCAGCTCGATGGCGGGCGCCGGGATGTTGTCATAGGCCGTCTCGCCGCCCTGACTGACATTGGAGCGATAGCCGCCCAGCGGCGTGACGCGCCAGTAGGCAGTGATGACTTCGCCACCGACCACCACGATGCGCAGGTCGCGATCGATATCCAGCCGCGGCTGGGCATACAGCACCGGGTGCTCGGCTGCGTGGGCTTCCAGCTCGCCACGTGACTGGATCAGCTTCACCCCGGCCCCCATGGAGCTCTTCACTTCCTTGACGATCAGCGGATAGCCGAAGCGTGCCTCGATGTCGTCGATTGCCTGACGGCTGGCACCCCGAATCTCGGTGGGCGGCACATTGTCCGGGCAGATGGCCTGAAAGACGCGCGTCTGCTCGACCTTGTCGTGGCCGATGGCGTAGCTGGGCAGGCTCGGGAAGATGCGTTTTCCCAGGCCATAGACCAGGGTGGTGATCTGCCAGTATTCGGGAAACAGCAGGATGTCGGCGGCGCGGATCTCGTCGAGGTGATCCAGCATGCGTTCCGGCTTGATATAGCGAACGCCGGCGATACCGAGAGTGCGAAATGCGTCGAAGGTGATGAGTTTCATGGGGGATATGTCGCCAGAAGCGCCATCATTGCGATGGCGCGATCAAGGAGCCAGGGCTGGACCGGCGCGTATTTAACGTCGCGCCGGCCCGCTTGGCAAGTCCTTGTGACGGGCGGATGGGAGGCCGCCAGTCGCTGGCCTAGGGCGTTTCCATACGTTCGGCCTGTACCCGCAGCAGAATCGCCTCGTTGATGCGCTGCTTGAGTGCCTCATCCAGCGCCGGGCAGCCATCCTCCGGGGTCATGCAATGGGTGCTGAGCCACTCGGCCAGCCCTTCGCCATTGACGACGTCCGGGTCGCCCTTGCGCTGTTCACCACGCCGGATGATCTGCCAGCCCGGCAGCGCCAGAATGCCGTGCACCGGTACCTCGACACCACACTCGCGCTTGAGCCAGGCGGCAGTCCAGTCACGCGCGACGCGTGTCTCGCGCAGCGGCTTGCGCTCGCGCCCGCCGGGGAAGTGCAGACGCCCATCCTCCAGCTTGACCTCGTTCTTGATCGCTCCCAGAGCATCCAGCGGACGCGAGCGCGCCTTGGTGCGGATGGCATAGGCACCGAGCGGCGTGAGCACCAGATGGTCGATATGGAAGCCGTCGGCGGGGACGTCATGATAGACCACGCTGCTCAACTGCTCCGGGCGAATGAGCTGATCCAGCTCCTGGCCGATGGACAGCTCGCAGGCCAGCCCCAGCTTCAACTTGCGGATGCGCTGGAAGTGGCGGGTGAGGCGCAGCGCGAAGATCAGCACGAACAGCGCGCAGGCCAGTCCATAGCCCGCCCACTCCAGCCAGTTCTGCTCTTCGCCGAACACCATGCGTCCCATGCCATAGATCAGCGGGCTCAGGGTGATGAGCGGTCCCAGTGCGCCATCGAGAAACAATGACTGGAAGGCGTCATCGAGGCGGTCTCGCAGGCTCTGGCCCGGCTCGCGCAGCTGGCGGCGGGTCAGGGGTGACTGGATGCGGCGCTCATGCAGGCCGCGCATGCCCAGCACCACCAGCGCGATGGCGCCCAGCGGGGTGAGAAAGAAGACAGGTAACAGGTATTCCAGCCAATCCATCGGGATGTCCTATCTACAGGAGAGGGGAGCGTATTCAGTGGCCCAGCGCACGTGGCAGCGGCACGATCGGCACCTCGACCTCACCCTGCGCTGCGTTGTGGGTAGTGTCCAGTACCGGCACCACGCTGTCATTGATCCAGTACAGCTTGCCGTCACTGCGCACGTCGGCCTGCAGTGCATAGCGATGGCCATCCTCGATGGCATTGCGATCATATTGCAGGCTGACCGGGAAAGGCCCCTGGCGCAGACCGCCGAAGCGGGTGCTGGCGATCAGGTTGGCCGGTGCATCGGCTCTGGAGATATCCACCAGGCGGACCTCCAGCAGCGCATCACCCGGTGCCTGGAAGGCCTGCTGTGGCACCACGCGTGCCTCCAGCTGAGCGAAGTCAGGGCCGGTCATGCAGCCCGCCAGCCCCAGCGTGCCGAGCAGCAGTGCGCCGATGGCCAGAGAGCGGGAAGGATGAGGCATGGAGAGTTTCAGCATGGAGGTCCCTTGTGCGGTCGGCGATACGCCGCCAACCGAGATGTCTGATGAGACGGATGCCGGGGCGTGCAGGTTCAGCCGCCGGCCAGCTTGACGGTATAGCCGCGTCGCGTCAGCTCGGTCTTGAGCGTCTCGCGGTGATCGCCCTGGATCTCCACGATACCGTCCTTGAGGCTGCCGCCGGTGCCACACCGCTGCTTGAGAGTCTTGGCAAGCGCCTTGAGTTCCTTCTCCGCCAGCGGAATCCCGCTCACGGTGGTCACGCCCTTGCCCTTGCGGCCGCTGGTCTCGCGGCGGATACGCACCACGCCATCGAGGCTTGCCAGGCGTTCGCGCTCGGCGAGGTCCGCGCACTCGCAGTCGGCTTCGGCGCGGCGGCATTCGGGGCAGGTGGCGCCGTGTTCAGTGGAATAGACAAGCCCGGAAAGTTGATCCTTGAGCGAGGCCATGATGTCTCCTGCGGTACCAGAAAAATGATGCGTTGTCGGCGGTGCCTGAGGAAAGGATACCCGTGCGCGTCGGCAGCGGCACCCTGATGCGTCAAAAAAAGGCGGCCCCTGCGGGCCGCCTTTCGTTCATGCCGTCGTGCGCATGGCCGTCAGATCAGTTGATCTTCGGGTCCAGCTCGCCACGGTGGTAACGCTCGAACATCGCTTCGAGGTTGATCGGGTCGATCTTGCTGCCGTGGCCGGCAGCACCGAAGGCTTCGTAGCGTGCGATGCAGATGTCGCGCATCGCCTTCACGGATTCCTTGAGGTACTTGCGCGGGTCGAATTCAGACGGGTTCTGGGCCATGAAACGACGGATGGAGCCGGTGGAGGCGAGGCGCAGGTCGGTATCGACGTTGATCTTGCGCACACCGTGCTTGATGCCTTCGACGATCTCGTCGACCGGAACCCCGTAGGTTTCCGGAATCTTGCCACCGTATTCGTTGATGATTTCCAGCCAGTCCTGCGGCACGGAGGAAGAGCCGTGCATCACCAGGTGAGTCTCGGGGATGCGGGCGTGGATCTCCTTGATGCGCTGGATGGACAGGGTGTCACC
Organism: Cobetia sp. 3AK; assembly: GCF_029846335.1. Classification (NCBI taxonomy): domain Bacteria; kingdom Pseudomonadati; phylum Pseudomonadota; class Gammaproteobacteria; order Oceanospirillales; family Halomonadaceae; genus Cobetia; species Cobetia sp. 3AK. Next base: position 33,142 of record NZ_JARWKR010000006.1, on the reverse strand, counting down.
CGTCGGCGGCTTGGTGAACTTGTAGGCGCCGTGGGAGGTGCCGATGGCGATGGCCAGGGCATCGACGTGGGTCTTCTTGACGAAGTCGGCGGCTTCTTCGGGGTCGGTCAGCATCTGGTCGTGGTCCAGCTTGCCTTCGGCACCGATGCCATCTTCTTCACCGGCCATGCCGGTTTCCAGCGAGCCGAGGCAACCCAGTTCGCCTTCGACGGACACGCCACAGGCATGCGCCATCTCGACGGTGCGACGGGTCACATCGACGTTGTATTCGTAGCTTGTCGGGGTCTTGCCATCTTCCCCCAGCGAACCGTCCATCATCACCGAGCTGAAGCCCAGCTGGATGGAGCGCTGGCAGACGGCTGGCGAGGTGCCGTGATCCTGGTGCATGACCACCGGGATATGCGGGAATTCCTCGATCGCGGCCAGAATCAGGTGGCGAAGGAACGGCGCGCCGGCGTATTTGCGAGCGCCTGCAGAGGCCTGGACGATCACCGGAGAGTCGGTGTGGTCGGCGGCTTCCATGATGGCGCGCATCTGCTCGAGGTTGTTGACGTTGAACGCGGGAATGCCGTATCCGTACTCGGCTGCGTGGTCCAACATCTGGCGCATGCTGATCAATGCCATGACATCACCTGTCTTCTTGGGGAATGGAAAAGGGAGTAGCGTCTGGCCACCCTGTGCCGCAGGCAGAGGATGGCCCTGTTACCGTGACCCAGTTACCGGGTACCCCGGGCATGTGGCTGGCTCAGGGTACCGGGACAGTCGATGAGGACCTTGTCGCTGCGCCATTCGAGCGCAGCCCGGGTCAGCTTGCAGCGGCTTCCAATGCCGCCACGGCCGGTAGCGTCTTGCCTTCCACGTACTCGAGGAAGGCACCGCCACCGGTAGAAATGTAGGACACGCGGGACTCGACAGCGTATTTGTCGATGGCCGCCAGGGTGTCCCCACCACCAGCGATGGAGAAGGCGTCGCTCTCGGCGATGGCCATGGCCAGCTTCTCGGTACCGTTGGCGAACTGGTCGATCTCGAACACGCCCACCGGGCCGTTCCACAGAATGGTGCCGGCATCCTTGAGCAGCGCCCCGAAGCGGGAGGCGGTGTCCGGGCCGATATCCAGAATCATTTCGTCATCACGCACGTCGGCAACGTCACGCACGATGGCCTCGGCCTTGTCGGAGAACTCGGTGGCCACGACGACGTCGGTGGGCAGCGGGATCTCGACCTTGTCCATCAGCGCGCGAGCGGTATCGAGCAGGTCAGCCTCGTAGAGCGACTTGCCGACGTTGTAACCGGCGGCGGCGATGAAGGTGTTGGCGATGCCGCCACCGACGATCAGCTGATGGCACTTGTCGGACAGCGCCTTGAGCACGTCCAGCTTGGTGGAGACCTTGGAGCCGCCGACGATGGCGACCATCGGCGCGCGCGGCGCGGCGAGTGCCTTCTCGAGGGCTTCCAGCTCGGCAGCCAGCAGCGGGCCGGCGCAGGCGTCCGGGGCGAAGCGTGCCACGCCATGGGTGGAGGCCTGGGCGCGGTGCGCAGTGCCGAAGGCGTCCATCACGTAGATGTCGCACAGGGCGGCGTAGGCGCGAGACAGCGCTTCATCGTCCTTCTTCTCGCCGGCATTGAAGCGCACGTTTTCCAGCAGCACGACCTCGCCCTCGGCGACGTCCGGTGCCGTGTCGAGATAGTCGGTGATCAGACGCACCGGGCTGCCCAGCAGCTCGCCCAGGTGTGCCGCGACCGGTGCCAGAGAGAACTGCTCTTCCGGCTGCCCTTCGGTGGGACGGCCCAGATGGCTCATCAGCATGACGCGCGCTCCCGCATCGCGGGCCGCCGTGATGGTCGGCAGGCTGGCGCGGATACGCGCGTCGCTGGTCACCTGACCATTGCGAACCGGCACGTTGAGATCTTCGCGGATCAGCACGCGTTTGCCTGACAGGTCGAGGGCGGTCATCGTTTGCACGTTCATGACGGGTTCCTTGGTCGTGAATCGGTGGAGAGAGCTCCCGTCGCCAGAGGCGTTGTCATCTCGCAGGCGTGCCAATGGGTGGCGACGTCCAGCATGCGATTGGCAAAGCCCCATTCGTTGTCGAACCAGCACAGCATCTTGATCAGCCGGCCGCCGGCAACACGGGTCTGGGTCGCATCCACGATACCCGAGCGCGGATCGTGGTTGAAGTCGATGGACGCCGTCGGCTCCTCGCTCAACCCCATCAGGCCCTGCAGGCGTCGTGCGCAGGCCTCGCGCAGCAGGTCATTGACCTCGTCCGCGCTCACGTCGCGCTTCACCTCGATGGACATGTCCATGCAGGACACGTTGATGGTCGGCACCCGCAGGTGCAGACACTCGAAGCGTCCTTCCAGATGCGGCATCAGGCGGTTGATGCCCTTGGCCAGCCCCGTATCCACCGGCACGATCGAACTCATCGCGGAGCGCGTCAGGCGCAGGTCCGTCTGGTGGTAGGCGTCGATCACCGGCTGGTCGTTCATCGCCGAATGCACCGTAGTGGTGACGCCACGCTCCAGCCCGAAGGCCTGCTCCAGCACCGTGAGGATCGGGATCAGGCAATTGGTCGTACACGACGCCGCCGAGACGATGCGCATGCCGCCAGCGTCCTGCCCTGTCCCGGCGGGGGCCAGCGCCGACTGGTTGATGCCGCACACGATGGTGGCATCGACATCGGCGTCGGTATCGCCGGGCTGGGAGAACAGCAGCCGTCCCGCGCCTGCCGACAGATGGCGCTCGGCGGTGGCCCGGTCCTTGAAGCTGCCGGAGCACTCCAGGACCAGGTCAATCCCCAGTGCCCGCCAGGGCAGGCAGTCTGGATTGGCCTCGGACAGGATGCTGATCGCATGGCCGTTGACGACCAGCTGGCCGTCGCGCTGCTCCACCGTGCCGGGGAAGCGGCCATGGGTGGTGTCGTAGCGTGTCAGATAGGTAATGGTGTCCAGGTCTGACAGCTCGTTGATCGCCACCACTTCCAGTGGCAGCGTCTCGCCACGTGCTTCACGTTCCACCAGCGCTCTCAGCACACACTGACCGATGCGTCCGTAGCCATTGATGGCCACTCGCAAGGGGGCGTTCCCCTGGCGAAGGCGCATGCTGGCCTCCTGGGAGGCGTCGGAGGTGGGCAGAGGGGACTGATGGCTCAATGAGGTCTCGTTCCGGGTGTTTTTCAGGGGGTCCATGGTAGCGCATCGCTTTGCTGGGCGGAGGGAGCGAAAGGCGCGCAAGCGCCTGATTTCTGGTTTTTTTCGTCTAAGAACACGTAGTCACACTACCCAACTGGAGGGGTTGTGTAGTCGCCATCCGCACTGTCTGTCGAGGGCTGGATCGCCGGAGAATGACCGTTCATGCAGGATGAATCGTGTCATCAAGCTGTGACTGACATGGAGCGCGTCGACTACAGGCGACAGCCGGTGACGGTGGAGGGCTTCTCGAGTGTCGCACAGACGAAAACGCCGCCGCTCCCATCGGGAGGCGGCGGCGTCGATCTGCGTCCCACTCCGTCATCGACGGGGTGAGTCAGGCGGTGATCAGCCCAGCAGCGTGTTGGCGCGTTCGACCACGTTCTCGACCGTGAAGCCGAAGTGCTTGAACAGGTCGCCAGCCGGCGCGGATTCCCCGAAGGTCTCCATGCCGATGATGTCGCCGTTCAGGCCGACATACTTGAACCAGTAGTCACGATGCCCGGCTTCGATCGCCACGCGCGCGGTGACGGAGGACGGCAGCACGGATTCGCGGTATTCCGCGTCCTGGGCATCGAACAGGTCGGTGGCCGGCATGGACACGACACGCACGGCGCGACCGGCGGCTTCCAGCTCGGCGGCGGCATCCATCGCCAGACCGACTTCGGAGCCGGTGGCGATCAGGATCAGTTCCGGCTGGCCGTTGGCGGCGTCCTTCAGCACGTAACCGCCACGGCTGATGTTGGCCAGCTGGGCCTTGTCGCGGTTCTGGTGCGGAAGGTTCTGACGCGACAGGATCAGCGCGGTCGGGCCGGAGTGACGCTTGATGGCCGCATCCCAGGCGGCTGCGGTCTCCACGGCATCCGCCGGACGCCAGGTGGACAGATTCGGCGTGGTGCGCAGGCTGGTCAGCTGCTCGATCGGCTGGTGCGTCGGGCCATCTTCGCCCAGACCGATGGAGTCGTGGGTGAAGACGTAGACGGCCTGCTGACCCATCAGGGCGGCCATGCGAACGGCGTTGCGCATGTACTCCATGAAGATCAGGAAGGTCGCGCCGTACGGGATGAAGCCGCCGTGCAGACCGGCGCCGTTCATGATCGCGCCCATGCCGAACTCACGCACACCGTAATGCAGGTAGTTGCCGCTGAAGTCTTCGCGGGTGATCGCCTGGGCGCCCTTCCAGAAGGTCAGGTTGGACGGGGCGAGGTCGGCGCTGCCGCCGAGCAGTTCCGGCAGCTGCGGGCCGAGCTGGTTCAGGCACTCGAAGGAGGCCTTGCGCGACGCCGGGCTGTCGCCGGCGGCCTGAGCATCCTCGATCATCTTCTCGCTGCTCAGGGCGTGCGGCAGCTTGCCTTCCAGACGACGGGTGAACTCGGCGGCCAGTTCCGGGTGCGCGTCGGCGTAACGGGCGAAGCGCGCATCCCAGTCACTCTCGAGCTTGGCGCCGCGCTCGCTGGCATCCCAGCCCTGATAGATGTCTTCCGGGATGTGGAAGGGTGCGTGGGTCCAGCCCAGCTTCTCGCGGGTCGCCGCGACTTCGTCATCACCCAGCGGAGCGCCGTGGCAGGACTCGGTGCCTTCCTTGTTCGGGGAGCCGAAGCCGATGACGGTCTTGCAGATGATCAGGCTCGGTTTGTCGTCGTGGCTCTTGGCCAGGGCGATGGCGGCGTTGATCTCTTCCGGCTTGTGGCCGTCGACGTTGGCCACGACGTGCCAGCCATAGGCTTCGAAGCGCTTGGCGGTGTCATCGGTGAACCAGCCTTCGACTTCCCCATCGATGGAGATGCCGTTGTCGTCATACAGGGCGACCAGCTTGCCCAGACCCAGGGTGCCGGCCAGCGAGCCGACCTCGTGGGAGATGCCTTCCATCAGGCAGCCATCGCCCAGGAAGCACCAGGTGGTGTGGTCGACGACGGTGTGGCCCGGACGGTTGAACTGCGCCGCCAGTGTCTTCTCGGCGATCGCCATGCCCACGGCATTGGCCAGCCCCTGGCCCAGCGGGCCGGTGGTGGTCTCGATACCCGGCGCATAACCGTATTCCGGGTGACCGGCGGTCTTGGAATGCAGTTGGCGGAAGTTCTGCAGATCTTCAAGGCTCAGCTGGTAGCCCGTGAGGTGCAGCAGGGAGTAGAGCAGCATGGAGCCGTGGCCGTTGGACAGCACGAAGCGGTCACGGTCGGCCCAGTTCGGGTTGGCCGGGTTGTGCTTGAGGTGGTCGTTCCAGAGCACTTCAGCGATGTCGGCCATGCCCATGGGGGCGCCGGGGTGGCCAGACTTGGCCTTCTGAACGGCGTCCATGGAAAGTGCACGGATGGCGTTGGCCAGGTCAAAACGGGAAGGCATGCAATAGCTCCTCGCCTGCGGGGCGTCAAGAGTGTGGCAATGAATCACGGCGTTCTGCCTGTGGTGCGCAGCGCGCCGGAAAGGACAGTGCGTCGCGTGAACCTTGTGCGTACGAAGCTTCGCCCGTACGCGATCTCCGGGCCAGTATTGTCACCGAGATGACGGGGCGCGGCAAATCGCATCCGGGCCCCGCAGCCGTCCATGCGTCTTGCTGACTTATGCCGGTTGGTGTCCTTCTTGTGGCAAAAAGGTCTCGAAACGGCCGTCGTGCAGTCCGCATGGCGCTAGGCACTCACATAAGTGGCGTGTAAACTCGCCCCCCCGAGGCCGGGCCGTCTGTGTCAGTCCTCAACGTGCGCCGCAAGCGTGTTTCTACTCGGTCTCAAGCAGCCATCTGCCGTCAGTGGCCGAATCATCCCCGCATCCGAAAAGAGGGTCGAGGACCAATGAGCGAATACTCACTCTTCACATCCGAGTCCGTGTCCGAAGGGCACCCGGACAAGATTGCCGACCAGATTTCCGATGCCGTGCTCGATGCCATCATCGCGCGCGACAAGCAGGCACGCGTGGCGTGCGAAACGCTCGTCAAGACAGGCGTGGCCATCGTGGCCGGTGAGATCTCCACCAGCGCGTGGGTCGATCTCGAGGAGCTGGTACGTCGTGTCATCACGGATATCGGCTACACCTCTTCCGATGTCGGTTTCGACGGCGAGACCTGTGGTGTCCTGAACCTGATCGGCAAGCAGAGCGTCGATATCGCCCAGGGCGTCGATCGCACCAAGCCGGAAGATCAGGGCGCGGGCGACCAGGGCCTGATGTTCGGCTATGCCACCAACGAGACCGACTCCTTCATGCCGGCGCCGATCCACTACGCTCACCGTCTGGTGGAGCGTCAGGCGGAACTGCGCAAGAACGGCATGCTGCCGTGGCTGCGTCCGGATGCGAAGAGTCAGGTCACCTTCCGCTACGACGAAGCCGGCAAGCCGGTCGCCGTCGAAGCCGTCGTGCTGTCCACCCAGCATGACCCGGAAGTGTCCCAGGAAGACCTGCGCGCGATGGTCAAGCGCGAGATCATCGAGCAGGTCCTGCCGGCCGAGTGGCTGTCCGAGACCACCGAATACCACATCAACCCGACCGGCAACTTCGTCATCGGTGGCCCGGTGGGTGACTGTGGTCTGACGGGCCGCAAGATCATCGTCGACACCTACGGCGGCATGGCCCGTCACGGTGGTGGTGCCTTCTCCGGCAAGGACCCGTCCAAGGTCGATCGCAGCGCCGCCTATGCCGGTCGTTACGTGGCCAAGAACGTCGTCGCCAGCGGTCTGGCCGACAAGTGCGAGATCCAGGTCTCCTACGCCATCGGTGTCGCCGAGCCGACCTCCGTCTCGATCAACACCTTCGGCACCGGCAAGATCAGCGATGCCAAGATCGTCGAGCTGGTGCGCGAGCACTTCGACCTGCGTCCGTATGCCATCACCACCATGCTGGATCTGGCGCACCCGATGTATCAGCTGACCGCTGCCTACGGCCACTTCGGTCGTGAGCCGTTCGAGCACAGCTACAGCTGGACCGACGTGACCGGCGAGAAGAAGACCGAAACCTTCACCGCCTTCCCGTGGGAAAAGACCGACCGTGCCGCTGGCCTCAAGGCTGCTGCCGGCCTGTAAGGTCGTCAGCTCGACAGGCCTGGCAGGGGAGGGACATCTCGCCCCTGCCGGCTCAGTGTCATGACAGGAAAACCCGCTTCGGCGGGTTTTCTTGTCTCTGGTGGAGCGTTAGCGGCGCGAGCCCGACTGACACGCAGGTCTGACCCTTTGTGGGACAGCAACAGGAGAGAGGCCCAGTGGCTGATCTACGCTATCTCAAGGGCTACGGCCCCGAGATCCAACAGCAGGCGAGTGAACTGCTGGCGTCGGGCAAGACGGCAGCCTTCTTTCTCGCTAGATATCCCGAGCCTCATCAGCTGCAGGGGGCCCGTGCGCTGCATGACTACACCATGGCGCTGAAGAATCAGCACCTGCGCAGCTCGGCGCCGATCAGCAAGGTGATCTATGACGACCGGATTCACGTCATCGACAACGCCCTGGGGCTGCACACCTTCGTGTCGCGGGTGCAGGGCAACAAGCTCAAGGCCAAGCACGAGATCCGCATCTCGTCGTTGTTTCGGCGCCTGCCGGAGCCGCTGCTGAACATGATCGTGGTCCATGAGCTGGCGCATCTGCGCGAGAAGGCCCACGACAAGGCGTTCTATCGACTCTGCTGTCACATGCAGCCGGAGTATCATCAACGTGAGTTCGAGCTGCGTCTCTATCTCTGTCACCGTGAACGTCACGGTGATCTCTGGTAGTCACGGCCAGTGCTGGGAATCACGGCCAGTGCTGGCAGTCACGACCCGTTCTGGCAGTCACGACCCGTTATGGCAGTCACGATCAGCGCTGCTGGCCACGCGAGTGGCTCTCCGCATCAGCTCGTATGAAAGACGAATGACAAGGACGTCATGCCCTCCAGGGTATCGGCGCCACTGCAAAGGACCGTTTTCGGATGCTCAATCTCGCTGCACTGTTCATTACCATCACTGCCGTGTGCATGTGGTTCAACCACCGGGTCCTGCGCCTGCCCCCGACCATCGGCGTGATGGCCATCGGTCTGGTGCTGTCACTCGGCGTGATCGGGCTGGATCACTTCGCGGTGACCACCGTCGTGGCCGACATCGCGGAAGACTGGCTGGGGCGCATCAACTTCAACAGCCTGCTGATGGACGGCATGCTGTCCTTCCTGCTGTTCGCCGGTGCGCTGCACGTGGATCTCTCGCGTCTGAAGGCCTATCGCCGCTCCATCGGCCTGCTGGCCACGCTGGGCGTGCTGGTCTCGACCCTGGTGATCGGCTCCGCCGCCTGGTGGCTGTTCCAGTGGGCCGGCATCGAGGTGCCCTACCTGTATTGCCTGGTGTTCGGCGCGTTGATCTCGCCCACCGACCCGATCGCCGTGCTCGGCATCATGCGCAGCGCCGGAGCGCCTGCCGACATGGAGATCCGCATCGTCGGCGAGTCACTGTTCAATGATGGCGTGGCGGTGGTGCTGTTCACCGCGCTGTTGAGCGCGGCCTCGGCGGGCAGCGGTGAGGTCGAGCTCGGCCACATGGGGCTCCTGTTCCTCGAGGAAGCCGGCGGCGGGATTCTGCTCGGGCTGGCACTGGGTGCGCTGGTCTATCAGCTGATGCGCAGCATCGACCAGTATCAGGTCGAGGTGATGCTGAGCCTGGCGCTGGTGTTGGGCGGCTACGCGCTGGCCTCGGCGCTGCACGTCTCCGGCCCCATCGCGATGGTGGTGGCGGGGCTGATCATCGGCAACATGGCGCGTGATGGCGCCATGTCCGACAACACCCGCCGCTATCTGGACGGTTTCTGGGAGCTGGTCGACGAGATCCTCAACGCGGTGCTGTTCGTGCTGATCGGCCTCGAGCTGGTGCTGATGCCGATCACCCTGACCTCGATCGGCATCGCCCTGGCGCTGGTGGCGGTCATCCTGCTCTCGCGTCTGGCGCTGATCGGCATTCCGCTGAGCATCTTGCGGCGCTGGTATACCTTCCGGGCCGGCACCACGCGCGTGCTCACCTGGGGGGGACTGCGTGGCGGCATCTCGGTGGCACTGGCCCTGGCGATTCCCGAAGGTGACTTCCGCGAGCCGCTGGTGGTCACCACCTACATCATCGTGCTGTTCTCGATCCTCGTGCAGGGGTTGAGCATCGGCAAGCTGGTGACCGCAGTCGTCGGGGATCGCTCTCGCTCGGAGGCGCCGCACGACCAGCATTGAGTCAGAGCCTGCCAAGAGAAACGCCCCCTCACTGACAGCAGTGAGGGGGCGTTTTCGTTGCTGTCGAGAGAGGCAAGCCAATGGCATCGCAATGGCAGGTCAGAGGGCGGCCAGCCCCCGGGCAAAGACGCCGCTGAGCGACTTGGCCTCGCCGCCCGGCGCCGCGCGGGTGACGGCGGGCTGGCGCATCAATGTCAGCAGCAGATCCCGTCCCGCCAGCAGCGGGTCGACCACCGGCAGACCGATATCCCGAGCGATGGCGTCGCGCAGCGGGCCCATCGCGGCGCAGCCCAGCACGATGCTGCCGGCACCGCTCGCCCTGGCCTGCTCACAGCTCTCGAGCAGCGCCTGCGGGGGAGTGCGCGCCTCGGACAGCGCCAGTACCGGGACGTCACAGGCCAGCAGTGCCTTGCACAGCGGACGCATCGCATAGCGCTCCAGCAGCTGCTCGGACATCGGCAGCGTGCTGGTCATGCTGGTGACGATGGCAAAGGAGGGTGCCGCCAGCGTGGCCATGTGCATGGCGGCCTGGGCGATGCCGATCACCGGCACGGGGCTCAGTTCGCGGGCGGCCTCAAGGCCGGGGTCACCGAAGCAGGCCAGCAGATAGCCATCGGCGGGGGGCGTGTCCAGCAGGCCTTCCCTGTCCCGGGCGATCAGACTCAGCAGCGCGACCACCGCCATGGCTTCCTCGACGGCTGTCTCGATGCTGGGGGCGCCATGCTCGGCGGTCAGTACCTCGAGTCGGACGTCGTCCGCGAGCTGTCGTTGCAGCGAGTGCGCCATCTGCTGGCTCATCGCCTGGCTGGTGTTGGGATTGATGACCTTGAGACGCAACATGGCGCGTGTCTCCTGTGATGAGGTTAGGCTCGCGGGGATGGGTGAGACGTTCGAGCAGGATGGTCAATACGTGAGCAGCATTCGTGCCAGACGGGCAATCACCGCTTCAGCAACGTTCGTTTCATCGCTGGTGCGCCCTGGTGGTGCATATGGCGAATGCAGGGGGAATCGATGGTGCTTGAGGGGGCAGCGATTTCGGCTTGAGAGGTAGTACTGGCAGGAGGTGCAGGCAGAATGGGGGCTGGGGGAAACGCTGGGAGATTGAAAAGCCGCAACATGTGTTTCATTGGCATGCTTGTTGATAGGGGGATAGGCATGGCGAGGCGTGATGCCTCGTGACCGGCCCACGGACGGAACGTCCACTCGGGCACCAAGCCCCCTCTGGAGACAACAATGACACCCCAGACTCCCCCTGACCTGAGCAACGCCAGCAAGCGGCTCATCAACGACGACCTCGCGCCCTGCGAGCAGAACTGGAACTGGTACAACATCTTCTCGTTCTGGATGTCCGACGTGCACAGTGTCGGTGGCTATGTCTTCGCCGCCAGTCTGTTCACCCTGGGCCTGGCCAGCTGGCAGATTCTGGTCTCGATGCTGGTGGGGATTCTGGTGGTGCAGGTGTTCGCCAATCTGATCTCGCGGCCCAGCCAGCAGACGGGGGTACCGTTTCCGGTGGTATGCCGCCAGTCCTTCGGCATCTATGGTGCCAATATCCCGGCGATCATCCGCGGGCTGATCGCGGTGGTGTGGTACGGCATCCAGACGTATCTGGCGGCACATGCCTTGATGCTGGTGCTGCTGCGTTACGTGCCGTCGCTGGAGGGGCTGACCGAGGTCCAGTACCTCGGCCTCTCGCAGCTTGGCTGGTACTGCTTCCTGTTCATGTGGGTGCTGCAGGCGCTGGTGTTCTGGTGGGGCATGAACGCGGTGCGCCGTTTCATCGATTTCGCCGGGCCGGCGGTCTATGTGGTGATGTTCGCGCTGGCGGGCTGGATCGTCTGGCAGGCCGGCTGGGACAACATCAGCTTCACGCTGGGCAGCAAGACACTCTCCGGCAGTGATGCCCTGTGGCAGATGGTGATCGCCGCGGCCCTGGTGGCGGGCTACTTCGCGGGTCCGACGCTCAACTTCGGTGACTTCTCGCGTTACTGCGCCACGCCTGGTGACGTGAAGCGTGGCAACTTCTGGGGCCTGCCGGTCAACTTCCTGCTGTTTGCCGTCATCACCGTGGTAGTAGTGTCCGGCACGCAGCCCATCTTCGGCGAGATGCTGCATGACCCGATGGAGACTGTCGCGCGCATCGACAACGGTGTCGCGGCGGCGCTGGGCATCCTGACCCTGGTGCTGGCGACCATCGGCATCAACATCGTGGCCAACTTCGTGTCACCGGCGTTCGATTTCTCCAATGTGGCGCCGTCGCGCATCAGCTGGCGGATGGGCGGCATGCTCGCCGCCGTCGGCTCCATCTTCATCACGCCGTGGAATCTGTTCAACAATCCGGAGATCATCCAGTACACCGTGGGCATTCTCGCCGCGGCCATCGGCCCGGTGTATGGCGTGATCCTGTTCGATCACTACTTGATCCACAAGGGCGGCATCAACACCCGGGCATTGTTCACCGACAGCGCGCAGGGAGAGTATTTCTTCGAGAAGGGCGTCAATGTCGCGGCGGTCAAGGCGTTGCTGGCCTCCTCGGCGGTGACGCTGGTCATCAGCTTCCTGCCGCTGGGTGACATCACCCACTTCACGCTGTTCATCGGCGGCCTGATGGCGGCAGGGCTGTATGGCATCTTCTCGGGATATTGGCTGGGAGATGCTGCCTCCGCGCGCATCTATGTGCCTGCTGGTTCACGCGGCAAGGTCGTCTGACCGCAGGCGAAAGGCGCGAGTCACGTCGAGACGCTCAGGGCCCGTACCTTCCCGGTATCGGGCCCTGAGTGCATCTCGCCGCCAGGACTCGTGGCAGTAGCGTTGGCGGGACGCGAGCCGTCGGGATAGGGGGAGGCTGGCGGCAGGTGTAGCATGAGGCCATGCCCCAGCTTTCCGAGAGGACGTGCCGTGTCGTTCCATGATCACCTCATGCCATGCAGTGAGATGGAGGATGAGGAGTCTCGCCATTATCGGGCGCGACTCAATCATACCTTCGTGCTGTTCGCGATGGCGGGTCTGGCGTGCTTTCTGCTGTTCGATTACTTCCAGGTCCCTGACGCCTGGCCGACCCTGTGGCTCGGGCGCTTTCTGCTTCTCGGTGTCTGTGTGCTGTGTGTGACGCTACTGCGTCGCCAGCCACGTCGACCCGACGATATCGCATTGCTCGGCGCCGTCTGCGCCAATCTGTATTTCTGCTTCGGCGCGACGATGATCCAGGATGCCATCACGCTATCGCTGTGGAACCTGAGCTTCTCGACCTCCATGCTGATCGCCATGCCGGCGTGGCTGGTGTGGGGCTGGCGGTACCAGCTGGTCAGCAGTCTGCCGTTGATACTGGGCTATCTGCCGCTCTTTCTATGGCTGAGCCCGCTCTCGCTCAAGGACCTTGCCGGCGCGGGAGGTGCCTACATGATCGCGACGATGATCATGGCGCCGGCGCTGGCGCACGCTCGCAGCTCCACCTTCCTGCGTACCGTCAAGCTGCGCCGGGCACTGGAGGTGCGCAACGCCGAGCTCAGCCACATGAATCAGCAGCTGCTCACGCAGCAGCATGAGCTGGAATACCGTGCCAACCATGACCTGCTGACCAGTCTGCCCAACCGCCGCTGTGGTCTCGAGTTTCTCGACAGGACGTTGGCCGCCAGCCTGCGAGAACGCCGGTGTCTATCCATCCTGTTCGTGGATGTCGATCGCTTGAAGTACGTCAACGACACCTTTGGCCATCCCCAGGGGGACCGGCTGATCCAGTTGGTCGCCGCAGGCGCGGCACAGGCCGCGGGAGAGGAAGGGATGGCCTGCCGTCTGGGCGGAGACGAGTTTCTGGTCGTGCTGCCCGGGGCCTGCGACATGGCCAGTCAGCAGGCGGCGAATCAGCTGATGCATCACCTGGAGGCGCAACGTCTCGAGGAGCAGATCGCCTTTCCGGTCGAGGTGAGCATCGGGCGGGTCACGCATGACTCGGTACTGCAGGGCGAGATCAGCGTGCAGGATCTCATCCACATCGCGGATGATCGCATGTACCGTCAGAAGCGCGCCGGCCGGCATGCGGTGGTAAAGGGGAGCAATCAGCAGGCGTGAGCGGCTAGTTGTCATCGCCCGGTCATGGTCCTGTTATGGAGGCGTCATCGCACGCGGTCACTCTGGTCCGGCAATCCGGGGCGTAGCCATGTCTGTCTGCGCTCGCCGATCCCGAGGTGATTGATCAGAGGTAACTGACATGCCCGTGCCGCACTTCGCTCCCCCGTCTTCTCCGGCGTCTTCTGCAGAGGCGGCGCCACGGCATGCGTCACTCGGCCAGGTGCGGACATTGTTCATCTCGGACGTGCATCTGGGCACGCCGGACTGTCAGGCGGCGCTGCTCGCGAAGCTGCTGCGGCGCGTGCGCCCTGAGCGTCTGTATCTGGTCGGCGATATCGTGGATCTGCTGGCGATGCGCAAGCGTGCGGTGCTCGACAAGGACCAGCAGGCGCTGGTGGCGCGGGTACTGCGCCTGGCACGCAGTGGCTGCGAGGTCATCTACATTCCCGGCAATCACGATGCCGCCTTCCGTCGGCTCTGCGGCCTCAAGCTCCACAACGTGAGCATCGAGCGGCGCGCGATCCACACCACCGGCAGCGGGCGCCGCCTGCTGGTCTCCCACGGCGATGAATTCGATACCCATGTGCGCATCGCGCCGTGGCTGCTCACGCTGGGGGATGGCATGCACGGCTTCATCCTGTCGCTCAATCGCTGGTGCAACCGCGCGCGTGGCATGTTCGGTCTGCCTTACTGGTCGCTGGCCAGCGCGCTCAAGCGCCGCAGTGGCGTCGCCCAGCGCTACGTGGCCCAGTTCGAGGAGGCGGCCATGCGCCAGGCCCGTCTCGAAGGCCTGGATGGCTATGTCGGTGGGCATATCCACCAGGCGGGCTTTCGGGTCGAGGATGGCGTGCTCTACTGCAACGACGGCGACTGGGTAGAGCACTGCACTGCGCTGGCGGAAGATGGCGACGGCGCACTGCATCTGATCGACTGGCAGGGGCAGATTCTCGAAAGCGCCCCGCGTCATGTGATGCCGCGTCAGGTCGTGCCACCCGCCACCGAGGCCGTCACCCCCGAGATGGCCGGGGCCTGAGCCTCACCCCAGCCCGCTGATCGTCAGCATCCATGACAGGTAGAGTGGGATGATCAGCGGGGCCGCCAGGGTAGTCAGCATCACCGCGATCGCGCCCTTGGCCGGCTGGATGTTCAGCTCGATGGCCAGCACGACCACATTGGCGGCCATCGGCACCACCCCCAGCAGCAGCAGGACCTGCGCCAGTACCGGGTCGAGTGCGAACAGGCTGCCCAGCAGCATCACGCTGCCCAGACTCAGCAGCGGCCACATCACGAAACGCAGGGCAGTCGCGGCCAGGATGAAGCGCGGGTCGACCTCGCGCAGGCTGATGCCCCCCAGCGTCATGCCGATGATCATCATGCCCAGCACCGTGTAGCTGTACTTGAAGTAGTCGAGCCCCTCCATGACCGCCCCCGGCACCTGGAGCCCCAGCGTGCCGACCAGCAGTGCGGCCATGAAGGCGTAGATCAGCGGCAGCCGCGCGATCTTCACCAGACTTTGCTGCATCGAGAACTGCCCGCGCGCACTGACGTAGAAGCCCAGCGTGAACTCATACAGGGTGATGCCGAGCAGGCAGAACAGGTACTGGGTCACGCCTTCCGGCGGTAGCAACAGCATCGCGACCGGCAGGCCGAAGTAGCCGGTGTTGCCGGTGCCGGAAGAGAAGGCGAGCAAGGCGGCCTCCTGCGGCGGGAAGAACTTCGCGGCCAGTGGACGCACCAGCAGACAGATGAGGCTCGACAGCGTGAACAGGCCCAGTGTCAGACCCAGATCGCTCAAGGAGGGCTCGCCTAGCACCAGTCCGCGGAAGAAGGTCAGCGGCGCGATCACGTAGATCAGCAAGGTAGCGATGGGGCGTGGGTCGATGGCCAGCTTGCGGGCGCACAGTGCGCCGATGGCAACGAAGGTGATCAGCATCCAGAGCGGTTGCTGCAGATCCAGGTGATCCATCACGGTTCCTTGTGAAGCGGGGCGAGGGCATGCGAGCCATCATGCCGTGAGTCATGTGCCGACGTCATCTCGAAAACGGCGCCCGCTCAGGCCGCAGGGAGGATGTCGCGCAGCAGGTGAGTCGGGTAAGGCGTTGTGGTTATAAGAAAGCAGATTCTTATATGAATGATATTGATGTTGAGGCGAAAACCTTTCATTGGCCGTGGATCGAGGCGCAGGTCATGATGCATGACATGCACCGTGCGCGTGCTTGTGTCATCAGCGCAGCGTCACACGGCAGCACGCACACCGCGACGTGTGCGGCACAAGAACATCAATGCCGGACACGACCGATCAGGAGGCCGCCCCATGAGCGCCAGCGAACACCCCTCAGGCATCAGTTTCGAGTTCTTTCCACCGAATACCGAGGTGGGACGTGAAAAGCTGATGGGTGTCCGTGACCGTCTGGCCGCGCTGGACCCGGCATTCTTCTCGGTCACCTATGGCGCTGGTGGCTCCACGCGTGAGCGCACCTTCAATACCGTGCAGTCCGTGCGCAGCAGCGGTATCTGCACGGCGCCGCATCTGTCATGTGTCGGCAGCGACCGTGGTGAGCTGCGCGAGATTCTCGGCGAGTATCGCGAGCAGGGCATCAAGCGCCTGGTGGCGCTGCGCGGTGATCTGCCGTCCGGGATGGGCGCGCGCAGTGAACTGCGCCATGCCAATGAGCTGGTGGAGTTCGTGCGTGACGAGACCGGCGATCATTTCGAGATCGCGGTGGCCGCCTACCCGGAGTGTCACCCGCAGGCTGACAACTACCGTATGGATCTGGAGAACTTCGCACGCAAGATGAATGCCGGGGCCGACATCGCCATCACCCAGTACTTCTTCAATGCCGATGCCTACTTCCACTTCGTGGAGCGAGCACGTGATCTGGGCATCCAGCAGCCGATCATCCCGGGCATCATGCCGATCACCAATTACACCAAGCTGGCGCGTTTCTCCGACTCCTGCGGTGCCGAGATTCCGCGCTGGATTCGCAGGCAGCTCGAGAGCTACGCCGATGACAGCGAGAGCCTCCAGGCCTTCGGTACCGAGGTGATCTCGCGGATGAGTCAGCGTCTGCTGGATGGCGGCGCGCCGGGTCTGCATTTCTATACCCTCAACCAGGCCGGGCCGTGTCTCAAGGTGCTGGAAAACCTAGGGATCTCTTCTCGCTGAGGTGTGCTCGCCCGGCGTGCGCGGCAAGTCATTGGCAGAATTGCATTGAATGTGACGTCTCTCGCCCTGAGGTCTGAGGGGTAGCCGCTTGCGACAGCGGCCCGCAAGCCACTCAAGGCGTCGGCAGTGGAGCCGGCCTCAGTGAAGGAGAGATTGCTCATGAATCACGAGACACAGCACACGGCATCCTTTGCGTCATCTACCAGAAAGCCCTTCAAGAGCGCCGCTGCGGTGGCGCTGGGTGCCTGGTTGTTCGGGGGTGTCGCCCAGGCGGCCACCGAGGTGGAAATGCATCGTGTCAGCAGTGACGGGGTGGGCGAGACCGTCGGTAGCATCATGGCCGAGGACACTGCTGATGGTCTGCTGCTGACGCCGAAGATCGAAGGGCTCGAAAGCGGCATCCATGGCTTCCACCTGCATGCCAATGCCAGCTGCGAACCCGCCGAGAAGGACGGTGAGGCCGTGGCCGGTGCCGCGGCAGGTGGCCACTTCGACCCAGAGGAGACCGGCACCCACCAGGGCCCGTATGGCGATGGCCACCTGGGCGATCTTCCGGCGCTGAGCGTCGATGCCGATGGCAAGATCTCGCTGCCGGTGTTGGCTCCGCGCCTCAAGGAGAGCGATCTCGGCGGTCATGCGCTGATGATCCACTCCGGCGGTGACAACTACACCGATACGCCCAAGCTGGGTGGTGGCGGCTCGCGCGTTGCCTGCGGCGTGGTCAAATGAAAGCCGTGGGCCAGTCGAGCTGACAGTCCGTCGAGCTGCATGAAAAAGCCCCGCCATCTGGCGGGGCTTTTTCATGCAGCAAGCATGGATGCCATGGGGGGCTCGCGATATCACAATCACATGCGGTCAATGCCGCTTGCCGGGGTCCAGGATACGCACCGGCTGGACCTCATCACTCGCGGGCTCGTCGCGTGGCGCGTTCACGCGCGTGGATAGCTCCTCGAGGGTGGGCGGTTCCTCGATGGCCTGTTGCTCGAAGAAGTCACAGGACACGCAGTCACGGTAGCGTGTCTCGTTCTGCTCCCAGGTGCGCAGGCGGTCCATTGCTCCGCAGCGTGGGCAGACGGCACCCGCGATGAAGCGCTTGATGGTAGACATGGTGCCTCCAGTCAGGATCTGGTTGTGTCAGGCCGCTCGGCATCGGGCAATGCGAGCGTCAGGCGGACGATGCGCCATATGATACGCCCCCGACCGGCAAAGGTCAGGGGCGCAGGGTCAGCGGTGTGATCAGGCTTGCGCCGTCATCAAGACCGGGGTCTGGGCGAGGCTCAGGCCGCCTGGGCACCGATGCCGGAGTGACGCAGCAGGGCATCGACCTGCGGGTCACGGCCCCGGAAGGCGCGGAACAGCTCGGCGGCATCACGCGAGCCACCCTTGGCCAGTACCTCTTCCCGGAAGCGCTGACCGGTGGCGGTGTCGAAGACGGCGCTTTCCTCGAAGGCGCTGAAGGCATCCGCCGACAGCACTTCGGCCCACTTGTAGCTGTAGTAGCCCGCGGCGTAACCGCCGGCGAAGATGTGGCTGAAGCCATTCTGGAAGCGGTTGAACTCGACTGCCGGGACCACGGCGACCTTGCTGCGTACCTCGTCGAGCAGCGTCTGGACATCGCCGGCGGACGGCGTGTCGAGCTCGTGATGCAGGCGGAAGTCGAACAGCGAGAATTCCAGCTGGCGGACCATGGTCATCGCCGCCTGGAAGTTGCGGGCTGCCTGCAGGCGCTCGAGCATGTCGTCGGGCAGACGCTCGCCGGTGTCCACGTGACGCGCGATCAGATCCAGCCCTTCACGCTCGTAGCAGAAGTTCTCCATGAACTGGCTGGGCAGCTCGACGGCGTCCCACGCCACGCCATTGATGCCGGAGACTTCGGCGACTTCCTGACGGGTCAGCATGTGATGCAGACCGTGACCGAACTCGTGGAACAGCGTGACCACTTCATCGTGGGTCAGCAGCGCCGGGCGGCCACCCACCGGGCGGGTGAAGTTGCAGGTCAGATAGGCGACCGGCAACTGCAGGCTGCCATCCTCGCGGCGACGACGCACGCGGCACTCATCCATCCAGGCGCCGCCACGCTTGCCTTCGCGGGCATAGAGGTCGAGATAGAAGCCGGCGATCGGCGTGTCATTCTCGATCACCTCGTAGTAGCTGACGTCGTCGTGCCACACCGGCACTTCACGCTGCTGGAAGGTGATGCCGTAGAGGCGATTGACCACCTCGAACAGCCCGTCGATGGCCTGCGGCGCCGGGAAGTAGGGGCGCAGCTGTTCCTGATTGATCGCGTAGCGTGATTCGCGCAGCTTCTCGCTGGCGTAGCCGACATCCCACGGTTGCAGGTCATCGATGCCGAGGCTTTCGGTGGCGTAGGCCGCCAGCTCGTTGAACTCTTCACGCGCCTGGGGCACTGCGCGGGTCGCGAGGTCCTCGAGGAAGCTGATGACCTGTGCCGGCGAGTCGGCCATCTTGGTCGCCAGTGACAGTGAGGCGTAATCGTCGAAACCGATCAGCCTGGCCAGTTCCTGACGCAGGGCCAGAATCTCCTCGATCACCGGACCGTTGTCGAAATCACCGGCGTTGGGACCCTTTTCCGAGGCGCGGGTGACGAAGGCGGTGTAGACCTCCTCGCGCAGCTCGCGGTTGTCGGCGTAGCTGAGCACCGGGAAGAAGCTCGGGAAGTCCAGGGTGATGCGATAGCCTTCCAGCCCCTTGGCCTCGGCGTTGGCCTTGAGCGCCGCGAGGCCGCTTTCCGGCACGCCCGCCAGTGCCTCTTCCTCGACATCCTTGTGCCAGGCCTGGGTGGCATCCAGCACATGGTTGGAGAAGGTGTTGGAGAGTTCGGACAGGCGCGCCTGGATCTCGCCATAACGCTGCTTCTTGTCCTGGGGCAGATCGACACCGGCGAGACGGAAATCGCGCAGACTGTTGGTGATCGCCTTCTGCTGGGCTTCATCGAGGCTTGCGAATTCGTCGCTGTCCGCAAGGCGCTGATAGGCCGCAGCCAGATCGCTGTTCTGACCCACCCAGGTGGAGTAGGCCGACAGCTTGGCCAGACAGGCCTGATAGGCCTCGCGCAGCTTGGGGGAATTCATGGTCGAGTTGAGGTGCGAGACCGGTGACCAGGCCTGACTCAGGCGGTCGCCCAGCGCTTCCAGCGGCGCGGCGAAGTTGTCCCAGCGCGTGTCGTCGCGGGTGGCCTCGATCAGGCGCTCGATCTCCTGCTGGTTGTGCTCCAGCAGTTCGCTGATCGCGTCTTCGACATGCTCGGCCTTGAGGGTGTCGAAGGGGGGCAGAGTGTTGCGTTCCAACAGGGGATTGATCGACATCGTGTACCTCGCGTCATTCGGATGGGCGGCAGCGGTGAACGGTAAAGGAAGACTGGCGCGTCGGAGGCGCCACGAGAACGGTGTCACCGTCGCCGCGGGGATACCTAGAATGTGAGGCCTTGGCGCGTGTTATTCAATCTATCGACCCGATAGGAGGCGGCCCGGACCTCTCCGCGTGGGACGCCCGAGCCGAGCCTGCATTGGCCCTGAACGACGCGGCTGCTATCTTGCAGCCCCTGATGAGCC
This sequence comes from Cobetia sp. 3AK, assembly GCF_029846335.1. NCBI lineage: Bacteria > Pseudomonadati > Pseudomonadota > Gammaproteobacteria > Oceanospirillales > Halomonadaceae > Cobetia > Cobetia sp. 3AK. The sequence continues at coordinate 12,991 of NZ_JARWKR010000006.1, read as the reverse complement.
TTCATTGACTATCGATTCTTCACCACGAGAGCAGACATGAGCGAAACCACCGAACGCTGGGGCAGTCGCCGCGCCTTCATCCTGGCCGTCACCGGCGCTGCCGTCGGGTTGGGCAACATCTGGCGCTTCCCGTACATGACGGGCGAGAACGGCGGTTCGGCCTTTCTGCTGCTGTACATCGGCTTCGTGCTGCTGCTGGGCCTGCCGGTGATGATGGCCGAGATCATGATCGGTCGCGCCGGTCGGCGCGGGCCGATGCAGGCGCTCGCCCATCTGGCGACCAGCGCTGGCCGTACGCCGAACTGGCGCTGGCTGGGCTTCTTCGGTGCCATCACCATGTTCTTCATCCTGTCGTTCTATTCGGTGGTGTCGGGCTGGTCGATCGAGTATCTGGTCGATTCACTGAAGGGGGACTTCAGCGGCATGAGCCCGCCGGAGATCGGCGCCTCCTTCGGTGCCTTCCTGGAAGACCCGGTCACCATGACCTTCAACCACACCGTCTTCATGCTGATGACCATGAGCGTGGTGGCCGCCGGCATCTCCTCGGGGCTCGAACGTCTCAACAACCTGATGATGCCGCTGCTCTACGTGCTGTTGCTGGCATTGGCCGGTTACAGCATCAGCACTCCGGGCTTCGGTCCCGCCATCAGCTGGCTGTTCATGCCCAATCCCGACGCCATCACGCTGGACGTGATACTCAATGCCATGGGGCATGCCTTCTTCACGTTGGCGGTCGGCGCCTGTGCGCTGATGGCCTATGGCGCCTACATGCCGGAGCGCCAGAGTCTGCCGACGGCCGCGATCGCCGTGGCGGCGCTGGACATCGGGGTGGCATTGCTGGCGGGGATCGCCATCTTCGCGGCGGTGTTCAGTCAGGGGCTGGACCCGGCCTCCGGGCCCGGCCTGATGTTCGTCAGCCTGCCCATCGCCTTTGCCAATCTGCCGGGCGGCAGCCTGCTGCTGGCGCTGTTCTTCCTGTTGCTGCTGCTGGCGACCTGGACCAGCTCGATCAACATCGCCGAACCCATCGTCGAGGTGCTGCAGGGCTGGGGAATGACACGTCGGCGTGCCGCGCTGGCGGTGGGTATCGCGGTCTGGGCGATGGGCCTGTTGTCGGTGCTGTCCTTCTCGAGCCTCAAGGAGGTGCACCTGCTGGGCGAGATGAACGCCTTCGATGTGGTGACGACGATTCCGCCGGACTTCTTCCTGCCGATCGGCGGCCTGCTGATCGCCATCTTCGCGGGCTGGATCATGCCGCAGAATCTGGCATTGGCGGGGCTGGGGACGTCGCGTCGTTTCTTCCGTCGCTGGCGTTGGGTGCTGCGCTGGATCTCGATTCCGCTGGTGCTGGTCGTGCTGGGGTGGAGCTTCTTCAAGTAGGCCGCCAAGGGTTACGTGAGCAGGGCGTTTAGTCCTCGGGAGGGGCGGTGCCGCAAGGCGGGGAAATGAGCGTCGTCGAGCAAACCGCAACGCGATTCAGGCTGCCGCGCTATTGGCATCATGACGATGGGAGCAGTAGGCTGGTGGCCTAATTCAGGAGGCAAGGCATGAGCATTCGATCCTTCAAGGGCCTGACGCCGCGGCTGGGCGAACGGGTTTTCATCGACCCCAGCAGTGTCGTACTGGGCGATGTCGCCCTCGGTGATGACAGCTCGGTATGGCCACTGGCCGTGATCCGCGGCGACATGCACCGTATCCGTATCGGCGCGCGTACCAGCGTGCAGGACGGGGCAGTGCTGCACATCACTCACGCCAGCGACTTCAATCCGGGCGGCCATCCGCTGGAAATCGGTGACGACGTCACCATCGGCCACAAGGCCGTGCTGCACGGCTGCACCATCCATGACCGCGTGCTGGTCGGCATGGGAGCCATCGTGATGGACGGTGTGGTGGTGGAGGATGAGGTCATCATCGCGGCGGGCGCACTGGTGCCGCCTGGCAAGCGTCTCGAAGGCGGGCATGTGTATGCGGGCAATCCCGCGCGTGCGCTGCGTCCCATCAAGGACAGCGAGCGTGAGTTCTTCACCTATTCGGCGGTGAACTACGTCAAGCTGAAGGATCAGCATCTGTCTGAGGATTACGCCGGCTGAACCTCCTTCAAGGAGTTCCCCGAGCGCAGCAAAGAGCACTCCCCCGTCGGCCCAGGCTGGCGGGGGAGTGCGCGTTTCGGGGGCTGCATTTCCCGAGCGTTGACGGTGGAGGCAGCATCTGCACTCACAAACCCGGACAAGCCATTGTTTTTCATGAAATGCTTGCGTCATAATCTGGACATATATCCAGTGACAGCGTGTGGTGACTGGTCCAGTGACATCGTCGAGGGCTCGCGACCCGTATCTCATGGCCAATTTTCGTACCCATATCACCGTGGCAGCCTTTGCCGGCGGTATCGTGGCGGCGGCCGGCTGGCAAGGCGGCCTGTGGTCACTGGCGGAGGGTGTGCCGCTGGCGAGCCTGACGACCTTCGGTGGCATCCTGCCGGACATCGACTCCGACAACTCGCGCGCCATCCGTATCCTGTTCACGCTGTTTGCGGTGCTGGCGACCATGGCCTGCGTGCTGCTGCTGCAGGACCGCCTGCTGGCGGGGCCGCTGATGATGGCGGGCGGCGCGACCTATCTGGGCGTGCGCTATGTGGCCAGCGCCATCTTCAAGCGTTTCACCGTCCATCGCGGCATCTGGCATTCCCTGCTGGCCTCATTGCTGTGCTCGCTGGGCGTGACGGCCGCCAGTCTGCATCTGCTCGGCCAGAGTGAGGAGCAGGCCTGGTGGCAGGGCGCCGCCCTGTTGTTCGGCGCCATGATCCATCTGTTGCTGGATGAGATGTACAGCGTCGACATGGTCGGGGCGCGTCTCAAGAAGAGTTTCGGCACTGCCTTCAAGCTGTTCGATTACCGCGAGCCGGGCAACTCGCTGGCGATGGTGGCGGTGATCGCCGCGATGACTCCCTGGCTACCGCCGCTGGCGGTGCTGGTGGACATCATGCACCTGCAGGGACCGTTGTCCGTCTTCGGCGCCAGCCTGTCTCGCCTGATGGCCGGTGTCTGACACGACGGCTACCTCTCCCGCAGTCCGCCATGCGCTTCAGCGCCGGTAGGGTTCGGCACTCAGGCCATGCTTCTTGAGCTTGTCGTAAAGTGTCTTGCGCGGCAGTCCCAGTCGTTCGCAGGCCATCACGACCTGTCCGCGGCACGCGGCCAGCGCGTCACGGATGAGCGCGGCCTCGAAGGCCTCCATGCGTGTCGGCAGTGCCTGCCCTTCGGTTGCCTGGCTGACGCTCTCTTCCAGTGACATCTCCGCCTGCAGGCTGCGTTGTTCGGCGGAACCTCCCGGCGGCTGCCCCTCCGCCATGCTGTCGCCGATATTGCCCTCCAGCCCCCCCAGCAGCACATGACGCTCCGCACAGTTTCTCAGCTCACGCACATTGCCCGGCCAGTCATGGTCGAGCAGCGCCTGCAGCGTACGCGAATCCAGCGGCGGAACCTCCAGACTGGTGCGCTCGCTGGCCAGAATGGCGAAGTGTCGAAACAGCTGCAGGATATCCTCGCGATGCTCACGCAGTGGCGGCAGATACAGCGTGACGACGTTCAGGCGGTAGTAGAGGTCTTCACGAAAGTCGCCGGCGCTGGCCGCTTCACGCAGGTCACGCTTGGTGGCCGCGATGACGCGGATGTCGATGGGGCGCGGTGTATTGCTGCCCAGTCGCTCGATACTGCGCTCCTGAAGGACACGCAACAGCTTGATCTGCAACGACATCGGCATGGACTCGATCTCATCGAGAAACAGGGTGCCGCCGTCGGCGTGTTCCAGCTTGCCGATCCGGCGCTCGCTGGCGCCGGTAAAGGCCCCCTTTTCGTGGCCGAACAGCTCCGACTCGATCAACGTCTCCGGCATGCCGCCACAATTGAGTGCCACGAAGGGCTTGCTGGCACGGAGACTGCGCTCGTGCAGACAGCGGGCCACGCGATCCTTGCCGGCTCCGGTCTCGCCGTACAGCAGGGTATCGGCATCCACCGCCGCCAGCCGTGAGACCTGGGCATCCAGGCGCTGAATCACCTCGCTGCTGCCGACCAGGCGCGGCCCGGCGCTGTTGCGCTGGGTATCCAGCTGCTCGCGCAGCGAGCGGTTCTCCAGCGCCAGACGTCTGGCGGCCACCGCACGCCGCACCCCGTCCAGCAGCCGCTCACGATCGAAGGGTTTCTCGATGAAGTCCCAGGCGCCGCCCTGCATGGCGGAGACGGCGGTATCGACATCGCCATGCCCTGTCATCACGATCACCGGCAGCTCGTCATCCAGCTCACGGGCAGCGCGCAGCAGGCTCAGACCATCCATGCCCGGCATGCGGATGTCGGTGATCACCACGCCTTCGAAGGGGGCTTCGGTGTTCAGGATCTCAAGCGCTTCCTCGGCACTGGCCAGCGGCCGGGTGAGGTAATCGGCCAGCATCAGGCTCTGGCTCAGGCTGTCGCGTAGATGTGGTTCGTCATCCACGACCAGCACCTGCATGTCAGCATTCGTGACATCACTCATGACGGCTCCTGTGAATTGGCGGCGGCGGATGGGGAAAGGGGCTGTGATGGCGTGCCCGACGCCGGCAGCGTCAGCCGGAACAGTGCGCCCCCCAGCGGTGAGGGATGCGCCTCGAGGGTGCCGCCGAGATCCGCCACGATACGCGCGCTGATCGACAGCCCCAGTCCCAGTCCCTTGCCATCGGCGCGCTGGGTATAGAAGGGTTCGAAGACCCGCGTCAGCTGGGCTGGCGCAAGCCCCGGGCCGTTGTCATGCACTTCCAGCACCACTTGCGTGCCTTCACTTCCGGCTCGTTCATGCAGGTTCAGCTGGAGGCAGGCTGGCGCTGACGGTCTGTCAGCCAGCGCATCCAGTGCATTGCTGAGCAGATTGACCAGTACCTGCTCGAGGCGTACCGGTTCGGCACGCACCCTGGGCAGGGCGGTGCTCTGCTCACGCGTGATGTCGACTGCCTGGGCATCACAGCGTGGCTGCAGCAGGCGCAGGGCATAGTCGAGACTGGTGGCGAGGTCGACCGCTTCCAGGCGGTCACCACTCTTGCGCGAGAACTGGCGCAGCTGGGCGCTGATCTCGCCCATGCGCTGGGTCAGCTCGGTGATCTGGCGCAGGTTGCTCTCGACCTGAGGTGTCTGGGCACGGGCGAGGAAGGCGCTGGCATTCTCGGCATAGGCGCGGATGGCGGCCAGCGGCTGGTTGAGCTCGTGGTTGATGCCGGCGGCCAGCTCGCCAAGCACTGCCAGCTTGGCGGTCTGGATCAGTTCATCGCGGGTCGCGCGCAGCTCACGCTCGGCGCGGGTGCGTTCCTCGACTTCCGCGCTCAGGCGCGCATTGCTGGCAGCGAGGTCACGGGTGCGCTCGACCACGCGTTGCTCGAAGGCATCGCGTGCCTGGGCGAGAGCCTCGGCCTGGGCGCGCCGCTCGCTGACATCGAAGACCGTCACCAGCCAGCGCGGGCCATTGGGGCTCGGTAGCGGGGCGCAGGACAGCTCCAGCGGCACGGCCACTCCGCTGCGCAGGCCATGCACTTCCAGCGGCCCGATCGGGCGGGGGCGGGTCAGGTGGTCCAGCAGCGCACGCTCGGCCGGCAGGAACAGTTCGCGCAGGTCACGCCCTTCGCGTGCGCTGGGCTGCCGGGGGCTGTCGTCCCGTGAGGCATCGGCGCTCAAGGGCGAACCGAACAGCGCCACGGCGGTAGGATTGAGGTACACCAGGTGAGCACGTTCATCGAGGATACACAGCCCCGCCTGAGTGCGGTCGATGATGCCCCGCACCCGTTGCTGACTGGCGGCGAGCGACTGTCGTTCACGTTCGGCGAACAGACGCCGCTCGCGCAGGATGCGCAGCCGTTGCCAGCCCAGCCCCGCCAGCAGGCACAGCAGTACGTAGCCACCGGCGGCCAGTCCGGCGGCTTGCCAGATGCTGCCGCGCAGCGGGGCCAGTGGCTTGAGCACATGCAGGCGCCAGCCGATGTCCGGCAGCGGGCGTGACAGGCTCAACCAGGCGTGCTGCCAGAGATCGCCCGGCGTCAGTTGCAGCAGCTCGACCGTGGTGACGGCGTCGAGACGCAAGGGCGGCTCGGGCGTCGACAGATCGGACAAGGCTTCACGGTGATAGAGCCGCAGGGGGCGCAGGCGTTGATTGGCATAGCGCTGGGTGTCGAGCAGCCGGTTGCGGGTCTCGTCACTGAGGGGGTCCAGCGTGCGCAGTACCCGGTCGGGCTGACTGGCGATGAAGATCACGCCGTGGGGGTCGGTGACCATGATGTCGGCATTCTGATCCAGCCATGCCGCTTCCAGCGCGGCGATCTGCACCTTGGCCACCACCACGCCGCGCCGCCCGCGGGGACTCACCACGCTGGCGCTGAAGAAGTAGCCACGCTCGCCGGAACTGGTCCCCAGCCCGTAGAAGCGTGCTTCGCCGCCATCGATGGCGTCCTTCCAGTAGGGGCGGAAGCGATAGTTCTGGCCGATGAAGGTGGATGCCGAGCGCCAGTTGCTGGCGGCGATGGTGGTGCCGACGTCGTTGACCAGGTAGAGGTCGGACACCTTCGCGAGCGCGCGCATGCGATCGAGCCGTTGATTGAGTGCCATCTCGGCGCTGGGGTCATCGGGGGCATCAAGGAAAGCGCGCAGCTGATCGTTCTCGGCGACCAGCCGTGGCAGGTAGGCATGCTGACTCAGTTGACCACGCAGGCTGGCGGCGGTCAGGCGCAACTCGTTGTCTGCTTCATGGGTCAGGCGCTCGAGTGACTGGCTGCGCGCGACGGCCACCGCCTGCCAGACGCACAGCATCAGACCGATCGGTAGCACGATCGCCAGCAGCAGACGCCAGTGGTGAGGCAGACGCGTGTCCTTCATCGGCAGGCCTTCCTGGGCAAGGGCTCAAGGGGAGGGGGAGCGGCCACCCTCACTGATCCATCAGCGTTGCACCCTCAGCGCTCCGGCATGGCCTGGGCACGGCGCAGGGCACGCTGTGCACGGGTTTCGGCGCGCTCCAGCTCCAGCAGTGAATCCTCGACGAACACCAGGTGCTCGTGGGCCGCGTTGCGGGCGTCCTCGGCGCGTCCTTCCATGATTGCCTCGAACAGGGTGCGGTGCTGCTGGATCAGGCGCGGACGCGATTCCGGCTTCTCGAACAGGTGGCGCAGGTTGGCCACGATGCTCTTCTCCAGCAACTGGAACAGGCTGCGCATCGAGTGCAGCAGCACCACGTTGTGTGCGGCCTCGGCGATGGCGAGGTGGAAGGCGGCATCCGCGCCGGCTTCCAGTTCCGGGTCACGTCCCTCGAAACTCTTCTCCAGCGTCTCGAAGCATTGACGCAGCATCTCCTTGTCGGCCGGGGTGGAGCGCATGGCAGCGTAATAGGCGCTGATGCCTTCCAGGGCGTCGCGAAACTCCAGCAGGTCGAGATTGAACTCGGAGTGCCGACCCAGCAGCGCACTGAGCGGGTCGGACCAGGCGCGCGCCAACTCTTCGGACACGTAGGTGCCGCCACCCTGACGTGAGGTCAAAAGCCCGCGCGCCGCCAGCTTCTGGATGGCTTCCCGTACGGACGGTCGCGAGACCTCGAACTGCTCGGCGAGGGTGCGCTCCGGAGGAAGCCGCTCACCGGGCTTCAGACTGCCCTCGAGAATCATGCTCTCGAGGCGTTCGGTGAGCACATCGGCGATACGGGGTTGGCGGACGGGGGCGTAACGCATGGAAGTGTCCTTGCGGCAGAAGTGAAAGGTGGCGCCGAGTGCTGCAAGCCGGTGTGCGGCATGCAGAAGAGGCGCGACCGAGGATCAGTGTGGCGTGTGGCGACTTCGCGCTATAGCCGACATTGGTCTTACCAATATGTATGACAACCACGCCTCGCGTGGCTGATTGGGATTGCCAACAATTGGTAATACCAATTTTAAAGGGCGGTGGTGCTTTGACCAATGTCTAGATATCAGGCAGCTCATGATGTTTGACCGCCATGAGGGCGACGCCTAGATTATGCCGAGGTGCAGCAAGGTAAATTGGTATGACCAATTTGCGTGGAGACCTGACCAGAGGGTGCGCCAACCCCGAGTGCTTCACTGCTGTGCCCGACAACAATCACAACAATTCGCCTGCGGAGTTTCCGTCATGTCCGAGCCCCTCCTGGCCTTGCTGGCCTTTGCCCCCATTCTGCTGGCGGGCATCCTGCTCGTCGGCCTGCAATGGCCCGCGCGCCGCGCCATGCCATTGGTCTTCCTCGTCACCGCTGCCATCGGCTATTTCGTGTGGCAGATGTCGCTGACGCGCATTCTGGCCTCCACGCTGCAGGGATTGATGGTCACCGTCTCGGTGCTGTGGATCATCTTCGGCGCCATCTTCCTGCTCAACACCCTCAAGCATTCCGGGGCGATCGCGGTGATCCGCGGTGCCTTCACCACCATCAGCCCGGATCGGCGCGTACAGGCGATCATCATCGCCTGGCTGTTCGGCAGCTTCATCGAGGGCGCTTCCGGCTTCGGGACGCCTGCGGCCATCGCGGCGCCGCTGCTGGTCGCCATCGGCTTCCCGGCGCTGGGGGCGGTGATGGTGGGCATGATGATCCAGTCGACGCCGGTGTCATTCGGGGCGGTGGGCACGCCGATCGTGATCGGCGTGAATGCAGGCCTCGACAAGGCCAATCTCGGTGAGCAGCTGCTGGCGAACCATTCCAGCTGGGAAGCCTTCCTGCAGCTGATCACCTCGGAAGTTGCCATCGTGCACGGCATCGTCGGCCTGCTGATGCCGCTGTTCATGACCGTGATGATGACGCGCTTCTTCGGTGCGAAGAAAAGCTGGAGCGAGGGGCTGTCGATTGCGCCGTTCGCGCTGTTCGCCGGCCTGTGCTTCACGCTGCCCTACGTGGCGGCGGGCATCTTCCTCGGCCCGGAATTCCCGTCACTGATCGGGGCGCTGGTCGGGTTGATCCTTGTGGTACCGGCGGCGCGTGCCGGATTTCTACTGCCGAAGGACAGCTGGGACTTTCCGCCCGAGGCCGAGTGGCCCAAACATTGGCTGGGAGACCTGACGCTGGAGCGTGATGACGTCGAGGCCGCCGCGGCGGGCAGAAAACCGCTGCCTCTGTGGCTGGCGTGGTTGCCCTATGGGCTGATCGCGCTGCTGCTGGTCGCCTCACGCGTATCGAGTGACTTCAAGGGCTGGCTGGTCAGCGTGCAGTTCAGTGCCACGGACCTGGTGGGGGCCAGCGGTGTGTCGGGGTCGATACAACCGCTCTACCTGCCGGGCGGCATCATGGTCTTCGTGGCACTGATCACCCTGATGCTGCATCGCATGCAGACGCGTCAGCTGGTGGCGGCGGCCAGTGAATCCTGGCGCACGCTGGTCGGGGCCGGATTCGTGCTGGTGTTCACCATTCCCATGGTGCGCATCCTGATCAACTCCGGCGTCAATCTGAACGACCTGGCCTCGATGCCGGTGGTGATGGCGAACGTGGTGGCCGACAGTCTCGGTCAGGCGTATCCGCTGTTCGCGTCCGGCATCGGCGCGCTGGGGGCCTTCATCGCCGGCTCCAATACGGTCTCGAACATGATGCTGTCCCAGTTCCAGTTCAATGTCGCTGCCCAGCTCGGGCTCTCGGGAGCGCTGATGGTGGCGCTGCAGGCGGTCGGGGCGGCGGCTGGCAACATGATCGCCATCCACAATGTGGTGGCGGCCTCGGCGACCGTCGGCCTGCTGGGGCGTGAGGGACGCACCCTGCGCATGACGGCGATTCCGACGGCTTACTATCTGTTGGCTTCTGGCGTGCTTGGCTTGCTGGCGTTCCACTTGCTGGGCCTGAGTGACCCATTGCTCAAGTGACAGAGCCTTTTCGTGATGCCGCCCTGACTGACATCCACACCGTTTTTTCAAAAAGAGATTGGCCATGACTGCTCCTGACGCCATTGCACGAGATGCCTTGAGCGAGACCCCATCGGCGACTGAGCGTGCTGCTGCCTATCTGGCATTGCGCGAGGCGCTGGCATTGCACCTTCCCGCTGAGCGCTTGATTCACGACGCGTTGCGGACGCTGGCCTACGGCACGGATGCCAGCTTCTATCGTCTGGTGCCGCAGCTGGTGGTGCGCGTGCATGACGAGCAGGAGCTGGGGCATGTGCTGCGCGAGTGTCGGGCGCGCAAGCTGCCGGTAACCTTCCGGGCGGCCGGGACGTCGCTGTCCGGTCAGGCGCTGACGGATTCGGTGCTCATCCAGCTGGGCGGTGAGTGGCGTGGGGCGCAGGTGCTGGAACAGGGCAGTCGTATCCGCCTGCAGCCGGGGGTGATCGGCGCGCGTGCCAATCAATTGCTGGCCCCCTTCGGGCGCAAGATCGGCCCGGACCCGGCCTCCATCAACAGCTGCATGATTGGTGGCATCGCGGCCAACAACGCCTCCGGCATGTGCTGCGGCACGGCACACAACAGTTATCGCACCGTGGAGGACATTCGCGTCATTCTCGCCGATGGCACCTGCCTGGATACGGCGGTGCCGAAGAGCGTACAGGCCTTCCGTGCAAGCCACGCTGGCCTGCTGGCAGCGTTGGAAAGGATGGCCTGCGATGTGCGGGCGGACCCTGAACTGGCGGAGCGCATCCGCCACAAGTACCGCCTCAAGAACACGACCGGCTACAGCCTCAATGCGCTGGTCGACTATGCCGATGGTCTCGAGATCCTCAAGCATCTGATGATCGGCTCGGAAGGCACGCTGGGCTTCATCGCCTCGATCACCTATCGCACGGTGATCGAGGAGTCACACAAGGCGGCGGCGCTGGTCTACTACCCGAACATCGATGCGGCCTGTCGCGCCACCATGCTGCTCAAGACGGCGCCGGTGGCGGCGGTGGAGCTGATGGATCGCGCGGCGCTGCGCTCCGTCGAGGACGCGCCGGGCATGCCGGAGGTGCTGCGCACCCTGCCGGAAGCGGCGGTCGCGCTGCTGGTGGATGTGCGCGGCGCGCATCAGCAGGAGCTGGAGACGCGCATGGCGGAGGTCGCCCGCGTGCTGGAAGGCATCGAGACCTGTGAAGCGTGGGCCTTCACCCAGGATGCGCAGCGCTATGCGTTGTACTGGAAGATCCGCAAGGGGCTGTTTCCGGCGGTCGGTGCGGTGCGTGACCTGGGGACCACCGTGATCATCGAGGATGTCGCCTTCCCCATCGAGCGGCTGGCGGAAGGGGTCGGGGCGCTGACGGAGGTCTTCCAGCGTCATGGCTACTCTCAGGCGATCCTGTTCGGCCACGCGCTGGAAGGCAACCTGCATTTCGTCTTCCCGCAGGGCTTCGAGCGTGAAGGCGAGGTGGAGCGCTATCAGGCATTGATGGATGACGTCGCACGGCTGGTGGGGCAGGAATACGGTGGTTCGCTCAAGGCCGAGCATGGTACCGGTCGCAACATGGCACCTTATGTAGAGCTTGAGTGGGGCAAGGAGGCCTACGCCCTGATGTGGCGTATCAAGGAGGCTTTCGACCCGGACAATCTGCTCAATCCGGAAGTCATCCTGACACGCAATTCCCGTCTGCATCTGGAGAACCTCAAGCCTCTCCCGGCAGCAGACCCGCTGGTGGATCGCTGCATCGAGTGCGGATTCTGCGAGTCGGTGTGTCCGTCGAAGAATCTCAGCCTCACTCCACGTCAGCGCATCGTCATCCGGCGTGAGATCGCACGACTCGCCGCCCTCGATATACCGACGGACGAGCAGCGCGCTCAGCTGGCGGCGCTCAAGAAGGATTACGCCTATCAAGGCATGGAGACCTGCGCGGGAGATGGTCTGTGTGCGACCCAGTGTCCGGTCGGCATCAATACCGGGGATCTGATCCGCGGTCTGCGCCACGAGGAGAACGCCGGTGCCGATCATCCGGGCAAGGTGAAGGTGGCGCACTGGGCCGGCGAGCACTTCACCCATGTCACCAGTGGCATGCGCGGTGTCTTGCGCCTGGCAGATGGGCTGCATGGTGTGGTCGGTACGCGCAACATGCGACGGCTGACTCAGGCCGCCCGCAAGGTCTCCGGCGACAGGGTGCAGCAATGGACCCCCAGCATGCCGGCCGCCGCTCCGCGCCCCTATCTCAAGCGTCTGGCGCAGCCATTGGGGCGCAACGAGACGCCCAATGGGCATGTCGTCTATTTTCCGTCCTGTGCCACGCGTGTCTTCGGGGTCGCCACTGGCGACATCGATCCGCGCAGCGCCACCGAGATGGCGCTGGCCCTGATGGACAAGGCGGGATTCGAAGTCGTTCTGCCCAAGGGAGTGGATGCTCTGTGCTGCGGAATGGCCTTCCAGTCCAAGGGCCAGTTCGAGGCCGGGGATGCCAAGGCCGCCGAGTTGGCAGCCGCGCTGGTGGAAGCGAGCGATGGCGGGCGTCTGCCGATCTTCTGTGATACCAGCCCGTGTCTCGCCCAGGCACAGGCCTACGCACGTGAACATCTCGAGGTATCACTCACGCTGGTCGAGCCGGTGCAGCTGGTGCTCGACTATCTATTGCCACACCTCTCGATCACGCCGCTCAAGGCAAGAGTCGCGGTGCATGTCACCTGCTCCAGTGTCCGCATGGGCTTGGCGGAGCGTTTCGTGGCACTGGCGCGCCAGTGTGCGACCGAGATCGTCGTGCCGGAAGAGATCACCTGCTGTGGTTTCGCGGGAGACAAGGGCTTCGCGACACCGGAGCTCAATGCTTCGGCGCTGAAAGGGCTGAAGGACGTGGTCGCCGACTGTGACTATGGTGTCTCCAACTCGCGCACCTGTGAGATAGGGCTGAGTGAGCACTCAGGGCTCAGTTATCAGTCGATTCTTGGCCTGGTGGAGCGTGCCTCGGCATCAAGGCAAGGATAGAGGGCAAGGATAGGGAGAAGAGGGAGTGTGACGCTCCGTGACAGCGTGATGACAATCTCTTGAAAAAGCCCTTGTGCTCACGCCGGTTCGTGCGTAAAGTACGCATCCGCTGCCGGGGACGCATGGCGTTACCAGCGGTGAA
>NZ_JARWKR010000058.1:0-200 GCF_029846335.1 Cobetia sp. 3AK | reverse complement strand
CTCGGTCGCGCCGGTGATGTCAGTGCCATTCACGGTGACGCTGGCGATGCCGGCATCCGCTTCCACCTGGAAGGTGTCAGTGACGGTGCCGCCGGTCGCCTCAGTGACCGACTGGTCATCCAGCGAGGTGATGGTCGGCACGCCATCGGTCGAGCCGTCGACGGTGATGGTCAGCGTGGTGCTGGAGGCATCGCCATCGG
>NZ_JARWKR010000005.1:0-380950 GCF_029846335.1 Cobetia sp. 3AK | reverse complement strand
CACGGAGAGCGTGCCGGCGGTGGTCAGGGTGTCATCCGTCTCGGTCAGCGACTCGGCCGCACTGTCGTCGCCTTCAATGGCAATGACAGGCGCATCGTTGGTGCCGTTGATGGTGATGCTGACGACCTGCTCGGCGGTCACACCCTGGCTGTCGGTGACAACCACGGTGTAATCCAGCACCAGGCTTTCGCCGACGGCGAGGTGATCGAAGGCTTCGCCAGCGACACTGCTGCTGTCGAAGGTCCAGCTCAGCGTGCCGTCGTTGCTGACGCCATCGATGATGGCATCGGCGTCGACACTCAGCATGCCCAGCAGCTCGGCATTGCTCAGACCATCGGTGTCACCGGTAAGTGAAGGTCTCGTTGAGGCTTTCTCCGACAGCCAGCGCCTGAACATCCGCGTTGGTGTTGTCGAGCGTGTAGGTATAGCTGCCGTCTTCAGCGACGGTGATGCTGCCATAAGTGCCAGTCACCTCAGTATCCACTGCGCTGGCAGTGCCGGCGTTGGCGCCTGCACCGATACCACTGACGATCAGAGCATCGCTGTCATTGCCACCATCCGTATCGGTATCCGGTTCCGCATCGGTCAGGACATTGCCGGTGGTAGTGCTGCTATCACCGGTTGCGATGCCCTCTTCGAGGTCCGCCACGTTGTCGTAGGCTTCCGGCGCGACATTGGCCACGGCCCAGGTAAAGGTCGTCGTGACAATGGCGCCATGCTCATCCGTCGCGGTCAGGGTGACGGTGTAGATGCCGTCATCGTTGTCACCGCCGATGGAGGCATCCGGAGACAGCGTGCCGCTTATCTCGCCACTGGTCGGATCAATCGCGATACCGTCCGGCAGGTTGTCCGCAGAGAAGCTCAGCACGGCATCGTTGTCGACGTCAGTGAAGGCATCCGCGACGAAGAACGGCGTGATGGTATCGCCATCGTTGTCGCTCTGACCTGCCGGCTGTTCGTCAGTCACCAGCACCGGCGCATCGTTGGTGCCGGTGATGGTGATGGTCACGACCTGTTCGGCCGTCGCGCCCTGGCTGTCGGTGACCAACACGGTGTAATCGAGTTCGAGCGTCTCGCCGACAGCGAGATGATCGAAGGCTTCACCTTCAACACTGCTGCTGTCGAACTCCCAGTTCAGCGTACCCTCGGTGCTGGCGTCACCGATGATGGCATCGGCATCAACAGAGAGCATGCTCAGCAGTTCAGCATTGCTCAGGCCATTGGTGTCACCGGTAGAAACGACGGAGGCGACGCTGGGGGTCACTTCATCGGTGGTATCGACATCACTGACCGACAAGGTGCCAGAGGCATTCAGAGTCGCATCGGTTTCCGTCAAGGTTGCGGATGCACTGTCATCCGCATCAATGTCGATGACCGGGGCGTCGTTGGTGCTGTTGATGGTGATGGTGAGCAGCGCGGTATCAAAGCCGCCCTGGCCATCGGAGATCTGGTAAGTGAAGGTCTCGTTGAGGCTTTCCCCGACAGCCAGCGCCTGAACATCCGCGTTGGTGTTGTCCAGCGTGTAGGTGTAGCTGCCATCTTCTGCAATGGTGATGCTGCCGTAGGTGCCAGTCACATCAGTGTCAACGGCACTCGCAGTCCCGGCGTTGGCGCCAGCACCGATACCACTGACGATCAGAGCATCACTGTCATTGCCGCCATCCGTGTCGGTATCCGGTTCCGCATCGGTCAGGACATTGCCGGTGGTGGTGCTGGTATCGCCAGTCGCGACGCCCTCTTCGAGGTCCGCCACATTGTCGTAGGCTTCCGGCGCGACGTTGGCCACGGTCCAGGTGAAGGTCGTGGTGACGGTGGCGCCATTTTCATCCGTCGCGGTCAGGGTGACGGTGTAGGTGCCATCAGCATTGTCACCGCCGATGGAGGCATCCGGAGACAGCGTGCCGCTGATCTCACCGGTGGTCGGATCAATCGCGATTCCGTCCGGCAGGTTATCCGCAGAGAAGCTCAGCACGGCATCGTTGTCGACGTCAGTGAAGGCATCCGCCACGAAGAACGGCGTGATGGTATCGCCATCGTTGTCGCTCTGATCCGCCGGCTGTTCATCCGCCACCAGCACCGGCGCATCGTTGGTACCGGTGATGGTGATGGTCACGACCTGTTCGGCGGTCGCGCCCTGACTGTCGGTGACCACCACGGTGTAATCGAGCTCGAGCGTCTCACCGACAGCGAGATGATCGAAGGCTTCGCCCGCAGCACTGCTGCTGTCAAACGTCCAGGTGAGAGTACCGTCATTGCTGGCAGCATCGATGATCGCATCAGCATCCACGCTGAGCATGTCGAGCAACTCGGCATCGGTCAGATCATTGGTATCCCCGGTGGAGACGACAGAGGCGACACTCGGAGTGACCTCATCGCTGGTATCGAGATCACTGACGGAAAGCGTGCCGGTCGCGTTCAGCGGTATGTCAGACTCGGTCAGTGCAGCGGAAACGGAGTCATCACCTTCGATGGCAATGATCGGTGCATCGTTGGTGCCATTGATGGTGATCGAGACGACCTGCTCGTCGGTCGCACCTTGGCTGTCAGTCACGAGGACGGTGTAATCCAGCACCAGGCTTTCGCCGACGGCGAGGTGATCGAAGGCTTCACCAGCGACGCTCGAGCTATCGAAGTCCCAATTCAGGGTGCCATCATTGCTGACGCCATCGATGATCGCATCGGCATCGACGGAGAGCATGCCCAGCAGGTCGGCATCGCTCAGGCCATCGACATCGCCGGTCGTGGCCACGGATTCGACACTCGGCGTGACGCTGTCCGAGGTATCCAGATCACTGACTGACAAGGTGCCAGACGTGGCGAGGGTATCGTCTGTCTCGGTCAGAGATTCCTCCGCGCTGTCATCACCGCCCAGGGCAATGACCGGGGCATCATTGGTGCCATTGATGGTGACGGTCAACAAGGCGGTATCGAAGCCACCCTGTCCATCAGATACCTGATAGGTGAAGGTCTCACTGAGCACCTGACCGACCGCGAGCGCTTGAACGTCCTCATCGGTGTTGTCGAGACTGTAGGTATAGGAGCCATCGTCCAGAATGACGACGGAGCCATAGTTGCCGGACACACTGTCACCCGCAGACGAGAACGCGGCCGGCACTGCACCGAAGGCGACACCACTGACGATCAGAGCATCATCATCGTTACCGCCATCACTGTCGGCCTCATCATTGGCACCGGCACCAGTCGCGCCCAGCACATTGCCGGTGACGTCGCTGGTATCGCTGCTGGCGACACCTTCATCAATGAAGGCAGCATCGTTCTCGGCGACAGGATCGACATTGGCAACGGTCCAGGTCAGCGTGGTGCTGACATCTGCACCGAATTCATCCGTAGCGGTCAGCGTGATGGTGTAGACACCCTCCACACCGCCCTGAGAGGCATCGCTGGTCAGGGTGCCGCTGATTTCACCGGTAGCGGAGTCGATGGACAAGCCATCCGGCAGCACGTCAGCGCTGTAGGTCAACGTCGCGGTGGTGTCGATGTCCGTGAAGGCGTCAGCCACCGTGAAGGGCGTGATGGCCTCACCGTCGACATTGGATTGATCTTCCGGCTGGTCATCCGGGTCCGCAGAGAGCACCGGCGCATCATTGCTGCCAGTGATGGTGATGGTGACAACCTGCTCGGCAGTCGCCCCTTCGCTGTCTGTCACCAACACGGTGTAATTCAGTACCAGCGTCTCACCTTCTCCCAGATAGTCGAAGGCTTCCGCATCAGCGCTGCTGCTGTCGAATGCCCAGTTGAGAGTGCCGTCATTGCTGGCACCGTCAATGATCGCATCAGCATCCACGCTGAGCATGGCAAGCAGCTCAGCATTGGTCAGGTCATTGGTATCACCGCTGGAGGCGACGGCCGTGACGCTCGGCGTCACTGTATCGCTGGTGTCCAGGTCGCTGACAGAAAGCGTACCCGTCGCACTCAGCGCAATATCTGACTCATCCAGCGCGGCGGTTGCGGCGTCATCCCCTTCGATGGCAATGACCGGCGCATCATTGGTGCCGTTGGTCGTAATGGTGAGCAGCGCGGTATCGAAGCCACCCTGGCCGTCAGAGATCTGATAGGTGAAGGTCTCGTTGAGGCTTTCGCCGACGGCCAGCGCCTGAACATCCGCGTTGGTGTTGTCCAGGGTGTAGGTATAGCTGCCATCCTCGGCGATGGTGACGCTGCCGTAGGTGCCAGTGACTGCAGACCCCGCTGTCGTGTCAGTCCCGGCATTGGCGCCGGCGCCCACTGCGCTGACGATCAGCGTATCCGTGTCGTTGCCGCCATCGACATCCACATCGCCATTGGTGTCGCCATCGCTCAACACATTACCGGTGGTGGTGCTGGTATCACTGATGGCAACGCCTTCATCAAGCTCAGCAGTGTTGTCGAAGGCTTGCGGGGCGACGTTGGCCACAGTCCAGGTGAAGGTCGTGGTAACGGTGGCACCATTCTCGTCAGTGCCAGTCAACGTGACGGTGTAGATGCCGTCATCGTTGTCACCACCAATCGAGGCATCGGGAGACAAGGTACCGCTGATCTCACCGGTGGTCGGATCAATCTCGATACCGTCAGGCAGATTGGCAGCCGAGTAAGTCAGGTCCGCATCGTTATCGATGTCATTGAAAGCGTCGGCAACGATGAACGGCGTGATGGCTTCACCATCATTGCCACTCTGATTCTCCGGCTGCTCACCCGCTACCAGCTGCGGTGCATCATTGCTGCCGGTGATGGTGATGGTCACGACCTGTTCGGCCGTCGCGCCTTCGCTGTCGGTCACCAGCACGGTGTAGGCGAGCTCAAGGGTCTCGCCGACGGCGAGGTAGTCGAAGGCGTCACCCCCGACACTGCTGCTGTCGAATTCCCATGTCAGGGTGCCATCGTTGCTGGCGTCATCGATGATCGCATCCGCATCCACGCTGAGCATGCTCAGCAGCTCGGCATTGGTCAGATCATTGGTATCACCGGTGGAGGCAACCGATTCGACGCTCGGCGTCACTTCATCCGTGGTATCGAGATCACTCACCGAGAGAGTGCCGGACGTGCTCAGCGGCGCATCGCTTTCCGTCAATGCAGCGGAATCACTGTCGCCGTCCTCAAGGGCGATGACAGGCGCGTCATTGGTGCCGTTGATGGTGATGGTGATGTCTTGCTGGGACGTCCCTCCCTGAGAGTCCTCCACCTCGACGGTGTAGGTCAGCACCAGACTTTCCCCTGCCGCCAGATGATCGAAGGCCTCACCTTCGACGCTTGAGCTGTCGAAGCTCCAGCTGAGAGTGCCGTCATTGCTGGCAGCATCCACGAGGGTGCCTTCATCGACACTCAACATGCCCAGCAGATCAGCATTGTCGAGAGTATCCGCGTCACCGTCCGCAGTTACCGTGGTGACACTGGCAGTCACGGTATCAGTGGTATCGAGATCACTCACGGACAGGGTGCCGGAGGTCGCAAGCGATGCATTCGTTTCGGTCAACGATTCCGCTGCGCTGTCAGCACCTTCCACGGCAATTTCAGGAGCATCCTGAGCACCGATGACAGTGATGGTCAGGGTATTGCTGGATTCAGCGCCGTTGTCGTCACGCACGGTATAGGCAACGGTGGTGGTCGCAGCCTCACCCACGGCGAGATCATCGAAGTCGGTGCCCGGCGCAAAGACATAACTGCCATCTGCAGCGATGGCGACAGTGCCACCGCCCGTCATGGCGACAGCGGTGCCTATGCCAGAGCTAGACCCCGCGACCTGGCTGACAGTGCTGGTGGAGCCCGTATCGATATCGATGTCATTGGCCAGCACGCCAGCGGCAGCCGCGACGCTCAGATCAGCGTTTTCTGCGGTCGTGCCAGTATCCGCCACAGCGACCGGTGCATCATTGACGCCGGTAATGGTGATGCTGACGGTGGTCTGGGTGACACCGTCCGCATTGGTGACCGTCAAAGTATCCGTCAGCGTGGCACCCAGGTTGAGCTGCTGGATGACAGACTGAGTATTGTCGGCACTGTAGGTCCAGTTGCCATCGGCATCGACAGTCAGTTCGCCGTAGGTGCCGGTCACGGTCTCAGCGCTGAACTTGTCTTCCCCGGTGTCGCCACCGGTGCCAGCATCCAGCGTGCCACTGGTGGTCAGCTCATCATCCGCTGACACATTGGTGTCTTCGGTGACATTGCCGGTGTCCGGGGTCAGCGTGGGAATGTCATCCACACCATTGACTGTCACGCTGACAGTGGCGGTAGAGACACCACCCTCGCCATCGCTGACCTGATAGGTAATGGTGGTGACGGCGCTCTCGCCATCGGTAAGGCCATCAAAATCGGCGCCCGGATCAAAGCTCCAGGTGCCATCGGCGTTGACCGTGAAGGATCCACCGGTGCTGCCCGAGACAGCGCTACCGACTCCGGCAGTGTTGCCATTCACCTGAGTGATGGTGAAGTCGGCAGTGGGAGTGTCCAGGTCGGTGTCGTTGTCGAGCAGACTGGTAGTGTCAGCGGTGGACAGCGCGACGCCTTCATCGGTTGAGTCGGCATCCGCCACGGCTACCGGGTCGTCGTTGTTGTCGACGACTTTCAGATAGCCGGTCAGCGTGTTGCTGGCCAGCGAGTCGCCGTCGATTTCGGCCAGTCCATCATTGTTGCCGTCATTGACGACCACGGTGTAGGCGCGTGTGTCGGTGTCGGGATCATCGCTGGTGTTCTGGTAGGTCAGTGAATCGATCAATGCCGAGACCTGAGCTGCCGTGGTACCGGAGTCGAGCGTCACCGTCAGGGTGCCGTTGACCAGAGTCGCGCTGGCGAAGCCATCAAGAGAATCATCGACCGAGAACACATCGGCATCCGTCGCCGCATCGATGCTGACCGTGATGGTGCCGCCACCGAAGTTGTCGCCGACCAAGGCAGTATCGACATCCGAAAGCGACGCGCCTGATACCAACGCTACCTCGGCACTGCCGGTGCCTGCGCCATCATTCTCTGCAACAGAGATGGCAAAGGCTTGGGGCGCCGTGCTACCAGTGAGCACCGGTGCATCATTGATCGCATTGACCGTCGTATTGAGGGTGTCGGCATCGGCCACGCTGGACCAGATGCCGGTCTCATCAAAGGTGGACACGTCCACGGTGGCTTCAGTAATAGCACTGCTATCATCGGCTACGACGTAGGTCAGGCCAGCCGGATCACCGTGGTAGTTCTCCGCCGGCAGGAAGCGCACAGAGTCAGTCGCCGACAGCACCAGCGCATTGCTGGCGCTGACATCAGCCGGGACATCGGTCCAGCTAGCACCGCCATCGGTGGAGTACTGCCAGGTCCCTTCGCTATCGTCAGCAGGATTGGAGGTGATGGCGATAGCCGCCAGCGCATTGGCAGAGCTGCCACCCGACACAGCCTCCTGAGTCTGATCATCGGCGGAGGCGTCATCGAAATTGTCCCCGACCAGATCAGCGACGGTCGCGCCAGCCGGATCGGTATCGTCTTCATTGATGGCCGCGAGAATCACACTGTCATCAGGTGTCGTCGGGGCATCATTGACGGCAGTGATGCTGGTATTGATGGCAATGGTGCGGCTTGACCAGACGCCTGTCTGATCACCGAGATTGCCATTGGCATCATCGCTCAAGTCAAACAGGTCAGTCGCGGAATCACTGGTGTCGATATCGGTATCACTGTTATCGCCCAGGCGAACGGTCAACGCGCCCGGCTCACCATTGAAATCATCGGCGGGCACGAAGCGGATATCGGCATCTGCAGCGACGACCAGTGCACTGCTGTCAGACACATCCGTCGGGACATCGACCCACTCAGTACCTACCAGCACCTGCCAGGTGCCCTGGTCACTGTCAGAGCTGTTGCCAGTGATGGCAACGTAGCTCAGGTCAGTCTCGGTGGTGGCATCGGTATTGCCATTCTCATCGGTCTGATCATCGGTGGTGTCATCGTACTGATTGACCAGTAGCGCATAGAGACCCGTGCCGGCGATATCTTCAGCCGCGGTGTCTTCTGCAACGGAGGTCACTCTTTCCGCTGTACCGGCGGCAAGCGGACGATCATTGACCGGTGTCACCGCGAGAGTGATATCACGGGTCGCTATCTGTGCACCGCCCTGGCCGGTATTGCCGGCGTCATTGAACACGATGCTGAGGGTATCTTCACCATAGAAGTCGGCTGCGGGAGTATAGACCTCGCTATCCAGTGAGGCCTGAAGCGATGCGACGGTACCCGTGAAGGTGATGGTGTTGGTGCCATTGCTGAAGGTGCCGTGCTCCACCGTCAGCGTCAGCGTCAGGTTGTCAGCACCGAAATCATCGGCATCATCCAGGGTCACTCCGAGCTCTGACAGCGTGAGGCTGCCATCCTCGACCACGGTGGTTGTACCAGTCGGGGCAGAGATGGTCGGTGCATCGTTGGTGCCGGAGATGTTGATGGTCACGGCGGCAGTCGCGGTCAGGGCTGTCAGCACTGCCTGATCACCATTACCATCATCACTGAAACTGAAATTGAGCGTGGCCGTCGCATCGGCATCAGTGTCATCAGCAGTAAAGACCAGCGTTGCCAGTGCGTCGTTGATGTCATCCAGAGTGCCGGTCAGCGTCACCTCGGTGCCATCAGCGCTGACGATACCATCCGTCATGCTCAGCGCACCCTGCGCACCGGATTCATCGATACTGACGGTAATGGTCTGGACGTCGTTGAAGACATCCTGAGCGGAGTCATCAGGATCAGAGACTGTCACGCCAGTGATGGTCAGGGGCTGACCATCATCCATCGTCTGCACCGGCGTAGTGGAGGTCAGTACCGGCTCATCATTGACGGCAGTGATGGTGATATCTGAGGTGGCGACCGTGGTGAGAGCGGTGCTGTCACCATGAAGGTCGGTATCCGTCGCGGTGACGGTCAGCGCGACGGTGCCATTGTCATTGGCATCCGGCTGGTACTGGACGTTTGCCAAGGCGGTCGCGAGCTCTTCCTGAGTTCCCACCAGGGTGATGGTGTCAGTGCCATCGTTGCTGACAGTCACATCACCCGCATCCGTGATCTGCAACGTGCCATTCGGGACGCTCAGTACGACGGTGATATCGGTATCGAAGCTGTCAGCATCCGTCACCGTGATGGTGCCGATATTCTGATAGCCGCCGTCTTCAGTCACGGTCAGACCGTCAGTATCCGGCAGCGTCACCACCGGCGCGTCATTGACGGTTGACACCCACAGTTCGATGCTCGCGGTCGCGGTATTGAAGTCGTCACCGATCGTCTCATTGTCCTGATTGGTGTCGCCGCCATTCAAGGAGCCGTCATCAAGACGATCATCGACGACAGCCTCGACGGTCCAGCGCTCATCGAAGTCTCCGGCCTCACCAGTCAGCACCATCTGGACTTCAAGAGAATCAAGCGACGACTGCACGGCAGACAGCGTTCCCTCGATCACCAGAGTATTGCCATCAGTGGTCACGGTAGAATCACTGCCTGTCGGCAAGGCCGTCAGCAACGCATCCGTGACAGGGACGACATCGCCATTCTCGTCCTTGAGGGTCAAGGTGACGGTAATGCTGTCGGTTTCGCCCTCATCGACACCAAGACCCGTCTCGCTGTCCAGGATATCGACGTCTCCTACCGTGAAGGCTCCCGCAAGTGAAAGTGTCTCGAGCGCACCTGATGGAATCAGCCTGTCGTCAGGTTGTGCCGAGGTGATCTCCGGCGAGTCATTCAGCGGAGCTATCTCGATACTGAAGGTGGCTTCCTGGGTCGTCAGCGGACCATCACTGACGGTAAAGGTGAAGTCATCCGCTCGGGTCTCACCGCCATCGTGCTCATATTTGAGCAGGCCATTGTCGATATCGGTCTGGGTAAAGGAACTGCCGACACGCAGCACCTTGCCATTCAAGGTCAAAGTGCCGTTATCCGGCACCGACGTGAGAACGTAGGTGGACTGATTGGTGGTGTTATCACTATCAACCGCTTGCAGCAGGCTGTTGCTGATGACGGAGGATTCACCCTCGCCGAGCGTCAGCACATTGTTGGCAGAGGTGCTCGAGACACCATCAGAATCCACGACGGTCTGATCATCTGCGTCTGCAGTCAGCGGGATGAGCGGGGCATCATTGAAGGGCGTGACCTCGATGGTCACGGTACCGGTATTGGAGACGTTGCCGGTTTCAGCCGTCGTATCGGCAGGGTCAGTAGTGACGGTATCGTAGAAGTTGTCCGGGGAATCCAGGTCATCACGCACGATGAAATCGAAGCTGTCGATGATGTCGCTGTTGGTCGCATCATCCTGATCGACCTGCTCTCCACCGGCATGGACATAACGCAGGCCACTGTCTTCGCCATCAGCGGACGTCGTCAGCAGGTCCCGGGAATACCACACATCCGAAGAGGCAGACTCCCATGAGCTGCCATTCCAGACTTCCAGTATGCCGCCGCTGAGTTCCGTCGTGCTGATCTGGAACCACAGATCATCGACCTCTCCCTCTCCATCAAGCCCCTCTTCACTGTCATCCACGTCCGAGAACACCACATCCTCTTCGGTGAGATAGACGATGCCATCGTTGCCCTCAGAGACGATATTGCCATCAGAGTCGAGAATATCGTCGGTCTGCTCCAGCACACCGACGGTGGAGTCACCCGCGACAGGGGCATCATTCACTGGCGTCGAAGAGAGGGAGAAGGTATCGGATTCAGAGAAGTCACCACCATTGGTAACGATGAAGGCAAAACTGGAATCGTGGTCTTCGCTGCCATCCTGCAGGAAGGTCACCAGACCTGCGTCAATGTCCGCCTGAGTGAAGCTGCCATAGGCATTCAGTGCCACACCATCGACATAGAGCGTACCGTTCTCCGGCAGCGAAGACACGGTGTAGACGATCTGGTTGGTCGGGAAGGTATAGGCCCCAGCCGTGACCGAATACTGCAGGTCTGAATTGGTGATGGTAGTGGATTCGGTGGAGGAGATCGCCTCGTTCACCGCCAGGCCAGTATTGGTAGGCACGAAAGCGATTTCAGCCAGTGGATCTACTCCCTCGCCGCCGTCTCCGTCGTCAACGGTAAAGGTCAAGGTGCCAACAGTTGGAGTAGCAACACCACCCCAGGTACCGGCATCGCCGGCTTCATCGAATGCCTTGAACTCGGAGTCCACCAGCGTGAAGGTAAAGCCAGTATCACTGGTCGTGCCCTCGGGCGCCGTTTCGGTCTGGACATAACGCACTAGCCCATCATCGATCTGTTCCTGCGTAAAGGTTGTCCCCGCAATCAGCTCAATCCACTGCGGAGAGGCCTGCGTCCCGATGTTGAGCTGAATCTGACCGTAGGTAGGCTCTGTCGCAATGGAATAGGCCAATTGCGCCGCGGTGCTGTCAGGGTCTTCGGCATTCAAGGAAGCCGTAGTGATGGCGACGGTGCTATCGGCGTTCGCAGTGGAATCCAACGCAACCGTGCTGGGCGTCAGCGTCGGGTCATCATCATTCTCGAGAATGGTGATATCGACGGTGCGCACCGTCGTCAATTCGGCACCAGAGACTTCACCGCCACCGGCATCGGTGACCGAAATGGTGAAATATGGCGAGACGGCATCGGGCTCATCACCATCGTGGGCGAAGGACAGCAGTTCCAACTGGTCGGCGTTGAAGGTAGCGTAATCGGAATCCTGGCTATCGATGATCTCGTCAGCATCCACCTCACCATCACCATCGACATCCAGGAACAAGGTTCCACGCTCGGCAAGATTACCGAAATCGGTAATGGTAACGGTGGCGTTTTCAGCCGCGTCCGCATGTGCGGATTCCTCGTCGGAATAGGTCAGCCCCAGTGAGGTGCTTTCGCCTTCGAACTGGACAGGCTCGCCTTCAATGCTCGGCGCGGAGTTGAGCGGTTCCAGAGCTATGTTCAGCGTGCTGCTGGCCGTACCGCCAGCACCATCGACAACGGAAATCGCGAAGCTGTCAGTATCTCCCGCCGCGACATCGCTCCCATCCTGGGTATAGACCAACTGGCCCAGCTGGGTGGCATCGAAGGTGGAACCCACCGCCACTGGCGAGCCCTTGAAGGTCAGCGTACCGTTGGTCGGCAGAGTATCGATCTCGATGATCAGCTGATCATAACTCTGCTCTCCACTGGTGACATCCGGGTCACTCAACCCCAGCGCTTCCATGGAGAAGGTATAGCTGCCCTCTTCGGTGACCGTGGCACTCGGGTCAACGAGAACCGGGTTATCATTCACCGCACTCAGTGTAGCCACGAAGTCGAAGCTATCACGCGCCTCTCCATCTTCGGTGAGGGTCATGCTCAGCGTGATATCAGTGGTGTAATCCTGACCCGGTGTCACGGACAAGTCGGCCAGCGCAGCACTGATCTCTTCGGCCGTACCCTCAAGTTCTACACTGGTGCCACCAGTACTGAACGCAGCGCCGGCGGCGATGGCATCGTCATCCAGCGTCAGCTCAAGCTTGTACTCATCCGAATTTCCATCTTCATCGGTATCCCCGCTATCCGTCACGCTCAAGCTCGACAGCGAATAGCTCTCATCCTCCGTGCCAGAGAGAGTTGCCTGAGAGTCGCCATCAGCCGAAACGTCGGCGCTCTCGGCGACAGTGACAGCAGCAGCAGCATCCAACAGTAGACGAGGCTCAAGAGCCTGGAGGTCGAGTTCGCGCATGAGAGAAGGCACCAATGTAATTGTGATGAGACGACTGGTAACAAAAATATACAGTTCGTAGCAAAAACCCGCAACAAAGGACCTTCTGCGAGGCTGAGAACCTTGAGGCATCTATATGGCTTAAGAGATATAGAATATACAAAAAAATTGATGAAATGCTAATTGCCTGTGCAACAAAGGCATTTCCATGCACAAAAAAAGGAAGGACCGCAATCTTACGGCGCCCCTTCCTCTTACTTGTCAACAACTCTCGAAACACTCTCTTACATACGTAATCTAGACATCAACCGAGTTTACTCACCCACAGCGCCGCAGCGTCCACGAGTTTCTGGTGCGCGTGCCGGAAGGCCTCTTCACTCTTGCGATAGGGATCCGGAATCTCTTCGCCCTGGCCCCCCGCCAGCCAGCGGCCGAACATCATCGTCTTGCCACTGACTTGCGGGGCCATCTGGTTGATGGCACGACGATGACCATCGCTCATGACCAGAATCAGATCCGCCGCCGTCAACATCTCAACCGATACCTGCCGCGCACGATGCCCATCAACCTCCAGACCGGACTCGAGAGCGAATCTAGCCGCCGTGGGTTCGACAGGATGATCGACCAATGCGCCCACACCCGCCGAGTGAACCGTCTTGCCCGGCAACGCTTGCTTCAGCAGTGCCTCACCGACCGGACTGCGACAGATATTGCCGGTACACACCACCAGAATATTGTTGAACACGCTGACTTCCTCTTCCTTGTGACGCTTGCACTCATGTCGATGGCCCGGGGGGAGACGCTTTCCCGCGCCCGGACACCAGAGGGCCATTGTCGCATGCTGGCAGCCCGTGCGGCAGGCTTGCGAGGCTCGATGGACGCAGCCTGTGACGTTTCAAGGGGGACGCGCGTGCTCGAATGGCAACACTGAGATGACGCCAGATCGATCACCTCGGCTCTTGAAGGTCAGCGGCGGCATCTCCAGTTCTTGTCGTGTAGCCAATGAGGTGGCTGATCCAAGGTCGATGTCGCTCATGTGATATTCGCCGCTCGGCCACTCGCTGAACCAGCACCCAGATAGGGAGGCAAGATGAGCAACAAGACACTGACCGCGACCAATCCGGCCAATGACAAGGTTCTCAATGAATACGCCACGCTGAGCAAGGACGAGGTTCAGCAGAAACTGGAACAGACGCGCACTGCCTATCCGCAATATCGTCAGCTCTCGCTGGAAGAACGTGCGAAACGTCTGCACGCACTGGCAGATCTGATAGATCAGCGCCAGCAGGACATTGCCACCTTGATCGCCCATGAGATGGGCAAGCCGTATCAGCAGGGCATCAGCGAGACACAGATCTCCTCCAGCATCGCGCGTTTCTACGCCGACAACCTGCCCACGTTGATGGAAACCGAGCAGCGCGACGTCGAGGGTGCCGTCAGAGCCAAGATCGTCAAGGACCCCATCGGCGCAGTGCTGGGCGTGATGCCGTGGAACTATCCGCTCTATCAGGTCATCCGCTTCGCGACCCCGGCACTGGCAGGTGGCAACGTCTGCCTGATGAAGCATGCCTCCAACGTCCCGGGTTGTGCCGAGCTGATCACCCAGCTGTTCCACGAGGCCGGTTTCGAAGATGGCGTCTTCACCTGGCTGCCGGTGGGCTCGGAGATGATCGAAGACATCATCAATGATCCTGTCGTGCAGGGCGTGACCCTCACCGGCAGCGAAGAGGCAGGCCGCAAGGTCGCCGAGCAGGCCGGTGCGGCGCTCAAGCCCAGCGTGCTGGAACTGGGAGGTATCGATCCATTGATCGTGCTGGATGACGCCGACATCGAGCGCGCGGTGGATCTCGCCATCGCCGGACGTTTCGACAATACCGGCCAGAGCTGTGCCGCCTCCAAGCGCTTGATCGTCGACAAGTCGATCGCCGAGGACTTCTCCAGACGTTTGATCGAGAAAGTGAAGGACATGCGCATGGATGACCCGCTCAGCGAAGGGGTCGACATCGGTCCGATGTCACGCAAGGACCTGCGCGATGACCTGCATGATCAGGTGCAGCGTGCCATCAAGGCTGGCGCCAAGCTGGAATGCGGTGGCGAAATTCCGGATCGCGAGGGTGCCTGGTATCCGCCGACGGTACTGACCAACGTCACCCAGGGCAATCCAGCCTTCAATGAAGAGCTGTTCGGCCCGGTCGCTTCCGTGGTGGTCGCGGAGAACGAGGCGCATGCCATCGAGCTCGCCAACGACTGCCCCTACGGTCTGGGCAGCACGGTGGTGGCCAAGGACGACGAGCGCGGCGAACGTGTCTCGCGTCAGCTGGAAGCCGGCATGAGCTTCGTCAATCGCCCGACCACGCCTTTCGCCCAACTGCCCTTCGGCGGTGTCAAAGGCAGCGGCTATGGTCGTGAGCAGAGCGAATATGGCTTCGGTGCCTTCATGAACATCCGCACCGTCTATGTCGCCAAGCACTGAGGTGACACGTCATCGACGTCCTTGAGCACTGAGCTCTCGAGGCATCGATGTCGCGACGTCAGGCAGCCCATGGGCTGCAATCAACAACGCCCCGCTTTTCAGCGGGGCGTCTTGCGTCAGAAGGCTCCCAGGCTCTGCACGAGCGCCGGCATCACTTGTCCTGTCTGCGTGCCGTCAGCCGTCTCCATCAACGAGACACGCAGCCCTGCAGACAGGCTTCGCCTTCCAGCTGCACCGTGACGTGCGAGATCGCGTGGGTATCGAGCAGATAGGCCTGGACCCGCTCAAGCACCTCACCGGGAATGCCGGTATCGGTCACCACCACATGCAGGCTGGCAACCGGGGATTGAGGCGTCAGGCCCCACAGATGGAGATCATGCACGCCATCCACTCCCTCCAGTGTCAGCAGACCCGCCTGGATTTCCTCGTGGTCAAGTTGCTCCGGCGTCCCTTCCAGCAAGGTATGCGCCGAGCGTTTCACCAGCGACCAGGCACCGCGCAGTATCAGTACCGCTGCGAGCATCGACAGCAACGGGTCGGCCTGATTCCAGCCGGTGGTCATGATGACCAGCGAGGCAATGATGGCCGCCACGGAACCCAGCAGGTCGCCCATGACATGCAACAGGGCGCCGCGGAGATTGAGATTGTCCTGATCTCCCTTGTGCAATATCCAGAATGCCGCGATGTTGACGACAAGTCCGAGCACGGCAATCGCCAGCATCGGCCCTGCCAGCACCTCAGACGGCAGCCACAGGCGCTTGAGGGCAGCCATCACGATCGCGACACCGATGACCAGCAATGTCAGGCCATTGACGAACGCGGCGAGCACCTGGAAACGCGCATAGCCGAAGGTCAGCTTGCGGGTCGCTGCGCGATGTCCGAGGCGAAACGCTCCCCACGCCAATGCCAGCGACACGGTATCACTGAGCATATGGCCGGCGTCCGCCAGCAAGGCCAGAGAGCCCGCCACCAGTCCGCCGACGACTTCCGCCAGCATGAACCCGCCGGTCAGCCACATCGCCAGCATGACCCGCCTTTCGCTGTCAGCGGTCACCTCAGGTGCATGGTCATGATGTCCATGACCATGTGAATGGCCGTGTGAATGACCATGGTGATGACCGTGTGAATGACCATGCGCATGCACGTGCCCGGATTCATGCCCATGATCTTTCGATGTCGTGTCCTGCGACGGTGTCGCCATCCAGCCTCCTGACCACCATTCCTGCATTCGTGAAAAGCCGCGAGATCAATCGCTGCAACGCTATCGATTCCCTCTGCATTAGGCTTATCCTGCCACGGAATTCAAGCTCCATTGTTGAATTTGCAAGTTCCGATATATGACAGCACCGCCTGTATCAGCTTGTTAGGATAGAGATCAGACATTCCCATGCCCAAAGGAACCGACGCCACCCCATGAGCACCACTACCGAGACGACGCCTTCACGCTCGCCTTTCAAGGCCGATCTGTTGCTTCTGCTGGTCACCATCATCGCCGCCGCCGGCTGGATCTTCTCCAAGGAAGCCATGGCCGGTATGCCTCCGCTACTGTTCATCGGCAGCCGCTTCCTGCTGGCAGGCCTCATCCTGGCGATCTTCGACGCTCGCTCGCTGAGACAGCTTTCCACTACTCGCAAGCTGCGCGCCAGTGGAGTCGGCGTCCTGTTTGGCGGTGCCATGGCCTGCTGGTCATTGGGGGTGGCACTGTCCGAGCAGCTCGGCGTGATCGCGTTCATCAACAGTTTCGGGATTCTGATGGTACCGGTGCTCGCCCGCCTGCTGTTCAAGGACAGGCCGCCGATGAGCACCTGGATCGCCCTGCCCACCGCCCTGCTCGGTTTCGCTCTGTTGGGCATGGGACAACCCGGCGCTACGGAAAGCTTTCATATTGAACCGGCACAATGGCTCATCTTCGGGGCTGCCTGCCTGTTCGCCCTGGTGTTCAACTTCAATTCACGTCTGGTGCGCAATATCCCGGCCCTGCCGCTGACAGCCATCCAGCTGATGACCACCGGCGTCACCTGCCTGGTGCTGTCGGCCATCAGCGAAAGCTGGCCGGCCGGCATCAGTCTCGACATCCTGAGCTGGTTTCTGGCCAGTACTCTGATCGCCAGCACCCTGCGTTTCTTCCTGCAGATTTACGCACAGAGCCTGACCACGCCCAGCCATGCCTCGGTCATCCTGATGCTCGAAGCGGTCTGGGCGGCCCTGATGTCGGCGGCCTGGTTCGGAGAGCGCATGACCCTGATCCAGATGACAGGCTGCGGACTGATCTTCATGGCCCTGCTGATCAATCGCTGGCAATGGATCGCGCGTCTCTGGCGTCAGCGACGGGTTGCCTCGTGAGTAAAGCGTCCTGACTTGAGTGTCAGGCATGTCGCCACCATGTCTGACGCTTGAGCGTTTGATTTCCCGCCCCATTCCTGTCACCGGAGCCCCCATGATCCCCACGCTACTCGGCGTACTCACGCTGCTGATGGCAGCCTTCACCCTGCTGCCACTCACGCGCCTGCGGCATTGGTCCGTCCGCATCATGGACTTTCCCCGCCTGCAGCTGGCGGTACTCTGGGCGGCCCTGCTGGTGGCCGACCTTCTCGTTGGCGAGCTCGCGACAGGACTGCGGCTGACGCTGGCTTTCATCGCACTGGCAGGGCTCATCTACCAGGCGCAGTGGATCATTCCCTACACCCGGCTCGCCCGCTGTGAATCGGGCGTCGCGCAGCACAGTGATCCCGCACGTCATGTGCGTCTGTTGACCGCCAACGTGCTGACCAGCAACCACGACAGCGACGCCCTGCTGGCGATCGTCAGGCGCGAGCAACCCGACGTTCTCGTCACCCTGGAGTCCGATGGCTGGTGGGAAAGCCGCCTGGATGTCCTGGAGGGAGATGAGCCGGAGCATGGCTACCGGCATACGCTCAAGTGCCCGCTGGACAACCTCTACGGCATGCATGTCTATTCTCGTCTGCCCCTGCACGACGCCAGCATCGACTACCTGGTCGAAGATGACGTGCCCTCGATGCATGCCCATCTGGAGCTCAAGAGCGGCGATCGCATACGCGCTCATTTCCTGCATCCCGCACCGCCCAGCCCGACCGAAAACGAGGAGTCCAGTGAACGAGACGCGGAGCTTGTCATCGTGGCCAAGAGCGTGGCCGAGAGCGAGCAGCCCATCATCGTGACGGGAGATCTCAACGACGTGGCTTGGTCTCGCACCACACGCCTGTTCCGCAAACTGTCCGGCCTGCTGGACCCACGCGTCGGCCGTGGCATGTTCAATACGTTCCATGCCAGCATTCCCTTGCTGCGCTGGCCGTTGGACCACCTCTTCCATAGCCGGCATTTCAGCGTGGTGCGCGTGGCTCGCATGGAAGCCTTCGGCTCCGATCATTTCCCGCTGCTGACGGAGCTGGCACTGACCCCGAACCAGAAGACGAATCACGTCGATGAAAGGCCCGAGCCTGACGCGGAGGATCACGCCGAAGCACGCGAGACCGCAGAAGACGAAGACGTCAGTCATCAGGATGTCCCGACGCCCGGACGTTGATCACCGAAGTCGGCTCGCGGTTCTGCCTGCCGCCCTGACTCACGCCCTGCCTGCCACCCCGGCCGGGAAGCGCGCCGGGATGGAGCGGCACCCCACCCTGATCTGGTATGCTGCGCGCCATTGACGCCATGCATGGCGCGCCACGCAACTTCAAGACATCCTCAAAGACCGGACCCACGCCCGTGACCAACAACGACATCATCCGTCGCCTGCGCTACGCACTCAATCTCTCCGACAGCGACATGATCAACACCTTCGCCGCCGCCGACCACGAAGTCACCCGCGCCCAGGTCAGTGACTGGCTCAAGCGTGATGACGACGATGCCCAGCAGCGCATCAAGGACATCGATCTGGCCAGCTTCCTCAATGGCCTGATCAACGTGCGCCGGGGCAAGCGCGAGGGTGCTCAGCCCGCACCGGAAAAGCGTCTCGACAACAATCTGATCCTGCGCAAGCTCAAGATCGCCTTCGAGCTCAAGGACGATGACATGCTGGATCTGCTGGCGCTGGCCGGTTTCGAGATGATCACCAAGTCGGAACTGTCCGCCTTCTTCCGCAAGCCGGACCATCGCCACTACCGCGAATGCAAGGACCAGATCCTGCGCAATCTGCTCAGGGGCATCGAGCTGCGTCACCGTCGCCACGACCCGGAGACCGAGCAGCACGCCGTCGACCCCGCCTGAAGCCTTCGCTAGCCAGACACGACAACGCCGCTTCATCGTGAAGCGGCGTTGTCGTGTCTCAAGGCATCATCACCGGGCCTGATGCCCGGCGCTCCACCCGCTCAGCATCTAATCATCATCGCCGTCTTCGGCACTCTTCAGACGCGCCTTGCGTTCCTGCTCCTCTTCCATGGCGGCCATGATGTTCTCGAGCAGCGCATCCACGTCCGGCGCCTCAGGGTCATCCTCGAAGAGACCCGTCAGCTCGACATCCGGGTCCATGTCACCGGCCTCGAACAATGCCCATATCTCATCAGCGTAGCGAGTCTGGGCAAGTTCCGGAGCGAACATCGCATAGTAGGCGGTGATGTTGGCGACATCGCGCGCCAACATGCTCTTGGCATTGTTGTTGGCCGCTGCGTCCACCGCCTGCGGAAGATCGATGATCACCGGGCCGTAGTCATCGACCAGCACATTGAACTCGGACAGATCCCCGTGCACCAGGCCGGCATGCAACATGCGAACGATGTAATGCATCATCAAGGCGTGGTCTTCACGCGCCTGTTCCGCCGACATCGAGACGTCATTGAGGCGCGGTGCCACATTGCCATCGTCGTCGGTGACCAGCTCCATCAGCAGCACACCGTCAAAGCAGCCGTATGGCTGAGGCACGCGCACACCGGCATCGGCCAGACGATAGAGGGCATCCACCTCGGCGTTCTGCCAGGCGGCTTCCTGCTGGTCGCGTCCGAAACCGGAGCCCTTCTCCATCGCCCGCTGACGACGGCTGTTGCGTACCTTGCGGCCTTCCTGGTAGAGCACGGCCTGCTTGAAGCTGCGCTGGGCAGCATCCTTGTAGACCTTGGCGCAGCGAATCTCTTCTCCGCAGCGCACCACGTAGACCGAGGCTTCCTTGCCACTCATCAAGGGGCGAAGCACTTCATCGACCAGTCCGTCATCTATGAGCGGCTGGATTCTCTTTGGCGTTTTCATCGCGTTCTTATACGCGTTTTCGCCTCGATCGGGAATCACCCCATCACAATTTTGTGACATGACAGACGCGAAAGCCCCCGGCATCCAGAGGGATACCGGGGGCTTTTTTCATGCCACCACACCAGACCTGGCATGGTATGACGACAGGTGTCAGGCGTTCTTCAAGCTCTGCATGTCGATGACAAAGCGGTATTTCACCTTGCCCTGCTGCATGCGCTCCCACGCCTCGTTGATATTCTGGATGTCGATCATCTCGATATCGCAGGTGATGTCATGCTCGGCACAGTAATCGAGCACTTCCTGGGTCTCCGGCATGCCGCCGATCAGCGAGCCCGCCAGCACACGACGCTTCATGACCAGATTGCCGCCCTGCAGTGCGGGGTCTACCTCCTGCACCAGCCCGACGAGAATATGGGTACCGTCGTACTTCAGGGTATTGAGGTAGGGGTTGAGATCGTGCGGCACCGGTACCGTATCGAGCAGGAAATCGAAGGTTTCGGTCGCGGCGGCCATCTGCTCATCGTCGCTGGACACGATGACGTGATCG
Source organism: Cobetia sp. 3AK (assembly GCF_029846335.1). Taxonomy (NCBI): domain Bacteria; kingdom Pseudomonadati; phylum Pseudomonadota; class Gammaproteobacteria; order Oceanospirillales; family Halomonadaceae; genus Cobetia; species Cobetia sp. 3AK. The sequence continues at coordinate 360,121 of NZ_JARWKR010000005.1, read as the reverse complement.
ACGCCATTCTCGCGCGCTTCCGCTACCTTGGCTTCACTGCGCGTGAACAGGGTGACTTCACAGCCCATCGCCTTGGCGAACTTGATCCCCATGTGGCCCAGGCCACCCATGCCGATCACACCGACCTTGTCGCCAGACTTCACGCCATAGTGGCGCAGCGGAGAATAGGTCGTGACACCGGCACACAGCAGCGGCGCAGCCACCGCCGGGTCCAGCTTGTCAGGGATGGACACCACGAAGCGCTCGCTGACGACGATCCTGTCGGAATAGCCGCCTTGCGTGAGGCTGCCATCGTGGCGATCCGGGCTGCCGTAGGTCATGGTCATGCCCTCGAGGCAGTATTGCTCGAGCCCCTCGTGGCAGGCGCTGCACTCACGGCAGGAATCTACCATGCAGCCGACACCGACCATGTCACCCACCTTGTACTGGCTGACATCATCGCCGACCTGGGTAACTCGCCCGACGATCTCGTGACCCGGCACGATGGGATACTGGGTGAAGCCCCAGTCATTGCGACCGACGTGCAGGTCCGAATGACAGACACCGCAATACAGGATCTCGATGGCCACATCATCCGGGCGCGGCTGACGGCGCTCGAAATTCCATGGCGCCAGATCGGCGGAATCGGACTTGAGTGCGTAGCTTCGGGTGTTGCCGTCAAAGGTGTTCGCCATGCCAGCTCTCCTTGCATCATGAAAAGTATCAACGTGAAGAAGGAGATGTCGCCGCCTGGATCACTTTTCAACGCCCTGACTCACTGTCTGCTGGCATCTCTGTGTTGGTGTGATCGCAACAGCGCCGCTGTCGTCTCACGACATCACGAACATATCACGCAGCGAAATCACCACTTCTTAATTACTTCTGACGCGATCAAGCAGGAAAAACGCAGTCGTGTTATCATGCTCTTCCACCCCTCACGTCTCGGAACGGAGTCCCGCATGGCCAACACTCGTACTGCTGCCAAGAAGAAAGCACCCGCTGCTGTTGAAACATCCGCCTCGCTGGAAGCCCAGATGCAAGCCTTCCTCGATCGTGGCGGCAAGGTTGAAGTGATTGAATCCGGCGTCAGCGGTCAGATCATCGGCCACAAGCCGACCAAGCCCTCCAATCCCGCTGCCGGCAACTGATGCTTCCATCAGGCCCAGACTCGGCCTGATCGTGGCAAGCTGTCAGAAGATCGCCAGCCGCTGCTCGCCATGATTGGCAGCGGCCGGTCTCTGCCCTCCTCTCGAGATGGCGCTATCTGGAACAGCGCTGCTTTCAACAGCTCTGCTTTCAACCGATAGCACCAGACAGGTCAGGGTAGACAGATCACAGCAGACAGGTCAGAGAAAGACAGATCCGCTCTCCTTGCATGGTGTCAGCAGCACAAGCACTCATCGTCGGAGCCAGGCGCAATGCCTGAGTCATCCCGCGACACCTGAACGACTCCCACGCCGCACGCGCCTCCAGTACCTGCCTGCTCTGCTTCAGGCACATCATTCAGCCTTCCGGTCCCTGTGACAGCCAATGTCGAACTCTCCCACGCCCGCAATCCAACCGTCCTTGCCGACATCCGACTCGCCCACGCGCCTCGCCGTCTTCATCGATGTCCAGAATATCTATTACACCACCCGCGACACCTTTGGCCGGCAATTCGATTACCGCCGACTGTGGGCCGAACTGGAATCCCTGGGCAGCATCACGCATGCCTACGCCTATGCGATTGACCGTGGTGACCCCAAGCAGCAGCAATTCCAGCAACGCCTGCGCGAGATAGGCTTTGAGGTCAAACTCAAGCCCTTCATCCAGCGCGGCGACGGCTCGGCCAAGGGCGACTGGGATGTCGGCATCACCATCGACGTGATGGAAGCCGCCCCCGAGGTCGACGAGATCATTCTCGCCTCCGGCGATGGTGACTTCGCCCTGCTGCTGGAGCATGTCGCAGCGCGCCATGCCGTCACGACGCGTGTCTACGGCGTCGAGGCACTCACTGCCCTCGCCCTGATGCGCAGCTCTGATCACTTCCGCGAGATAGATGACACGCTGCTGATGCGCTGAGGGCTTGCCCCCACGATGCCCCACGGCCACATCACGCACGCCATTACCACAACGCCCGCAAGCCTTCCCGTCAGAGGAGGACTTGCGGGCGTTTTCGTCGAGTTGAAGGAAAGTCCCGGAGACTGGTGGCGTGTGTCCCCAGATTGCCCTCTAGCGCTGTGGTGCGGCGGATAACGTCAACTCGATGGCATCGTGACGCCAGTGTTCATCATCGCAGTCCACTGCGCGGCCATTCTGATCGAAGTTGATTCGCGTGATGCGCTGCGCCGGGCTACCCGGTGCCGCATTCAGGGCGACGGCCGTCTCGGCGTCGAACACGCTGGAGGCCAGCTCGAAGCTCACGCGCCGGATGCGAATGGCGTACTGGTGAAGGTAGAGCGTCGTCAGCGAATGCGCCGAGAGGTCGAAATCGAGAATGCCGGGGAAGCAGTCGCGTCGCAGGTGATGACAGACGTGCAGCACCCGCCGGCCATCGATGCGCCGCACCCGCGTGATGCGATAGACCCCGGCGCCCCGTGCAATTCCCAGACGCTGGGCGATCACCTCATCAGCGGGAACTTCCTGAGCGGCCAGCACCTCGGTGGAAGCGACCCGCTGCTGCGACTGCACCATCTCGTGAAAAGGCAGACATGCCAGCAGGTCATACCTGAGGCGCGGCGGCGAGACGAACCAGCCGCGGCGGTTCTCGCGATAGATTCGCCCTTCCGCTTCCAGCTGCAGCAAGGCATCTCGCAAGGTGACTCGTGTGGTGCCGAACCGCTCGATCATCTCACGCTCGGACGGCAGACGCTGCGAGGCATGCAGCGGCGCTGCTTCAAGATGGTTCAGCAGCCTGCCCTTGAGCCCGGTGACGGGCAAATCCGCCGTGCGCGTCAGGGAAGTTGCATCGTCACCTGTGGGCTCGATCGATGATGAAGGCATGCGAAGTTCCTGAAAGATAACGAAAGAGAGCGATTTCTGGCGAGTCACTTGCATGTCATCCAAGGTGTCCATCATGACAAGGCTCGAGAATCGCGATCGCTGTGGTCTAGTGTAGACGTCGCCAGGCGAGTCAGCCCACGCTCGCCGAGCACCATGACACAGGCATGACGATCCGGTGACAGCGCAAGGCTTTCCTGTGTGCTGCGCGTGAGAATCCGAGGCGGATATCTAGCACAGGAGCACGCTGTCATGCAGGGAATTGTCAGGAAATCAGCCGGCACCACGCAGCGTTGCGTCAAAACATGTAGCGCTGATGGCTGATGGCTCATTGCCACGACACTGACATCACGACACTGACATAGTGACGACACGCGACTGTCACAACCGCTGCGTAAAGTCATGTCAGCCCCGAGACTGAACTAGACCACAGAAATTGAGGTGGCAGGTCTCGAGGAAGACTGCGCAGGACAAGAACCAGCTTTGACCCCATCTCGCCTGCCTGCTCGCCTCGGCGACTCGCTGGCCAGGAATGCACTCTCGCATCCGTTGATTACCCCGTCTGGGAGGATTGTCATTGAAGTCGTTCACCGCTACCTCGCCCCGTACCGCCGGCCTGATGGTCTCGGCCCTCATGGCCACCCTGCTGAGCAGCGCCTCCGTCAGTGCCGCTGAAGTGCCGGAAGCACTGCTCAAGGCCGCCCAGGCAGAAGGCCGCGTCGACAGCGTCGGCATGCCGGACAGCTGGGCCAACTGGAAGGACACCTGGGCAGACCTCGAGTCGAAGTATTCCATCGCGCACAGCGATACCGACATGAGCTCCGCCGAGGAAGTCGCCAAGTTCAAGGCCGAAGGCGAGAACGCCACGGCAGATATCGGTGACGTGGGCTTCGCCTTCGGCCCCATCGCGGTCAAGCAGGGCGTGACTCAAGCCTACAAGCCGACCACCTGGGACGAGATTCCCGACTGGGCCAAGGATGAAGATGGCGAGTGGATGCTGGGCTACACCGGCACCATCTCCCTGATGATCAACAAGACACTCGTCAGTGAAGATCAGCGCCCCGCTTCCTTCGCGGATCTCGCCAATGGCGATTACAAGGTCTCCGTCGGCGCGGTCGGCAAGGCCTCCCAGGCCAACAACGCCATCCTGGCCGCAGCCTTCGCCAATGGCGGCAGCGAGTCAGACCTGACGCCGGGTCTGGAAGTGTTCGCCGAACTGGCCCGCCAGGGACGCCTGTCACTGGCCGAGCCGAGCATCGCCAACCTGGAGAAGGGCGAGGTGGAGGTCGCGCTGCTGTGGGACTTCAACGCGCTCAACTATCGCGATCAGATCAACCGCGACACCTTCGAGGTGGTCATCCCCTCGGATGCCTCCGTCACCTCGGGCTACGCCACCATCATCAACAAGCATGCCGCTCACCCGAACGCCGCCAAGCTGGCGCGTGAGTACATCCTGTCAGATGCCGGCCAGCTGAACCTGGCGGCAGGTTACGCCCGCCCGATCCGCGCCGAGCACCTGACCCTGCCGGAAGACATCGCCGCCAAGCTGCTGCCCAACGAGCAGTACGCCAATGCCCGCCCGGTACAGGACTTCGCCGGCTGGGAAGCCAGTGCCCGACAGCTGCCGCGTCAGTGGCAGTCCCAGGTACTGATCCACCAGCAGTGACCCCCGGCCTCTGTCCAGAGCGGATAGAGCGCGCACCATCCTGACAGACGGCACCGTCCACACGGTGCCGTCTTGAGCTTCACGGAGTCTTCATGTCCCAGCGTGTCATTCTTGTCGTGCTCGATGGCCTCAACCATGCCGTGGGCCGGCATGCCATGGGCTATCTGAGTGCCCTGGTCGAGGCCGGTCGCGGGCAGTACCAGTCGCTGGAGTGCGAGCTGCCAGCGATGTCGCGACCGCTCTATGAGTGCCTGCTGACCGGTGATCTGCCCGTCGACTCCGGCATCGTCAACAATGGCATCGTGCGACGCTCGCGTGGCGTGAGCCTGTTCGATCTCGCCAGTCAGCAGGGGCGACGCACCGCGGCAGCCGCCTATCACTGGGTCAGCGAACTCTACGTCGCCGCCCCCTTCGTGCCGGCCAGACACCGACTGCTCGACAATCCCGAATCCGCCATCCAGGCGGGCATCTTCTACTGGCAGGATCACTACCCGGACGACCACGTCTTCAGCGATGCCGAGATGCTGAGACTGCGTCACGACCCGGACTTCCTGCTGGTGCACAGCATGAACATCGATGACGCCGGCCACCGCCACGGCGGTGAGTCCGCGCAATATCGCAATGCGGCGCGTCATGCCGATGTCGCCTTGGCCGACTACCTGCCCTGCTGGCTGGAGGCCGGCTATCAGGTGATGGTCACCGCCGATCACGGCATGAACGCCGACCGCTCACATTCCGGGCTTCTCGAAGAAGAGCGCCGTGTGCCGCTCTGGACCTTCGGCAGCGCCTTCGCCCGCAGTCCCGCCCGCAACCTTCGCCAGCGCGAGCTCTGCGGCACCCTGGCAAGCGTGCTGGGGCTTGAGCACGACAAGGCCAGCAACACATCCCTGCTGGCAGGCCCTGGAGGGGACGCGTGATGCCGACATTCCTCAGGCGAGTGCTGACCAGTCCCGCGATGTGGCTGCTGCCCTTCGCCATCCTTTTCTTCGCCTTCCAGATCGCCCCGCTGATCTGGGTGATGATCAGCGCCTTCAAGACCCCCGCAGGCTGGGGGCTGGCCAATTTTCAGGAAATCGCCACCTCCCCCTTCTTCCGCCAGGCCATCGGCCGCAGTCTCGAGATCTCGCTGATGTCCAGCGTGCTGGGACTGGCGATCGCCGCCGTGACCTGTCACAGCATGCACCGCTGCGGGCCGGGCCTGACGCGCGCGATGATCGCCTTCACCAACATGACCAGCAACTTCGCCGGCGTGCCGCTGGCCTTCGCCTTCATCATCCTGATGGGGGCCAACGGCATGCTGACCTTGATGCTGGAGCGTCTGGGCATCATCGATGACTTCAATCTCTATTCACGCACCGGCCTGATCGTCATCTACACCTGGTTCCAGATCCCGCTGGGCATCCTGCTGCTCTACCCGGCCTTCAGCACGCTCAAGGGCGAGTGGCGCGAAGCCGCCAGCCTGCTCGGTGCCAACCGTCTGGCCTACTGGCAGCACATCGGCCTGCCCGTGCTCTGGCCGTCGCTGGCCGGCACGCTCACCGTACTGTTCGCCAATGCCATGGGCGCCTATGCCACCGTCTATGCGCTGGTGAACACCAGCTACAACCTGATGACCATCCGCATCGCCAATCTGGTCTCCGGCGACCTCTTCCTGCAACCGGAACTGGCCAGCGCACTGGCGATGGTACTGGTGGTCATTCTCGTCATCGTCACGCTGATCCAGCAGTGGCTCATGCGCAGGAGCTACCATGTCACTTCCCGCTGAACTGCCGTATCGCCATGGCAAGCCGCTGCTGCCCAGCCTGATGGCGCGTCTACGCGGGCTCAATCCCTACAGCGTGGTGGTGGGCAGCGTCTTCACGCTGCTGGCACTGCCGCTGGTGGCCACGCTGTTCTACGCCCTTGCCACCCGCTGGGGCGCCAGCCTCACGCCCGATGGCCTGACGGTGAAGTGGTTTCTGGAGCTGTGGACCACCCCCCGCTTTCTCGCCGCATTCGGGCGCTCCCTGCTGGTCGCCGTCGGCGCCCTGATCCTGTCACTGCTGTTGATCGTGCCGGTGGTCTTCCTGGCCCATACCCGCTATCCGCGTCTGGATGGCTGGATGAATGGCCTGATCCTGCTGCCCTTCGCCGTGCCGCCCATCGTATCCTCGGTCGGTCTGCTGCAGCTGTATGCCGGCGGCCCACTGCCGATCATCGGCACGCCCTGGATCCTGATTCCCACCTATTTCACCATCGTGCTGCCCTTCATGTACCGAGCGCTGGCCAACAGCCTGCGAGCACTGGATGTGGCATCGCTGATGGAAGCCGCCCAGTTGCTGGGCGCCAGCCCGCTGCAGGCCTTCTTCCAGGTGGTCCTGCCCAATATCCGGGTCGGCATCCAGATCGCCGTCTTCCTGGCCTTCTCGTTTCTGGCCGGTGAATTCGTGTTCGCCAACATGCTGGTCGGCACTCGTTTCGAGACGCTGCAGGTCTACCTGAACAACATTCGCGGGGCCAGCGGCCACTTCACCAGTGCGCTGGTCATCACGCTGTTCGTGTTCACCCTGATTCTCACCTGGCTGGGCAACCGCCAGCCCGCCGAGCAGGCGATGCCGGAAGATGACCCCGAGGAGGCGCTGGCCACCGCCATGACGGAAGGTCTGCCCGCCACGCCCGCGAAAGCTGGCCCTGCCGCCCCCCATTCCCGTACCGATTCACGAGGGCACCGCTGATGCTTGCCACCGATATCCCGCAGACCCACTCTCGCCACGACAGCGATGGCCTGCTGACCAGCGCGTTGCGTGAACAGGCCGCCGACCAGCAGTACCTAACGCTCAAGGGCCTGGCCAAGCGTTTCGGCAAGACGCGCGTGTTCTCCGACATCGATGCCGAGATCGCCCGTGGCGAGTTCATCACCCTGCTCGGGCCCTCTGGCTGCGGAAAATCCACCCTGCTGCGCGCCATTGCCGGGCTCAACGACGTGGACAGCGGCGAGATCATCGTCGATGGTCACGACATCACCCGTCTGCCGCCCCAGCGGCGCGGCATCGGCATGGTCTTCCAGCACTATGCGCTGTTCCCCAACATGCGCGTGGCGGACAACGTCGCCTTCGGCCTGCGCATGAAGAAGGTGCGCCCCGAGGAGCGCGAGCGCCGCGTCACGGAAGTACTGCGACTGGTGGAGCTGACCGACCAGGCACAGCGCTATCCACATCAGCTGTCCGGTGGCCAGCGACAACGCGTGGCACTGGCGCGCGCGCTGGTGGTCGAGCCCCAGATCCTGCTGCTCGATGAGCCGCTCTCGGCGCTGGATGCGCGCATCCGCCGTCATCTGCGCGATCAGATTCGCGACATCCAGAAGAGTCTCGGCCTCACCACCCTGTTCGTCACCCACGATCAGGAAGAGGCCTTGCTGCTCTCAGATCGCATCTTCCTGATGCATCAGGGCAGCATTCTCCAGCAGGGCAACGCTGCATCGCTCTACACCCGACCGGTAGACGCCACGGCCGCAGGCTTCATGGGCCATTACAATCTGATCGGCAGCGAGCTTGCCCGGCCCCTGCTCGGCTACCTGTGCGATAGCCCGCAGGTCGCATTGCGGCCGGAGGCGCTCTATCTGCAGCCGGATGAGATGACACGTCCCCTCCTCCCCGGGCACCTGGAGGCTGGCCTCGACTTCCCGCTCCAGCCATTGCCGACTAATGTGGGGCCAGCGCTGCCCGGCGTCATCCTGCGCCATCAATTGCTGGGCAACATCGTGCGCTACGAGGTGGATTGTCAGGGGCTGCGTCTCAACGTCGATGTGCTCAACCGCAGTGCCCGCCAGCTGCTGCCCGACCATCTGCGCGTGCAGGTGCATGCCGATCTCGACGAAGTCCAGGCGCTGGGTACGCACGACACTGGCGACAGGTCACGGGTGGCAAATGGGTGAAATGCACATGAGTGAAGTGCCTGGGGGGGAAGTGCGCGGGCTGGCCATCTTCGATCTCGATGACACCTTGCTGGATGGCGACGCCACGGGACTGTGGACCGAGTGGCTGATCCAGCTGGACTGGATCACGGACCCCGAGCGATACCGCGCCATCTGGACGCAACAGATGGCAGACTACGCCGCGGGCCGACTCGACATGGAAGCGCACCTGAGCCATCTGCTCTCCCCGCTGGCCGGTCGCACCGTCAGTGAAGTCGAGGCCGAGGTGGACACCTTCCTCGATACCGAACTGCTGCCGCGCCTCTACCGTGAGGGTCGCGAGCGCATCGCCTGGCATCGTGATCAGGGCCATCAGGTCGTGATCATCTCGGCCTCGACAGCCCAGCTGGTGGCACCGCTGGCAGAGCGACTGGCATTGGATGCCGCGCTGGCGACTCGCCTGGAGGTCAAGGATGGCTGCTACACGGGACGCGCCCGGGGCATCCGTACCTTCCGCGATGGCAAGCTTGCGGCCTTGAGGCACTGGCTGGCAGAGCATCTCGGCCCCGGTGGACACAGCCTCCCCACCTGGGGCTATTCGGATTCACGCAATGATCTGGCGTTGCTGGAGTTCGTCGATCACCCGCATGCGGTCTGTGCCGACCCGACCCTGGAAGCCATCGCCACGCAGCGCCACTGGCCGCGCCTGCGTTGGCAAGGTTACGACTGAGGGACTGAGCGCTTTCACTCCCGAAACAGGCGACGACTGACGCAAAAAAAGGCACTCTATGCCCAAGACGAAAGGCAAAGGAAGCCGCAACATGGCAGAGGTCAGGGTCAGTCGGACCGCAAGGGTCCCGGATCCATTACGCGTCAGGCGTTATCACAAGGCACCGGAGGTCGGCCCCCGTGTGCTGTTCTTCAGCGGGGGCACGGCGCTGACGGGCATCTCGCGCACCCTGACGCGCTATACCCATCACAGCATCCATCTGGTGACGCCCTTCGATTCCGGTGGCAGCTCCGCCAAGCTGCGTGACGCCTTCTCGATGCCGGCCATCGGCGACCTTCGCTCACGCCTGATGGCGCTGGCGGATGACAGCGTGCTGGGGCACCCGGAGATCTACCGCTTGTTCACGCACCGTCTGCCTGCCGAAGCACGCCCGGAGATGCTGCAGGCCACTCTGCGGGAACTGGCGGCGGGCCGTCATCCGCTCAGCATGGCCGTGGCGGAGCCCATGCGCACGCTCATCTGTCATCAGCTGGGCTTCCTGATCGAGGCCATGCCGGCAGGCTTCGATCTGCGCGGCGCCAGCATCGGCAATCTGATCATCGCCGGCGGCTACCTGAACCATCATGAGCAGCTCGACCAGATCATCTTCCTGTTCTCCAAGCTGGTGCATGTACGCGGGACGGTGCGCGCCATCATCAATGCCGACTGCCATCTGGCCGTCACCCTGGAAGATGGGCGCAGAATCATCGGCCAGCACCAGATCACCGGCAAGGAAGTCGCGCCACTGGAGAGCCCGATCGCGCGCATCCAGCTGGTCGAGGCCAGCGCGAAGGCCAGTCCAAAAGCCAGTCCAAAGGCCAGTGCCAAGGACAATACGACGGACAGCACCACAGAGAGAGAGACGCACAATGACGGCGGTGCCATCGTGCCCGTGCGGCCTGCGCTGCACCTCAACAACCGTCAGCTGATCGATTCCGCGGAACTGATCTGCTTTCCGCCGGGCAGTTTCTACTCCAGCGTCATCGCCAACCTGCTGCCCAGCGGGGTGGGACGCGCGATACTGGCCAACCCCTGTCCCAAGGTCTACATCCCCAACTGCAGTCCGGACCCGGAGCAGACCGGCAAGACACTCGAGCAACTGGTCGCGACCCTGATCGACACCCTGTGTGCGGACCTGGATGTCTCGCGCAACGACTGTCCCAACGAGCATCTGCTCAACATCGTGCTGCTGGACAGTCAGCGTGGCGACTACCCCGGCGGTGTCTCCGTCCCCGCGCTGGAGCGCATGGGACTGACCGTGATCGACACTCGCCTGATCAGCGAGCAGAGCGCGCCCTACTACGACAACGAACTGCTGGTCACCGCCCTGCTGTCACTGGTGTGACGACCGCCTCGTATGAACAGAACGCCCCCGCCTGCCAACTTGCAGACGGGGGCGTTCGTTTTCAGGCTGTGCTCTGAACGGGAGGACAGGCTTACATCACCCCACGTACCGCCCCGAGAATCACCATCGCCAGCACCAGCTTCCAGGGTGCCAGCGCGAAGCGGGTCAGCGCGATGAAGGCCGCCAACGCGATGACGACGTCCAGATGACTCAGCACACTGGTGGTCCACAAGGGGTCATACAGCGCCATGCCCAGCACGCCGACGACCGCCGCATTGGCGCCCGCGAGCGCAGCGCGTGCTGCGGGCCGTGCACGCAGGCGCCCCCACAGGGGTGCCACGCCGATCAACAGCAGAATCCCCGGCAGGAAGAGACTCAACAGCGCAATGATGGCGCCGAGCACTGCCGAATCCCCGCCCACCTGGGCCATGCCCGCTCCCAGCCAGGCGGCGAAGGTGAACAGTGGCCCCGGCACCGCCTGCGCGGCCCCATAGCCGGTGAGAAAGGTATCGGCCGCGATACGCCCCGTCTCGACGGTGGAGGCCTCCAGCAGCGGCAGCACCACATGCCCGCCCCCGAATACCAGCGCCCCGGCACGGTAGAAGATATCGACCAGACTGCCGGAGGCCAGCAGCGGCAGCGCGATCAACAGCGCGAAGAAGGTGATCAGACAGGCGCGAGCCAGGCGCGTCGAGACCGGCAGCGACAGCCCCGCTGCCCCCGCCTGCTGGCGAACAAGGGCCGCACTGTCATCACGACACAGCAGGCTGCCGAGCACTGCACCCATCGCGATCACTCCGACCTGCGTCCAGGCGCTCTGCGCCAGCGCCAGGCCCAGCATGGCCAACAGCGCCAGCCCGGCGCGCCGTCGGTCCGGGCACAGCGTGCGCGCCATGCCCCAGATCGCCTGGGCAACGACCGCCACCGCCACCAGCTTCAAGGCGTGGATCACCCCGGAAGCCAGCGGCCCTTCGAGGCTGCCCGCCACCAGCGCCAATGCCAGCAGTGCCAGCGCAGACGGCAAGGTGAAGCCGACCCAGGCAAGCACCCCACCCATCACCCCGCCACCACGCACCATGCCCAGTGCAAAGCCGACCTGACTGCTGGCCGGTCCCGGCAGGAACTGGCACAGCGCGACCAGCTCGGCGTAGGCCGTATCACTCAGCCAGCCGCGCCGGCGGACCAGCTCCGCGTGGAAGTAGCCCAGGTGCGCGATCGGCCCGCCGAAGCTGGTCAGCCCCAGCGTGAGGAAGGTGAGCAGCACGTCCCGATATCGCTCGCGAGAGGATACGGCGGTCACACCGTCGGCCTCGTGCGGCGCCTGCCTGGTTGAAACACGATCGTGACTGGATGACATGTGGCGTCTCTGTAGAAGGTGGCGCTGGGTGCATGGACAGGCGTCGGGGGATCAGGAAGTGATCCCTCAGGCGACACCTTGCAAGGTACTCAGGTACTCAGGTACTCAGGTACTGCCGGCAGGCGAATCGGATGTTGCGTGTGACTCCTGCGGCAAGGCTAAGGCCATCACGGCACTCGCCGCCACCAATCCGGCCGACCACCACAGGCAGGCTTCCAGCCCATAGGCCTGATAGAGCCAACCGGACAGCAAGGTGCCCAACAGACGCCCCATGGCATTGGCCATGTAATAGAAACCGACATCCATCGACACGCCTTCACTGCGCGCGAAGCGCACGATCAGATAGCTGTGCCAGCTGGAATTGACCGCAAAGACGGCCCCGAATACCAACAGGCCGATGATCAACCATTCCAGTGGCGCCAACCCCAACAGGATGGCACCACTGATATCGGCCGCCTGTGGCGCATCCAGCGGCAGGCTGGCCATCAGCGCCGGCAGCAGGGCCAGGCCGGCCGCCAGCGACACCGTGACCCAGCGGACGCCGGTAGCGCCGTTCAAGCGGCGTGAGAGCGGACCGGTGATGCGTGGCGCCTGGGTCTGGACACCGCCATAGCCGATCACCCAGGCGGCCATGAGCACGCCGACCGTCCAGAAATGCCAGCCATGCACCTCGGCCAGATAGACCGGCAAGGCCACCACGAACCAGACGTCACGGGCCGAGAACAGGCACAGTCGAGCCGCCGAGAGCACATTGACCGCCCGCGAGGTCGAGAACATCTCACGGAATGCCGGCTTGCGACTGGCCTTGCTCTGCCCCAGTGATGCCGACAGCTTGCGCAGTGACAGCACCAGCACGCCTGCCAGCATCAGCCACATGGCCATGACGGTGCCCTGGAAGCCGATGAGACTGAGCGCCGCCCCGCCCAGGAAGAAGCCCAGTCCCTTGAGTGCATTCTTGGAGCCGGTGAGCAACGCGACCCAGCGATACAGCGCGCTCTGCGATTCCTCCACCGGCTGCCCCTTGGGCACCAGCACCTTGATGGCGCTCTTGGCGCTCATCTTGTTGAGGTCCTTGGCGATGCCGGACAGCGCCTGGGCGATCATCACCCAGATGACCGTCAGCATGGATTCCGGCACCAGCAGCATGCCGAGCGCCACCAGCTGCATCGCAAGCCCTGCATTCATGGTGCGATTGAGGCCGAGCCGTGCCCCGAGCCAGCCGCCGACCAGATTGGTGACGACACCGAAGGCCTCGTAGAACAGGAACAGCATCGCCACGTCCAGCGCCGAATAGCCCAGCGAGTGGAAGTGCAGCACCACCAGCATGCGCAGCGCGCCATCGGTCAGCGTGAAGGCCCAGTAGTTGCCGGTCACCAGCAGGTACTGGCGCACCTCATGGGGCAGCTCTCGCAGGCGGGCAAGCATGTCAGCGCTCCTGTGTGCTGGGGTCGGTCAGATCACCCAGGCCGACTTTCAGTGCCAGTTCCGCGGTGCGATTGGCGTAGCCCCATTCGTTGTCATACCAGGCGTACAGCTTGAGCTGGGTCCCCGCGACCACCATGGTCGAGAGCGCATCGATGATGCTGGAGCGGGAATCGGTACGGAAATCGATCGACACCAGCGGGCGTGTCTCATACCCCAGCACCCCGGAAAGCTCGCCTTTTGCCGCAGTTTGCAGCGCCTGATTGACCTCCTCCACCGTCACTTCGCGATCGAGCTCGAACACCATGTCGGTGAGAGAGGCATTGGCCAGCGGCACGCGAATGGCGTGGCCGTTCAGGCGGCCTTCCAGCTCCGGAAAGATGGCACTGATCGCCTTGGCGGAGCCGGTGGTCGTCGGAATCAGGCTCATGCCGCAGGCCCGCGCACGGCGCAGATCCTTATGCGGCGCATCCAGAATCGTCTGGGTATTGGTGATGTCGTGCACGGTGGTCATGGAGCCATGGCGAATGCCGAACTGCGACTGGATCACCTTGATCACCGGCGCCAGGCAGTTGGTGGTACAGCTGGCCGCCGTCACGATGCGGTGCGTCTGGGCATCATAGAGATGATCGTTCACGCCCATGACGATATTGAGTACGCCCGCTTCCTTGACCGGCGCGGAGACCACGACACGCGCCACGCCCTGTTCAAGATAGGCATTGAGCACCTCGGTGCTCTTCTTCTTGCCGGAGGCCTCGATCACCACATCGCAGCCCGACCAGTCGGTGTCACTGATCTCACGCTGGCTGGAGAACGTCGTGCGCTGACCATCGATGATGATGCTCTCATCGTCACTGGTGATTCCCACGCCCGGCGACCACTGGCCATGCACGGAATCGAATTCCAGCAGGTGTGCGAAGGTCGCGGCATCGCCACCCGGGTCATTGATGCGCACCACGTCCAGCGCGACATCCTCGCGCAGCTTCCACAGCGCGCGCAGCGCAAGCCGGCCGATACGGCCGAAGCCATTGATGCCGATACGCAGAGGTGGCAGGCCAGCGGACAGCGTCAGTGAAGCGCTGTAGGACGGAGCATCATGAGCAAGCATCGTAATTTCCTCGTGAGGGTCAATGTGGGATCAGGGGTGTGACGTGTTTCAGGCGGGGGGCTGGGCAGACGCCTCCCTGCCTGCGATGGATATCGGCAGGCGCGTCAACTGGCGCAGCGCTCGGGACGATTGGGCATGGCCGCCAGCCACTGACGCCAGCGCGCCACCTCCACCTGCTGTGCCTCGCAGGCCGCCATCAGGATGGCGTGCCGCCAGCCCTGCATGGCGGGGCTCAGCCGGTAATACACCCACTGGCCGCGTCGCTCGCTGCTCAGGAGTCCGCAGTCGCGCAGCTGTGCGAGATGGCGCGAGACCTTGGGCTGCGAGATGCCGGGGCGCTCTCCTCCTGCGTGGGGCGTCTCGTGTGCCGGCATGTCCTGCTCACGCCGCTCCAGCAGCCAGATCAGCTCGCAGACACACAATTCTCCCGTCTCGCTCAGCAATTGCATGATGGTCAAGCGGGTATCTTCGGCCAGACATTTGAATATCCCCAACGGGGTCAGGGAAGCGGCAGCGCCATCCTCCAGCGCCGCATCGCGACTTGACGACTTCATGACAGCTTCCTTGGGCAGAGTGCGAGAGACGCGAGATCGGTGACGATCTGATATATGGAAAATCATATATACGTTTTTCCATATATCAAGTGACATTCTCATGTCAGGCGCGTGACGGCGTGCATGTCTCACTGATGTCACACGCTGGCGTCACTCGCTGGGCTCGTTCGGTATTAGAACGGAAGAGAAGAGAAGAGAAGAGAAGAGAAGACAGGCGGAAAATCCTCCTCGCCAGCGGTCGCCGCAAGCCCTCACTGTTGCTTGATCGGCACGCATATGTTTCTGCTGACATGAGAGAATGCGCTTGCGAACGAAAGTCCCGGGGCGTTAGTGTGTGCCCATCCGGCACGTGCGGTGCCAATCTGAATCACGCATCCTCAGGGGTGCACAGGAGAGTCAAATGGCTGATTTTGCGCAAGTGGTAGACAGCAACTACACCCAGGAAGTCATCGAGAGCGAGCAGCCGGTGCTGGTGAAGTTCTGGGCGCCGTGGTGCGGCCCGTGCAAGATGCTCGACCCGATCGTCGAATCCATCGCCGAAGAACAGGGTGACGCCCTCAAGGTCGTTGCCATCAATGTCGACGATGCACCGGATCTCGCCGCGCAGAATGGCGTCCGCGGCCTGCCGACCATCGCCCTGTTCAAGTCCGGCGAGAAGATCGAAGCCCTGACCGGCGTGCAGCCGAAGGAAAACTTCGATGCCATGATCGCGCGTCACGCCTGATCACATCAGCCCCGGGTCTGCCCGGCCTCGAAAACGCCCTCTCGCAGGGCGTTTTTTTTGGACAGCACTGTGACTTGAGTTACCCTACCTGTTTGATTTCATTGATAATTGCAGACGATGAAACATGCCGTCTCCCGAAACGAGACGCTGAAGACGACCGTCACAACCGCCTCACCAGACAAGGAAGCATTGATGCACAACGCCGTCCGTTCGACCCGATATCTGGGCGTGTTCGCCCTGCTCTCAGGCCTGCTGACGGGCTGCGCCACCGGCCATTCCACCCTGCCCGCCACCACCTCGTCACTCAAACCCGGCCCGGCCTACGGTGAGATGCGCTCGGTGGCCGTGATGCAGATACGTCCCGGCAACGTCGCCGTGACACCCGCTGGACGAGTCTTCGCGACCATCCACCCGATGGATGGCGATCATGATGTGCAGCTGGTCGAGATCACCGGACAGAACAGCTATCGTGCCTGGCCCTCACCCGCCCTCCAGACCCACGCCGGCCGCTACAGCGACGCCACCATCGACTCCCCGCTGGGCATCTATCAGGACGGCCAGGGAGGCCTTTGGATCACCGACATGGGCCTGCATCTGGGCAAGACCCGCCTGTGGGGCTTCGACATTGCCTCGGGCAAGTTGATCACCAAGCTGACCCTGCCCACTGGTATCGCCCCTGAAGGCAGCTTCGTGCAGGACCTGGCAGTGGATCGCAGTCGCGGCGTGGCGTATCTGGCCGATATCGCCAACCCGGGCCTGATCACCGTCGATCTGGCCTCCGGCGAGGCGTCCCGATTCAGCCAACACGCCGCACTGCAAGCTGAGCCAGACGCCACCCTGAAGATCGATGGCCGTGACATCCCGTTCAATGGCAAGCCCGCCAAGGTCGGCGTTGACCCGATCACCCTGTCCGATGACGGCGAGACGGTTTTCTTCGGTGCCATGACCGGCCACAGCTGGTACAGCGTCCCGGCCAGACTGCTGCGTGAAGAAGCCGATCACGACACCATTGCCGCTGCCATCACGCGCGTCGGCGACAAGCCCATCTCGGACGGTGCGGATACCGCCGGGGGCATCCACTACTTCACCAACCTCAATCAGCATGGGCTGGATGTGCTGGGGGCGGACGGCAAACTGACGCCGCTGGTCCGCGACGAGCGCCTCGACTGGCCGGATGGCGTGCGCATGGCCGCTGACGGCTGGCTGTATGTCACCGTCAATCAGCTGGACAGCACGCCGCCCTTCGCAGGCGGAGAGGACGAGGGCCAGCCGCCCTACCATATCTACAAGGTCTGGCCGACGGACGACTGAGCCAGCAGCCTCTCGACACGACAACGCCCGTGCTCCTTCAGTGGAGTGCGGGCGTTGTCGTGTTGGTCCCCTGAACGGCGGAGGCCATGTCCACACGCGGATATTTTCAATAATCACAAAGGTCTTTTGCGAATCACTCCGTTTATCGCAAAACTCAACCACGGCAGACTGCACAGCATCCAAGACCCACCCATTGCTGATGGAGAACTGCCATGCCTCTTGCCCTGCTGGCGCTGACGTTGAGCGCCTTTGCCATCGGGACCACCGAATTCGTGATCGTCGGACTGGTGCCCACCATCGCTCAGGATCTGAGCGTCTCTCTGCCTTCCGCTGGCCTGCTGGTCAGCCTGTATGCCGTCGGTGTCGCCATCGGTGCCCCCGTGCTGACCGCCCTGACCGGCCGCTTCAATCGCAAGCTGGTGCTGCTGGGACTGATGGCGCTGTTCATCGCCGGCAACCTGTTGGCCTGGCAGGCACCCAGCTACAGCTCGCTGATCACGGCGCGCATCCTGACTGGCCTGGCCCACGGGGTGTTCTTCTCCATCGGCTCCACCATCGCGACAAGCCTGGTGAGCAAGGACAAGGAAGCCAGTGCGATCGCCATCATGTTCACCGGCCTGACCGTGGCACTGGTCACCGGCGTGCCGCTGGGCACCTGGATCGGCCAGCACTTCGGCTGGCGCGCCACCTTCCTCGTGGTCTCGGTGCTCGGCGTGCTGGCATTGATCGGCAGCGCCATCCTGGTGCCCAACAACCTCAAGAAGAGCGTACCGGCCACCTTCGCCCAACAGCTCAAGGTGCTGACCCATCCGCGCCTGCTGCTGGTCTACCTGATCACCATTCTCGGCTACGGCGGCACCTTCACGGCCTTCACCTATCTGGCCCCGCTGCTGCAGGACGTCAGTGGCTTCAATGAAGGCGCCATCAGTCTGATCATGCTGGTCTACGGCGTCTCGGTGGCCATCGGCAACATCCAGGGCGGCAAGCTGGCTGACCGCATGGGCCCGATTCGCGCCCTGACCCTGATCTTCGGTGGCCTGATCGTCATCCTCGGCGTGCTGACCTTCACTGCCGCCAACCCGATCACGGCCGTGATCACCATCCTGATCTGGGGTGCCTTCGCCTTCGGCAACGTGCCGGGACTGCAGGTCTACGTCGTGCAGCAGGCCGAACGCTTCGTGCCGCAGGCCGTTGACGTGGCCTCCGGCCTCAACATCGCGGCCTTCAACATCGGCATCGCGCTGGGCTCCATCGTCGGCGGCCAGGTGGTCTCCGGGATGGCCCTGACCGACACCGCCTGGATCGGCGCTCTGATCGTCACCGCCGCCCTGCTGCTGACCCTGCTGGCCGGTCGCCTCGACAAGCGTCACGCGTCTTCCATCGCGACCGCCTGATCCGCCCTGCAGCCTACCGCCATCACGACGTGCCCCCGATTCCGACAGCTCAGCCTGCTGGCTCGGGGGCACCGTCGTCTACCCACCTGCTTGCTGAAGGAGTCCACCATGATCTCCCCGACCCGCCCGCTGGATCGCCTCACCCAGGGCCCCCTGACCCTCGGCGTCGAACTGCCCCTGGACAATGACTGGGTGCGGACTGACAGAGCCCCCTCCACACCCTTCGGTGTCCCTGACATGCGCGCCCATGCCGAGCTGATCGGCCAGGTCGACAGACTCGGCTTCCGCGCCGCCTGGCTGCGTGACGTGCCGCTGTTCGACCCCGCCTTCGGCGATGCCGGCCAGGTCTTCGAGCTGTTCACCTATCTGGGCTATCTGGCCAGTCACACCGACAACCTGCTGCTGGGCACTGCCGCCGCGGTGCTGCCGCTGCGCCAGCCGTGGCTGGTGAAAAAGGCCGCCGCCAGCGTGCAGGCCCTGAGCGAAGACCGCCTGCTGCTGGGCGTCGCCAGTGGCGACCGACCGGCGGAATACCCGCTGTTCGGTGAGGAGTTCTCCACCCGCGGTGCCGCCTTCCGCCACGCGGTGGACATCATCAAGGGCCAGGCGGATGACGCCTTGCGCGACGGTCAGGCCATCCTGCCTGCCGCGACGCGTCCGCCGATGTTGAGCGCCGGGCTTTCCCAGCAGACGCCCGAGTGGATCGGTCGCGAGATGGACGGCTGGCTGGCCTACCCGGGCACGCCACAGGATCACATCCGCCGCGTGGCACTCTGGCGTCAGGTCGCCGGCGACAAGCCCTACGTCAGTTTCATCCACCTCAATCTGGAAGACGACCCTCACGCCCCGGTGCGTCGTCATCGCTTCGGGTTGTCGAGTGGCCGCCTTGCCCTCATGGAAGAACTGTCAGCCATGCAGGATGCCGGAGTGAATCACATCGGCTTCCATCTGCGCCGCAATCGCCGCCCGCTCACGGAAACCCTCGAGGAACTGGGCCGTGAGGTGCTGCCGCACTTTTCATGAGGGCTGACGGGTCGCACTGACCTGTCCCCGCCATGGCGGAAAGGATTCACCATTCACGCTTGAAGGAGATCCCATGTCAGATTCCACGGAAACCACCACCCCGCAAGACATCCGTCACGGCACCACCCGAGCGCCCGCCTGGGTATGGCAGGGGCCGGGAGAGCCTGAGGCGCTCGAGCAGACAGAGGTGGACATCGGCGCACCGGGAGATGACGAGGTACTGGTCGCCACGCGTGCCATCGGCCTCAATCCCGTCGACTGGAAGTTCATGGCGATGGACAGCGAGCTGTGGCAAGCCGGTCAGATTCCCGGGGTCGATGCCTCGGGTGAGGTGATCGCCTGCGGCGCGAATGTCTCCCACGTCTCCCCCGGAGATCGCATCGCGGTCCACACCACCCTGGCGGGGCCGGGCACCTTCAGCAAACGCCTGCGGGTTCCGGCGCGCGCCGTGATGCGTCTGCCCGTTACCCTGGGCTTCAATGACGCCGCCGCCTTTCCGTGCCCGGCGCTGACCGCATGGCTCGCCATCGAGAAGCTGCCCATCAAGGCCGGTCGACGCCTGCTGATCACCGGTGCCTCCGGCAGCGTGGGCCGCAGGCTGATCCAGCTGGCCCGACAGCGCGACTTCCACGTCATCGCCGTCGCCTCCGAGAAGCGCCACGCGGTCCTCAAGGCGCTGGGCGCCGACGAGACCCTGACGGACGCCGAGCAGCTGGACGCCCCGGTCTACGCCGTGATCGATACCATCAATGGGGATCACGCCCGCAAGATGACCCGCCACCTGGGAGCCAACGGCCATATCGTCTGTATCCAGGACCGTCTGGAGCAGGCGGCCGCGCCGGCCTTCGATCGCGCCATCTCGCAACACGAAGTCGCACTCGGGGCACTGCACTGGGCGGGTGACGACGAGGACTGGGCACGCCTGGTCGCGGCGGGGGAAGGTCTGCTCGAAGCGATCGCCGATGGCACCCTGAACCAGCCGGCGCCCTGCATCGAATCATTCACGGCGCTGCCAGCCTGCCTTGCCGAGCTGAAGCGTGGCGAACGCCGAGCGCTGAAATTCGTGATCACGGCCAACGAATGAGCGGAAAGGCAGAAGGCACGCGGCCTGGGTGCGATTGTTGCGACAGTGGCACAGGACTGATGCAGCGCCGCGTGGTTGTCATGTCGCTGATCAAGCCCCAGTCATGAGGGGAACACACATGGATACGCGCCCTTCACTGCACCAGACATCGGGCGCGCTCAACAGGAGTTATTGCATGTCGACTACCCTACCGAATCCCGGCTTTGGCACCTTCCGTCTCGAGGGCGAGACGCTGCGTGACAGCCTGAACACCGCACTGGACACCGGCTATCGCCACATCGATACCGCCCAGTTCTATGGCAACGAAGCGGAAGTCGGACAGATCATCGCCGACAGCAAGGTGCCGCGCGAAGAGCTCTTCATCACCACCAAGATCTGGCACGACCGCCTGGTGCCGGGTGACATGGAGAAGAGTGTCGAGGAGAGCCTGGAACGCCTGCAGACCGATCACGTCGACCTGCTGCTCATCCATTGGCCGTCGCCGAACGATGAAGTGCCGATGGAAGATTACCTGCCGGTACTGGCCAAGCTGAAGGCAGCGGGCAAGGCGCGCCACATCGGGGTGTCCAACTTCACCTGCGAACAGCTGGAACGTGCCGTGGGCATCGTGGGGCGTGACGAGCTGCTCACCAACCAAGTCGAGGTCCACCCGTTCCTGCAAAACCGCAAGGTGATCGACAAGTGCCACGAGCTGGGCATCGAAGTCACTGCCTTCATGCCGCTGGCAGTCGGCAAGGTGATGGACGATGACACCCTCAAGGCCATCGCCGAACGTCATGACGCCAGCCCGGCGCAGATCGCCCTGGCATGGCTCAAGATGCAGGACATCGTCACCTTCCCGTCCTCCACCAAGGCGAAGAACATCAAGAGCAACTTCGAGGCCTTCTCCATGTCACTGACCGGTGAAGATATGGCGAAGATCGCCGAGCTGGATCGCGGTGAGCGCATCGCCAACCCGGACTTCGCCCCTGACTGGGACTGATGGCCCTCAGGCCTGTGCCTGATGCCGCGTCAGAGAAATGAAAAGGCCTCCCTCGGGAGGCCTTTTGCGTTGCTGTCCATGGATACTGGCCGACAGACTTCGACGCCGCGGCCGGCAATCGCTCAATCCTTTAGCCGCCAGACCCGAGTGATGCTCTGCGTACCGGGACGCGGCGATGCCAGGTCATGCTCATGCAGCAGATAGATCACCGTACGCGCCTTGAACCAGCCCTCCAGACGCTGTGCCATGCGCTGTGCCGTGCGCGCATCCAGCCCGGAGAAGGGTTCATCCAGAATCAGCAGCCCCGGATCCGTCAGTACCAGGCGCGCCAGTCCCAGGCGCCGCGCCTGCCCGCCCGAGACCTGCCGACCGCCCTCACCCACTCGGGTGGCGAGGCCCTGAGGCAGTTGCGCCACCCATTCGGCGAGATCCACCGCCTCCAGTGCCTGCCAGACATCCTCATCACTGGCCTGACGCGCACCCAGCCGCAGGTTGTCGGCAAGGCTGGCATCCAGCAATTCCACCTGTTGGGTCAGGCATCCCACGGCATGGGCCAGTGACTCGGGCGAGCAGGCGTCGATGGGCTGTCCGTTGAGCGTGATGCTGCCGCTCTGCAGCCGGGTCTGGCCAGTCAGCAAGGCCGCCAGCGTGGACTTGCCGGAGCCGGAAGCACCGCAGATGGCCATCTGGGTGCCGGGGGTGATCTCGAGGGTCATCTCGTCAAGCGCCTCGAACCAGGCACCGGGATAGCGCCACGACACCTGCTGGATCTGCACCTGCACGGCACCGCTGGCCAGGGTCTGCCGACCTTCCAGCGGCCGCATGGCGGAGGACAGCTCATTGAGTCGCTCGGCAGCGCCCAGGGTAGCACCGGCCTGAGTGAAGGCCGCCGGCAATCCCGCCAGGCCCTCACTCAAGGCCATGGCCGCCAGCGGCAGCATGACCATCACCGCCGGCGTCAGTCGCTCATCCGTCATTCCCTGCATGGCGGCCGCCAGCAACAGCAACCACGACAGGCCGATCACCAGACTGGCCAGGCCATTACCGATGGCCGTGATCACCGCCAGTCGCCACTGATCTCTCAACAGGCAGGTCTCGATCTCATCCAGGCGCTGACGGGCACTGCCCAGCGCCGCATAGGCCTCAAGCTCCGCCTGACCACGCAACGTCTCCATCAGCGCCGAGCGCAACGACTCCAATGTCGTGACGCGCCGCCGACTGGCCACCAGCCCCCAGCGCGCCTGCCCCAGCGTCAGCCAGGCCCAGCCCAGCAACAGGAACCCCGCCAGCCACGCCGCCGTTGTCGGCAGCCAGACAGCGACCAGCGCCACCAGCACCGCGATCAGACCCAGCGCCATCAGTGGCGGAGCCGCCAGGCGCAGGTAGAGCGCATCCAGGGTGTCGATATCCGCGGTGAGGCGATTGAGCCAGTCACTGGAACGCCGCGCCGCCACCCGCGCGGGGTCCATCGTCACCAGTGCGGCGAAGGCAGTGCCGCGCAGGCTGGCCAGCAGACGCAGGATGGTGTCGTGGTTGTAGAGCCGTTCCAGATAGCGCGACACGGTGCGCGAGACGGCGAACAGCCGAATGCCGCTGCCGGGAGTGTAGACATCCAGCGTCATGCCCGCACCGGCGGCCAGCGCAGCCCCCGTCAGGGCGGAGGCGGTGATGAACCAGCCGGAGACCGCCAGCAGGCCGAGCGCCGAACAGGCCGTCAGCATCATCAGCACCACGCCGAGTATCAGACGGCGACGGTATTGATCATGCAGGCGCCACCAGGGGGCCAGACGCGTGAGCGCCTCGCGCAGGGTCACGCCGTCAGTCTCGGGGGGCGTCACGCTCGTCCTCCTGTTGGCTCGTCGCCGTGGCTGTCATTGGCAGGATTCGCCCCTCCTCCAGCACCAGATGCCGCGTTGCCATGGCGATCAGCGCCGGATGGTGGGTCGCGATCACCAGGGTCCGCCCTTGAGCGCTCAGCCGCTCGAAGCCCGCGATCAGATAACGTTCCGTCTCGGCATCCAGACTGGCGGTGGGCTCATCGAGCAGCACCAGCGAGGCATCGCTCAGAAACACCCGCGCCAGCGCCAGCCGCTGTGCCTGCCCACCGGACAGCCCGCGCCCGCCTTCGCCGAGCGGTGTCGCGATGCCTTGCGGCAAGGCGGCAAGCTCGGCCTTGAGCCCTGCGCGCTCAAGCGCGGTGATGATCTCGGCGTCACTGGCCTGCGGCGCGGTGATACGCAGATTGTCGGCGAGACTGCCCTGCATCAGCAGCGGACGTTGATCCATCCAGGCCAGACGCGTGGCGGGGGCTATCTGACGCTGCCCGCTGTCCGGGGCGACGAATCCGGCCATCACCTGCAGCAGCGTCGACTTGCCCGCCCCGGAGGCCCCGCTGACGACCAGCACCTCGCCCTGCCTCAGCGCCAGCTCCAGCGGGCCCAGTACCTGCCCGCGCTCGGGGTGGCTCAGACAGACATCCGTCAGACACATCAGCTCGCCCGTCGCGTCTGGGCGGGTATCGGCGTGGCGAGGCGGCGCCATGTCGGCAGCCTCGAGAATCTCCATCAGCGTCTCGGAGGCGGCCAGCGCCGAGGCGCGATCATGGTAGAACTGCGACAGGGTTCTCAGCGGCTGGAAGAACTCGGGGGCCAGCAGCAGGATCACCAGCGCACTGAAGAGGGTCAGCTCATCGGCCGGCCCGATGGGAATGTCACCAAGCAGGCCGAAGCCGATGTAGATGGCGACCACGGCGATGGACACCGAGGCAAAGAACTCCAGCACCGCGGATGACAGGAAAGCGAGCCGCAAGGTGCGCAGGCTGCGCTTGCGGTAGTCATCGGCCACCAGCGTCACCTCGCGAGTCGCCAGCTCCCCCAGCCCGAACAGGCGCAGGGTGGTGATGGCACGCACGCGATCCACGAAGTGGCGCGACAGCCGCGCGACCGCCTGGAACTGGTCACGATTGAGCGACTCGGCCCCCATGCCGACCAGCGCCATGAACAGCGGTATCAGTGGCGCGGTCAGCGCCAGCAGGATGGCCGCCAGCCAGTCCAGACTGACCACGATGGCCAGAATCAGCAGCGGCGTGATCACCACCAGACGCATCTGCACATGAAAGCGCGCGAAGTAGCCTTCCAGGGCCTCCACCTGCTCCACCCAGCGCTGGGCGAGATCGGCGCTGTGATACTGGGCGGCGCGCACCGGCCCCAGCGTCTCGAGTGCCGTCAGTACCTCGCCACGAATGGCCTGTCGCAGTCGCTGGCTGGCACGCTGGGCCAGCAGCTCCTGACCACCACTCGCCAATACCCGCGCGCCCAGCAACCCCAGCAGGCCGACGAAGGGCCACCACAGCGCCCCCAATGACTCGGGATGCTCGATGGCTTCGGTGATCACCCAGGCCGTCAGTACCAGCTGGGCGACCGTCAGGATACCCGCCACGACCCCGGACAAGGCCGCAAACCCAAGCAGGCGACGCTCTCGCGTCGCCTGCTGTCGGAGCCATCTGCCTGCCTGGCGTCGTTCCCGGGTGCCCCGGTCAAGCGTGACCCGGTCAGGCGTGACCCGGTCTGGCGTGACCCGGTCAGCCTTGCCGACCGGGGCCTTGAGTGACTCAGTGATAGCCGACCCCCTGTACCTTGCCGCGGAACACCCAGTAGCTCCAGGCGGTATAGCCCAGCACCATCGGAATGACGAACAGCACGCCCAGCAGCAGGAACAGCTGCGACTCCGGCGCGGAGGCCGCGTCCCACAGGGTGATGTCCGGCGGCACCAGATACGGCCACTTGCTGAAGATCAGCCCCAGATAAGTGAACAGGAACAGTCCCAGCGTCGCGACGAAGGGCTGCCCTTCCTGACGCTTGTTGACCGCCCGCCAGATCAGCGCCGCACAGCACAGCGCCAGCACCGGGAAGACCCAGAACACGCCCAGATGGTCGAACCAGCGTTCCCGCACATACTCATCCACGAACGGGGTGTAGAGGCTGATGACCGCGAAGCCCACCAGTACGGCGATCAGCAGCTTCGGCGTGATGCGATAGGCCCATTCCTGTACCTCACCCTCGCTCTTCATGATGGTCCAGGTGGCGCCCAGCAGCGCATACCCCGCCACCAGTGCAAGTCCGGTGATCACGGTGAACGGTGACAACCAGTCGAAGGCGCCGCCCACGTAGACATGCCCTTCGGTGGCGAAGCCCTGGATGTAGGCACCGACCACCACGCCCTGACAGAAGGTCGCCAGGAAGGAGCCGCCACTGAAGGCGATGTTCCACCAGTGACGATTGCGCGAGGACTTGAAGCGGAACTCGAAGGCGATCCCCCGGAATATCAGCCCCGCCAGCATCAGGAAGACCCCCAGATACAGCGCCGGCAGCAGGATGGTGTAGACCGCCGGGAAGGCCGCCAGCAGCCCGGCCCCGCCCAGCACCAGCCAGGTCTCGTTGCCGTCCCAGATGGGCGCGACCGAGTTCATCATCACGTCACGGGCGTGCTCATCGGGTGCGAAGGGGTACAGGATGCCCACCCCCAGATCGAAGCCATCCATCAGGATGTACATCATGACGCCGAAGCCGATGATCAGCGCCCAGATCATTGTCAGATTGATCATTTCCATCAGCTCAACTCCTTACCGTGCGGCTGGCATCATCGTCCAGACTCTCGTGCGCGGCGGACAGCGGGCGCATCGCGGTCTCGACATCGTCATGGGGCAGTTCCGGTTGCATGCCACCACGGATGACGCGGGTCAGGTAGTAACTGCCGGTCACGAAGACCACCAGATAGACCAGGAAATAGCCGATCAGCGTGGTAAGCACCATCCAGCCGGTGAGTGACGGCGTGACGGCCTCCTGCTGGGTCATCATCTCGTAGACCAGCCACGGCGAGCGCCCGGCCTCGGTCACGAACCACCCCGCCAGCACGGCGAAGAACGGCGCGATGGACATCAGACGCAACGTCTGCAGGAAGGGGCGCGAGCGATAGAGTTTGCCATCGCGGCGCAGGAAGACACCGATGAAGGCCACGGCGATCATCAAGAGCCCCATCGCCACCATCACGCGGAACGACCAGAACACGAACCACACCGGCGGCTGCTTGTCAGGTGCGACCTCCTTTAGCCCCGGCACCACGCCATCGGGGTCGTGGGTCAGGATCAGACTGGCCAGCTTCGGGATCGCGATCTCGAAGTGGTTCATCTGCGCCTCCTTGTCCGGCCAGGCGAACAGCAGGAGCGGCGCGCCCGACTGGGTCTCCCAGTTGCCTTCCATCGCGGCGACCTTGGTCGGCTGATGCTCCAGCGTGTTGATGCCGTGCATGTCACCCACCACCGCCTGCGCCGGTGCCAGCACCAGCAGCAGCCACATGCACATGGACAGCGCACGCTTGTTGGCGTCGACATCGCGCCCGATCAGCAGATACCAGGCACTGACCCCCGCCACCACGAAGCCACCGGTCAGGAAGGAGGCGATCGCCATGTGGGCGAAGCGATACGGCAGGGAGGCATTGAAGATGGCAGCGGCCCAATCCTTGACGAAGAAGTGGCCGTCCACCATCTCCACTCCCGCCGGTGTCTGCATCCAGCTGTTGGTGGAGAGAATCCAGAAGGCGGAGATGAAGGTGCCCAGCGCCACCATCAGGGCCGCGAACAGATGGACCCCTTCCGGCACCTTGCCACGCCCGAACAGCAGCACGCCCAGGAAGCCTGCCTCAAGGAAGAACGCCGTCACCACCTCATAGCTGAGCATCGGCCCGATGAAGTTGGAGCTGGCATAACTGAAGTTGCTCCAGTTGGTGCCGAACTGGAAGGCCATCACGATGCCCGAGACCACCCCCATGGCGAACACGACGGCGAACACCTTCACCCAGAAGGCGGCAAGTCGGTCCCAGGCGGCATTGCCGGTCTTGTAATAAAGACCGTGCAACAAGGCGACATAGGAAGCCAATCCGATGGTGAACACCGGAAAGACGGCGTGGAATGACACGACAAATCCGAACTGTATTCGCGACAGGATCACGGGATCCAGTTCCATGGGCAACTCCTCACGATAACGATCATCAGGATGGCTGGGCATGTTCCTTCTGGCGGGAACTTGTCCGACAGCGGTTTCAAGTTGTTGACGCATCGAGGGCGGAAAGATCTCTCGGAGATATCCCACATCGAAAGAGAAATGATCCGGCACTCACGAGGTCATGAGTCCAAGCATAGAAGTCTGGCAGGTCGGTGTCGCATAGCATGTTGTCGCAGGACAAATTGCCGCAGCGACCCGATGCCCCATATAGAAAAACTCAATAAGACGGTCTTCTCGCAATATTTGACCATGAACATTGCCTCAGGCGGCAAGCTCTCCTTGATCGCTCATCGCCATGATGAGCGCCTGCAGGCCTTCACGACTTGATCCATATCAAGCGCTGAGTTGAATCAGCGCAAGTGGGAATGTTGTGGGAATAATCTGGGATGTGAAAGCAAGTACAAGAGCGAATAACGGCGAAGCGCCTTGCGACAGAGAAACGGGGTCAAGATAATGAGGAGGTTTAGAACAGAGAAGCAGGTCACGCGAGAACCGAGCGAACCATACCGAACACATCGAGACACCTGATTGCCGGGGTGTCTCGATGCATGCCGGTTTCTGCTGGCTTCAGCAAGAGCCGATGCGGATCACACCACGCCTTTCGCCTTCATCTCGCGCAACACGGCTGACACGTAGTGCATTTCCGCCGGGGTGCCCAGCGACATGCGACACCAGCCGTCTGCCGGCGGGAAGGCACGGCCGATCAGCACATGACGCGCCTTCATGTCCGCCTGGAATTCCTTGAGCGGCCTGGAAATGCGGTGGAAGACGAAGTTGGTCTGACTGGGTAGATACTCCCAACCCAGCTCATCGAGCGTCGCGGTGAAGATGGCACGCGCTTCGTCGTTGCTCTGCTTGCTGTGGGCCAGAAACTCCGGTGACTGCATCGAGGCCGTCGCCGCCATGACCCCGGGGTAGGACAATGTCATGGCGTCATCTTCCACGTAATGCGAGACATGCTCGAGGCGCTCGGCATCGCCCACCGCATAGCCGACCCGCAGCCCCGCCATGGCGTGGATCTTGGAGAAGGTCTTGAGCACCAGCACGTTCTTCGCGCCCCCCGCCACCAGACTGTCCGCAGAGCGGAAGGCCGGGTCATTGACGAACTCGGCATAGGCCTCATCGATGATGAACAACGTGTCGGAGCGGCTGGCATTGACCCAGGCGTAGAGCGCATCGCTGGAGATGATGGTCGAGGTCGGGTTGTTGGGATTCACCAGATAGACGATGGACGGGCCGGCGTGGTCCGCCACGGCCTGCTGCATGTCGGAGAGCTTGAACGACCAGTCCTCACGCGAGGATGGCACCTTGTTGATCGCCAGATCATAGAAGCCGGCGTACAAGGCACCATCGCCGTAGGTGAGTTCCGGGATGACCAGCTGAGTGTCCGGGGTCGCATGCGCCAGCACGCTGGCCCGAATCGCATCGGAAGAGCCCGGCGTGAACAGCACGCTTTCAGGGGTCACCTTGTGATGCGTCGCCACCAGTGACTGCAACTTGCCCATGTGGGCGAAGGGATAACGATTGGAATGCGCGATGGACGCCGAGGCCGCACGCTGCGCCGAGGGGGCCATGCCGAGGGCATTCTCGTTGTAGTTGAGTCGCACCGGCGCCTTGGCGGAAGGCGTGAGCGTGGCCGCCGTCGCGGGGGCCTCCTTGGCGAAGGCCTGCGGAATGCCGGGGAGGAACTGTCCGAGGGCCGCGCCGGCAAGCGCTGCGCCACTCATGCCCAAAAAGCCGCGCCGTGAGGGAGACGCCGGCCGCGCCTTGCGCGCCATCTCGCCGGCGCCCTGCCCTGTCATGCCTTGCTCATGAAGGCTCTGCTGTGGCCCAACCGCCTCTGCTACCACCGCCTCTGAAACGTCAGTCATGTCATGTCCTTGTCGTTATATTTATTGATACTTTATGAGCAAAACCAACATATAAGACTTTCGTAAGCCTCACAATCCATCACGCGGTTGCGCCGCCGTAACCCGATGCCCCGCTTCTCGCAACGCCGCCAGGGGCCACTGCCGGCGGGCATGTCTTTCCCTTGCCCCTTTTCCCTTGCCCGTTATCAGCGAGCCGCTTTTCGCCGGCCGCTTTTCGCCGGCCGCTTTTCGCCGGCTCTTCCCTCGCACTTCTCTTCAGTACCTATCCAGCACCTCTCCAGCGCCTCTCTCCAGCGCCTCTCTCCAGCGCCTCTCTCCAGCACCTCTCCAGCGCCTCTCTCCAGCGCCTTTCTTCAATGCCTCCCTTCAGTTCTTCTCAGCAGTTCTTCTCAGCAGTTCTTCTCAGCAGTTCTTCTCACCAACGCCGGCAGCATGGGCATCGACGTGCGAAAAGTTCCTCGATTCGTGCAAAGTCTGGCGCTGCGCAAAGGTTTTCTGGCATTTCGCAAAACATCGGCCGCCCCTCACAGTGAATAATAATCATTCTTATAAAAGCACTCAGGGAACGCCAACGTGTCACATCCATCCGCGCCATCTGCACTGCCACTGTCACGACTGACCCTCGCCATCGCGCTGGCTAGCGCTGCATCTCCCAGCCTGGTGTCGGCTGACGAGACGCGTGAGCTGCAAGCCATGACCATCGTCGGTGAAGCGCAGACCTCCACCACCGAGTTGACCCGTGACTACACGGTCGGCGCCAGCACCCGCGCCAATGGCCTGACGCTGTCACCGCGCGAGACACCGCAGTCGATCAGCTTCCTGACCCGCCAGCAGATGGAGGATGAGGCGCTCACCAGCACCACGGAAGCCGTCAACCGCCTGCCGGGGGTGTCCTCCAATCGTCTCGATGGCACGCGCACCAACTTCCAGTCGCGCGGCTACTCGATCCGCAATTTCCAGTTCGATGGTCAGCAGAGCAACACCAGCAGCTTCTGGCCCTTCGGTGACGCCGAGTGGGACACCGCCATCTATGATCGCGTCGAGGTGATTCGCGGGGCCACCGGCCTGATGACCGGGGTGGGCGATCCCTCCGCCACCGTCAACTTCGTGCGCAAGAAGCCGCTGGAGGAAGCCGCCGCCAGCGTGACAGGCGCGGTGGGCAGCTGGGACCGCCGCCGTGGTGTGGTGGATGTCAGCACGCCGCTGGATGACGCCGGCAAGGTCGGCGTACGCTTCGTGGTCGCCAAGGACCGCTCCGACAGCTTCATGGATGACGTGGAGAATGACCGCGAGACCCTCTACGGCGTGATCGCCGCGGAACTGACACCGGATACCGAACTGAATGTCGGCGTCGAATACCAGCGCTACGACCAGGACGGCGCCTATCTGGGCGTGCCGCTCTACTACACCGACGGCTCGCGGACCGATTTCGATCAGTCAGTCGCCAACAATACCGAGTGGGCCCACTTCTTTACCGAGAATACGCGTGGCTTCGCGGACCTGACCCACTACTTCGCCAATGGCTGGAAGGCGACCGCCGCCTACAGCCACGGCGACGCCAATTACGGGCTGACCTACAACTACCGTGGCGGTTACGTCGACCGTGACAACGGCATCCTCTACTACGACACCAACCGCCAGGTGCCCACCGGCTCCTATCTGCTGGACTACCGCGGAGACCGGACCCAGAAGAACCTCAACCTGAGCGCCGAAGGTCCCTTCGAGCTGTTCGGTCGCGAGCATCAACTGGGCTTCGGCTACATGCAGCTGAAGGAAGAGTACGAGATCTGGAGTCGCACTCCGGCGAGCAGCGTGCCGGCGCTGGGCAGCTTCACCGATCGTGACGACCCGGCGCTGGCCGAGCCCGAATGGGGCGAATGGGGCCTGAGCGATGACACCGAGACCAGGCAGGAAGGCTTCTACGCCGTTACGCGTTTCTCGCTGGCAGACCCCGTGCATCTGATCCTCGGTGCCCGCCTGACGGATTGGGAGATCGACCAGGACTACCGCGGTGAGCGCAGCTATGAGTACAACGACGAGTTCACGCCCTATGCCGGCCTGATCGTCGACATCACCGACAACCTCACCGCCTACACGAGCTACACGCAGATCTTCAACACCCAGAGCGAACGCGCCCCCGATGGCGCCCTGCTCGATCCGCTGGAAGGCACCAGCTATGAAGCAGGCCTGAAGGCCGAGCTGTTCAATGATCGCGCTGACGTGTCCTTCGCCGTCTTCCGCAGCGAGCAGGACAATCTGGCCGTCGAGATCCCCGGCGTCTATGTCGCGGGCACCACCGATCAGGCCTACACCGAATCCGACGGCGCGGTGGTGGAAGGGTTCGAGCTGGAAGTGGCCGGTGAAGTCGCCCCGGGCATCAACCTCTCCGCCAGCTACGCGCTGGTGGATGCCGAGGATTCCGATGGCACCCAGCTCAATACCAGCTATCCACGCCAGCAGGCCAAGGTCTACGCCACCTGGCAGCTGCCCGGTGACTGGTCACGTCTGACCCTGGGTGCCGGCGGCACCTGGCAGGGCGACACCTATCGTGACGCCGATACCCCGACCGGCACCGACAAGGTCGGTCAGGGCGATGTCTTCCTGGCCAACGCCATGGCGCGCTATCGCATCAATGACCACTTCAGCACCCAGCTCAACGTCTCCAACCTCTTCGATGAGGAGTACTACACCCAGCAAGGCTTCTACAGCCAGTACCTCTATGGTGCGCCGCGCAGTGCCCTGCTGAGCATGACCTACGACTTCTGAGGACAGGCGCATCATTTCTCATGGCCAGCCCTTCCGATGGCCAGCCTTTCCTCCGGACAGCCTTTCCTCTGGACAGCCCCTCAGGTGCAGGGGCTGTCATCCGCGACCCGATTGAAAAAAGGATTCTCCCTTGCGACTCACACGACTTTCCTGCGCCATTGGCCTGACCATCATGGCCGCCAGTCTCGTGCCTGCCGCCCAGGCACAGGCATCAGCGACATCTCACGCTGACACCCCCTCCACGGTATCCGCGTCTGACGCCTCGGCAGCGACAGGACACGCCCAGCACTACCCGATCACCCAACAGCACGCCTTCGGCACGACGATCATCGAGGAAAAGCCGCAGCGCATCGCCACCGTCGCCTGGGCCAATCATGAGGTGCCGCTGGCACTCGGCGTGGTACCGGTGGGCTTTCCGCGCCAGGCCTTCGGGGATGATGACGATGACGGCATGATGCCGTGGGTCAAGGCGCGCCTGGAGGAGCTTGACGCCGGCGAGTACACGCTGTTCGACGAGGGCGATGGCATCGATTTCGAAGCGGTGGCCGCCAGCCAGCCGGACGTCATCCTGGCGGCCTATTCCGGCATGAGCGAAGCCGACTATCAGACACTGAGCAAGATCGCGCCGGTGGTGGCACGTCCGGGGCCGCGCTGGTCCTCCAGCTGGCGCGACATGATCCGCCACGACAGTGCCGGCATGGGCATGGCCACCGAGGGTGAGGCGCTGATCGAGCGTCTCGAGGCCCGGATCGCCGAGAACATCGCGGATCATCCCGAGATCCAGGGCAAGTCGATCATCGTGATCAGCCACATCGACCCCACCAATCTGAGCCGCATCGCCTTCTACAACGACAACGATGCCCGAGTGCGCTTCTTCCACGAGCTGGGCATGGTCTCGCCGCCATTCGTCAGCGAGACCGCCGTCGAGGGTCGCTTTGCCGGTCAGATCAGCGCCGAGCGCCTCGATGAGCTGGCCGATGTCGATATCGTGCTGACCTACGGTGGCCAGCCGCTGATCGACCGCCTCAACGAGCATCTGCTGACCTCCCGCCTGCCCGCCATCCAGCAGGACGCCGTGGTGCTGCTGGAGAACGGCCCGATGGGCACTGCCGCCAACCCCACACCTCTCTCGATTCCCTGGGTACTCGACGACTATGTTGACCAGCTGTCCGTCGCCGCCCGCAAGGGCGAGTGATCTCACGCCGCTGTCGGCCAGCCGTCAGCGGCGCTGGCTAGGCACTCTGCTGCTGTGGCTGGCGCTGTGTGCAAGCCTCGCCCTGTCGGTGGCCTTCGGTGCGCGGGTGACCCACTGGGCCGACATCACGGGGCTGCTGGACGGCTCGCTGGATTCGATGGCCGAGGCCGCCGTGGCCAGCCGCCTGCCGCGCACCCTGCTGGCCATGCTGGCCGGGGCGGCGCTGGGCGTGTCGGGCGCCGTGATGCAGGGCCTGACCCGCAATCCGCTGGCAGACCCGGGGCTGCTCGGCGTCAATGCCGGGGCGGCACTCGCCGTGGTGATCGGCATCGCCTGGTTCGGCATCCAGCAGGCCAGCAACTATCTGTGGCTGGCCATTCTCGGGGCGGGACTGAGCGCCGTGGTGGTCTATCTGATCGCCAGTCTCGGGCGTGGCGGAGCGACCCCGCTGCGCCTGGCACTCTCCGGGGCCGTCATCTCCGCGGCGCTGAGCTCTCTGAGCACGGCCATCATCTTGCCGCGCGCCGACATCGGCGGGCTGATCCAGTCCTGGTTGATCGGCGGTGTCGGCGGCGCGACCTGGGCACAGATCACCCCGGCGCTGCCCTTCCTGCTCAGCGGCCTGCTGATCTGCGGGCTCTCGGCGCGCCGACTCAACCTGCTGGCGCTCGGCGATGACATGGCCAGCGGGCTGGGCGAACGCGTGGCGCGGGTGCGGGTGATGGCGGCACTGGGCGCGATTCTGCTATGTGGTGGCATCACCGCGGTATGTGGCCCCATCGCCTTCGTCGGGCTGGTGGTGCCGCATGTCTGTCGCCTGATGGTGGGCAGCGATTACCGCTGGATTCTGCCGCTCTCGGCGCTGGCCGGCGCCCTACTGCTGACCTCGGCGGACATTCTCGGACGTCTGATCGCACGCCCCGCCGAACTGGACGTGGGCATCATGACGGCACTGGTCGGCGCACCGTTCTTCATCTGGATCGTCCGTCGCCACAAGGTGAAATCACTGTGAGCCCTCTCCTGCCTGACGCCTCGTCTGCGACGCACCCCACCTCGCGTGCCACCCTGACGCGCCTGCGGCGTGCCCGAAAGCGTCAGCGCCGCCTCACCCTCTGGGGATTGCTGGCCGTGGTGCTCGCCGTCTTCAGCCTGGTCCTGATGCAGGGACAGCGCTTCATTCCCCCACTCACGGTGCTTCAGGTACTGCTGGGCGAGGACGTGCCGGGGGCCTGTTTCATCATCACCGAGCTGCGCCTGCCGCGTGCGCTGGTCGCGATTCTCGCGGGCTGCTGCTTCGGACTGGGCGGCGCCGCCTTCCAGGCCATGTTGCGCAATCCGCTGGCCAGCCCGGACATCATCGGCATCAGTGCCGGCGCCAGCACAGCGGCGGTATTCGCCATCGTGATGCTGTCGCTGAGCGGCACGCTGGTGTCATTGCTGGCGATTGCCGCCTCGCTTGGCGTGGCGCTGCTGATCTACACCCTCTCCTGGCGCAAGGGAGTGGCCGGGGCACGGCTGATTCTGGTCGGTATCGGACTGGGCGCCATGCTGCAGAGCATCACCGCCTATCTGCTGACGCAGGCGCCCAGCTGGTCATTGCAGGAGGCGCTGCGCTGGATGACCGGCAGCCTCAACAGCATCACCCTGAATCAGCTACCGCCACTTGCCTTGGCGCTGGGCCTGCTGGGCAGCTTGCTGCTGATGATGAGTCGGCATCTGGACGTCATGCGCATGGGCGATGACATGGCCAGCGGTCTCGGCGTGCGGCTCTCGCTCACGCGCTTCATCATCATTCTCTCGGCGGTCGGGCTGGTTGCCTGCGCCACGGCGGTGGTCGGCCCGGTGGCCTTCGTCGCCTTCGTCAGCGGGCCCATCGCGACGCGCCTGTTCCGGCGGCGCGGCTCCATGATGATCCCGGCCGCCCTGATCGGGGCATTGTTGATGCTGGTCGCCGACTTCATCGGCCAGTTCCTGCTGCCTGCGCGCTATCCGGTGGGCGTGGTGACAGGCGTGCTGGGCGCACCGGTGCTGCTGTTGCTGCTGATGCGGGAACATCAAGGGCCCGGCCCCTCAGGGCGCAGACAACGACGCGGCAGGCAGCCGACGCCGCCATCTTCCTCCTCCCCCCCTCACCGCCCGTCATCTCAGCGAGTCGTTTCCTCATGACCCACCCTTCCCTGTGCGTGAATGGCCTGACGGCAGGCTATGCCGAGCGTCCGGTGCTCGAGTCGATAGACCTCGACATCGCTCCGGGCGAGATCACCGTGATCGTCGGCGCCAATGCCTGCGGCAAATCCACCCTGCTGCGCACGCTCTCGCGCCTGATGCCTCCCTCGCGAGGCGAGGTGCTGCTGGATGG
The DNA here is from genome assembly GCF_029846335.1 of Cobetia sp. 3AK. Classification (NCBI taxonomy): domain Bacteria; kingdom Pseudomonadati; phylum Pseudomonadota; class Gammaproteobacteria; order Oceanospirillales; family Halomonadaceae; genus Cobetia; species Cobetia sp. 3AK. Next base: position 324,282 of record NZ_JARWKR010000005.1, on the reverse strand, counting down.
CAGGTCGATCCACCGCCTGCCAGCACGTCAACTGGCCCGCCAGCTGGGGCTGCTGTCCCAGTCACCGATCGCCCCGGAAGGCATCACGGTGCTGGATCTTGTCAGCCGAGGGCGGCATCCGCATCAAGGGCTATTCCAGCGCTGGACGCGTGACGATGACACCGCGGTGCTGGCAGCCCTCAACGCCACCGACACCGCCGCACTCGCCGAACGCGCGGTGGATGAACTCTCCGGCGGCCAGCGTCAGCGTGTCTGGATTGCCATGGCGCTCGCCCAGCAGACGGACATTCTGCTGCTGGATGAGCCCACCACCTTCCTCGACATCAATCATCAGGTGGAAGTGCTCGACCTGCTGACGGACCTCAACCACGCTCGCGGGACCACCATCGTGATGGTGCTGCATGAACTGAACCTGGCCGCACGTTACGCGGATGTACTGATCGCCATGTCAGACGGCCAGATTCATGCCAGTGGCCTGCCCGAGCAGGTACTCACACGCGAGATAGTCAAGGAGGTGTTCGGGCTGGAAAGCCACATCACCCCGGACCCCGTCACCGGCAAGCCGATGATGGTGCCCGTCGGGCGTCATGGGATGAAAGCGAAGAAATACTGAAAACTCAGTCGCAATGCTCGCGGGCAAAGAAAAGTGACCTGCCCCCTGTAAAAGGGGCAGGTCATGGAAGTCCATTGTCCGGTACTTGAGAGCGCCAGCTACAAGCGGCACTTCATCAGCTAAACACTGGGAATACCCGGCAGGAAGTGATCCAACGCCGCCCCGGCAATTGCCGCCCCACTCATGCCCAGGACACCACGACGCGAACGCGATGATGGAGAGCCCTTCTCAACCGCTTGAACATTAGAAGACTCTTCTCGACTCTGACTGGCACCATGTGTCCTCTGGCTGTCGCTGCTGCCCTTCCGTCTCATATGAAGCCACACGGGGAATCGGGAGCCAGCCGTTGTTTTTGTATGTGCTAATAAAGCACCACAAACGTATAAGACTTTGGTGAGAGGCACAATGAAACGACGCGCCGGATGGCGCAACCATGCGCCGCGGCAAGGGCAACCCCGTGGATAGTCCTGCGATGTATTGAGAGGGATTGGTAAGGTAGGAGCGACACATTCGAGTCGCCCCCCAAAATACTTCTGAAGACTAAGGTGATATGTATACTAGAAGCTGGGAAAGCACATAACCTTTAAAAGCCCATCCTTCCCGATGTTTCGTTTCTATGATGAATACGAAAATCAGCTGCTCTTAGTACCCTACCTCACGACTTAACCACGTTCCACTGACTATGACAGGCCGTCATCACTGACAGAGATATTACGGCCGACATTCCAAGCAATCTTATAAACACACTCTACTTAATTTAATAAAACAAACAGGTCAACAGGCAACCCTCTATTTACTAAACCGTCAAAATACCTTTACCTACCATTTGCAAACCAATATTCATAAACAAAATTACACTCAAATACTTATTATAAAAACAATTACCCCACAAACCAAAAAAAATATAATTAATCACAAGGTGTAAGTCATATGTGACATGATAAAACCATATAAAATAACTATCAAAAGGGCGAATAGCAAGGCATCCGCCCTCTGTCTAACATTACAAATCACAAAGACACTTCGTAATTTGAATTCTTAACAGTTAGCTTTACTCCATTTCTTCTCATAAAGTCTTCATACTTCTTCCGCATAGAAGGACCGTACTTTGGAATTCTAGTAGTCACCGCAACACATATTTTTTTGTGACTCGCTAATGACTGGGGTAGCTTATCTAACGTGGCAGATAATTGAGATATAGCCTTATCTATATCCTTACCTTTCAACTCAACAAGATAAGCCATCTTTTCTGGCTGATCAGTGCTCAATAACCAATCACAGCGCTCTTCATGGCCTTGTATAAAACAACCATCAACCTTAGTCCTCAATACTTTATAACGGCTTTCATTATTTAATACAAATCGACTTCTATTCTCCTTTACTGTAACTTTAGAATCGTAACACTCTTCAGTACATGAACTATAACTCATGCCATGTACCTCGCTTCAAGCAAAGTGTTTGTGATAGACTCAAAGCTATCTGAAACACGATCTAATATTTCACCACCAATTATTCTATACTCATCATCCTTAATAGATTTCAACACGCCATCGACAATAGTATAAGCAGATACTGAGTCATAATCTATTGGTTCTGGGTCACCAATCTCACACATCTTGTCAAAATCTTTGCGTGAAATTTTACCTGACTCGATAACGTCATGCGCTAGCATGAGGTTGTTTATTGCAGTGAGTATATAGGGACTGTGTGTAGTAATGAAAAAATTAGATCCTGGGCACTTCCTCAGTATTGAAAACACTGAAACCATATGAGCTTGAGAGGTTGGGAATAGATGAGCTTCAGGCTCTTCAATAAAGAGCATGCTACCCTCACCGCTACTATTTCGGAAAGGCCATACTAGTAATGATAGCAGCATAGGTAATGCTTCTTGTTGTCCTGAAGAAGCATTAGCCAAATTAATTTTGCCACGCTTGCTAACTATCCAATCTTGATCTTTATCGTAGTCATAGGTACCGCCGACTATAGAGCCCACTGCACGATCTATTTTTTCAAGAGAAGGCGCATACTTCGCATTACGACGATGGAAACTTGATCGCTGTATTTTCTTAGAGCTCTCATACAAGCTACCAAACTCTTTCAGGAATGGATCGATTTCAAGATTCGAAGCCATGAATGTGAAAATATTTTTTTGCAAGTTAGCAAAAAAAGATCTAGAAGCGGGTATAAAGATGCTATTTGCGAAGAAATGCGAGAACTCTCCTTTAATAAGCTCTAAGAACACATATTCATGGAATATGATTCTATCATTCATAAAGTTATCATACTCATTTTTAGCAGTAAACGAATCGTCTTCAGTGTCAGTTTTCTTTTTGTAACCCCTTTTCTTTGCACTATAGATTTTGTAAAGATTATCCGAGTATCTTACTTTGACACTCGTCTTACCCCTAGAATTAACTTCCCCCGAAAGAGAAATATCGATGTTATCGATTGTATAGCTTATCTTGAAGGATTTTCCTTCCCATGCATATCTTGGAAAATATAACTCAAACCTATCCAATATACTGCGATCTAATTCTTTTTTTGTTGTATTACTTCTTATTGACTCGAGAAAATCTTTAGAAATAGCTTTAAAAAAGAATTCAAGCTTAGCAATAATACTTTTACCATGAGCTTGAGGTCCAACTATAATATTTAGCTCTTTTATTTCCAATACGGCAGACTTAATAACCAAAAAATCTTGAATAGATAATTTTTCATGCATAATCGGAACCCCATCCTTAGAGCAAACATACGCTTACATTAGTCCTAGCAAGCGAATCCCTAAACATTACACTTTTTAGAAAATATAAATCAGAGAAAAGAAAGTCAACATTTAATTGCTCGTCATTTAGTATGACACCAGAAGAGTCCAATCTCTATATTTTTATATACAATGGTCGAAAGCAATAAAAATGGTTTGGCTAGCATACTACATCGATATATGAAGCTCATGATATCCCCTCCTCTCAGGCACACCGTTCAACTAATTTTCAACAACCAAATAAACCAAACACTAAATATAACTTAGTGATGACTAAGGTTATCTTGCTGTCAAAAAAACCATATGCATTGATTTGGTGCAAATATGAATTAGATCTTCTCGATTGGTGCGCAAGATACGATTTTCGCGGCTAACCACAAGCAGAAAATCACGCTAACTAACTGTTTTTAATAATCTAAAATACAACGGTCATATTTCTTGCTAAGAATTCACCGAGGCACCGATAGGCATACAACAATCGAAAATCTAGACCAATAGAGCGCTAGGGTTCCGGTGATCGGCATTGCCGTCACGACTGGTCCGAGAGCACTCGACCTCCAAGCTGGGGGTTACACGGCGGGACAAAAGCCCGGGAGACGCAACGCCTGAAAAGGTCGGCGCCTCTCACTTTTTCCGCCGGAGATAACGACAATGACCCAGCCCACTCGCCTTTCCCCGTCTACGACTTCCCTCTCGGATGCCAGCGCCCAGGTGTCATCCGCTGCTGTCTCATCTGCTTCATCTACCATTTCCAGAAACGCTTCCAGACGTGCTGCGCTGGCCGGCGCTCTGCTGCTTGGCGCATCGCTGAGCCCGCAGGCCATGGCGCAGGATTCCTTCAGCGTGTGCTGGTCGGTGTATGCCGGCTGGATGCCGTGGGAATACGCGGACACCCAGGGCATCGTCGACAAGTGGGCCAAGAAGTACGACATCAATATCGATGTGGTACAGGTCAACGATTATGTCGAGTCCATCAATCAGTACACCTCCGGCAATGTCGATGGCTGCGCCATGACCAATATGGACGCCCTCACCCTCCCCGCCGCCAGCAGTGTGGATTCCACCGCGCTGATTCTGGGTGACTACTCCGATGGCAATGACGGCGTGATGGTACGCGATGGCGATTCCATCGAGTCCCTGAAAGACCGCGAGGTCAATCTGGTGCAGTTCAGTGTCTCCCACTACCTGCTGGCACGTGCGCTGGACAGCGTCGGCATGAGCGAGCGCGATCTCACCACCACCAATACCGGCGATGCCGACATCGTGGCGCTGGCCAGCAACACCGATACCCAGGCGGTGGTGACCTGGAACCCCCAGCTGGCCACGCTCAAGGACATGCCCGGCTACACCGAAGTCTTCAATTCCAGTGACATCCCCGGCGAGATTCTCGACCTGATGGTCGTCAATACCCAGACACTGAAGGACAACCCGGACTTCGGCCACGCGCTGGTCGGCGCCTGGTATGAGGTGATGGAGAAGATGAAGGCCGGTGACGAAGCCGCGCTCTCCCAGATGGCCGATGCCGCCGGCACCGACCTCGCCGGCTATCAGGCCCAGCTGGCCGCGACCCACATGTACTACACCCCCGCCGAGGCCGTGGCCGCCTTCAATGCGCCGAGCCTCAAGGACACCATGCAGCACATCGCCGACTTCAGCTTCGCGCAGGGGCTGCTGGGCGAAGGCGCGCCGGATGCCGGCTTCATCGGTATCGAGACGCCTGCCGGCATCGTCGGCAATGAGGGCAACGTGATGCTGCGCTTCGACCCGAGCTACACCGCCGCACTGGCCGACAGCCAGTAACGCCACGCGGTGGATGCCGCGCACCAGCCGCAGGAAAGCTGTCTCTGTGGCTGGTGAACCGACCGCCTCCCTCGACCGCACCTCTCGTTCGCACCCGTGGAGCCCGCGCATGAAACGCCTGATCAATCTGACACCCTCCCGTGGTGGCCGCTGGCTGCTCGGTGGCCTGCCCTTCGCGCTGCTGGCCATCCTCTACATCGTGCAGTCCAACCAGCGACTGCTCGACAACCCCAACGACCGCCTGCTGCCGTCCTTCGCGTCCATGGGCGAGTCCTTCGCCAAGCTGGCCACCGAGGTCAACGTGCGCACCGGTGACCTGCCGCTGTGGACCGACACCTTCGCCAGCCTCGAACGCCTGCTGGCCGGCGTGCTGATCAGCGCGCTGATCGGCCTGAGCGTCGGCCTGCTCACCGGCGGCCTGCCGCTGCTGCGCGCCAAGCTGTCCCCGCTGATCACCGTGCTGTCCCTGATTCCGCCGATGGCGATCCTGCCGATCCTGTTCATCGCCTTCGGGACGGGTGAGCTGGCCAAGATCGCGCTGATCGTCATCGGCATCACGCCCTTCCTGATTCGCGACCTGCAGAATCAGGCCCTGCGCCTGCCCGATGAGCAGCTGATCAAGGCCCAGACGCTGGGCGCCAGCTCCTGGCAGGTGCTGACCCGCGTACTGCTGCCCCAGCTGACCCCGCGCCTTCTGAGCGCCACGCGCCTGGCACTCGGCAGCGCCTGGCTGTTCCTGATCGCCGCGGAAGCCATCGCCGCCCAGGACGGCCTCGGCTATCGCATCTTCCTGGTGCGCCGCTATCTGGCGATGGACGTCATCCTGCCCTACGTGGCCTGGATCACGCTGCTGGCCTTCCTGCTCGACCGTCTGCTGGTGCTCGTCTCGACCCGCGCCTTCCCCTGGTACCACGCTGAGGAGAGCCAATCATGAGCCTCATCCACGCCAAGGGTCTCGAGAAGCACTACGGCCAGCAGGTCGTGCTGGAACGCATGAACCTGACCGTCGAGGCCGGGGAATTCATCACCCTGGTCGGCGCCTCCGGCTGCGGCAAGACCACCTTCCTCAAGCTGCTGCTGGGCACCGAGGGCGTCTCGCGCGGTGAGCTGCTGCTGGACGGCAAGCCCATCCCCGGCGAGCCGGGGCCGGACCGCGGCATCGTCTTCCAGAAGTATTCCGTCTTCCCGCATCTCACGGTGCTGGGCAACGTGATCATGGCCGAGGAGCTGGCGCGTGCCCCGCTGACCGGCAAGCTGTTCGGGGCCAAACGTCGCGAGGCACGGGTCGCCGCCGAGAAACGCCTGGAAGAAGTCGGCCTGTCCCACGCGCTGGACAAGTACCCGCATGAGCTGTCCGGCGGCATGCAGCAACGTCTCGCCATCGCCCAGGCGCTGATGATGAAGCCGCGCATCCTCTTGCTGGATGAGCCCTTCGGCGCGCTGGACCCGGGCATCCGCAAGGACATGCACCAGCTCATCCTGCGTCTGTGGGAAGAACAGCAGCTGACCATCTTCATGATCACCCACGACCTCAAGGAAGCGTTCGAGCTGGGCTCACGCGTCTGGGTGTTCGACAAGGTGCGTGTCGACCCGCAGGCCCCGCAGGCCTATGGCTCGACCATCACCTACGACCTGCCCACAGAGCGCAGCAAGGCCAAGGCGTCGTCTCAGCAGCAGGGCTCTGTCCAAACGAGCTCTGTCCAAGCGGGCGCTGACCAACCGACGCCCGAGCACGAAACGCTGACGACGCCAGCCCACTCCGTTTCCCAAGCCACTCTCACCGGAGGCCAAATCAATGAACATACCGCTTGATGCCGCAACCACCGCCCGCGCCAGCTTCACCGCGAAGTATCAGACCCATCTGCCCGGCGGCCATCACTGGTCGATGCGCATGCCGCGTGGCAGCGCGCTCAAGCTGACCGCCCGCGAGGCCAACGCCAATGTCGGCCTGGTGATGTACAACCCGCTGGATCTGCTTGAGCGCCTCAATCTGCCGGATACCCTCAAGGGTCAGCACACCTTCCGCCTCACCGAAGGGCACTGCCTGTATTCCGACATGGGCCGCATCTTCGCCTCCATCATCCAGGATGATCTCGGCTGGCATGACAGCGCCAGCGGCAACCTGATGGAGCAGCACTTCGCCGCCAAGGGCTGGCACAAGAAGGCTTACCAGCAAGCCTTCAATGACTTCACGCCCACCGGCCACGACAGCCTGCTGATCGAGATGGCCAAGTACGGCCTGAGCGAGCGCGACCTGTGCGCCAACCTCAATCTGTTCTCCCGCGTGCGCGCCGATGAAGACGCCAACCTGCACTACGTCACCGACCACTGCGCCGCCGGCGACAGCGTCACCCTGCGCTTCGAGATGGACACCCTCGTCCTGCTGCACACCTGTCCGCATCCGCTGGACCCCGCCGAGGAATATCCGCTGCGCGGCGTGGACATGACCTTCGGCACCGCGACACCGATGGATGAGCACGACGCCTGCTATCTGTCGCGCCCCGAGAATGCCCGCGCCTACGCCAACAATCAGCTCTATCACCTGGCGGGCTGAGGCATTCCCCGACAGCAGACTGACGCCACGGCGACGGGCTAGTGGCAACTGGAAACGACGCCCAAGATGACAAGGACAAAGGACAATCCCATGTGCACCTCGACGCTTGAACACCCCCATGCCCACACCCCGGCCACGACGGACGACGCCCCGCTGAGCTACGCAGACCCGGCACAGCAGCCGCGCGAGCTTGAGCGCACCGTCGAGGCCGGCGATCACTTCATCGGGCTGGTGCGCGCCGGTCAGCACCTGCGCATCACTGACCTGCACGGCAATCAGGCCGCCGACACCCTGTTCTTCTCGGCCGACGACACCGCCGAGCGCTACAGCGCGATGGACACCGTGCGCGAGCAGGGCAAGGTCTACCTGACCACCGGCAGCGTGCTCTATTCCACCCGTGGCCGTGCGCTGTTGACCATCACCGGCGATACCTGTGGCCGTCATGACACCCTGGGTGGTGCCTGTTCCAGCGAGTCCAACACCGTGCGTTACGACCTGGAAAAGCGTCACATGCACTCCTGTCGTGACAACTGGATGCTGGCCATCGCCCGCTACCCGAAATACGACCTGACCAAGCGCGACATCGGCCACAACATCAACTTCTTCATGAACGTGCCGGTCACCGCCGATGGCGGCCTGAGCTTCGAGGACGGACTGTCCGCCCCGGGCAAGTACGTCGAGATGGTCGCCGAACGTGACGTCTACGTGCTGCTCTCCAACTGCCCGCAGCTCAACAACCCCTGCAACGGCTATGACCCGACACCGGTCGCCATCCGCATCAGCGACTCGCCGCTGAGCTGAGCCACTGAGCTGAGCCGCCGAGCTGACAGCGACGCTTTCGAACACGCATACGACAAGAAACGGCCGAGCCATACCTGACGATGTCATCTCTCTTGCATCACTCGTCAGCCCTCAAGGCTCTGCCCGGCTACCGGACGACCGGCAGCTCACAGTTTGAAGGCGGGACGACCCGCCGCCGGAAGGATGACTCCGTCATGTTCCACAAGGTCCTGATTGCCAACCGTGGCGCCATCGCCACCCGAATCCAGCGCACGCTGCGTGCCCTCGGTGTCCAGAGCGTCGCCGTCTACGCAGAAGCCGATCGTGAATCCCCCTTCGTGCGCGAGGCCGATGACGCCTACAGCCTCGGCGAAGGTGCCGCCGCCGATACCTATCTCGACATCGACAAGCTGATCGCCATCGCCCGCGAGAGTGGCGCCCAGGCCGTGCACCCGGGCTATGGTTTCCTGTCCGAGAACACCCGCTTCATCCAGGCCTGTGACGCCGCCGGCCTGGTCTTCCTCGGCCCGACCGTTGAGCAGATCCACGCCTTCGGCCTCAAGCACGAGGCGCGCACCATCGCCGAGAATGCCGGCGTGCCGCTGGTACCCGGTACCGGCCTGCTGGACGACGTCGAGAGCGCACTGAGCGAGGCCGCCCGTATCGGCTATCCGGTGATGCTCAAGTCCACCGCCGGCGGCGGCGGCATCGGCATGCAGGTGTGTGAGGATGACGCCTCCCTCAGCCGTGCCTTCGATTCGGTCAAGGGTCTGGGCGAGCGCAACTTCGGGGATGGCGGTGTCTTTCTGGAGGCGTACATCGCCCGCGCCCGTCACCTGGAAGTGCAGCTGTTCGGGGATGGTGAAGGCACGGTGATCGCGCTGGGCGAGCGCGACTGCTCCAGTCAGCGCCGCCACCAGAAGGTCATCGAGGAATGCCCGGCACCCGACCTGCCCGAGCGCGTTCGCGAAGAGATGATCGCCACCGCCATCCGCCTGGGCGAAGCCGTCAATTACCGCAGTGCCGGCACCGTCGAATTCATCTATGACGCCGAGCGTCAGGCCTTCTACTTCCTGGAGGTCAACACGCGCCTGCAGGTCGAGCACGGTGTCACGGAGCTAGTGTGGGGCGTGGACATCGTCGCCTGGATGCTCAAGCTGGGTGCCGGTGAGCTGGGCAACCTGCGCGAGCGGGTCGCGCCGCTGACGCCCCGCGGCCACGCCATGCAGGCACGCGTCTATGCCGAGAATCCGCAGCACGATTTCCGCCCTTCCAGCGGCCTGCTCACCGAGGTGGAGTTCGCCAATGACGCCGTGACCGCCGCCCTCGCCGAGGGCAGCCAGCTGCGGGTGGATCACTCCATCGAGGCCGGCTTCGAGGTCCCCGCGTGGTTCGACCCGATGCTGGCCAAGGTGATGGTGCACGCCCCGACCCGCGAGCAGGCACGCGGCGATCTCTCCAGGGCACTGGCCGCCTCTCGCCTCTACGGCATCGAGACCAACCGCCAGTGGCTGTCGCACCTGCTGGAAGACCCGCGCTTCCGCAATGTCGAGATCTATACCCGCTGGCTGGAAGGCCTCGAGTGGGCCGCACCGACCTTTGAAGTGATCGTCCCTGGCACCCTGACCACCGTGCAGGACATGCCGGGTCGCCAGGGCCACTGGGATGTGGGCGTGCCGCCCTCCGGCCCCTTCGATGACTACGCCTTCCGTCTCGGCAATGCGCTGCTGGGCAACGCGGCCGATGCCGCAGGTCTCGAGATCACCCTCAACGGCCCGACGCTGCACTTCCACCGCGCCACGCGCGTGGTGCTGGCCGGTGCGCCGTTGCCCGCCACGCTTTCCGCTCCAGCACTTGAAGGCGGCTCCGATGACACCGCGACTCACGACCTTGCCCTGTGGCAGGTGCATGAGATCGCCGCTGGCAGCACCCTGAGCCTGGGCAAGGTCGCCGCCGGCGCGCGCAGCTATCTGCTGATCGCCGGGGGCATCGACTGCCCGCAGTATCTGGGCTCGCGCGCGACCTTCACCCTGGGCCAGTTCGGCGGCCATGCCGGACGTGCCCTGCGCAGTGGCGACACCCTGCCGCTGGCTGATCTCGCCGAGTGCCCCCAGCCCGCCCTGACCCGGCTGCCCGAGGCGCTGATCCCGCAGGGCGCTGGCGCAGTGAATGAGGCGCAAGGCAAGACCGCAGGCCGCGAATGGCAGATCGGCGTGCTCTACGGACCGCACGGTGCGCCTGACTTCTTCACCGAAGACGACATCAGCACCTTCTTCGGCCACCGCTGGGAAGTGCACTACAACTCCAGCCGTACCGGCGTGCGACTGATCGGCCCGCGTCCGCAGTGGGCGCGTGCCGACGGCGGCGAGGCCGGTCTGCACCCCTCCAACATTCACGACAACGCCTACGCCTTCGGCACCATCGACTTCACCGGCGACATGCCGGTCATCCTCGGCCCGGACGGCCCGTCACTGGGCGGCTTCGTATGTCCGGCCACCGTGGTCCGCGCCGAGCGCTGGAAGCTGGGCCAGCTGGCCGCCGGTGATCGCATCCGTTTCGTCGCGCTGACTCTGGACGAAGCCCGCACCATCGAGGTGCAGCAGGACGCCGTGATCACCGCCCTCGCCAGTGGCCAGCTCGACACTCTGGAACAGCGCCCGGCGGCGACCAGCACCACGCTGAGCGCCATCGCCGAGCAACGTCCGCGTCCGGACGACTCCCCAGTACTCAAGCGCCTGAGCGCCGAGCAAGGCGGCGAGCAGATCGTCTATCGCCGCGCCGGGGATGACTTCCTGCTGATCGAATTCGGCCAGATGGAGCTGGATATCGCGCTGCGCTTCCGCGCCCACGCCTGGATGCTGTGGCTCAAGGAGCATCCGCTGCCCGGCCTGATGGAGATGACACCGGGCATCCGCTCGCTGCAGCTGCATTACGACCCGCGCAAGCTTGCCCTCGCCACGCTGATGACGCACCTCGAACAGGCGGAAGTCGCGCTCAAGGATGTCGAGGACATCGAGATCGAGGCGCGCACCGTGCATTTGCCGCTGTCCTGGGATGACCCGGCGTGTCAGCAGGCCATCGACAAGTACCAACGCTCGGTGCGCCCGGACGCCCCCTGGTGCCCGAGCAATCTGGAATTCATTCGCCGCATCAATGGTCTGGCGGATGAAGCCGCCGTGCGCGAGACCGTACTCAACGCCCGCTATCTGGTGATGGGCCTCGGCGATGTGTATCTGGGTGCGCCGGTGGCCACGCCGCTGGACCCGCGCCAGCGCCTGGTGACCACCAAGTACAACCCGGCACGCACCTGGACCGCCGAGAACTCGGTGGGTATCGGCGGCGCCTATCTGTGCGTCTATGGTATGGAAGGTCCGGGCGGCTATCAGTTCGTCGGCCGCACGCTGCAGATGTGGAATCGCTATCGCCGCACCGAACACTTCACCAGCCCGTGGCTGCTGCGCGTGTTCGATCAACTGCGCTTCCACCCGGTCAGCCATGAGGCGCTCGAGCAGATCCGTCGTGATCACCCTCAGGGGCGTTACGACCTCAAGATCGAGAAGACCCGCTTCCGCCTCGCCGATTATCAGGCGCAGATCGCCGAGCATCAGGCCGAGACCGATGCCTTCCGTGAACGCCGTCAGGCCGCCTTCCAGCAGGAAATCGACGACTGGCATGCACGCGGCCAGTTCACCTTCGAGGATCAGATCAACGAGGTGCAGGAAGCCGACAGCCTGAGCGACGACGAGCTGGGCATCGAGACGCCGGTCACCGGCAGCCTGTGGAAGCTGGAGGTCGCCGAGGGCGATCTCGTCGAGGCCGGCCAGGTGGTGGCGCTGGTCGAGTCGATGAAGATGGAAGTCGAGATTCGCACCCACACCGCAGGCCGTGTCGTTCGCCTGCCGATCAAGGAAGGCAGCGGCGTCGCCCCCGGCCAGCCGCTGATCGTGCTGTCGACCGCCGTGGAAGCCACTGATCCAGCTGGTGCCAGCGCAACAGACAACGCCCAATCGACCCTGTCCTCCGAGGAGACGCTGTGATGATGACCCATACCCCGCACAACCTGAGCATCACGGCGCTGAGCAAGGCCTATCAGGCCGGAGAGCTGACGCCACGCCAGCTGGTGAATGAACTGCTGGCCGCGCAGCCCGAACAAGACGCCGCCTGGATCACCCGCCTGAGTGCAGATCAGCTGGAACCCTATCTGGCGCGTCTGGACGACGTGGCGCCCGAGTCACTGCCGCTCTACGGCATCCCCTTCGCGATCAAGGACAACATCGATCTCGCCGGCGTGACCACCACCGCCGGTTGCCCGGAATTCGCCTATACGCCAGACGATGACGCCTTCGTGGTCAAGCAGCTGATCGCGGCCGGTGCCATCCCGATGGGCAAGACCAATCTGGATCAGTTCGCCACCGGTCTGGTCGGGGAGCGCGCCCTGGCGGTCTACGGTACCCCGGCCAATGCCTTCGACCCCGCCTATGTCCCGGGCGGCTCCAGCAGTGGCTCCGCCGTCGTCACCGCCCAGGGGCAGGTCAGCTTCGCGCTGGGCACGGACACGGCGGGCTCCGGGCGTGTGCCGGCCTGCTTCAACAATCTGGTGGGCGTGAAACCGACCCTCGGACTGCTCAGCGCAGGCGGTGTGGTGCCGGCCTGCGCCACCCTGGATACCATCTCGATCTTCGCACTCGGCTGCGATGATGCCGCGCGGGTGTTGTCCGTCACCGCACAGTTCGATGCCGACAACCGCTGGGCGCGCGAGCACGACTTCGCCGTGCATGGCCAGGCCTACGGCCTCCTGCCGGATCTCGCCGACCTGCGCATCGGCGTGCCGCCGCGTACCCAGTGGCATACCGACGCCGATTACAGCGGCTACATGGAAGCGGCGATGCGTCAGTGCAAGGCATCGGGGGCCGAGCTGGTCGAGCTGGATTGCAGCCCGCTGCTGGCCGCTGCGCGCCTGCTCTATGAAGGCCCGTGGGTGGCGGAGCGCTATCACGCGGTGCGCGAGCTGATCGAGCGCAACCCCGAGGCACTGCATCCGGTGACGCGCGAGATCACCCTCGGCGGTGCCACGCCGCTGGCCGTGGATGCCTTCGATGCCCGCTATCAGCTGGCCGAATACCGCCGTCAGGCCGATGCCCTGCTCGCGCAGGTGGACGTGATGCTGGCGCCGACCACGCCGCGCCTGCCGACCAAGGCGGAGCTGGCCGAGGCGCCGATCGCGGTCAATTCGGAGCTGGGTACCTGGACCAACTTCATGAACCTGCTGGATCTGAGCGCACTGGCCGTACCGGTCGGCTTCAACAGCCAAGGCCTGCCCGGCGGTGTGACGCTGTTCGCGCCCGCCTTCGAAGACCTGCAACTGCTGAGCATCGCGCGGCTGCTCGAGAAGGAATTCTCGCTGCCACTGGGGGCCAGCGCCGTTGCCCGTCCCCAGGCACGCCTCGCCGACAGCGATCTGCCGATGGCGAAGAATGGCCGGCTCGAGATCGCGGTCTGCGGTGCGCATCTCACTGGCATGCCGCTCAATCACCAGCTCACCCAGCGCGATGCCCGCCTGGTCGCCCGTACTCACAGCGCCCCCCGCTACCGCCTGTATCAACTGGATGACGCCACACCCGCCAAACCGGCCATGCTGCGCGCGCCAGAGGGCGGCACCAGCATCGCGCTGGAAGTCTGGTCACTGCCCATCGCCAGTGTCGGCAGCTTCCTCGCCGGCATCCCCTTCCCGCTGGGTCTGGGTCAGATCGAGCTCGAAGACGGCCGCTGGGTCGCGGGCTTCATCTGCTCGGTCTTCGCTGACAGCGACGTACCGATGACGGACATCAGCGAGTACGGCGGCTGGAAGGCGTGGATGGAGCGCGGGTGATCCGCACTCGCTGACAACCTCTCGTCGAAGCTGGATGCCAGACACGCAAAAGCCGCTACCGGATGACCGGTAGCGGCTTTTTTCATGCACTCGTCAGATCAGGCAGCGCCCGAATCATGAGATGCCTGTGTCTTGAAGTGCTTGTGTCCCGAAGTGCTTGTCGCTCAGGGCGCTTATTGCTCGAGGCTCTTGAGCAGCAGTTCCGCGACACCTTCAGACGACATCGGGTTCTGACCGGTGATGATCAGCCCATCCTGGATGGCGTAGGAGGTGAAGTCGTCCTTCTTCTCATAGATGCCGCCCTTCTGCTGCAGCGCCTCTTCCACCAGGAACGGCACGACGTCAGTGAGGCCGACACCTTCTTCTTCGCCGTTGGTGAAACCGGTGACATGCACGCCATCCACGAAGGGAGTGCCATCCGGCTTGCGGGCATTCAGCAGCACGGCCGGGGCGTGGCAGACAGAGCTGACCGGCTTGCCGGCCGCGTGGAACTGCTCGATCAGACGGATGGAATCGGCGTCATTGGTCAGATCCCACAGCGGGCCGTGGCCACCCGGGTAGAAGATGGCGTCGAAGTCCTCGACCTTCATGTCTGCCAACACGGCAGTGGTGGCGAGGTCCTGCTGAGCGGCAGTGTCCTTGTCGAAGCGGCGAGTGGCATCCGTCTGGAAGTCCTCGCCCTGGCTTGCCGGGTCCAGCGGCGGCTGACCGCCCTTGGGAGACGCGAGTGTCACCTCGACACCGGCATCCTTCAGCACGTAGTAGGGAGCCGCCAGCTCTTCCAGCCAGAAGCCTGTCTTCTTGCCCGTGTCACCCAGCGTATCGTGGGATGTCACTACCACCAGAACCTTGCTCATGATGCTCTCCTTTACGTGCGGGATAGCCCGCAACGGTCACTTCACGAAATTTGTCGGCGAGGTGATGGTCACCACGTGATGCTCGCCCTGTGATGATCGGCACGTGATGCTCGCCCTGTGACGATCGGCACGTGGTGCTCGCCCTGTGATGGTCACCACGTGATGCTCGGCACGTGTTGAATCAAGCTTACGGCTCACGTCACCATCGTCATAATCGATAGTCCAGATAGCCACTATCGCTCATACAAATAGCTGTCCTGCGAAGGTCTGCTCAGCGAAGGCGGAAGCCCGCTGTCGAGCGAACCGGCTCACCAGGTCGGCACCAGGTGCACTTCGCGAATATTGGCACGGGGTGAGGCACTGATGGCGTAGAGCACGGCATCCGCCACATCCTGCGGGTCCAGCTTGTCCGGCTTGGGCTCATCGAAGAAGGCGGTGTTGACCATGCCCGGCGTGATGGTGGTGCAGCGGCCTTGCCATTCGGCCATTTCCATCGCCAGATTCTGGCCGAAACCGTAGGCGAACCACTTGCTGGCGCTGTAGATGGAGCCCGCATGATTGGCGCGCCCGGCCACGGAACTGGTGAGGATGAAGTGGCCCTTGCGCTCTCTCAGATGCGGCAGGGTCGCGTGGGCGGTCCACAGCAGCGCATTGATGTTGATGTCGACGACTCGCTTCCACTCCTCGGGATCGCCGTTCTCGGTGCCAGCCTGGCTGACGCCGGTACCGGCATTGGCGAACGCCACATCCAGATGGCCATGATGGGCGACGGCCTGCTCGACGACCTTGGCGAGCTGATCGTAGTCCGTCGCATCCGCGGCGATCGCCAGCACCTTGTCGCTGCCCAGCTCCTCGACAAGCGCATCGAGGCGCTCCTTGCGGCGGGCGGTCACGACGACCTTGTGCCCGGCCTTCACCAGAGTGCGTGCGGTGGCCTCACCGATACCGCTGGAGGCACCGGTGATCAGAATGATCTTTTGCCCTTCGGCTTGCATCTGCTTCACATCACTCATGGATCGCTCCTGTGGGTCGCATTGATCTCTCGCCGTGTCCTTGAGACCACCCTACCGCCTGAGCCTCCCATCGTGATAATCGATAGTCCGGATAGCTGCTATCATCCAGACAAATAGTGCTCACTCGTCCGAGTGCAGCCGCGACACTCCGCCTGCTCTGGTAGTCATCATGAAGCTCAATTACGACCTCAACCTTCTGCGCACCTTTCATGCGCTGTATCTCGAGCAGAACGTCACGCGCGCCGGCGAGCGTCTGCACCTGAGTCAGCCCTCGGTGAGCGCGGCGCTGTCGAAACTGCGCGAACTGTTCAATGACCCGCTGTTCATTCGCGACCGCCAGCGCATGCGCCCCACCGAGAAGGCCGACCACCTGTTCCCGACCATCGAGGCGGCGCTGACCGACCTCGATGGCCTGATCAACAGCGAGCGACACTTCGACCACACCACCGAGAGCCGTCATTTCGAGATCGCCGCCAACGACTACTTCGAGGTGCTGATCCTGCCGCAACTGGCGACGATCCTGCGTGAGCAGGCCCCCGGCATCACGCTGCAGGTACGCAGACTGTCACAGGACATGAGCGAGGCTGGCGTGATGAGCGGCACGACGGATCTCGCCTTCGGGCGTCAGGTCGATCCGCCCGAGAATCTGGTGGTCAGGGAAGTGATCACGGAAGGCATCGACTGCCTGGTCGGCAACGGGCATCCCTTGCTGGAGCGGCTGGATGGCGAGGGCCGCATGACCAAGGCGGATTTCGAGCACCACGCCCATGTGCTGGTTCAACCGCATGCCCGCCTGAAAAGCGGCATCTTCAAGCAGCTTGAGGGTCAGGGGCTGAAGCGCGAGGTGGCGCTGGCCGTCACCTACTTCATGGCCGTGCCTTCCCTGCTGGAACGCTCGCCGTTGATCGCGAGCCTGCCCACCGGACTGTGCCAGCATTTCTGTCGTCAGTTCGCCGTCACCCTCGTGCCGCCACCCGTGGCCTTCGCCTCCTTCCCCTTCCATCTGAGCTGGCATCGCCGCTATCAGAAGGACCCGGCGCACCGCTGGATCAGGGAGCAGATCATCGCGTGTTGTCAGCGTCTGGCAGAGGGTCAGAAGGTGCTGTCCTGAGCCACTGGTACGCATACGCAAGCACCCGGAAACGAAAACGGCCCCTCACCATCCAGTGAGGGGCCGTTCTTTTCATGCCACAGGTCATGCCACAGGTCATGCCACAGGTCATGCCACAGGATTCAGCAGGCGAGCATCAGGCCTGCTCGGCCGCCAAGGCAGCACGATGGGCGTGCAGCTTCTGGTAGCTTTCGATCAGGCGCAGGTGGCGATCCAACCCTTCCAGCTGCATGTTGGTGGGCTCCAGACCATGGAAGCGCACCTCACCCTGCACGGAGCCGACCACGGCAGCGATGGTGTCTTCACCGAACATGCGGCGGAAGTTGTAGAGGTAGTCCTCGAGCTCCAGCTCATCGTCGAGGGTGATCTCCAGCACGGCCTTCATGGCCTGATAATAGAGGCCGCGCACGACGGTGTTGTCGTTGTACTGCAGGAACATCTCGACACGATCCAGCGCATCCTCGTGCTGACCCAGCGCGAGATTGATCATCAGTTTCAGCTCGAGAATCGTCAGCTGGCCCCAGATGGTGTTCTCGTCGAACTCGATGCCGATCAGCGTCTTGATGTCCATGTGCTCATCAAGCTGGCTCTCTTCGAGACGCTCGCCCAGGTCCGCCAGCTGATCGTCATCGAGACGATGCAGATTGAGGATGTCCTCGCGGTAATCCAGCGCCATGTTGGTGTTGTCCCACACCAGGTCCTCGACCGGATAGACCTCGGAATAGCCCGGCACCAGGATACGACACACCGGCGCGCCGAGGTCCTCGTGCACCGCCATGTACGATTCCTTGCCGATCTCATCGAGGATACCGAACAGGTTGGCGACCTCTTCTTCATTGCTGCCGGAGAAGTCCCACTCGACGAACTCGATGTCGGTCTTCGAGCTGAAGAAACGCCAGGAGACGAGGCCTGATGAGTCGATGAAGTGCTCGACGAAGTTGTTCGGCTCGGAGACGGCCAGCGAGTTGAAGGTGGGCGGCATGAAGTCGTTGAGCCCCTCGAAGCTGCGGCCTTGCATCAGCTCGGTCAGGCTGCGCTCGATGGCAACCTCAAAGCTCGGATGCGCGCCGAAGGAGGCGAAGACACCGCCGGTCTTCGGGTTCATCAAGGTCACGCAGGCCACCGGGAACTGGCCGCCCAGCGAGGCGTCCTTGACCAGAATCGGGAAGCCCTGGGCTTCCAGTGCCTCGATGCCCTCGACGATTTCCGGGTACTTGGCCAGCACCTCCTGCGGCACGTCCGGCAGGGTCAGTTCCTGCTCGAGAATCTCGCGCTTCACGGCACGCTCGAAGATCTCGGACAGGCACTGCACCTGGGCTTCCGGCAAGGTGTTGCCGGCGCTCATGCCGTTGCTGAGGTAAAGGTTCTCGATCAGGTTGGACGGGAAGTAGATCGTCTCGCCATCCGAGCGACGGGTGAACGGCAGAGACACGATGCCACGGTCCGCACGCCCGGAATTGGTATCGATCAGATTGGAGCCACCCAGCTCGCCGTCCGGATTGAAGATCTCGAGGCAGTAATCGTCCAGCACGCCTTCCGGGATCTCGTCGTTCGGGCCCGGCTGGAACCACTTCTCGTTCGGGTAATGCACGAAATCGCTGTCAGCGATGGCTTCGCCGAAGAACTGATCGTTGTAGAAGAAGTTGCAGCTCAGACGCTCGATGAACTCGCCCAGCGCCGAGCACAGCGCGCTCTCCTTGGTCGAGCCCTTGCCGTTGGTGAAGCACATCGGCGAGGCGGCATCACGAATGTGCAGCGACCAGACGTGGGGCACGATGTTGCGCCAGGAGGCGATCTCGATCTTCATGCCGAGATCATTCAGAAGGCCCGTCATGTTGGCGATGGTCTGCTCCAGCGGCAGGTCCTTGCCCTCGATCCAGGTGCTCTGTCCTTCCGGCGGCTCCGCCATCAGCAGGGCCTGGGCGTCCTCGTCGAGGTTGTCGACCGTCTCGATCTCGAAGCCCGGGCCGGTCTGGACGACCTTCTTCACCGTGCAACGCTCGATGGAGCGCAGGATGCCCTGGCGATCCTTGTCGGACAGCTCTTCCGGCAGCTCCACCTGGATCTTGAAGATCTGGTTGTAGCGGTTTTCCGGGTCGACGATGTTGTTCTGCGACAGACGGATGTTCTCGGTCGGGATGTTGCGCGCCACGCAGTACACCTTCACGAAGTAGGCCGCGCACAGCGCCGACGACGCCAGGAAGTAGTCGAACGGGCTCGGCGCCGACCCATCGCCCTTGTAGCGGATGGGCTGATCGGTGATGACCGTGAAGTCGTCGAATTTCGCCTCGAGCCTCAGGTTGTCGAGAAAGTTGACCTTGATTTCCATGAACGATGCACCGCTGTGAAGAGTATGGGCGCCAGCACGCCGGAGGCGGCTACGCGATGGGCGCCATTATCCAGATTTTGGGGGCCTGCGTCGCGGGTGAGACGAAAAGCGGAAGACTTGCACACTCCTGCTGTCACCAGCCTCTGAGGGAGGCCGGCGGATCTTCTTCACTTCCTGAAACATCCGGTGCAATCGCCGCCACTTTCTTGACGGTACGGGGATTGTCACCTATTGGTTAATTTATACGCATAAATACAATAATTGATGCATTGCCATGTTCCGCCCCCTGTCGTTGTCCACGACAGGTCACAACACCCCCCACCAACCACAATAAAGGGGTATGCAATGATGAAGCGCTTCACGACCCGCAAGGTCGCCATCTACGGCAGCATGCTGTTCGGGTTTTTCATGCTCGAGAGCCCGATGATCCTGATGGCCAACAAGATCGAGCCCATGGTGATGGGAATCCCGTTCTTCCTCGTCTGGAACCTGGTGTGGTGGGGCTTCCTGACCGCCGTGTTCCTGTATGCCTACCTGACCAACTGGGGTAGCGCCAAGGCCCCTTCCACCGGCGGCAAGCGCTGAGGAGCTCATCATGACGGGAAGTATCTTGATCATCGCGGCCTTCATGATCATCCCCTTGATCGTCGGGCTCGTGTCCGCGCGAAAGTCCCAGACGACAAGTGAAGATTTCTTCGTGCAAGGGCGGGCCATGGGCAGCATTGCCGTGTTCTTCACGGTGGCGGCCACCTGGTGGAGCGCCTTTGCCTTCCTCGGTTCCAACGCCACCTTCTATACCAGTGGCCCCATCTATCTCACGGCGCTGGCGTGGAACCTGCTCTTCGGCTTCATGTACTACTGGGTGGGCAAGCGTGTCTGGTATCTCGGCAAGCGCTTCGACTACCTGACGCCGTCAGACCTGATGGGCGACTTCTACAACAGTGAAGCGCTGAGAATTCTCGTCGCCGTCATCACGCTGATCTTCACCGTGCCGTATCTGCAGATCCAGCTGACCGGCGGTGCGTATCTGATCGAGGTTGCCTCGGGTGGCGTCGTGCCCTTCTGGCTGGCCGCGCTGCTGTTCTACTTCATCATCATCGTCTATGTGTGGGTCGGCGGGATCCGCGCCATCGCCTGGACGGATGTGATCTACGGGGCGCTGCTGTTCTTCGGCATGATGTATGCGGGCTATTACATCGCCGGCCAGGCCGGTGGCCCGACCAGCATGTTCGCGCAGCTTGCCAGCGACTCGCCCGCGCATCTGACCCTGCCGGGGCCGAATGGCAACATGGGCTACTCCATGTGGTTCTCGCTGTTCGTGATCGTCGCCATCGGCGCCTTCATGGGCCCCCAGATCTGGCTGCGCATGTATTCGGTGAAAAGCGGCAAGCTGTTCGGCTTGATGCCCTTCCTGCTGGGGCTTGCCGCCTTCGCCTACTTCGGCTCGGTACTGACGGGCTATACGGGCGTACTGCTGGAGCCGGGCCTGGAGAATGCTGACCAGATTCTGCCCGTCATGCTGATGAACTATGCACCGTACCTGCTGGCCTCGCTGATCATGGCGGCTGGGGCCGCCGCGGCGATGTCCACGGCCAACTCCCAGATCCATGCGGTATCGACCGTCGTCACCATGGATATCTACAAGCGCTACGTGAACCCGCAGGCGAATCAGGAACGCATCGTCCATATCGGGCGCCTGTCCCTGGTGGGCTTCTCTCTCGCAGCCTACATCCTGGCCCTGACCGTTCCGGGACTGCTGGTCACCATCGGCATCGCGGCACTGGCGGGCACCGCTCAGCTGATCGTGCCTACACTGGGCGCCATCACCTGGCGCAAGGCGCACCCGCAAGCGGCCTTCTGGGGCCTGAGCCTGGGCATCGTGACCGTCCTGTGGCTGTCCTACGGCGCCAGTGTCAGCAACCCGCTTGGCCTGCATGCCGGCATCTGGGGCCTGATTCTCAATGCGTCAGCCTTCGTGATCCTCAGCCTCGCCCTGCAGCGCAAGGATGCCGAGGTGGTGGAACGCTTCGCCCAGGCGCGTCGGGATTACACCGCCGAGTATCACCCGGAGCAGCTGGAAGACGCCGAGGCTGGTCCATCTCGGGTGATCGAAGCCCGCTGACCAGAACAAAGGGCCTGCATCACGCAGGCCCTTTTCGTTTCCGAACACATTCAGCCACTCGATTGATTGCTACCCAATGGACAGGATCGGCCATGAACCCAGTCTCTACTCCCACGCAATTACCTGAATTGACAGCGATTGATGCCCTGGCACTGTTTCGACGAGGCGAGCTCTCCCCCGTCGAGCTGACCCGAGACTGCCTGGAACGTATCGACACGCTCAACCCCAAGATCAATGCCTTCGTGCACATCGCCCATGATGGGGCAATGAAGGCGGCGAAAGACGCCGAAACCCGCTGGATGAAGGGCACGCCCTGCGGCCCACTGGATGGCATCCCGACCACCTTGAAGGACCTCACGCTGTCGCGCGGCATGCCGACCCGGTACGGCTCCGCCACCACATCCCCGGACGGAGGCAGTGATGTCGATGCCCCGGTGGCTGCGAGTCTTCGCAAGGCAGGCGCCGTGTTTCTCGGCAAGACAGCCTCACCGGAGTACGGCTGGAAGGGAGTGACGGACAACCCGCTGCACGGCGTGACACGCAATCCCTGGAATACCGCGCTGACCTCAGGTGGATCCTCGGGTGGAGCTGGAGCAGCGGCCGCGCTCAACCTGGGCATGCTCCATCAGGGCAGTGATGCAGGTGGCTCGATCCGCATTCCCTGCAGCTTTACCGGCACCTTCGGCCTGAAACCCACGTTTGGCTGGATTCCCCAGTGGCCGACCAGTGCCATGTCGACCCTCTCACACCTGGGACCAATGACGCGCACGGCCTCCGATAGCCTCCTGATGCTCGAGAGCATGGCGCAGCCCGATAGCCGTGATGGTCTGCTTGGCGATCCGGACAGCCTCAGAATGGACACCCGAACGCCAGTCTCGCTGCAAGGCTGGAAGATCGCCTACAGCCCGACCCTGGGTTACGTGGAAGTCGCGCCAGACATACGCAGGCGAGTGGATAACGCCGTCGCTCAGCTGTCCCGACTGGGCGCGGAGGTCATCGAGATAGATCCGGGCTTCTCCTGCCCGCTGGAGACCTTCAATACCCTGTGGTTCGCGGGTGCCACCCAGGTGCTCGAGAAGATGACCGACAGCCAGCGAGATCAGATGGACCCGGGCTTGCTGGACATTGCAGCGCGCGGGAGCAACATTTCCTTGTCGCAATATCTGGCGGCAAGACGAGAGCGAACTGCGCTTTGCACACACATGCAATCCTTCCACGAGCAATGGGACCTGCTGATCACTCCTACACTGCCCATCTCACCTTTCACTGCCGGCCACAACGTACCGCCGGAGGGGAGATATCACGACTGGATGGAATGGACCCCCTTCAGCTACCCCTTCAACCTCACTCAACAACCCGCAGCCTCCCTCCCCTGTGGGCTGGATGACCAGGGACTGCCTGTCGGCCTGCACATTGTCGGAGGAAAATTCCAGGACATGAAGGTGATGCATGCCGCCATGTTGCTGGAGCGCGTCATGCCCAGACTGGACTACGCCGGTTTGAATTCATGACATAAAGGGTAAAGCGCCAAGATTGTTGCACCCACAGCAAAGGTGTTTTACGCCAGCGCCGCTTTATCAATGACTTGCGAACGCTCATGCTGCGCTCCATTGCTGAAAAGCCAACAGTTCTGGAGTACCTGGCATGAAGATTCTATTGATCAACGGTGGCAAGGCCTTTGCCCATTCCAATGGCGAGCTCAATGCGACCCTGCATGAGCTGGCACGCGGTGAGCTGGCCGAGCTGGGCCATGAGGTGCGCGAAACCGTCATCGTGGAAGGCTTTGACGCCAAGGCGGAGGTGGAGAAACAGCTGTGGGCGGACCTGATCATCTATCAGACCCCGGGTTGGTGGATGGGCCTGCCGTGGACCGTGAAGCAGTATCTCGATGATGTCCTGACAGAAGGCCATGGTGCCTTGTATGCCAGCGATGGCCGTCACCGCACCAACCCGACCCAGGGCTACGGCACGGGTGGCTTGATGCAGGGCCGCAGCTACATGCTGTCACTGACCTGGAATGCGCCCCTCGAAGCCTTTGATGAAGCGGGCAACTTCTTCGAAGGCAAAGGCATCGACGCCGTCTACTATCCCGTGCACAAGGCGATGGAATTCCTGGGCATGTCGGCACTTCCGACCTATCTGGCCACTGATGTGATCAAGAATCCCGATCTGGAGGCCTACACGCGGGCCTATCGTGAGCATCTGCGCGAGCATATCGGCCGCGCCTGAAGGCTCAGAGGAGAACCCACCAGCGCTGAGAGCCATCAAGCTGTAACTTGCCTTGAACAAGAAGCCCGCCATCGGTCATGTTTGACGACCGATGGCGGGCTTCTCGCACTCTTGCGGATAACGACCAGCGTCCAGCGCTCACTGTTGCAGTGACGCGGACCTCAGAAACTCCAGCGGGCATGCGTCCAGAAGATCCGCCCGGGCTCATTGACGCGCACGTCGCCCTGCAACGGATCATCGTAGAAGCGATTGACGTGGTAGGCGTAGGCCTTGTCGAACAGATTGGCGATACCGGCGCTCAGCTCGATGGCGTCAGTGACACGATAGCCCCCTTCCAGCCCGACGATGCCGAAACCTGCCGTCTTCTGTTCGCTGTCGGAGATGCGTGATTGGCGTGCTGCCGTATCGAGACGTGCACCGGCCCACCAGGCATCGGCGTCATAGCGTGTCGCCAGATAGCCATTGAACGGTGCCACCTGGGACAACGGCGTGCCATCGCTCAGGTTGGTGCCGTGGGTGGCGGCGACGCCTGCCGAATGCCGCCAGCCATGCTGCTGCCAGCTGGCCTCGAGCTCGAGACCATAGATCTCGGCTTCGACGTTGTCATAGGTGGTCAGCGAGTCCCCTTCGGTCAGCTCGATCCAGTCATGCACCCGGTTGTAGTAGGTGTCCGCCGAATAACGCCAGGCGCCCTGCCTGACCGCCACCCCCAGTTCGAGCTGCTGATGGATCTCGGGCTCAAGCTCGGGATTGCCCAGCCAACCGTCAGTCTCGGACTGGCGGTTGTAATAACGCTCGGTGGCGGTAGGGAAGCGCACGCTGCGACTGAGCGCCGCGTAGCCTTTCACCTCATCATTGACGCGATGCTCCAGGCGCGCCAGCGCACTGAATTCCCCATCCCGCTGACTGGCCTCGACATCCTCTCCGTACTGATCCCGCCAGGCGGAGATGGCCGAGGCATTGCTGCCCACCACCTCATCGGCATCTCGCGCATCGCTTAGGGAGACGTCATAGCGCGCGCCAGTCACCAGACGATTGTCCTGATCCAGCGTGGTATCCAGCTCGGCAAATACGCCACCGCGCGTGCGCACGACATCCGGCCAGGTCTGACTGTCCGAGAGGCTGTCCAGCGACATGCCCATCCGGGAGTCGGCATTGCTTTCCAGACGCTCGGCGTCAGCGCCCAATGTCAGTGTCGCGTCACGCCCGGCGACGGTCAGCGGGATATCGCCCTGGGTGCTGGCATACCAGGTCTCGGTGGTCGCGCTGGAGAACATGGCCATGTCGCTCATATCCATGTCCATGCCCGAGCTCATGTCCATGCTGGAACTCATGTCCATGCTCGATCTGGAATCGTCAACGTCACGCAGGGTGACGTTGTCCATGTCGTGCACGACGCGAGCATGGTTGATCTGCGATTCGGTATGCGAGAAAGGCCCGACGTTGTCGATGGTCAGCTTGAGGTACTGGCGGTCCATGTCGCTGCGGGGCGCATCCATGGTGGGATACAAGGCATCATCGATGCGCACCACGGCGCCCCCCGCTTCGATGGCGACATCCTCGGTGGCGAAGGCCCCGACACGAATACTGCCGTTGTCGCTGCGATAGGCACCAGACTGGGTATCGCCATTGCCATCCTCGTAGTTGTTGCGCTCGGAATGCTCGACGTCCAGCGCAGCCCAGACATCGCCCTGCTTGGCGGTCAGCGACAGCGTCTCGCTGGTGGCATCATCATTGCTGCGCCAGCCGGCCCCCAAGGTGCCATGCACGCCGTCATCGTCGGTGCGTGATGGCGTGTGACGCGTCACCTCGACGGTGCCTGCGGCAAAGCTGGGACCACGACTGACGCTCTGCGCGCCCTTGTAGAGGGTGAGATCCGACTGACTGCCGGTGGTCGCATAGCCCAGCGTGGTGTCCATGCCGCCGGGGCAGGCCGGATAGAGCGGCGCCCCATCGACCTCCTGAATCAGGCGTTCACCGCCCTGCGCCCGAAAGATGGCCGAGACACCATGACTGCCCAGACGAGAGCCACTGACGCCGTTGACCTCACGCAACTGCTCACCGATATCCAGATTGCCCTTGGCATGCCCCTGGCTTGACTCGACGATGGGGCTGGCCATGGGTGCCTCGGCCTCGACATGCACCAGAGGCAGTTGCGAGACGGAGCTCTTCTCGGCGTGGACGCCAAATGAGGCACTGCTCGCCAATACCGCCGCGACCGTCACTGGCAGACGCCGACGACTGGGCAGACCGCTCATTACCTGCGCGAGCGGAGAAGACGGAAGTGATGAAAAGACAGTTGACGGAAGTGATGGGAAGACGGATGACGGCTTCATGCGCTGGCCTCCGCCGCATCGTGGTGACGAGAGGCACTGACACGAATCCACAGCCAATCGAGCAGGCCCATCACGATCAGCGAGAGGCCGACCAGCGGGAAGATCACCCCGATGATCATCATCAAGCCCCAGACACCGGCGATACGCTTGCGCTCCCTGGGCAGCGGCGGGATACCGATACCGCCCACCGGACGACGCTTCCACCACATCACGCCTGCCCCGACGCTCATCATCACCATCGCGAGACACGCCATCAGCAGAATCAGCTGATTGATCAGGCCGTACTGCTGCCCCAGATGCACATTGATGCCCCACTCCAGCGCCCGTCCCAGCGGCCCGTAGTCGGCGTAATGCATGTCGAGCAGCACATCGCCGGAGTAACGATCCACATGCACGACCTGCTGGCGCTCCAGCGCATCCGGATACACGGAGCCGGTATAGACGCCCTGAGCGGTGCTCGGCAAATTGATGGCATAGCCCGGCGCCAGGCCCTCGCGAGCGAAGATGCGTTCTGCCTCGTCGAGACCGATATCGGCGTGGGCAATCGCGGCAGCGCTCAGTGGCACAGCCGCTTTCACCGGCGCGGAACTTGCGCCAGAGCCGCCGTGACCGGCGTGCTCACCCTCGTCGACAATGGGATCAGCGGCGTCACCCGGCAAGGAAGATAACGGGATAACGGCTTGTTCAAGCGACCAGCTGGTCAATTCCTGATCCACCAGGCGGGCATCCGACATCGGCGTGTTCACGCGCACGCCATCGGGGTACCCATAGTTATGCCCATTGGCCAACTCGTTGACCTTGGCCCCCCAGACCATCGACCACGGCATGCCGGTCACGGCGAGAAACACGATGAAGCCGGCCGCGATGATGCCACACACGGCGTGCAGGTCCCGCCACCACAGCCGGCGCGCCGGCGTGGTCCGCAGCGTGACCACCCCCCCTTTCTGCCCCCGCGGCCACCACAGATATAGCCCGCTGAACACGAGCAGGATCGACCACCCGGCAGCGATCTCCAGCGCCGCGTTACCGATCGGCCCCGTGATCGCGAGGCTATGCAGACGACGTACCGTCCACATGATGCTGTCGCGGTAGGCCATCTGCCCCTGGACTTCGCCGCTGTAAGGATTGACGTAGACGGCCTGCTTGCCACTGCCATCGGCTGCCACGATATCGACTTCCGTGGTCAGGTCACGGGCGGGAGATGGCACGACGCGCACCGGCGTGCCCGGAAGACTCGCGAGCGCCTGATCCACCTGCTCGCTCAACGGCAGGCTTGTCACTGCCGGATTCTGAGCACTCTGCGTGACGGGCGTGTTGACCTTCATCAGGTCGGAATGGACGAATTGATCGATGCCATCGCGGAACAGGTACAGGCCTCCCGTCACGGAAAGCAGTACCAGAAACGGCAGCACCAACAGGCCGGCATAGAAGTGCCAGCGCCATACTGCCCGGTAGATATCGCTGAACCCCCGCCCGGCGCGGCTGGCGGTTCCAGTGTCTGTTGCGGTCTTCATTGCACAAATTACCCATCAGCAGGCGCCCCACGTGCGACGGATCCAGGGTCCGTCGGTCAACGCGGGGTCACCGAACATGGTCTGGAGCCGTCACGACGGCCCCGGAAGCGTTCACGCAAACACTGATGGGAAAGGAGGTGCCCGCCCGGGAGGACGTAGATGGACATCGATCTCCCGTCGGGAGACCGGCAATGGGCGAGGCGTGGCGTCTCGCCCGAGGACTGCCAGCATGAGTACCAGCACGGCAGCGATCAATGCCAGCGTGAAGGCGGCCATGCTGGCCAATGGGCAATCCGAGGCGGCAGAACTGTGGGTGATCTGCGCCTGGGAGCCACTCTCGCGTGCCGCGCGAGTGATCCAGTCGCTATCCCCGCTGACCCAATGCCCGGCACCGGGACTCTCGAAGACAGCGTGATCATTCACCATCACCACACGCGGCGCTGCCAGTGGCATCACCAGCATCGCGGCCAGCGCCAGCAACATCACGAAGACCGCGTGGCCATTGGCCGCCGTCAGGCGTGACAGTGCACGGTGGAAGGAGACGGACTCATCTCGAGTCTGGCGCGAGCATGGAGCCGACATCATGAGGCCGACTCCGCAGGCATATCATGCCCCGCGCCCTGATCTATCGAGTCGTGCACCGAGTCGAGCAGCTGTTCGATGCGATCGGCCAGCTGGGCCGGCGTCTGACTGAGCGGCAAGGTATCGCGCAGACGGCCCTGATCATCGAGGACGAGAATCGCCACGCTGTGGTCGATCATGTAGTCGTCAGCAGGATGAACGGCTGGACCGTGCTCACGCACATGAAACTGGAGGCCCAATCGCTGCGTCAGGGTCTTGAGACTCTGCTCATCGTCCGGGGCCGTGCGAAGGCCTGTCACCGGCAGGTGGAAGGCGGAAAGATAGCGAGTGAGGACAGGCAGGGTGTCGCGGGCGGGGTCCAGGGTCAGGAACAGCGGGTGCAACCTGTGTTGATCCTGAAGGTCCAGGCGCTGCCAGACCATCTGCAGACGCGCCAGAGACAGCGGGCAGATATCCGGGCAATGGGTGAAGCCGGGGATCAACAGGCTCAGATGCCCGGATTCATCACCGGCCAGCGTGCCGGGAGTCAAGGTGCCGCGCGTTGAAGACAGTTCCAGCGTCGTCGGCCAGGCCTCGCGCGGTTGATGGGAGGCATTGAACCCCATCACCAGCACGATCAACATGATAGCGAGAGCACTGAGCCCCATGAGGGCCAGTTTGCGCAGCGACATGAAAGCCCCGGAAGCATGGCAATGAGCGTCACCGCACGATGCGGTGCGCCTGGACGATGGGTCCTGACTCTGTCAGTTGCACGGATGCTAACGGTTCAGTCGCGAGATGCGACAAATGCGACAAGTTGCCACGCCACGCTCGGTGCACGCTGCGATAGCGACAAGCCATCATGACCATCATCAGATTCAAAGTGCGCCGCCCACGGACTGCCACGACACTAGGCTCATTCCCTCCCTCTTGTCATGAGGTCCCCCATGATTCAACGCCTGTCCCTGCACCCAGCCATTCTGGAGGTGCGCGATCTGGAAGCCGCCTGCCGCTTCTTCCAGGAGACTCTCGCCCTGCCCACATTGCTGCGCAACGCGACCAGCGCGACGCTCGAGCTGCATCACGCACCCGATGGGCAGACCAGCGTCCTGTTGTTGCAGTTGAGCGCAGAGCAACCGGACAGCCGCAAATTGACCCTGGAGGTGGATCGCGATGACTTCCCCCATGTCAGGTACCTGCTGCAGGCCCACGGTGCACACTTGATGGAAAGCCACGGCAGCAGCGCCCCGGGCTGTGCCTGGCAGGTCCTGGACTGTGTGTTGCCTGATGGGCATCGCCTGCGCGTGGTCAGCATCAACCCCGAGCGCTGCGCGCCGATGATCAGCCGAGGTGTCAAGAACGCTCAGTGAAAGACGCGCAGTGAAAGACACGAAATAAAAGGCGCTCAGTGAAAGACGCGCCGATGACTGATGCCGCTAGCGCCCTTCTCCATCCGGCGAGGTTCTGAACCAGACATTGCCTGCGCTGCCTGGTGACCGCAACTGGAAGGGCGCTGCCAGTCCTTCGAGCGCATTGTCGGAGGAATTCTCCGCAGAGGGCACGCTTTCCGCCAGCTGGAACCCCCCTTCCGCGGAGCATTCAAGCGTGCCGGGGAGCAGGTTCGTCACCTCCTGCAGCAAGGGCTCGATCAGTCCCAGGTCAGTGGTAGCTCGCAATTGATCGAACAGCGAACGTACCAGTGCGGTCACCAGGTCACCGTCCTCCTGAAGCTGCGTCCCCACGGGACAGTACAAGGTTCCCACCTCCACTTCTGGAACGCAGACCCCCAGCAGACTACAGGTGGGCAATGCATTCACCGTGCCCAGGGTCGCATCCACCAACGCATCCACCGGGCCGAGGTAGTTGGTGAGAATGTCATTCTGCGCGACGGTCCCGGGGGGTGGCGTGCACAGGTCGAGCACCCCGGTGCTCAACAGACAGCTGGTATCCGCCGGCGGATTCTGTTGCTCTTCCAGCGTGAACGTCTCGCAAGGCGTCCCCGCGATCACCTTCTGCGATATCCAGCGCGACTGCACGTCTCTGCCGCTGAAAGGACATTGCTGGGGTGTTCCGCGATAGAGAAATCCCGGCAAGGCGGCAGGTTCGCCAGGGCCGATGGCATAGACAGATCCGCCCTGCAGCGCATGCAGATAGCTGACACTGCCGGCATTCACGTCACCGGCGATATCACGGCTGTCGGTCGCTTCATCACTGGCGGACTTGAGACAAGGGTCACCACTGCAGTTGGCAGTGGCGTAATAGAGTGGCTCACGACTGGAGAAGCGGTCATCCCGTATCCCGATCAAGGCGCGACTGACCACGGGAGGCTGGCTGCGATCGAAATACAGAATGCGGGGGGCGTCATGCTCATCGACATCGAAGACCTCACCCAGCGCACGCCCGTTGGCATCCTCGACCACCAGCTCGCGTGACTGCTGGGTCATGTAATGCTTGAACAGGGCATCCCGTATCGCCGCCAGCCCGACCAGCGAGCCGATGATCAGGATCGAGGTGATCAGGATCAGCTCGATGGTAATGATGAAACCGCCCTGTCTGCCAGGCGAATGGCATGCGTGAGTGACCGACCTCTTATCTGCCGCCATGTGCTTTCCCCCGAGATGATTGTGCTGGCGAGGCTGTCGGCCTCGCCGCATTACCACAGCTCTCTCATCAGGATCAGAACCTCCTGAACGCGCAGACTGGCCGGAAAGATCACCAGCACGAAGAACAAGGGGCCGCCGACGAGCAACATCGGAAACAGCGCCTTGACACTGCGTTGCTGCATCGCCTTGCGCTGGCGCTCGCTCTGTTGGCGCGCCAGCTGGGCGGCAAAGGCTTCCAGCACATCATGCAAGGGGTTGCCCATCCGGTTGCCCGCCACCAGCAACATGGCGAACTGGTGCAATTCGCGGCTGCCAGTGCGCCTGGAAATTCGCGAGGCGGCTTCCTTGAGCGACAACCCGCCTTCCAGTTCTGCACTGAACAGCTCGAGCTCGAAGGCCAGCGGATGGGCAGGCGGCAGTGCCTGACGAGCAGCCTCCCGCAACGATGCGGCCAGCGACAGGCCATGGCGCTGATACGCCAGCGAGACAGCCAGCAGATGGCCCAGCGCCGCGGCGATGCGTGTCTGGCGTTCACGCCGACGCTGCCCCAGCCACAGATGCGGCAGGAGGATTCCCATCAGCAGGCCCGCCAGGCCACCAAGCCCCGTACCCGTCACGCGCAGAACCAGCAAGCCGAGCAGAACGGGCAACATCAGCTGGATTACCCACCACCAGATCACGCGACGCGACTCCAGCCCGGCCTGACGCATGCGCCGACATGGCGTGAGTGAGCGGCCTTGTCGGATGTCATCGGGATTGCGCAACAGCTCCTGCAGCACCTGCGCGATGCCGCTCTGCTCCAGACGAACCTTGAAGGTGCTCTGCAGGGCCAGATACAGCGCCAGCAGCGCGCCCAGCACACACAGGATGATGATGTCCGGCAGGTAGGCGTCGGGGAGCGACCATGACGGCAGCGAGGCAAGGCCATTCATGGCTGCTTCCTCATCATGTGACGCAGCCAGGCAAAGCCCAGAATCTGGCAGCACACGGCGCCCAGCAACAGCACGCTGCCCAGCGGGTGCTCCAGCAGCAATCTCAGCCAGTCCGGCTCCTTCCAGAGAATGAAGGGCACGATGGCGTAGGGAAGCAAGGCGATCACCAGCAGGGAGTAGCGCGCACCGGACAGTTCGGTACGCAGCTGACGGCGCATCTGGTAACGCTCATGCAGCGTGGGCAGCAGAGAGGGCAGCAGGCTTGCGAAGCTCATGCCACGCCGCTCGGCGCTGATCATCGCCGCCGTGAACAGCCTGACGCTCTCGCAGGGGTAGAGGCGCAGCATCCGCTCGCAGGCCTCGTTCAGTGACAGTCCCATGTCCAGCCGATAGACAAGCTGCATCAGTTCGCGGCGTGAGGCCTTGAGGGACGATGCCCCCGCCAGGCGCAGCCCGTTGCGCAGGTTGTCTCCCAACTTCAGGCTCGCTTCCAGCATGTCCAGCGCCTGGATCAGATCCCCCTCGAAGCGGAAGATGCGCCGACTGGCGAATTCATGCAGCAGGAAGCCGACCAGCAACAGGCTCGTCATCAATGCCAGTGAGGCAAGCAACAGGTTGCCGGGGAACCAGCCGAGGAAGATCACGAAGATCATCACGCTGCTTCCCCACACGCCCGCCACGAACAGCACCGGCCGCATGCTGATGTCCAGCAACGCCAGCAGGCGCTCGAGACGCGGCATCTCTCGGCGGTGCATCAGCCCGAGCGTGGTATCCGCGCCCATGAAACGCTGCGCCCTGATCATGCTGATGATCAACCACAGGGCAGACAGCGCGATGCAGACCAGCAGCAGGATCAGCATGTCAGTTCCCCTGCGGTGACGGGCCCTGGCACCAGCCATCCCTGACACCGCTTGCCAGGGAGGCCCCGCGCGATGCCAGATGCGCGAGGAAGGCATCCAGCACCTCCGGGTCGGCCTGATAGGCGTCTTCATCACATGCCTCACCGGCCGGCATGCCTGCACGACGCTGCAACAGCTCACGAGGACGCGCCTCACCCAGCCAGGCCAGGCTGGCAAGCTGACGGTGGCCGTCGGCATCGCGCTCGAGATGCACGATCAGCGCCCCGCTCAGACGCACCATCTCCTCGATCACCTGACGGTCCGGGTGAGCACTGCTCATCAAGGCCAGTGCCAGCATGCGCACCGGCACATCCAGCGCGCCATTGGCATGCAGGGTGGTCAGGCTGCCGTCATGCCCCACCGTCATGGCCTGCAGCATCTCGAAGACTTCACCACCACGTGCCTCGCCGACGATGATGCGGTCCGCGCGCATCCTCAATGCCGCGCGCAGAAGCTCCCCCAGCCCCTGTGGGCGCGGCGTATCTCCGGCGACGGGATAGCTTTCCAACCTGACGACATGCGGATGCTGCAGATCCAGCTCGGCGCACTCCTCCACGCTCACCAGCCGCTCGCGCGCATTGATGTAACCGGCCAGATGGTTGAGCAAGGAGGTCTTGCCGGCCCCGGCACCGCCACTGATGACGATGTTGAGCCGAGCGATCACGGCCGCTTCCAGCAACGCCAGCAGGCCCGGACTCAAAAATCCGCTGTCCACGAGCCTCGCCCCGGTGAGATGGTGCCGGCGGAACCGGCGAATCGAGACGAGGATGCCATCGGGGGTCAGGGGTGCGCAGACCGCATGCAGACGACTGCCATCGGCCAGACGTGCATCCACGATGGGGTTTGAGGCATCCAGGTGCTTGCCGAGCGGCGTGATCAGGCGCGCGACGAAGCGCTGCAGATGCGCCTCGTCGTCGAAACTGAGTGAGGTGGCCTCCAGTCGCCCGCCGCGATCCACCCAGATCTCATCAGCGCCATTGACGAGGATGTCACTGACGCTCTCATCACTCATCAACTCGGTGAGCGGACCGAAACCACAGAGATCATTGGTCAGACTGGCCAGCAGTCGCTCGCGACTGGGCCCATCGAGCTGGATCTGGTACTCCTCGCAGAGCACGGTGAGCGAGGAGGCCAGACGCTGCTGCACCCCTTCCATGGCAGTCTGATGATCTCCCTCCAGGTCACCCTGGCGAGTCGCAAGGCGACGATAACGCACGGCCTGTCCCTGCTCATCGGCCAGACGCGTGACCAGTACGCGCTTGAGACGATCCATGATCTCGGGCGCGATCAAGACACGTGTTTCAGCAACTGAGACCTCCTCCACTTCGCTCACCGCGAGGCGTTCAGCATCCTGTGAGGACGCTCGGCCACGTCGCATGCGTGACAGTGCGCCGTTCATGAGGAGATCCTCATCCCACCAGCCGCTGCCTTCAGGGCATCGCCCCGACAATGCCCTGCCGTGGCCAGGCGCAGCAGATGGGCACGTGCCGGTTGATGGTCCTGCCTGCGGGCCAGACTGGCATCGAACTGACGGCAGGCGTCCGCCAGATGCCCCTGCGCCTCATTGATCAAGCCGCGGTGATACTCCACCCGCCAGGCAGGCGCCCCGAGACGCGAGGCCAGCGTCAACTGCTGCTCGGCATCGTCATAACGCCCCTCGACATAGCCCACCGCCGCCAGCCCTTCATAGAGACCGGCATAATTCGGGTGCAGCAACATGCCACGTTCAAGCACGTTGCGCGCCAGGGTCGTGTTGCCCTCTTCCAGCGCCAACTGACTGCGCAGCACGAAGGCCTCCGGCGGGTGCGAGGGCCCGATGCTCATCTGATCGAGGAAGAACTGGGCCTTGTCTCCACGCCCCGCCGCATGACTCAGCAAGGCATTGAAGTACAGGACTTCGGGATTGCGCGGGTACTCGACGTGCAGCCGCTCCGCTTCCCGCAGCAGGCGCTGACAATCCACCATCGGGCTCGCCACATCCTCAAGCTCCAGACAGGTCCGGCCCTGCACCATCAACTGCTGATAGCGCTCGTTGAGGTACTCGAGGCGATCTCCGGCATCCGGGCGGGATTCCCGCATGCTGTCGATGGAGCCACAGCCAGCCAACCACCCCACCATCACGCCCAGTACCCCAAGACGACACACGGATTCACGAATGTTCATGACGGACTCCTCAACGCGAAGATGGCAGACGACTCAGCGGCATGTCGGCAAGACGGCTGGCACCATCCGGGAAACTCCACTGGGCGACTTCATTGATCGGCTCCCGTATCAAGGTGGGGGTCACGATGATGACCAGCTCCTTGTCGACATCGGAACGATTGAAGGAGCGTGTCATCCAGCCGAGCAGCGGGACATCACTGGCGCCGGGCACGCGATCTTCCTGGCCACTCATGTCACGCGAGACCAGCCCGCCCAGAATCAGCGGCTGCCCGTCGCGCAGGCGTGTGGTGGTGCGCAGGCTACGCACATTAAAGGCGGTACTGTTGAGTTCTGAGCCGGTGCTGTCGGCAATCTGCTGAGTCAGCAGGGTGTCCGGCGTCGAGATGGTGGGCAGCACATCCAGCGTGATGCGATCATTCTCGTCGACCAGGGCACGCACGCTGAGCTGGACCCCGAACGACTTGAAGTCAGTCCCGCTGAACACCCCGTTGGTGTTGGCGCCCAGGGTGTCATCCTGGCCCACGCCGGAGGGCGCGAAGGCGGAGGGAACCGGAATCTCGCCACCGACCTGGAAGACCGAGCTCTCGCCGGCCAGCACCGTCAAGGTCGGGCGTGACAGCGTGCGCGAGATGCCTTCGTTCTCCATCAGGCTGAACAGCAGGTCAAAGGCGATGTCACTGCCGCCGATCTGCAGGTTGTTGATCAGGGTGCCATCCAGAATCTGCAGGGCATTCTCGAGCCCCGAGGCACCGGCGGCGCCGGTCTCGCCCAGCGCCAGCGGACCACTGGCGTTGTAGCCGTTGGTCATGATGCTCAGGTCCGGACGCCAGGCCTTCATGCGCGAGCGATTGACCTCATGCATCTGGATCGCCACCCGCACCTGCGGCACGTCACGGACCTCGATCATCGAGATGAGGCGCCCGCCCGCGATGGAAAGCACCTTGGAGCGGGCGATATTGTTGCGAATGTTGTTGCTCAGGCTGCCGCCACCACCGACACCACTGCTGGAGGTGATCGAGCCTCCGTAGCCCCCGGCGCGAGCGTTGTCCCCCATCAGCGCCCCGGACTCATCCGCCAGCACATCGATCCCCGCATCACCACCGGCCAGCGGACTGCCCCCGACGACGCGCGCCGCGACGTTCAGAATCCGCGTCAACGCCACCTGATCACGCACCTCCCCTTCCAGCAGGAAGGTATCGAAGAGATCATTGGGCATCTCACCGAATTGCAGCCGCCTGACCTTGACCTCCTCTCCCCCCAGCGACGCGATGGCCTCCTTGAGCTTGTCGGCAATCGGCTTGGGCTTCTGGGTCACCTTGATGAGGTTGATGACCGGGCTTGCCATGCTGGTGCTCATGCCCATCGTCGGTGCTCCTGCCTGCAGCCCCATGGCGGCGGCAGGCTGGGCGGCGCCACGCTGACCGGAGAGCAGGTAATCCATCGCGGCCTGCTGGGCGGCCTGGCGATAGTCTGCCGTGGGCACCTTGCCGCGCATCACCAGTACAGGCCTGTCCGGGGCGGAATGAATGGAGATGGAGGGGTGAATCTCGCGCAGCGCACTGCCCAGGACACTCAGATCCGGGCTCACGCTGAACAGAAAGGATTCGTTGCTGCCATCGGCGTACCACACCATCACCGTGGTACGACCGACTTCCTTGCCCAGCATCAGGACTTCACGGCCGCCGATCACCTCGACCTCGATGATGCTCTGCTTGCCGACGGCAATGCGTTCGATGTCCTTGCCGAAGGCCAATCGCGCGTGTGTCCACTGCACCAGAGTGCGCGAACGGGAACTGCCGCTGCTGTAGGCCGTATCCACATTGATGAGCCCGGCGGCGGGGAGATCACTGCCGGCCAAGGCCGGCTTTCCCACGGCAAGGGGAGCATTGTCCATCTCGGCCGCAATGACGAGGTGACTTGTGCCGGCACTGAAAAGTGCCAGGCACAACAGGAGACGAGGGGTCTCGGGAAGAAGAGTGGAAAGCTTGTTCATGGGCGCTCCGGGGTAAGGCTGATCTCGAGGATCACGCCGAGACCGCTGATCCAAGAAAGACGTTTTCGGTATTCCTTTCACGAATCGTCGGGCATCAGATGAGGAAAAGGCCCTGTCTCCACCAGCGGAAATCCTACAGCGTTATGTCCACGCTTCGACGCTGCAATCCCTGGAAGATCTCGATTTGACGCGTCTGAACGGCAGGTGCGATTGGCAAGCGATGTTTGACCTCCTTGCCATGCAATACCAATGACACTCTTTCCTGGGCGCCCAGACTTGCAAGCCGGAAGATATCCTCAGGAAGAGCCGCGATGACCAGGCCGGATGTCTGACTGGAAGACTTGCCGATGACCTGAGGTGACAGCGATGAAAGGGGGCCACTCTCCACCGGAGAAGGCTGCGGATTGTTCATGGTACCCATCAGGCGAACCTGCTGTGCGATGACACGGACTCGCCCGTTCAGGCTACCGATGACATCGAAGGTATCACTGGGTTTTATCTGTGAGACGGGGAAGGAATGGCTCGCCATGGGGAGCGAGAAAAGTACTCTATCCTCAGGAATGTAGTGCGAGAGACTTTGACGTTTCACCGGCTGGAGATCCTGGGACTGGATGACATCCCCCGGCAGACGATTGCGCGTCATGACCTTGCCGATTGCCATGCTCATGTCCTGCAACCCTCCTGCCACATCCTTCATCATCTTGAGCTCCAGCATCTGAGGGGTGACGATTTGACCCCGAGCGATGAGATCGTTGGCCACCAGCACCTCTTCAGCCCCCACACGCTCGTACTGTCGATACCCCAACAGGCTTGCCATCGAGGTGGATATCAGGAAAACGACCATGGCGATCGTCGTGCTGCCATTGAGACGAATGTTCATGGCATCCTCCGATATTCAGTTATGGCATGGCGGGCGGGCCGGGCATCCTGACGCTGATACCCGACCCGTGACGATGTCGATTACGGAGTGAAGCTGCTGGCACTTGCCGCATCATCCGCAGCGCCACCCGTACTTGGCCCGGAGCCATTTGCAGCGCCGGACTCGGTGAAGTCGACCGCCACGAAATCAAAGGTGACTTCGTCACCGGCATTGGTATCGGTACTGTCAATGAAGCCCGAACCTTCCAGGAATGCCGTACCTTCCGCGTTGACCAGACCATCAAATGCATAGGATTGATCAAGCTGGCCGATAGCTTCTGCCACATCCTCCATTTCCGCCGTCAATGAATCTCGCATGGTGACAAGTCCTACCACCATACCGATGACCATCACCGAGAGAATCAACACCAACTCGGTCGTCATCACGAAACCTGCCTGGGACTTCTTGGTTGTCTTTTTCATCTGAGAATCTCCAGTGAGGATATCTGCGTCAGCGTCGCTTTCCTGTCCGACAATTCGTGGCCACCGTCAGACTGTCATCTGCATCGTCTGCCTACGCCATGAAGACTAATGGATTCAGAGAGTTTCAACTGCAAACCAATGTGTCGCGCCATGTCACACCGGAAATGGCGTAGACATCAGGCATGAAAAAGGCACTGTGCGAGTCGCATCAGTGCCTTTTTCGATCAATGTTGGTCGGCTTGGAAAGCGCCGCTCAGACGCCGTGAGGAATCACCGGCAGAATCGCCAGCCCCGTGTGCCGAGATGGAAATGATCACGATGTGCCGCGTTGTAATCTGGCCCCAGCACGGTGCCGAAGCTCTCGCAGGCAGCGTCCTGCACGGCGCGCAGGAAACGCCCCGGGGCATCCTCATCCTCTGGTGCCGTCCAGTCGCGTGGCAGGCGGACCTGACGCCCATCCGCCAGCGTGAAGCCTGAGACATCCAGCGCATCTGCGGTGGCATGCTCACTGCGACGTGCGTTCTCCCGCCCATAGATATTGCGACAGGCATAGCTCCCCAGATGGGTCACCTGCGTCACCCTACTCCCCATCACCTCCTGCGCCGCCGTCTGCAGGCCATGGCGCTCGAAACGCAACCAGCTCACGGCCAATGGACAGCTGGCGATGAAGGACTGGTTGAAGCGAACGCCCTGCCCCTTGTCCGTGTCCCCGGGCACGGCATGCATGCGCACGCTGTTGATGAGCCCACAGCCACTGTCACTGGGGCGATCCGGCAGAAAGGTCACCCGTTGCGGGGCTTCCCGCTCGACAAAGGCGCGACAGGCGGCCGGGTCATCGTCGAGTCGTGAGAGCTTCCAGCCGGTCAGCATGCCGGGCGGGTCACCCAGCTGCAGAGGCGTCCACGGCAGATGATGCGCGGGTATCCAGCGTGACAGCACGAGGATGTCCCGCTGAAGCGCGACGCCCAGCAGGATGACTGCCAGGCACATCAGCGTGATCCAGCGGCCCTTGTGTCCTGCCTTGCGTTGCGGTCTGTCCATGACATGTCTCCTCTTCGTGGCTCGAGTCCCTCGTCGCCGTGCTCGGCTCCCGGCATGCCTGAGACATCTCCCATGCATGCCATATCAGAAACAGTGAAATGAAGGATGAGGCGCTGCCAGACACTCGCCTGTCCACTATGCTGGGCGCAATCCAGCAGAGCGGTCAGACGCACCCTGATGGGCCGCGATCCTCTGACTGCCTCTGCACGGCAACGCGATTTCAGGAGCGAACATGACGACAGCATCCACCTCACGACTGGGCAGGATACCGCTCTCGGTGCTGGACCTTGCCCCCATCCGAGACACCGGCAGTGTTGCCGAAACCTTCCACAATAGCGTCAGCCTCGCCCAGCATGTCGAAGCGCTGGGCTTTCATCGCCTGTGGCTGGCAGAGCATCACAACATCGATGGGATCGCCAGTGCCGCGACATCAGTGCTGATCGGCCATGTCGCCGGCAAGACATCACGTCTGAGAGTCGGCTCCGGCGGCATCATGCTGCCCAACCATCCCCCTCTGGTGGTGGCCGAGCAGTTCGGTACCCTGGCCACGCTCTATCCTGACCGCATCGACCTGGGACTCGGGCGAGCGCCGGGCTCCGATGGCATCACCATGCAGGCGATGCGCCGCGATCCCTCCGCCGGCGTGCACGACTTCCCTCAGCGGCTGGCCGAGCTTGAGCAGTACCTGGGCGAGGCTTCCCCCGCTCAGCGCGTCAAGGCCATGCCGGGTCAGGGCACTCATGTGCCCCTGTGGCTGTTGGGGTCGAGTGATTTCAGTGCTCGCCTGGCGGCCGAGAAGGGACTGCCCTTCGCCTTCGCCGGCCAGTTCGCGCCCGGCTACATGCTGGAGGCCATCCGGCTCTATCGTGAGAACTTCACGCCCTCCGCGGTGCTGGACGCGCCCTACGTGATGCTCGGCCTGCCGTTGATCGCCGCCGAGAGCGATGAACGCGCCCACTTCCTGGCCAGCACCCAGCAACAGAAGTTCCTGAACCTGATCCGCGGCGAGAGCACGCGCGCCCTGCCACCCCGCGAGACGCTGGACTGGTCAGCGCGGGAAGAAGCCATGGTCGGCCAGAATCTGGCAGCCGCCATCATCGGTGGGCCTGAGCGCATTCGCCGCGAACTCGAGCACTTGCTGGAAGTGACGCAGGCGGACGAATTGATGTTCAACTCGGACTTCTATGACCATGCAGACCGTCTGAAGAGCTACGAGATACTCGCCGAGGTCGCCAGGCGTTGACCGAAAGGGGATTTCCCCACCACGCTTCACCCTCCTGCCCCACGCAAGACGCCGCCCACATGACATGTGAGCGGCGTCTTGCTGTCAGAGCACGGGCTCGGCTCAATGGTGATCGCGCGGGTTCACTCGGCGATTCTTGACGTCCGGTGCACGACGGATGCGGTCTTCCTCGGCCAGGCTATCAGCCTCGAAGACATCCGCACCGACCGGTGTCTCGCCATGACGGCGATAGAGCTGGCTGAGCATCTGGCGGCGGTCTGCACGCAGCTCCTTCACCAGCACCACGATCATTCCGTAAAGAATGAAGGTGAAGGGCAAGGCCGAGAGGACCGAGGCCGACTGCAGGCCCTTGAGACCGCCCGTCGAGATCAGCGTCAGACAGATAGCCGCGATCAGCACGCCCCAGACCACACGCTTGTAGAGCGGCGGGTTGATCGAGCCGGCGTCCGTCATCTGCGCCACGATATAGGAAGCCGAATCCGCCGACGTCACCAGGAACACGAAGATCAGCAATATCGCGACAACGGACAGCACATTGCTGAAGGGCATCAGATCGAACATCTCGAACAGCGCGGACGTGATGTTGGCATCCGTTGCGGCAGCCAGTCCGACATCCCCACTCAGCTCCATGTTGAGCGCCGCGCCACCGAAGACACCGATCCACAGACAGGCCAGCAGCGGCGGCACGATCAGCACGCCCACCACATATTCCTTGATGGTACGTCCCCGCGAGACACGCGCCACGAAGGTACCGACGAAGGGTGACCAGGCGATGACCCATGCCCAGTAGAAGACGGTCCAGGAACTGTTCCAGTCATTGCCGTCATAGGGCGACATGCGCAGACTCATGCCAATGAAGTTCTGCAGATAATCGCCGATCC
This sequence comes from Cobetia sp. 3AK, assembly GCF_029846335.1. NCBI lineage: Bacteria > Pseudomonadati > Pseudomonadota > Gammaproteobacteria > Oceanospirillales > Halomonadaceae > Cobetia > Cobetia sp. 3AK. The sequence goes on along the minus strand of NZ_JARWKR010000005.1, from coordinate 282,737 downwards.
CCAGCGTGATCGTCTTGAGGATGTCCAGCGTCGGCCCGGTGAACAGCACATAGAGCATCAGCGCGATGCAGATGCTCATGTTGAGGTTGGACAGCCGCTTGATGCCCTTGTCGAGCCCGGACCAGGTCGAGGCCATGTAGGCACAGAACATCACCCCCATGATGATGAACTGCCACTGCCAGCTCTCCTCCACTCCGAAGACGAAGTGCAGACCACCATTCATCTGCAACACACCAAGCCCCAGCGACGTCGCGACCCCCATCACGGTGGCCACCACCGCAAAGACATCCAGAACTGGCCCGTAGCGGCGCACCTTGGGGTGCTTGGCCGTCACGGACGACAGCACCGAGGAGACCAGCCCCGCCTGCCCTTTCCTGAACTGGAAATAGGCGATGATCAGCCCGACGACCGAGAAGGCGGCCCACTGATGGACGCCCCAGTTGAAGAAGGCATATTGGATGGCGTAGCGCGCGGACTCAGGCGTCTCCCCCGGCATGTCACCGAAGGGAGGCTTCAGATAGTGCTGCATGGGCTCTGCCATGCCGTAGAACACCAGCCCGACCCCGAACCCCGCCGCCAACAGCATGCTGACCCAGGAAAAGAAGCTGTAGGAGGGCCGACAATCCTGCGGCCCGAGGCGGATCTTGCCGTATTTGCTCAGCGCGAGGCTGACCAGAAAGATCACGAAACCAAAGACGGAAATCAGATAGAACCAGCCGAACATGCTGGTCACGGCGCCAAGCGCCTGATCAGCCAATTCACCGAAACGGGTGGGGAATCCTGCCCCCAACGCGACCAGACCCAGAATGATGATGACTGACGCGCTGAATACGCGCTTTCCTCCAGATGTCATATATCGCTACTCCCTGTTAGCTGTGACAGCGGTGAGGTGGATCGCGCACCAGCGAGAAACGAGTAGCGCTATCGCCAACGAATATTCGCAGTGCCTTGTAGACATGACTCTGATTCCCCAGAACTTCAAGGGCCAGCGACGGAAAACTTGCGTCTGGCCGGCGCTGCGTGCACCGAGGGGCAGTCAGATGACGGGCATCATCCTGATGTCGGAAAGCGGTGTGTGAATCATGGCAGGCGAAGCTTGCCAGATGATGCCTGATAGGCAGCTCATGACAGGCGGTTTTTGGCAGGCGGCTCCTGACGGGCATTGGCGAACACGCCGAAAGACTTCTACATTACTTGTACACAAGTGATAGAAAGATGACCTGCCACGGAGAGAATCCCCGATGCCTGTTCAAGCCTCCACCTCGCGCCACACGGCGAACACCGAGAATGCCACCCTCCCTACAACGCCCCCTGACACACTGCATGTCAGCTCACCTGCCGAGCGGCAGGCTGAGGCCAGCATGACGCTCGACTCCCTGTCGCGCGCCCTGCAACAGGGCATGGTGCCGGTCGTCGAGGTCATGTCATTGGATGGCATCTACAAGGTGCGCATTCACCACTGCCATGGCATTTCCGATCTGACTCGCCTCGATGGCAAGGCCCTGTGGTTCAAGGGCACGGGAGAGATACGCGATCTGATGAGATCGCGGGGCATCAGTCACGGCGTGCTGACCTGGGCGGATCAGTGGGGGGATGAGATGATCGGCATGGTGTCGCGCTCCCTCACTCAGGAGGAATTGCTGGCCTGGGGAACGCGGATCTGCTTTCGCTAGCGATGACATGCCCAACGCCTCACAGGCTCTGTGGGGCTCTCCGGCAAGCACGTCCTTCTGCCATCAGCTCCTGCTGCCAGCTCCCACTGCTACGTCCCATGACAAGACGGGCCCCGGAGTGACTCCGGGGCCCGTCTTGTCATCTTGCTTTCTCGCGTCACTCTCGCGTCACTCTTGCATCACCCTCGCGTCACCCTCCCGCCGACGCCGCTGACCTCGCTTGTCGACACCCAAGGATAGACACCCAGGGATGGACACTGGCCAGGCTCAGACCTCGGCCGCTTCTGGCGCAGCCTCGGGATGCCTTTCCAGCAGCGCCAGCAGGTGGGCCTTGCGTGCCTTGAACAACTCACGGTGCTCGTAGTCTCGCTTGTAGGTCTGCTTGGAGACCACGGCCGTCTCGAACACCTCGAACGGTGCACCATTGCTGGCGAAGCGGTTGTCCAGCGCCATGAACGCCTCGATCAGAGAGGGCGTGTAGTGCTGACGCAGGCTCTCGTTGAAGAAGTAGCCCACCGAGAAATACGGCATGAAACCATGGCGCTCCGCGTCCCGAACGAAATCGGCATACAGCAGCGTGGGATGCTGACGTCCGATCCCCAGCTTCGCGTGATTCTTGGCACGATTGGACACGAACACGGCCGTCTGGCGTGGCTGGAACAGATGCTCCACGAACAGTGCCAGAACCCGCGTGACCACCGGGGACCCTTGCCGGGCAGCGATGAACCAGGCTTCCACGGGCCGGCTGGGTGCCTTGTGCTGACGGAAGGTGAAGACGCCATGTCTGGCGGTGGCGCCGGGCAACCATGTCGCGAGCGGCGCCAGGCAGAACGTCGTGGCATCCGCCCAGATGCCACCGAAGCGACTCAACAGATAGAGTCTGAGAACATCCGTCTTCATCGCCATCGACAGCCTGACGGTGGATAGCTCGAACGCCGCCATGAGGTCCACGCCCAGCACCTGCTCGAGATTGTCAGCGTTCAACAGGCGCACTTCGTGGTCCGGATTCTGTCTCTGCCAGGATGCCACGCTCAACTGCACCACTTCCGGCGCCTCTTGTAGCGGGGCATGCCAATACATCCAGATGATCTTCTCGACGCCCTGCTGCTCTTCACTCGTCTGGTGTCCGCTCGTCTGGCATTCGCACGCGGCGCGCAGATGCTCAAGCGCCGCAGAGGCTTGCTGATGCCGAGGGGTGCCGGGCTCAAGCTGGTCAATGCCGTAATGGGCGTCGTAACGACGACTGAACCAGGGGACACGCTTGCGCAGCCAATAGCCCTTGTTTTCAAAGGTATCACTGGCAATGAAGGCGTTGATCATCACGATTTCCGAAAGACGAAGAGGTAGCTCCAGAAGCCACGAGGGAGCGATGAATGGACAGGACTGCCGGCATCTCGACACGCGACGGTATCAGGCACAGCGGCTTGCGGCGCTGTGGCGACACCCTTGTGACGCTTTTTCGATGACGGCATTCCCGCGATGTTACAACAGCCGGCCAGTGCCGTCCTGCGGGTTCACAATGTCAGTCGTTCACCTCGGACGGCATCGTGTCATGCCGGCTCCTGCACCTGGTGGCCTGCCTCCCGGCAGCGTTCGGGGAATTCCTCCCAATGCTTGATGAGCTGCCAGGCGCCGGTATCCCGCAGCACCTCGGCGTGGCCCGGCGGAATGTGGCTGGCCCCCAGATGCCCCACGACCTTGAGACCCGCAGCCACGGCTGCCTGCATCCCCGTGCGGCTATCCTCCACCACCAGGCATTCCTCGGCGGAACGACCCAGCGTCTTGAGGGCGAGCAGATAGAGGTCGGGCGCCGGCTTGGGGTTGATGACGTCATCGGAGGTGAAGATCGGCAGTTCCCGGTCGCCATTGGCCGCGGCGATCTCGTCCAGAATGCCACGCAGTCCCGAGCTCTCGAGATTGATCTTCATGCGTGAGGCGGAGCTGTTGGACACCACCGCCAGGGGCAGGCGCTGATCGCGAATCCACTCGAGCGTCTTCACCACGCCCGGCATGGCCTCGAGGCCATTGGCGAGACGCTGATCCACCTCCAGACGAACCTGCTCCAGGGCATCGGCCGGCAGGCGATGCTGACTGCGGCCTTCCAGGTCCACCAGGATGTCGCGCGTCATCATCCCCAGGCAGCGATCCAGCTCATGCTCGATCTGCTCGCTCGTGCCGAGATCCGGCAGCCACAGCGGCAGCTTCTCCTTGAGCACGCCGTCGGCAATGATCTCGCTATCGACCAGGACTCCATCACAATCAAATATCAGCTGTTTCATTCAATCTCCAGGCAATCAAAGGGAGGTGCATGGCATCGGCCTGTCACCCGAGGGGGCTTGTCAGGGCAACGATGACGCCATGACAGTCATCATTTCCCTCATTCATGAGGGCGGAGGCGACACAAGGCAATCCTTGAGCACGAATTGCCGTGTTCCGAACGTCACCATCGCACATCCCTTGACCTCGCCAAGCAAGATGCACTGCAATGAGAAGGTGTGACAGGGATTCTCACTTACTCGAGACGACCACGCAGGAGGAAGTATGCATCATCGTACGTCCACCCCATGCCATCACGCCTCACACTCCACGCGCGGCTTCGGCACTGGCCTGCTCGCTGGTGCGGCCGCGGCGACCGCCTTCTTTCTGGGACGCCGTCTCAACCGTGCTCGCAAGGTCAGCAGCGGCCATCCGCTCAAGCACCAGGTGCTGGACGCGGCCTCGCAGGTCATGCAGCGCAAGTACCCGATGGAAGCGATGAGCACCTACCTCAACGGCTTCCACCATTACGCCGATGACATGGGCCGCCAGGTGGAAGCCAGTCATTTCTGCATCCACCTGGAACATGATCTCCACCAGTGCGTCATCTTCGATTCCAACCGCAGCGACGCACGTCTGATCGGGATCGAGTACATCATCAGCGCCGAACGTTACGAGCGACTCCCCGAAGAAGAGAAGCCGCTCTGGCACAGCCATCACTATGAGGTGAAGTCCGGCATTCTGGTCGCTCCGGGCATCCCGGAACTGGCCGAGCGCAGTTACTTCGAGGATCTGGTCACGACCTACGGCAAGACCTTCCACACCTGGCAGATCGACCGCGACGACTTCCCCTACGGGATTCCGCAACTGATGATGGCCTTCACCCGTGACGGCCAGATCGACGAGGAGCTGATGAAGCGCCGCGATGAACGCCTGGGCATCAGCACCGAGGAGCGCCGCAGCAAGCGTGCGGATATCGCGATGCCCAAGGTCAGTCCGAAGGCCAATGGCGGCCCGACACCGCCTGACAGCGAGTCGCATCAGCCGCCTCACGAGAGCCTGGACGACCAGCGCTGAACCCCTCTCGACAACGAATGACGCGACTCATGACAGCACTCATGACAGGGCGCCCGGCAATTGCCGGGCGCCCTGTCATCTGAGCAAACCACTCGGGGTGGCTTCTTCTCGGCACCACCTCGATCGTGGCGGTCGTGCTGGTTGTCGTTCTGGTCGTCGTTCTGGTCGTCGTGCTGGTTGTCGCTCTGGTTGTCGTGCTGGTTGTCGTTCTGGTCGTCGCTCTGGTCGTCGTGCTAATCGTCGCTCTGGTTGTCGTGCCGCGGTTTCCCCTCGCGTGAGGTGGAGGCCATCTTCTCGAGTTCCTCCTCGCTCATGGAGTCGTACATCGAACGCGCCGCGCCCTCCAGCTCGCTCGCCTTCTGCTCTCCCCGGCGCGCGGCCAACGCCGCTCCTGCTGCCATCTGCTGTGCCCTGGACTTGGCTGGCATGACTCTCCTCCCGTCACTCTGGATGAATTCCATGCGCCATGATCGGCGCCAGCGAGCCTGACGCGGTGACTCGCTGTCATGCTCATTCACCGCCATGCGGCTCTCCCGCGAGCTTTTCAAGCCTCGACAAGCCTTGAGTTTCGCCCCGCTGACCCAAGGCCATGAACAACAGGCCACGTCTTGTCAGCGATGCGTCAGCCACAGCGTACCGCTCGTCCATGCAAGCGCCATATGCCATCCATCGATAGGCCCCGTTCACCCGCAGGAGAGCCGCCATGCCCGACGCCGAATTCCCCCACGACCTGACGCCACATTCCGCCCAGGATGACCTGACCACCCTGGACGCCGAGCAGCTGTCGCGCGGCTATCAACGTGGCCAATTCGACCCGCTGCAAGTGACACAGGCAGTGCTCGCCCGTATCGAGCGACTCAATCCGGCGGTCAACGCCTACGTGCATGTCGCGCATGACACGGCGCTGGAGGCGGCGCATCACGCCAGACAGCGCTGGCAGGCGGGCAAGCCCCTGAGCCCGCTCGATGGCATCCCGACCTCGCTGAAGGATCTCACCGATGTCGCCGGCATGCCGGCGCGCGAGGGCTCGCTCACCACGGCGGCCACGCCCTGTCAGCAGGACGCCCCTCCGGTGCGGCGCCTGCGCGAGGCAGGCGCGATTCTGCTGGGCAAGACCAATACCCCCGAGTTCGGCTGGAAGGCCGTCACCGACAATCGCGTGCATGGCGCCACCGGCAATGCCTGGAATACCGCGCTGACCCCGGGCGGCTCTTCAGGGGGGGCGGCCACCGCCGCCGCCCTGAACCTGGGAGTCCTGCATCAGGGTGGGGATTCCGGCGGGTCAATTCGCATTCCCGCCGCCTTCAGTGGTGTCTTCGGCTTCAAGCCCACCTTCGGCTGGACAGCCCAGTGGCCTCCCGCCCAGGCCGCGTCCCTGTCCAGTATCGGGCCGCTCACCCGCAGCCCGCGCGACGCCGCCGCCATGCTCAATGTCATCGGCCGTCATGATGCACAGGACCCCTACGCCACCCGCGGACAACCCGAGGATTGGGGCGTGGAGATCGGCACGCCACTGACAGGCCTGCGAATCGCCTACTCCCCGCGCCTCGGGCAGGCCGATGTCGACCCCGAGATCGCCAGTCGGGTAGCACGCGCCGCAGAGCGTCTGGCAGGGCTTGGCGCCGAGATCGTGGAGGTCGATCCCCCCATCGACTCAAGCCTCGAGATGTTTCGCAAGATCTGGTTCACCGCGTCGCTAGGGGTCTGGAAAGGCTGTGATGCCCGCCAGCGCGAACAGCTCGACCCCGGCCTGGTCGAGAATGCCATGCGTGCCCGCGACTGGACCTCGCTGGAGTTGTTCGAGGCCTTCGAGGCCAGGCACCGGCTCACCCAACAGCTTGAGCGCTTCCATCAGGACTACCCTCTGCTGCTGACGCCAAGCGTCGCCGTCCTCCCCTTCGCACTGAATCATCAGGTGCCGCCCGCCAGCCAATGGCACGACTGGGAGGAATGGACGCCGTTCTCGTACCCCTTCAATCTGAGCGGCCAACCCGCCGCCTCGGTCCCCTGCGGATTCACCTCGCAGGGACTGCCGGTCGGCTTTCAGCTGGCAGGCGCCAGGCACGCTGACGTCCATCTCCTGAAAGCAGCCACCGCCTATATGGACGCCTACCCGACCGCTCATCCGGCCGAGCCCTACCGCCCGAGGTGAGATCGCGCGGCCGCATTGGCTGACCGGCGACCTTCACAGACGACAACGCCCGCCACTGCCCCTTCATCAGGGGCGGTGGCGGGCGTTGGCATGTGATGCCTGTCACCCAGGCAAGAGGCAATTTCCGGGGCTATTCAAAAGTCTATTTCAATACGCCATGCAAAAGGCGATTCCCATGACGTCGGCCCCGCGAACTCACCCGATTACTTGAGCGAATCCTGATTGCCGATGCGGGCCATCATCTCGGTGAACATCTGGATGTCCAGCAGCAGATTGTCGACACGCTTGAACTCTTCAGAGGTATGTCCGGTATAGGTCTCGCCCGGCATCGACGGCCCGAAGTTGATCGCATTGGGCAGCAGCTTGGCGGTCGTGCTCCCCGCCGAGGAACGCGGCTCGGCATCGAGTCCCGTGGTATCGCCGAAGATGTTGAGCAGCGTCTGGAGCCAGGCACCGCTGGGGTCACGCAGCATCCAGTCGCGAATCTCGACGTTCAGCGCCACGTCCATGCCCTGCTCCCTGGCATAAGCTGTGAGCTTTTCCTTGATCACCTGGCTGAGTTCCTCAGGCGACTTCTCGCCCGCCGGAGCCCGCACGTTGACCGCGACACGCAGCGCGTCGTCCTCCTTCTCCAGATAGGTCGGCGTCACCTTGAGCGGTCCCATGAAATCATGGGAGTAGGCGATGCCCAGCAGCTTGCCGTGATAATCCAGCCCGTAATTGTCATTCAGGTAGTGCACGGCATCTTCATAGGCACTGTCCTGGAAATCGATACCGGAGGTGGCCAGCAGTCCCGCCAGTCGTGTCACCGGATTCACGCCATTGGCCGGTGCCGATGAGTGGGCCGACTTGCCCGTCACCGTGACGATGACATCCTCGCCCTTCACTTCACTGGCGACGCTGAAATCCTTGCCGTGCTCGTTGACGTAACGGCTGCCAAGCGCTTCCAGCTTGTGGTTGAGCGCCTTGGCGCCCGCGGCATCACTGGCGTGCAGGGTGGCGACGGAGCGCTCGGGAATCTGGTTGGTCGCAAGTCCCCCCTTGAAGGAAGTGATCGCCGGCAGGGCATCCGCCGCCTGCCCCGTCTGTGTCTCGCGTGCCAGCGGGAAGCGCGCATCGATGGTGCCGAAGCCATTCTCGGCGGTGATTGCCGGATAGCCGCTGTCCAGCACGATGTTGTATTCGGGCAGCGCGTTGTGCGCCTTGTAATAGGCGAAGCCGTCACCACCGGTCTCTTCCGTCGTCTCGATCATCAGGCGAATGGTGCGCTTGACCGGCACCGCATTCTCCTTGAGAGACTTCATGGCATACAGCGCCGCGGCGATGGAGGCCTTGTCATCCTCGGTGCCACGCCCGTACAGCTTGCCATCGATCTCGGTGACCTCGAACGGATCCAGGTGGGTGCCATCCTCAAGCGTCCAGCCCTCCTGGTCCGCCGGCACCACATCCCCGTGGGTGAGAATGCCGAACACATCCTCCCCCGTCCCCTTGAGCTCCACCTCGAAGACACGGTCATCCACGTTGCGGAACGTCAAGCCGAATGCCTCTGCCTTGTCCTTGATCAACTCACCGAAACGCGAGATCTCGGGGTTTTCATGCTGGGGTTTCTCACCGACCTTGAAGGTCGGGATCGCGACCATTTCCTTGAGCAGCTCCTGGACGTCATCGCCATACTGCAGTCGGTTGTAGACCCCCAGCAGGCGATAGACGTTGACGAAGTCATCCCCCTCCAGCGACTCGCCGGCCAGATAGTGGTCAATGGCACCGGAAACCGCGCTGTCTTCCTGATTGCGTTCCGCGACCTGCTTGAGGAAACCGTTGAAGTCTGCCGCCAGTGTCTCCTGCCCCTGCTCGACCAGACTGGCCAGCTGCTCATGCTTGAGCGTGTGCTCGCCCTGCGGCGCGCGCTTGCCAGTGTCATCGGCTGCCATCGGCTCATCCGCGCTGACAGGCAGCGCGCTGCCAAGCCCGAGCGCCAGGCCCAGCGCAAGGGCTGTCTGACGGGAGGTGGCGTGAGTGGCTATTCGGGTACTCATGGGCATGTGCATCCTTGTATTGGGCAGGTATCCACGTCATCAATGGCCTGACGGCAGGAGGTGGGAGCAAGCCCCTCACCGACCTGCGCCATCAGGCGGATCCCGCGACATCGAGACGCTGTCATCGGCCACGCCGTCGAACATGCTGGCCGTGACCTGTTCCTTTAGTGAAACACAAAAAACTTATACATAAACAACTCATATATTGAGCCGAGGCTGGCCAGCCCCTGCACGCCTGACACTCATGGGCCCTTCCCTTGCGTGTGGTCAGTTCCAGCGCTTGAGCAGAATCTCGATGAACAGCTCCGCGATCGGTGACAGCGACTCACCGCGACGCCGCAACAGGCCAATGGTGCGGTCAATGCGTGGCTCGGGCAGCTCACGCTGACACAGCACCTCGTGCTCCGGCCCGGGCATCGCCATCGACGGCAGGATGGCGACGCCAAGCCCGCTCTCGACCAGCCCCAGCGAGGTCGAGAGATGCTGGACCTCGTAGAAGCCGTCCAGATGCAATCCGGCGGACAGCAGGGTGTTGTCGAGCAGAATGCGGTTGCCGCTGTCACGCGAGACGGTGATCAGGCGCACATCATCCAGATCGCTCCACTCGACGCGCTTTTTCTGTGCAAGCGGATGGTCGCGACGCAGTGCCAACACGAAGGGATCGCGATAGATGGAGGTGAAATCCACTGCCGGATGGTGGGCACTGACCATGTTGATACCAAAGTCTGCCTCCCCCGAGACCACCCTTTCGACCCCTTCATTGGCACTGACATCCAGGATGCGAATCCGGATGCCGGGGTAGGCGGTGTTGAACTCGCGCACCACGCTGGGCAGGAAGTAGAAGGCTGCCGTGGGCAGGCAGGCGATGGTCAGCACCCCCTTGCGGTGGGTGGCCAGCTCGCGAACGCCCACCAGAGAGGATTCGTAATCTTCGAGCAACTTACGGGCTTTTGGCAGGAAATCACGTCCAATTGGCGTCAGTCGGCTTCTCCGCGTCGTACGCTCCAGCACTTTTGCACCGAGCACTTCCTCCAGTTTCTGGATACGGCGCGACAGGGCCGGCTGCGAGATGTGCAGTCGCTCCGCCGCTTCATTGAAGGAATGATTCTCGGCCACTTCGACAAATGCCGACAGATCCAGAAACTCCAATCTATGCATGCAACTATCCTATTGATTCATTATTCGGATTAATGCGTGTAATGGTGACAGTATAGTTTTTATTTGCATTTGATGCATAGATCATCGGCTGTGATGCTTCAGAAAGGCGCAAACAGACAGGAGCGCGTTCCAACATGATGCATTCACTTTCTTGCATGATCCTACGTGGCGGTACCTCTCGGGGCCCCTTCCTGCGTCTGGATCACCTCCCCGCCGATGACGACGGCCGTCGCGAAGTCCTGCGCCAGGTCATGGGCTCCGGCCACGCATTGCAGATCGATGGGCTGGGCGGCGGCAATTCGTTGACCAGCAAGGTCGCCCTTGTCGGCCCCTCCACGCATCCTGAAGCGGATATCGACTATCTGTTCGCCCAGGTCGATGTGGAGGGCGACAAGGTCGATTTCTCGCCGAACTGCGGCAACATGCTGGCCGCGGTCGGCCCCTATGCCATCGAGACCGGCATGATCCCGGCAAAGGGTGACCTGACCCGTCTGCGGATTCACAACCTCAACACCGGCACCCTGATCGACAGCCAGGTCCCGACACCCGATGGTCGCGTCGCCTACCAGGGCGACACGCGCATCAGTGGTGTGCCCGGCGCCGGCAGTGCCATCAAGCTGGGCTTTCTGGGCGCTGTCGGTGCCAAGACCGGCAAGCTGCTGCCCAGCGGTCAGGTCATCGACGTGATCGAGGGCGTGGAGGTGACCTGCCTCGACTCCGCCACGCCGGTGGTACTGATCGAAGCGGCAAGTCTGGGCTGGGCAGGCAACGAAGCGCCCGCCGAGATGGACGCCAACCGTGACGCGATGGCACGCCTCGAGAAGATTCGCCTCAAGGCGGGGGAATTGATGGGCATGGGCGACGTCAGTGACTCGGTGCTGCCCAAGCCGGTGATTCTCTCCGCTCCGCGCACCGAGGGTGGCACCCTGTGCGCACGCTACTTCGTGCCGCACCGCTGCCATGGCGCACTAGCCGTCACGGGGGCCATCACGCTGGCCGTCGCGACCAGTCTCCCCGGCACTCTGGCCAACCGCGTGGCGCTGGCCGCCGGCACCCTGACACCGGGGACTCTGGCGGAGAAGGTGAAGCTCGAACACCCGGCCGGGTTCCTGGACGTCGAGGTCGAACACGCCGATGACGACCCGATGACCCCCAGCCGTGTGTCCCTGCTGCGCACGGCACGCAAGATCATGAGTGGCGAGGTGTTCTTGAACCTCCCGGACTCGCTGGAAATGCCTGAACTCGCCTGAGCGCAGTCCGCGCGCGTGCAGGATCGCCAGGCTTTCACGATCGCATGTGTCTCAGCACCGACAACGCCTCGACAAGCGCGACGAAAGCACTGCAGAAGATTGATTTACAATGCATTTGATTGAAATGAAATGACCTCTCTGCGCCGCCATGCAGTTAGCGCATCACTGATTGACAACGCATTCCAACAATAATCAGGAGTCAGACCATGTCCCTCATCGTGTCTACGCCCAAACGCCATGCCCTCAAGCGCCATGCCCGCACCACCGCCCTGGCCGTCATGCTGCCCGTCATGGGCCTTCTGCCGCTGTCTTCCGCCGTGCACGCCGAGGCGGAAATCCCTGACACCCTGACCTGGACCGTGCCCTTCGGGGTCGGGGGCGGCACCGATGTCTGGGCACGCTTCATGTCCAACTGGGTGACCAGGGACCTGCCGGGCAACCCGGCTGTCGTCATCGACAACGTGCCGGGGGGCGGTTCCATCACCGGCGTCAATCTGTTCAGCAAGCGTGCCGGCGATGACGGCGACGAGATGGTCGTCACCTCGGCCTCTACCCAGTATCCGGCCATGCTGCGTGATCGCCGCGTGCGTTACGACTATGCCGACTGGGAACCGATCCTCGCCGCCCCGACAGGCGGTGTCGTCTATGCCTCAAGCTCGCTGGGCAAGGACAGCGCCAGTGCACTCAAGGCCCTCGCCTCCCAGAAGGTGAAGTTCGCCGGCCAGAACCCGACCGGGCTCGAGATGCCGGTGCTGATGGCGTTCGATCTGCTCGACTTCCAGGTTGATCCGGTCTTCGGCATGAAGAGCCGTGGTGAAGGTCGCCTGGCCTTCGAGCGTGGCGAAGTCGCCCTCGATTTCCAGACCACCTCCGCCTACAGGAGCAACGTCACGCCGCTGGTCGACGCCGGCCAGGCCGTGCCGCTGTTCAGCCTCGGCGTGATGGATGACGAAGGCCACATCGAGCGCGACCCGTCCTTCCCGGACCTGCCGACCTTCTCCGAGCTGTATCTGGCGCAGGAAGGCCATTCACGCGATGACGAGGCCTATCAGATCTTCCACAAGTTCTTCGCCTCCGGTTACGCCATGCAGAAGATGCTGCTGGTGCCGAAGGGTGTCGATCCAGCACTGCTGGAGCAATACCGTCAGGCGGCACGTGACATGGCCAAGGACCCCGAGTTCCTCAAGGAAGCGGCGGTGAAGGTCGGTCCTTATGGCCTGATGGTCGGCAAGGCCGCAGCGGCGCAGTTGCAAGACGCCATGCAACTGAGCGAAACCCAGCACGAATGGGTCAAGCACTGGCTGATGGAACGACACGGTATTCGCCTGCAATCTCGTTGAAGCCCGCTGACGCTCTCCAGCGCCATGACGCTGGAGAGCGCAAGAAGCACCAGAGAAGAACAAGAGGTTGAGCAACGCCATGATCGACACCCTCCTGTCCAGCATTGGACACGTCTTCACGCTGACGCATCTGCTGTTCATGATGATCGGCATCTTCGTCGGCCTGCTGGTCGGCATCATCCCCGGCCTGGGCGGCATCGCCGGCATGGCGCTACTGCTGCCCTTCCTCTACGGGCTCGACCCCGGTTATGCACTGGGCATGCTGATGGGCATGGTCGCGGTCATCCCGACCGGCGATACCTTCGCCTCGGTGCTGATGGGCATTCCCGGCTCCAGCGCGTCACAGGCCACGGTGCTGGATGGCTTCCCGCTGGCCAAGAAAGGCCAGGCGGCGCGCGCGCTGACCAGTGCCTTCCTGTCCTCCCTGTGTGGGGGCGTGATCGGCGCCATCATTCTGACCGGCTTCATCCTCGTCGCGCGACCGCTGGTGCTGGCCTTCTCGTCAGCAGAGCTGTTCGTGTTGACGCTGCTGGGTCTGACGATGGTGGCGGTGCTGTCCGGCAAGAACCTGTTCAAGGGCACGGCGGCCTGTGGTCTTGGCCTGCTGGTCGGTGCCATCGGCGCCGCGCCGGCGACCGGCGAGTACCGCATGAATCTGGATATCGATTATCTCTACGACGGGGTGCCGCTGATCGTGCTGGGCCTGGGCATCTTCGCCCTGCCGGAGATCGTCGAGCTGCTGCTGGGACGTGGCAGCATCGCCAAGGACGGCAACACCGACCTAGGCAAGGGCTGGTCTGCCGGCATCAAGGATGTGGTCAAGAACAGGTGGCTGGTCGCGCGCTGCGCCGGGATCGGCAGCCTGATCGGCACCATTCCGGGTCTGGCGGGTTCCGTGGTCGACTGGATCACCTACGGTTTCGCGGTCAAGACCGCCAAGGACCCGAGCCAGTTCGGCAAGGGCGACATCCGCGGCGTCATCGCGCCGGAGTCCGCCAACAATGCCTGCGCCTGTGGTGCCATGGTGCCGACCCTGCTGTTCGGGGTGCCGGGCTCCGGGACGGCCGCCGTCTTCCTGGGGGGCCTGCTGCTGCTGGGCCTGGAGCCGGGCGTGTCGATGATCACCACCAATCTGGACATGACCTACACCATCATCTGGTCTTTGGCGCTGGCCAATATCCTGGGCGCGGGCCTGTGTCTGATGCTGGCGCGTCCGGTCGCGCAGCTGACACGTGTGCCCTTCGCCATTCTGGCGCCGGCCATCACCGTGCTGATCCTGTTCGCTGCCTATCAGGCCAGTCGCTCGCTGGGTGACTGGGCCGCGCTGGGCATGATCGGCATGCTGGGCGTGCTGTTCAAGACGGCAGGCTGGTCGCGTCCGGCCTTCCTGATCGGCTTCGTGCTGGCACCGGGTGCCGAAAACTACTTCTATCAGAGCATGCAGTTCCACGGCGCCGAAGCCTTCCTGCGTCCGGGCGTGCTGATCATCCTCGGCCTGATCCTGCTGGCCTTCTTCCTGCCGGTGATCCGCAAGGCAATCATGCGTCGTCGCCAGACCCATGAAGTGGTCGAGACCGCGCCGTCCCCAGAAGAGGATGTGCTGGAATCACGCGGTTTCGGTGGCGTCGACTTCCTGCTGCTGGGCCTGATGGGGCTCGCCGGCCTCTGGGCGCTCTACGACGTCAAGGATTTGATGCCACTCGGCAAGGCCTTCCCGACGCTGGCCGCCTTCATCACGCTGCTCTCGGTGATCGCCGTGGTCTTCAACGGCTGGCGTCGCGGCATGATTCGCGTCAAGCAACCGGCCTTCAAGGCAGTGGGTGTGGTACTCGGCTTCTTCGGGTTGATCGGCGTCAGCGCACTGCTGGGCTTCGTCTCCACCGCCGTGCTGTTCTGCCTGGGCTTCCAGCTCATCGTCGCACGCAAGTCAGCGGCGTTCGCGGGACTCTTCGCCCTGGGCGTCGCGGTCTTCCTGCTCGGGATGCAGGCGGCCATGAATCTGCACTATCCGACGGGACTGCTGGATGACGTGGTACTGCCGATGATTCCCTTCCTGTAAGGCCTCTCGCGCCGCAGACAGCCACGCAACGCAACGCAGCGCAAGAGACACCTGGCAACGACAAGAGAACGGGCACCCTGAGGGTGCCCGTTCTCTTTTCACGCCCGACCGTGACAGAGGCTGACGGCCAGCAGTGCTCAGTCAGCCCGCTGCGGCCGAGCCCGCACAGCCTGGGGCGAGAGCCCGAAATGACGCCGGTAGGCCGTCGCGAAGTTGCAGGCATGCGCATAGCCGACACGATGCGCCACCTGCTGCACACTCATGCCCTGCAACAAGGCCTGACGTGCGCGCTGCATGCGACATTCGCGCTGATACTGGCTCAGCGAACAACCATAGGTCTCGCGAAACTTCTGGCGCAGACTCGACGCGCTCATGCAGGCAAGCCGCGCCAGTTCCGGCAAGGCATGCTGACGCTCCGGCGCCATCTTCAACCGCTGACGCACCGCCTCGAGATGCCGACACGTACTGTTGGATGTCTCCGGGTACCCCGGCGTCAGCCTCTCGTGAGCCCGTTTCTCTCGTCGATTGGCGTTCGGGGCTCGGCCGTCAGCGCCCCTGTCACGAGCGACCCGATCCTCGGACACCTGACCGGCATGACACTGCCGAGCATGCCGGCGGCGCAAGGCACCTCCCAGCAATTGCAGGCCCAGCCCTTGCCATTCCAGCAGACAACATGTCTCACGAGTGTGCTCTGCGCCGTCGAGGCGCTGCGCCAGACATTCCGCCAGCTGCTGACGAAGGCCTGACCCCGGCCGCCACCGGCGAGGCTGAGCCGGCCAGGGGGGCGAATGCAGATCCCACTCGGCAAAGCGCTGCAGGATGTTGTCGGACTGCTGACGTTCATCCTCGATATGCAGCACCACACACCGCAGCCGCCCGGGGAAGTACCCGACGTTCAGAGCATGCGGGGAGCCCACCATCGGGGCACGAAAGGCGCCGCCTTCTCCCCGGGTGACATCGATCTGGACTCGCGCCTCTTCCGCGACCTTCTCGCTTGCACTCGACAAGGGCTCAGGACACGGACACGTGGCAGTTGGCGTCGCTGCCATGCCCGACAGCCTCAGCGTGCCTTCCAGTATCAGGCAGACATAGAGTCCTTCATGGAAGGGATGCACTTCCTGATAGCCGTCACGGATCGTCAGATCACACAGCACCAGACGCCCTCCGGGCCAGACCGGGATCTCCTGAACCCAGCCGATGCTGTGTGCATAGCGGACGGACTGCCAGCCCTCCCTCCGCACACCACACGGAGGCAAGGAGGAAGCATCCTGCTGTCTCAAGCCCTGCTGTCTCAAGCCCTGCTGCATGAAAGCGCCATTCCCTGGAGTCATGGATAGGTAGGAGTTGCCTCTGGGCGTGCGAGCGACGTGCCATGACATCGAAAAATCGAGGAATTGACTGCCTCACACCTTTATTTATGCAAATTCCCTTGATAAGAGCTGCTTTAAAATACAACAGATCTCAAAAGCAAAACAATCTCATTCATATTTCGCGCTGCGACTCTCCCCTAACCTTCTCCACTCGCCTTCTCCACTCGCCTTCTCCACTCACCTTCTCCACTCACCTTCTCCACTCACCTTCTCCCACGCACCCTCTCCCGACAGTCCCTCCGACGCCCGCATGCGCGTCGCGATGACAAGCGCCAGGCAATCAACGCCAAAGGTTTGACAGCCACCGGGCATCTGTCACTAATGGTGGCCTATCCACCCAAGGAGCACGCTGCATGTTTCTGCTGATTCTCTTTGCCGCCATCGCCATCGGCATCTCGTTCATCTGCTCCGTGCTGGAAGCGGCGCTGCTGTCGCTTTCCCCAAGCTATGTGGCAAGCCTGCGTGAGCAACACCCCAAGCGCCATGCGGCGCTGGCCACCCTCAAGGACAACATCGACAAGCCGTTGGCCGCCATCCTGACGCTCAATACCATCGCACATACGGTCGGTGCGACAGGCGTGGGGGCACAGGTGTCCGTCGTGTTCGGCGAGGCCTGGGTCGGCGTTGCCTCGGCGGTCATGACGCTGCTGATCCTGGTGGCCTCGGAAATCATCCCCAAGACCATCGGTGCCACCTACTGGCGTCAGCTGTCCCCCATGCTGCCCGGCGTGCTCAACATCATGGTCATCTCGCTCAAGCCTCTGATCTGGCTGTCGGAAATGATCACCTCGCGGATCGGCAAGCACTCGCATGACATTGATCTGCGTGGCGAGATCAAGGCGCTCGCACAACTGGGGCTGGAAAAGAAGGCGCTGGAAAATGATGAGCAACGCGTCATCACCAACATCCTCAACCTGCATGAGATGAAGGTGCGTGATGTGCTCACGCCACGTCCTGTCTGCCAGACGGTCAGCCCCGAGATGACCGTGGCCGAGTTCAATGACCAGTTGACGGTCTGGCCCTTCAGCCGCTACCCGGTGATGACCGCCGATGAGCGAACGCTGGGCATGATCCACCGCGCCGATGCGCATCAGGCCGAACCCACCACTCCGCTCAAGGACCTGATGCGCCCGATCAGCGAACTGCACGCCGAAGACAACGTCGAACAGGCCTTCGCTCGCATGCAGCGCGAGCGCCAGCACCTGTGTGTCGTCTACGACAATCTCGGCAACTGGCTGGGGGTCATCACGCTGGAAGACGTGATGGAGACGATTCTCGGCGAGGACATCATCGACGAGACGGACAACGTGGCCAATCTGCGTCGCTTCGCCCGCCAGCGCTGGATCAAGCGCATCGGTGCCGCCCCCTCGACACCGGACGACGCCCGAGAGAGCTCTTCACAGAACGACACATCACCGACAGAACACAAGGCATCAACGGAGGACTCCAAGCCCGGCCAGTCGTGACATGGACTGCGCGAGCCCCGCGCGCGTCAGGCGTGAAACCACCGCCACGCTGAACGACAGAAGCCCCGTGACAGCCAGACAGGAGACTGGCCATCACGGGGCTTCTGTGTCGAAAGACATCGTGCATCGTCAGATGACGAGGATTCAGCTGGCGTTTGCCGTCTCCCTGGCCTTTTTCCGGACATACAAATGCACGGAACCGCCTTTGACAGGGCGTTGCCATTTGTCCAGATACTCCAATTGCTGAATCACTCCCCCCAGCTTGCTGGCACCATGATCCGCCGGCGTGAAGCCGGGCATCTTCTTTTTCAGGTAACTTCCCAGCGCTGACAGGGCCGTCCAGCCATCCGTCTGTGGCAGCTCGTTCAGTGCATTGAGGATATGCGACCTCAGCTGTCGCTGTGCCTTGGTCGGCTTGACGAGGGTAACCGTCTCGGCCGGCGGCTTGCTCGGGGACTTCTTCACGACAGGCGACTTGCTCGAGGGCTTCGCCACGGCAGGCGTATCCGGCTCCCTGCGCAGACACTCGGTACGCAGGAAACTGTCACAGGCGGAAACGAAGGGTTGAGGGGTCTTGACTTCCCCGAAGCCATGCACGCGCATGCCGCTTTCCCTCAGACGTGTCGCCAGGCGCGTGAAATCACTGTCCGAGGACACCAGACAGAATCCCTCCACATTGCCCGCATACAACAGATCCATGGCATCGATGATCAAGGCGGAATCCGTCGCGTTCTTGCCTTGGGTATAACGGAACTGCTGGATAGGCTGAATGCCATGGTGCAGAAGTGGCTCCTTCCAGGGCGTCAGGTTGGAGGTAGTCCAGTCCCCATAGGCGCGCTTGATACTGGCGACTCCCAGTTTCGCGATCTCCGCCAGCAATTCCTCACAGACGGCTGCCTGGGCATTGTCTGCATCAATCAGTACCGCAAATCGATCTTTTCCCGTTGGTGACATGTCTCGCTCCATGATCTACGTCACAGGAGTCTCAAGGTCGCTCCCTGGGTCAATATGTCATGAATCCTGCAAGACAATCACTCGGTAAATCGTCGTTTACTCACGTACGCTGAGCTTCCTCTGCGTCAAAACCCGCGATCAAGGCATCCATCAGCATTCTCACCCGGCGCGGCAGAATCGACGCCTCCGGGCGGACGAGGAAGATGCTGGTATCGGCACCGTCGCCACGAATGTCTTCCAGCAGCGAGATCAAGCGCCCAGAGGCCAGGTCATCGGCGATCAGGTAGTACGGCAGACAGGCAACGCCACGCCCTCCCAGACAGGCGGTATGCAGGGTTTCCAGGGAGTTCGAGAGAAAGCCGCAGCGCATCTCGGGCAGTGACGTGAGCCACCAGGCGTTGAAGCCACCGGGGAGATTCAGGATCAGGCTGACATGCTCCGCCAGATCCGCCACTGAGCGCGGCGTGCCATGTCTTGCCAGATACTCCGGCGATGCACAGATGACACGCTGATTGGTGGCCAACCGCCTGGCGATCAGGCCGGGCTCGGGCTTTGCGGTGCTGCGGATGGCCAGATCCATCCCCTCATGCACCAGGTCGACCACGGCATCCGTCAGGGTCAGGTCCACGATGACCTCGGGATAGCGCTCCATGAAGCGCATCAGCAACGGCATTACCTGCAATTTTCCCAATGCGTTGGAACACGAGAGACGAATGCGCCCCTTGAGTGCACCACTGCCCTCGGCGATCTCCTGCTCGACATTGCGCAGCCGCTCCTGCAGCTCCCGTGTCTCCGAGGCATAGAGCTGACCCGCTTCACTCAGGCGCATCCGCCGAGTGGAGCGAATCAATAACTGCGCGCCCAGGCGCTGCTCCAGATGCGCGATGCGCTTGCTGATCGCCGAGTGGGTAATGCCGAGCTGGCGCGCCGCCCCGGTGAAGGTGCCGGCATCGACCACGGCATGAAAGATATCGAGATCCGTATACGTTTTCATATGTTCCATTGGCTCACGGATGCTGTGCTCACACACCGGATTATCACCAGACACTGCCCATGTCACCATGGCATCTGTTCCTTCCATGCCATATTCAGTGCCCAGAGACATCGCCACCATGATAGATCAGCCGACCGATTCCGCCCTGTTCACGCCCTTCACGCTGCCTTGCGGGCGAGTGCTCGCCAATCGCCTCATCAAGGCCGCGATGTCGGATTCTCTCGGTGATGGTACGGGGCATCCCTGTGACGCCCAGATGCGCCTCTATGAGCGCTGGGCGGAAGGCGGCGTGGCGGCGTCGCTGGTCGGGGAAGTGCAACCGGACCACCACCACGCCGAGAAGCCCGGCAATCTGGTCCTCAATGCGCAATCCGATCTCGCGGCCTTCACGCAACTGGCGCAGCGCGGCCAGCAGCACGGAGCCGAGCTCTGGCTGCAGCTCGGCCATGCCGGCGCGATGGCCTACCCGCCGACCAGTACGCCACATGGCCCCAGCGCGCTGGATATCCCCGGGCTACGTTGCGAGGCCATGAGCCTGGAGGCCATCAAGGCCTTGCCTGCCGCCATGGCAACCACAGCGCGCCTGGCTCGTGACGCCGGGTTTGGCGGGGTTCAGGTACATGCGGCACACGGCTTTCTGCTCAGCCAGTTTCTGTCTCCCCTCTTCAATCAGCGCACGGATGACTACGGCGGTAGCCTCGACAACCGCATGCGGCTGATGCGTGAGGTGATCATTGCCGTGCGTGAGGCCGTTGGCCACGACTACCCGGTCATGGTGAAACTCAACTCGAGTGATCAACTTGAGGGCGGTTTCGAGGAAGCCGAAGCGCTACAAGTGATAGCAGCGCTCGATGAGCTGCCCATCGATCTGATCGACATCAGTGGCGGCACCTATTTCCCCGGCGCCAGCTCCGCGTCGGACGCCAGTGCCAGCGGCCCCTACTTCGTCGAGTTCGCCAGGCGTGCACGCGCGGTGACGTCCCTGCCCTTGATGGCAACCGGCGGCTTCAAGACTCTGGCGCAGGCCGAAGACGCCGTGGCACAAGGCGCCGTCGACTTCGTCGGCCTGGCCCGCCCACTGGCGCTGCACCCGTCACTGCCCACGCTATGGCGAGCGGGAGAATGCCCCGCGCCAGAGTTCCCACGTTTCAGCGCCCCGCCGGAAGGCGGCGTGACCGCCTGGTATACCCTGCGCCTGACCCAGCTGGGCGAGGACCGTGAGCAGGAGTCACTGGGCGAACTGGAGACGGTGCTGGCCGACTATGAAGCCCGTGACGCCGCACGCGCCGAGACCTGGAACGCGCACTTCGCCGACTGTTTCCGCGACTGAGCCGCTTCTCGAAGTGGCCAGATACACGAACGCCGCAGCGCTGATGCTGCGGCGTTCATGTGACCAGCGCCTCAGACAGGGGCTCCCTTCAGAGGCGGCAATGAGGCTTCTTCAAGCGGCGCAATACACACCGACTGAAGGAGCCTCACTGCCACCGCTACCCCCTTGTTGCTTGCCATTGCGCTGGTAGCTGCCCTTGCCCTTGCGCGCCTTCACGACACGCTGCTTGAACATCGGGGTACGCAGCACTGCCTTGAGGGCGTTGTCCTGCACCTTGCGCTTGTGAGTCATGGTGTCTTCTCCTGTGGCCTCTCTGTTACCGGCCCAGTATACGCCCTTTCGCCATGCAGAGTGATCAACCTCCGCTTTCCCCTCGTCACTGGTCTGGTGAGTGAATAGCCCCGCAGATCCTCTAGAAAATCCTCCAGCGAGGATCATTCGATAATCTGGCACCCTTTTCCTTTCTGATTTCTGTTCTTTCTCCATTCTCACGCCACTCACTACTCTGACACTACGCTTACATCCTTCTCACACCCTTATTTACTCCACACCTCAAAATCACGAGCGCCAACCTGCTTGACAATGAGGATATTTCAGACCACCACCCGTTTGACAAATTACGCATTGAAGAGACAGAAAATCATCCATCTTACAAGCAGCATTGCAACACGTAAATCTTCTTTTTTCTACACGGAAAACACGCCAGACAACGCCATGGCAAACCACCACGACATAAAAAAATGCTGAAAATCAACAATTTACTAAAGAGCCACACCAACCATGAGCCGATAAATCACATCCTTCACCCTGGCCGTTCTGGAGAAAGACACAATCCACAAGGATCTTGCCACTAAAGTCTAAATACTCTCATGATCGTGTACACTTCATGCACTCAGAATCAATACCTCACATTTGAGATGACGCATCATTTCTGCGAGGATGCTTCACGCTCCGCGAGCCGTAGATGACTCTCAAGGCAATAAAAAATACGCCTTCCGTGCTCAGGCTCAGCGAAATGACAGGTGGCCAGTCAACTGGATTCCTTACCTTTCCAGGCCACCCAAGCGCTGGATAATGCTCATTATTATCGCGTTCCACTACAGAGGAAAAAGCACCTGGTCAACACGACATCCCGCAACGCGGGGTTCACGGAACACGACGTCTCATTACAGTCTCAACAGGAAATACCCATGACAAAACGCATTGCGATCATTGGCGCAGGGCCGAGTGGCCTGGCACAGCTGCGCGCCTTTCAATCTGCCGCTGACAAGGGTATCGACATTCCCGAGATAGTCTGTTTTGAAAAGCAGAGCGACTGGGGCGGCCTGTGGAATTACAGCTGGCGAACCGGTCTTGATCAGAATGGTGAGCCCGTCCACGGCAGCATGTATCGCTACCTGTGGTCCAACGGCCCCAAGGAATGTCTGGAGTTCGCGGATTATTCCTTCGAGGAACATTTCGGCCACCCGATCGCCTCATACCCGCCTCGCGCGGTCATCTTCGATTACCTCAAGGGTCGGGTCGAGAAGGCAGGCGTGCGCAAGTACATCCGCTTCAATTGCCCGGTGCGCCACGTCAGCTTTGACGACACCCGCGAGCAGTTCACCGTCAGTGTCCATGACCAGCAGGCCGATGCGGTCGTTCAGGAGCATTTTGACCACGTCATCGTCGCTTCCGGTCACTTCTCGACCCCCAACGTGCCTGAGTTCCCGGGGTTCTCGGAGTTCAATGGCCGTATTCTGCATGCACATGACTTCCGCGATGCGCTGGAGTTCAAGGGCAAGGATCTGCTGCTGATCGGCAGCAGCTACTCTGCCGAAGATATCGGTTCACAGTGCTACAAGTATGGCGCTCGCAGCATCACCACCAGCTATCGCACCGCCCCGATGGGCTTTACCTGGCCGGAGAACTGGGAAGAGAAGCCGCTGTTGCAGAAAGTGGACCGCGACACCGCCTATTTCCGCGATGGCACCCACAAGAAGATCGATGCCATCATCCTGTGCACCGGCTACCTCCATCACTTCCCGTTCCTCGATGAACCGCTGCGCCTCAAGACAGCCAACCGCATGTGGCCGCTCGGTCTCTACAAGGGCGCTGCCTGGGAAGCCAATCCGCGCCTGTTCTATCTCGGCATGCAGGATCAGTGGTACACCTTCAACATGTTCGATGCGCAGGCATGGTGGGTGCGTGACGTGATTCGCGGTGAGATCGCGCTGCCCAGCCGCGAGGCCATGCAGGCAGACAGTCAGGCATGGCGTGACCGGGAAGAGACACTGGACAGCGATGAATCGATGATCCGCTTCCAGGGCGATTACGTGAAGTCACTGATTTCCAAGACGGATTATCCGAGCTTCGATATCGACGGCGTCAATCGCACCTTCCTCGAGTGGGAGCACCACAAGCACGAGAACATCATGACCTTCCGTGACTACTCCTACCGCTCGCTGATGACCGGCACCCTGGCCCCGCGCCATCACACGCCCTGGCTCGACGCGATGGATGATTCGCTGGAAGCCTTCCTGGCGCAGCCCGACAAGAGCGCCAGACAAGCAGGCGGCGAGACAGCCGCCGAACGCTCCCTCGCGACTGACAAGGTCTGAGTGACGGACAGGATCTGAGTGACTGACGGCCTTGTGTCACCTGACATGTGACATCGGGCCCACAGAATGCACAACGCCGCGAAGCATGGCTTCGCGGCGTTGTGCATTCTGTGGTTGCGGAGCAAGAAGGCCCCGATGGATCAGAGGGTCTTCTTGCTGCGGAATGACGCTTTCTCATGGCGCAGGATATTGACGCTCAACGAGATGCAGACGCCAGCCGCGATCAACAGACTGACCGCCACCATCCCTGAATTGCTGAAGAAGAACGCATAGTTGGCAGCATGTACCGCAGTATCGACAGTTTCCATGACAAGACTCCTGGAGAAGAAAGAAAACGAATCGGCCCGTTCGCTCCGTCACTGGCTGGCAGCCAGACTTCAGGACAGATGGCAATGAACGCTGCAACAAACGAGCCAATCCTCATGCGGGTAATCGTCAGAACCGACTCAGCTGATATCGGGACGCTTGTCCATCGGTGCTGCCACTACCCCACCGGAACGTGCCGGCACGCTGGAAGATGACTCGGTTGCCATGCTCTCCGGGTAGGCCTTGGCCGGGACTTCGAACAGGTCCAGCCCGAGCACTTCGACATGCGGCGGCACACGCAGCAGGTTGAACTTCTTGAGCAGATAGGCAACGCCCCAACCCGGCACGAAGCCCGTCACTGCCATCACCACCGCGCCTGTCAGCTGCCCGGTGAAGGAGACGTCCGGCACGCCTTCGCCGACATTCGGGAAGCCCGCGGCGAAGACACCCACCAGTACCACACCATAGAAGCCGCAGAAGCCATGTACCGCGAAGGCACCGACGGAGTCATCCAGGCCACGCTTCTCGAGCAGCGCGCCGATCTTCGGCATCAGGGCGCCACCGGTGACCGCCAGCACGAAGGCCAGGCCCGGGTTGTAGAGATCCAGCCCCGCCGCGACGGTGATGATACCGCCCAGTGCACCTGACATGGTCCAGAACGGGTCACGCGAGGACAGATAGGCACCGATCACGCCGCCACCGAAGCCCATCAGGGTATTGAAGGCGAAGGCAGAGAGGTTGGTGCGATTGCCATAGATGGTGGTCCAGCCGATGTCACCGGTGTTGAAGATGATGCAGCCACCGAGGAAGCCGAAGAAACCGACGATGATCAGCATCAGCCCGATCAAGGTCATCGGCATGTTGTGCGGTGCGATCACCTGCGGCTTGCCATCGTCACTGTACTTGCCGATGCGCGCGCCCAGATTGAGCAGCACGCCCAGCGCGAAGAAGCCAGCCACGGCGTGCACCACGCCCGCCGCGCCGACATCGTGGTAGCCCAGCTTGTGCAGCATCCAGCCATCCGGATGCCAGCCCCAGGCACCCGCCAGGATCCAGACACCCGCACCGAGAATCACCGCCAGCAACAGGAAGGCGCCCAGGCGGATGCGTTCGATCACCGCGCCCGAGAGAATCGAGCCCGTGGTCGCACCGAACAGGGCAAAGGCCGCGAAGAAGATACCGGTGCCCATGTCATCGGCGTCCGGGCGCATGCTCGCGCTCCAGGGCAGTGCCGCGGAAGCCTCGATGGGAATCAGCCCGTTGGGGAAGGCGTTGTAGATCCACCAGCCCACGAAGTAGAAGGCGGGGATGATCGAGGCCAGCGTCAGCACGTTCTTCATGCCGGACGCCAGGGCATTCTTGGAACGGGAGGCACCGATTTCATAGGCCAGAAAGCCTGCGTGGATCAGGAACATGATGGCGGTACACCACCAGTAGAACACCTCGATGTTCATCGCCTGGTGCATATCCAATATGCTTTGCAACGTCTTTTCATCCATCGTCTTTTCTCCTTTTCCGGGCCGGGTCTGCCACCGCATGCCTGCCGGTGGAAACCCTGTCTGCCCGAAGGTTGTTGTTGTTTTTCAAGGGGGACCTGCTGGATAAAGCAAGCGACATGCCAGATGACCCCTGATGGCCACCTTCAGCAATACGTTGTTTTCATTGATATCTTCTCGAAATCGTGGACACCTCTTCACATATGAAGCCCGAAAATCACCACCTGGCAAGAGGGTGTTCGTTATTGAGGCAGGCAGGCGGCGTCCTGCACCGTGATATGACGTGAGTCGTACTGCATATACGGATCGTCACCGGCCAGCCTCACGCGCAAGGTCTCGGTCATGCGCCATGCATCCCTCAGCTACGCACCTTGAGGCGCTCAGGATCATGGAAAGGCAATGTCACCACCTCTGCGGCGAGGCGCTTCTGATGGCCATCCAGCTGGCCGATCTCAAGCTGCGTTCCGGGGCTTGAGAAATCCGGGGCGAGACGACACATGGCGATGGACTGGTTGAGCAAGGGAGAGCGGGTCGCGCTGGTGATCACCCCGACCGGATAACGCCCGTGATAGACGAGGTCGCCGTGGCTGACCAGCTCGCTGCTGTCCACCCTCAGGCCCATGATCCGATGGCGGGATTCCGGCGTCTCGCGCTGCATGGCCGCACGCCCGACGAAATCATCCTCCTTGCTCTTCATCGGCACGGTGAAGCCGATGCCCGCCTCGTAGGGAGACGTCTGCGGACAGAATTCATGGCCAGCGAAGATCAACCCCGCCTCTATCCGCAGCATGTCGAGGGCATCCAGTCCCAGCGGCGCGATGCCATGCGGCTCACCGGCCGCCCAGATCGCCTCCCACACGGCCGGGGCGTCCTTGGGATGACACCAGACTTCATAGCCCAGCTCACCGGTATAGCCGGTCCGCGACACCATCAGCGGGATGCCATTCGGCCCCGCCAGGCGACCGACCATGAAGCGGAACCAGCCCAGCGTTTCCACCTCCGGCTGGGTACGCGCATTCCAGATCAACGGCGCCAGCACCTCGCGGCTCTTCGGCCCCTGCAGCGCGATGTTGTGCAGCTGATGGGTGGAGTCGCGCACCGTGACGCGATAGCCCTGCTGCTCTGCGAGATCCCGCAGCCACTGGCCGCTGGCCGGATCACCACAGATCCAGCGGAAGGTCTGCTCGCCCATGCGGAACAGGGTGCCGTCATCGAGCATGCCGCCGGTTTCCTGACACATGGCGGAATACACCACTTCTCCGATGGAGAGTCGGCGCACGTTGCGGGTCAGCGCATATTGCAACAGGCGTTCGGCGTCCGGTCCGGCGACCTCGAACTTGCGCAATGCGGAGAGATCCATCACCGCGACCCGTTCGCGACAGGCGAGATACTCCGCCTTGGCCCCCCACCCCTCGTAATGGGTGGCCAGCCAGTAGCCGTGGTAATCGATGTACTGCTTGGTCAAGGCGGAGGTGCAGGGATGGAAGGCGGTGGGCAATGTCATGCGCGGCAATTCCTCGGGCCGGTTGCGATAGGCGATACCGCGGGGGAAGTCATGTTCAGCGGCGTAGATACGCACATGGATATCGGTCGGCACCCAGCCGTTGGCGGCGTCGATGTCGTCCGGACAGGCGGATGAGGCACAGATGAGGTCACGGTCGGCGCGCAGCAGCACATAGTCGCCGGGTCGTGACCAGGGCTCATCCACCGCCAGGGTGCCGCAGGGCTGTACCCAGGTATTGAAGAAGAAGTTGATGGCCGGCCAGCTGGCACGCTGTCGGATACCATGAGACGCCGACAGGGCATTGTTGAAGTTGACCGTGCAGCTGTCGTGACCGAAGTAGCCGTGGTGTTCGTAATACTGCGGCGAGCAGGCAAGCATGAAGCTGTCATGGCGTCCGACCGTGTCCTGGATCACCTCGAGCATCGGATGCAGGTGCTGATCAAAGAACACCGAATACAGTCCCGGATTGGGCATGCAATGCCCGGACAGGCTGCGCGTGGCGCCGGCATCCAGCCCCAGCTCCTCGCCCTGTGCCCAGGCAGTGGCGTCGAAGGCCACGAAGTCGGAGCACTGACGCCCCGCCACATCGATGATCTGGATCCACTCGCCCTGCTTGACCTCATAGACCTCGACCGTCCCCGCCGCGACTCTCGTCTCCTGGCGGATCGGCGCCAGCGGCACCGGCAGATGTTCCAGCCCCACAAGCCCGGTGCAGAAATGGGACACCTCAAGCTCGGTGGCCAGCCGCTCTCCTTCTATCGTCATGTCACTGCCGGGGGCCAGCAGAATCAGGCGTGCGGCAGGCGCTTCCAGCGGCCAGCGAATCTCGGCCGGCAATTCGGCCGCTGACAGGCGCTGCCAGTACGATGGCGGGCAATGCGCGACCCCCAGCGCCTCCAGGCGTGCCTGAGTGTGCGGACTCCGAGTGTGCGGACTCCTGTTGCCGGACGTCTCCTGCGCCTCGCTGGCCTGAGGCTGACTGGCGAAGGCGTGATCTCCCGGACTGACGACGCTCGCGAAGTGCGCAAGCGACGCCTCGATTGTCGTGCCTGCCCCCTTCACCGCTTCGCGGGGGCTTTCCCCGCTCTGCTGTGCCGCCTCGGCGACTTCACCACCCGTGGCCTTCAGTGCCAGCCACTCACAGGACTGCGCACCGTCCACGGATGACACCTGCACGCTATCGCCAGGCGACAGATCAAGTGCCAACACCTCCAGGCCGGCGATTCGGTAACGATACGGCTGGTTCGGCGTGGCTGCGGGTATCTCGACTGCAAGTCCCATCCTGGTGATACCTCTTGTTGTCATGGCAGGCGAGCCAGTCGAAGGAAGTCCTCGAAGGGCAAGCCTGGATCAGATGTGCCTGGATGGTGCATGACCCCTTGCGTCGCGCACCACGTTCTTCATGGTTAATTAAATTTACTCTCAGTAGATGCGCCGACAATCCATCAAGAGAGGTACCCATGAAGGAGTAATCCATTCGCTGGCATGAAGCTTGCTGGTGTGACACTCGAATCATGGCGCGCCGCAGGGGCGGCGAAACGACAGAGGAACTCGCATGGCACTCAGTCTCGGCGCATCGAAGACAGGCAAGGCGCCTGCATCGCAAGGGATAGCGCATCGCCTTGATGTCCAGCGCGCACGAGGCTGTCGCGCCGATGCCGAGACTCCCGTTCGCCCTGCTGCCATCCCGCCGCCTGATCTGCGTGACAGACACCACCTCGATGCCATCACCTTGCGCATCGCTACCTGCGCTGACCTCGAGGAGGCGTTGCCATCCGTGCTGAGAGAGCTGCTGGACATGCTGAACGGCTGTCCTGAAAGCGGCATGGCGCACTCCTCGATTGGCGAACTCTGTGTCGTGCATCGCGCACCCGGTCAGGCGACCCATGCGGTGATTTCCCCTGCCGGCATCGCTTTGTCAGCCGCTGCGCGCCAGAGATTGCAGGAAGTCGTCAGGGATATCGCTCGCGATCCCGGCGCCCGACAGCAGGCGTCAGGCATAGCCGGCACGCCGGGTGGCGTGCTGATCGCCCTCACGGACGCCGCTGACAGAGGGGAGACGGGCAGAGGGGCGACGGGCGATGACTGGTTGTGGCTTGGAGAGCCGGCAGCCGCAGCCCCCTCACGCGAGACACCGCTGGCACACGCCGTCATCGACGCTCTGAGCCGTGGGCTGGCATTGCAGCAGCAACAGGCGCGTCACGCCGAAGACAGGCAGGCAGCGGTGGCGCAGGCCCTGAAGAACGAACGCCGACAACTGGCGGCGGAGCTGCACGATACCCTCGCCCAGGAATTGAGTTATCTGCAGATGCAGAGCGCACGCCTGACACGTGCCGCCCGCCATGCGCCACAGGAGGTGCAGGCACTGGCTGAGGAGGTGCATACCCAGGCCCGGCGCGCCTTCCGCCAGACCCGTGAACTGATCAATGGCGCGCACGCCACCTGGGGAGACGCGCCGCTTGCCTGTGTGCTGGAGGCCTTGATCGAGGAATTCGAGACCCGTTCCAGCATGGTGTTCGAGCTCGACAATCGCATCCAGTCACTGCACCTCCCCGATGCCCAGTCCCTGCAGGTGATGTTCATCGTGCGCGAAGCGATGACCAACAGCGTGCGTCATGCCAGGGCCACCCACCTGCGCCTGCAACTGCTCTATCAATCTTCAGGGCCGCAGCCGGCGGCACGGGTGTTGCTGACCGTCGAGGACAACGGCTGCGGGTTCGATCCCGCCGAGATCCCCGCCGCGCATTTCGGGCTGGGCATCATGCAGGATCGCGCGCGCCACCTCGGGGCCGAGTTCGCCATCACCCAGCCCCGCCAGGGCGGTACCCGCGTGACACTGAGCTGGGAGCGCCGCGACACATGACCGCGACACGACAGACACCCTCGACACCCTCGACGCACCCGACACTCCCGACAAGAGTGGTACTCGTCGACGACCATCCGCTGTTTCGGCGCGGGCTTGCCGAGCTCTTGAGTGAAGGTGGCCTGTTCGAGGTCGTGGCCGACTTCGATGATGGTGCGCATCTGCTCGAGCGCCTCCCCGCCCTCGCCCCCGAGCTGGTGATCGTCGACTGGCAGATGCCGCAACTCGATGGCCTGACCCTGATGCGCCATCTCAAGCAGCGTGATGCCGCCCTCAAGGTCGTACTGTTGACCGCCTCCGACGACAGCCGTCATCTGCTGGATGCCATCCAGCAAGGGGCGGATGGCTACCTGATGAAGGACACCGCCCCCGAACGCATTCTCGAGCGCCTGCAGGCCGTCATCGACGGCAAGCTGGGGTTGGAGGAAGAGACCTTGCTGCTGCTGGCCAGGCGCCTGCAGCAGGACCACCGCCAGCGCTCGGCACGCGAACATGCACCGCCGGAAGGTGGCGTTCCCACGCCGGGTCCGGGCGTGCCGCTGACCGAGGCGACAGACGCTGCCCTGACTGACGGCATGGCTGAGACCGAGACGGCGGACTGGCATCGCGGTCTGACCGAGCGTGAGCGCGATACCCTCAAATGGATCGGGCGCGGCCTCAGCAACAAGTTGATTGCCCGCGAGCTGGGCATCAGTGACAGCACGGTGAAGGTCTACGTCAAGAATCTGCTGCGCAAGCTGGATCTGCATTCGCGACTGGAGCTGGCCGCCTGGGTCTACGCCCACCCGCTGACGCCAGCGAGTGATGCCAGCCGAGCGCCCGCCGAGGACGCGACAAGCGCCAAAGAGGCCATGACACGGGCCGAAAAGGAGAGCCTGAGATGATGCGCTTTCTCGAACAGTTCGCCTCCGCCTCACCCGCCTCGACGGCCTCGCCCTTCAGCGCACAGGCGATTCTCGACAGCCTGAGTGATGCCGTGGTCGTGGTGGATGCTGACAGCACGCTGCTCTATGCCTCGCGTGGCTGGCAGGCCCTGAGCGGACACGAATCGAGCGGCCCACGGGAAGACACGCCAACCGCCTCTCGGACGGAGGGGGGCGGCACGGCACCGCGGCGCCTGCGGGAAGCACTGCACCCCGCAGATCACGCCCGCTGGGACGTGCTCGCCCGGCACGTGTCACGCCGTGAGCGGCCTGACTGCTGGCGATTGCGCATCCTCGGGCCGGACCACCACTATCGCTGGTGTGAAGTCCGTAGCCAGTCGCTCTCGCTGGCCTCGCCCTGGCCCGCCACGCTCACTCTGCATGACATCAGCGAGCGCGTGCAGCAGGAGCAGATCGACGCCGCCAACCTGCGCAGCCTGACGCGCCTGATCAAGGGCCTGCCCGCGATGGTCTATCGCGCGCGCAACAACCGCCACTGGTCGATGGAGTACATCAGTGACGGCTGCCTGGCCATCACCGGCCTCAGCCCGCGCGACCTGCTCGATCATCCCTCCCTCACCTACGGCGACATGATCCACCCCGAGGATGCCGACCGCGTGTGGGACCAGGTACAGGCCGCCCTTCAGGCACACACGCCCTTCACCCTTGCCTACCGCATTCGCCACCGCGATGGCGACGTGCGCCGGGTACAGGAAAAGGGCCATGGCATCTATTCACCTGACGGCACGCCGCTGGCCGTGGAAGGCATCATCTTCGCCGTCGACACCTCGGACCTGGCAGGGGATTCCGCATGATCCGGCGAGCATGGTATCGACGTCGCATACTCCTTTATGGCTACCCTTTCCGAGCAATGTGCAGCCAGGTCACATCTCGCTAGCCTGTTTCGTTGTCAGTGTTTCTCGACGTCATCACGTCACGAAACCTCAGGTAACGCATCAAGACACAACAAGAACAGGATGGTATCCATGACCCAACGTATCGCGATCATCGGCGCAGGCCCCAGTGGACTGGCTCAATTGCGCGCCTTTCAATCCGCAGCCGACAAGGGCATCGAGATCCCCGAGATTGTCTGTTACGAGAAGCAGGATGACTGGGGTGGTCTGTGGAATTACAGCTGGCGCACCGGCCTGGATGCCCACGGTGAGCCGGTCCACGGCAGCATGTATCGCTACCTGTGGTCGAATGGTCCCAAGGAGTGTCTCGAGTTCGCCGACTACTCCTTTGAAGAACATTTCGGGCGCCCTATCGCCTCCTACCCGCCGCGCGCCGTGCTGTTCGACTACATCAAGGGGCGTGTCGAGAAGGCTGGCGTGCGCAAGTACATTCGCTTCGGCTGTCCGGTCCGTCAGGTCACCTTCGATGAGACTACCCAGCAATTCACGGTCAGCGTGCATGATCAGGCGCTCGATCTGGTGACCAGCGAAGAATTCGATCACGTCATCGTGGCTTCCGGGCATTTCTCGACTCCGAACGTGCCGGAATTCCCCGGTTTCGCGACCTTCAATGGCCGCATTCTGCATGCACATGACTTCCGCGATGCATTGGAATTCAAGGGCAAGGATCTGCTGTTGCTCGGCAGCAGCTATTCCGCGGAGGACATCGGCTCGCAGTGCTACAAATACGGTGCGCGCAGCATCACCACCAGCTATCGCACCGCTCCGATGGGCTTCAAATGGCCGGACAACTGGGAAGAGAAGCCGCTGCTGGTGAAGGTCGATCGCGATACCGCCTATTTCAGTGACGGCAGCCACAAGCGAGTCGATGCCATCATCCTGTGCACCGGCTATCTGCATCACTTCCCGTTCCTCGAGGAGTCGCTGCGCCTCAAGACTGCCAACCGCATGTGGCCACTGGGGCTCTACAAGGGCGTGGTGTGGGAAGAGAATCCGCGCCTGTTCTATCTCGGCATGCAGGACCAGTGGTACACCTTCAACATGTTCGATGCCCAGGCCTGGTGGGTGCGCGATGCGATTCTCGGCACCCAGACACTGCCGGCGAAAGCGGCGATGCAAGCCGATAGCCAGGCATGGCGCGAGCGTGAGGAAACGCTGGATAGCGACGAGGCGATGATCGTCTTCCAGGGCGACTACGTGAAATCGCTGATCAGCGAGACCGACTACCCGAGCTTCGATATCGATGGCGTGAATCGCACCTTCCTCGAGTGGGAGCATCACAAGCACGAGAACATCATGACCTTCCGCGATCACGGCTATCGCTCCTTGATGACCGGCACCCTGGCGCCCAGACATCACACGCCGTGGCTTGAGGCGATGGATGACTCGCTGGAAGCCTATCTGGCCCAGCCGGCCGAGGCGCCATCCGACGAGGAGTCAGCTGCTCAGGCGACGACCACGCCGCTGGCCTCCTGACGCTTTCTGGTCATCTGACGCTCTTGTGAGAAGGAGCTGCGCGGACGACTTGCCAGGCACCAGGCGGAGGGGCTCCCTCCGCCTTTTCATGGCCAGAAACATCAACAAAAACTCATATAGACTCGCATTCATGCAACGCATGTCTTTCGCTGGCGATTGAACGCCTCATTTTCCCGACACCTCACAAGGACGCCCGATCACCATGCGCATCACGCTCTATTTCCTGATCTCGACCCTGTGCGAAATCGGCTGGGCCACGGGCCTGAAGGTCGCCGACAGTCCACTGGAATGGGCACTGACGGTGCTGCTGGTCATCATCAGCCTGAGTCTGGTCACCCAGATCGCCAGGACACTGCCCGCCAGCACCACCTACGCCATCTTCGTCGGCCTGGGCACGCTGGGGACGGTGGTGACTGACCTGCTGTTCTTCGATCTCGAGTTCCAGTGGTCCACGCTGGGCTTCGTGGTGCTGATGCTGATCGGCATCATCGTGCTCAAGACGGCCCCCGGCGCGCCTGCCGACAAGCAACCTCGCGCGAGTGCCACACCACAGACCACCGTCAGTGAATGAGCAGGAGGGATGACATGGATTGGGTCTATCTGATCGCCGCCGGCTGCTGTGAAGTCGTCGGCGTCACCGGTTTCAATCAATACGCCAACCACCGCCGCCGACGGGGTGTGCTGCTGGTCGCGCTGGGCTTCAGCGCCTCCTTGAGCCTGCTGTATCTGGCCATGGACACCATCAGCCTGGGCATCGCCTATGCCGTATTCTCCGGCATCGGCACCGTGGTCAGCGCCATCATCGGGGTGCTGTTCTGGCGGGAGCATTTCTCGTTTCGCCGCATGGCCTGCATCGGCCTCATCGTGCTGTCGATCGTCGGCCTCAACCTGACAGGCGGACATTGATCATTGCCATTCGTGCAATGACCAATTGCCGTCAGGTGCCTTTTTCTGTCGTCGGCAGTGCACTAGCCTCTCGGGCAACATTCGTGATCATGCCATTCAGGAGTCTTGCCATGAGCCTGTCCTTCTACGCCGTCAGTCACGAACGCGGCTTCTCTCCCACGCCCCTGCCCATCTGGACCGACAACGGTGACGTGTCTGACCTCTTCGAGACCGAGGCGACACCAGAGGTGGTCCGTCAGGAGGTCGAGGGTGTCCCGGGCGCCTTCCAGCTGCTCAATGTGCTGACGCCTGCCGAGGCCGACAACTTCGTCGCCACCCTGGAGGCAATGGGCTTCGAGGAGGATGCGCCCGTCTCCCTGCCGCGTTCGGTACGCCACAACCACAACGTCAACTGGGTCGTCAGTGACGCCATCGATCAGGTCATCTGGGCGCGCTCGGCGCCGCTGGTGACCGAGCAGATCCAAGGCGAGGGCGCAAAAGGCATCAATGCGCGCTTTCGTGTCTATCGCTACGAGACCGGTGACTTCTTCAAGCCGCATACTGATGGTGCCTGGCCGGGCAGTCGCGTCATCAATGGCGAGATCGTCCAGGACGCCTATCCGGGCCTGATGAGCCAGTACACCTTCCTCATCTTCCTGAGCGATGGCTATACCGGCGGGCGCACCGAGTTTCTGGTCAGCCGTCGCGACCCCGAAAGGCCTGCCCAGTCACGGGACGACATCCAGACAGTCTCGGTCGCAACGCCCAAGGGTGGCGTACTGTGCTTCCCGCATGGCTCGCATCCGCAGCACTGCGTGCATGCCGGCGAGCCGATCCGCGACGGTGCCAAGTACATCATCCGCAGCGATATCCTCTATTGATGGCTGCCTGATGAGAACCTGCTAGCGACCGGCCAGCCGCTCGCGGCGGGCGAGCAGGAAGTCGACCCAGGCACGCACGCGCGGATTGTGCTGATTCTCGCGCGCGAAGACGACATGGATGCCAGTGTCGAAATCCGACGACGTGACCTGATGGTCCTCCAGCACCGCCACGAGGCGTCCCTGGTCCAGTTCTTCACGGATGGCCCAGAGCGGTTGCACCACGACACCAGCTCCCTCGAGGGCTGCCTGGGTCAGAATGTCGGCGTTGTTGGTGCGCAACGCGCGTGCTCGCGCCGAGATGCGGTGCTCCCGCTCACCCTGCACCAGCCGCCAGTGATGATTGGCGGTGGTATAGCTGAAGGTCAGCAGGCGGTGCCGCTCCAGGTCCTCAGGCTGACGAATGGGCGGCTGGGCACTGAGATAGGACGGCGCCGCGGCCAGCACGAAACGCTGGTCACTGATGTGCCGTGCGATCAGACTCGAGTCTTCCAGATGGCCGATGCGGATGGCGACATCGAACTGCTCCTCGATCAGATCCACACGCTGATCACTGCTGACGATATCCAGCGCCACCTCGGGGTAGCACTGCATGAATTCACTCACCAGCGGCGCAAGATAGAGGCGCGAATATCGCCACGGCACCGAGATGCGCAGCGGCCCCGCGACTCGCTCACTCAGCGTCTCGAGCTCATCCGTCAATTGAGCCACCTCGCCCAGGATGGCACGGAAACGGATCACGGCTCGCTCACCGGCAGGCGAAAGCCGCACATGGCGCGTGGTGCGCACCAGCAACGGCTCGCCCAGCTGTCGCTCCAGATGATTGACGTGACGCGTCGCCGTGGAGCTGGCGATCTCCAGCTCACGCGCAGCCGCATTGAAGCTCTGATGCTCCGCCACCTTGAGGAAGGTGCGCAGTCGTTGGGTCAGTTCGTTCATGGCTCTCCACAGTGAATCCGCCTTTCACGTAGACACCGGACCTTGCGCCCGATGGCATTCGCCGATGCCGAGCATAACACCCTCGCCATCCGGGCTTCGCAGCGGCCACTTTCACTTGAGGCGGCTTTGCATATTAGCGGTTGCCTAACGCTTGCCTGCCACGGATACTGTATATAAATACAGCCATGACAGGAGAGCTTTCCATGACCGCATCTGCCCCCCTTGCCACTCACGAGACGTTGGCTCGCCCTCATCCCGCTCCTGCGCCATGTGAGCTGCCATACCCCCACATCACGGGGCGTGCGGGAATTTCCGGCTTTCCGTCACCGGCCGAGGATTACGCTGGCCGGACGCTGGATCTCAACGAGCGGCTGATCAAGCGTCCGGCAGCGACCTTCTTCATGACGGTGGCAGGTGACAGCATGGAAGGCTTCGGCATCTACGAGAATGACACCCTGGTCGTGGATCGCTCCATCGATGCCCGCCCCGGACATATCGTGGTGGCGCTGGTCGAGGGCGAGGTGGTGGTCAAGCGCTACGAACTGATCGGCCAGCGGCCGTATCTGTGCTCCGGCAATGCCCTG
The DNA here is from genome assembly GCF_029846335.1 of Cobetia sp. 3AK. Classification (NCBI taxonomy): domain Bacteria; kingdom Pseudomonadati; phylum Pseudomonadota; class Gammaproteobacteria; order Oceanospirillales; family Halomonadaceae; genus Cobetia; species Cobetia sp. 3AK. The sequence goes on along the minus strand of NZ_JARWKR010000005.1, from coordinate 246,254 downwards.
TATCCACCGGTGGCCATCGTCGATCTCGAGTGTCAGGTCTGGGGGGTGGTGCGCTCCGTCATCCACGAATACGCGGTATGAGCGCGCCGATGATCGGGCTGGTCGACTGCAACAACTTCTACGCCAGCTGTGAGCGAGTCTTTGATCCGCGCCTGGAAGGCCGCCCCGTGGGGGTGATGTCCAACAATGACGGCTGCGTGATCGCGCGCTCTCAGGAACTCAAGGCGCTGGGCATCGAGATGGGGACCCCGGCCTTCCAGCTGCAATCCCTGGTACGCGAGGGACGCATCCACCTGCTCTCCTCGAACTATGAGCTGTATGGCGACATGTCGGCGCGCGTGCGCGACGTGCTGGAGGAATACAGCGCGGGGGTCGAACCCTACTCCATCGACGAGATGTTCGTGCGCTTCGATGGCTTTGACCGCAACGCGATGCTGGCGCTGAGTCGTACCCTGCACCGCAATGTGCGCAAGTTCACCGGCATCCCGGTATGTGTCGGCGTAGCCCCCACTCGCACCCTGGCCAAGCTGGCCAACCGTACCGCCAAGAAGCGGCCGGAATTCGGCGGCGTCTGCGTGCTGGAACCTGCCGAAGTCGGCACCCAGCGCCTGCTGGAAGACACACCGCTGGGCGATGTCTGGGGCGTGGGCCATCGCCTGGTCGAACGGCTGGCACTGCAAGGGCTGCATACCGCCTGGGACCTGCGCTGTGCGGACCCGCGCGCCATCGGTCAGCGCTATTCCGTCGTGCTGGAGCGCACCGTGCGCGAGTTGCAAGGCACGCCCTGCTTCGAGATGAACGACCCCGATGATGCCCGTCAGCGCATCATGACCTCACGCTCCTTCGGCCGCATGACCGATGACATGAATGAGCTCAAGGATGCCATTCGCCAGCACGCTCAGCGCGGCGCCGAGAAGCTGCGCCATCAGGGCAGCCAGACACGTGCCGTGCTGGTCTTCCTCAAGAGCAACCGCCACCGCCCGGATCTCCCGCAATACTCGCCCAGCACCATCATCGAACTCCCCGAACCGACCAGCGACAGCCGCGAGATACTCGCCGCCGCCCATCAGGCGCTCGAGCGTATCTATCTGCGCGGCTATCGCTTCATGAAGGCAGGCGTGATGCTGCTGGACCTCATCGACCAGCCCCGAGAGCAGCTCTCGTTGCTCGACAGCGAGGCCGATATCGCCAGACGAGAACGCAACCAGCAGCTGATGGCGACACTGGATGCGATGAATCAGAAGATGGGCCGTGGCACCGTGCGTCTGGGCGTCGCGCGCCCGGATGCCGCCTGGCAGCTGCGCTGCGCGCATCGCAGCTCACGCTATACCACCCGCTGGCAGGAGCTGAAACGACTGGGGAGCCCCCCTCGGCTCCCTACAACGCCAGGCGCGACGCAAGAAACTCGACAAAGGCACTGATACGGGGCGAGAGCGTGCTGTTGCGGTAGTACACCGCCTGGATAAGCTCACGCGGATTGGGCGACTGGACCTGCCCCGGCAGCACTTCCACCAGAGCGCCCGACGCCAGGTCATCGGCGAGCATGAAGCGGGAGATCAGCGCGATGCCGTGGCCGGCCAGGCATAGCTGGCGCATGACTTCACCGCTGGAAGTGGAAAGGTGCGGCGTCGTTTCCAGCTCCCGGGGCGCACCCTTGAGTGGCCAGCGATTCAGGCGACTGGGCGGCAGGAATCCCAGCAGGCGATGCGACGCCAGCGCCGCGACGCTCGTCGGCGTGCCATGCCTTGCCAGATAAGCGGGGCTGGCGACCAGGTGCAGGGTCGAGCGCCCCAGTACCTTGGCGTGCAGGGTCGAATCCTCGAGTTCGCCGATGCGAATGGCGACATCGGTGCGCTGCTCCAGCAGATTAATGATGTCGTCACCCGCCGAAAGCTCCAGGGAAATGCCGGGATAGCGACGTTCGAACTCTCCCACCAGCGGCACCAGCTGATGCAGGACGAAAGGACTGGCGGCATCGACCCGCAGACGGCCGCTGGGTTGATCACGCTGCTGACGCAAGACGTCTTCGGCCTCGCTCAACTGCTGCAGCCCTTCCCTGATGCGCTCGACGAAAGCACGCCCCTCGTCCGTCAGGGCGACACTGCGGGTGGTACGAGTCAACAACGGTGTCTCAAGCTCGCTTTCCAGCCGCTGGATGGCCCGCGACACCTTGGCCACGGGCACATCCCGCTGCTTGGCGGCAGCACTGAACCCTCCGCTGTCGACCACCGCCAGCAACCATTCAAGGTCTTGTGAGCGACTGCGCATGATGAAACTTCTCCCAGAAGACGATGGCCCTTGTCAGACCTTGATGACCCCTTGTTCGGCCCGTATCTTTGCAGAAATCGCAATGATCGGCACCTGTCAGGCACTTCTTGCACCACAATCACGCACCGCTTCCAAGCGATCACGCCATGGCCTTCCGTGCTCAGTTCCTGCCTCGCCGACTCTCCCCGGGGCGCAGCATGCGCACCCGCGCCTTGGGAGTACGGCGTGGCAGCATCGGCGGTTCGGGGGGCTGGTCGATCTTCATCGAGGCCTCGAGCTTGCTGAGCCCCACTGAGCCCCCCAGGGTGGTGGCGAATTCGGCGTCACCCTGCTCGCGCTGATTGTCTGAGGGCGTGCCCGACGTGCGGGGTTCACCACTCGCTGACAGGTCCGGTGGCGGGATGATGACCCAGGCGAAGGTCGGCAGCGTCAGATTCCAGTAGATAGCCGGAAGTCGAATCATCAATACCATCACGATGGCCGCGCCTGTCGCCCAGGCAAGCGGCATCTCGAGCTCGAGCAGCGCGATATAGAGAATCCCGCCCGCAAGCGACGCCGAGGCGTAGATTTCCTGACGCAGCACCATCGGCACGCGGCGCGCCAGTACATCCCGGATCATGCCGCCTGCCACGCCACTCATGGTGCCCATCACCACGACAACGATGCCCTCTACCCCCATCATGCGGGCCTTGTGAGCGCCCAGCACGGTGAACAGCGCAAGGCCGAAGGCATCCGTCACGGGCAGAAAGACCCGCGTCAGACGGTGAATGTAGTGAAAGCCCAATGTCGCCACGCCCACCGTGAGCAGGATCACCCAGAGATAGACCGGCTGCTCGACCCAGAACACCGGTCTGATGCCCAGCACAAGATCACGCAGGGTGCCGCCGCCGATACCGGTCACGGCGCCGAGCACCAGCATGCCGATCGGGTCCATCCGCGAACGACAGGCCACGACGACACCTGTCAGCGCGAAGATCATCACACCGGCCAGATCCAGCCAGGTTATCCAGTTCATACCCATAGCATCCTCAGACGACGAAACTGTCATTCATGCGCCACACGCGAGCGTGATGGCCGTTCATTCAGCGGCCAGTCCGCGACGCGCCGTCACGCTGGGCGCCTCACCGAAACGCTGTTGATAGGCACGAGAAAAGTGCGCCAGATGGGTGAATCCCGTGGCAAAGGCCGCCTGGGAGACACTGACCCGACTGTCGGCGAGCACCCGCTGTGCATGATCCAGACGCATGCCGAGATAGCATTGCTTGGGGGTCTCGCCGAATTGCGCCACGAACAGGCGCGTCAGCTGGCGCTGTGACTGCCCCGCGAGCCGGCAGACCACCGGAATGGGCAGGGCCTGGGCAAGATTGGCCTCCATCACCGCCAGCGCCCGCACGACACTGCGCGGCAACGACGAATCGCGCGGAGTCGGGCTCTCCACATTCACGGCCGTGCGCTGGTGCATGATCTGACGTCCCACGGCATCGGCCAGCGAAGGGCCATAGAGCCGCTCGATCCAGGCCAGCATCATGTCGATGCTGGCCGCCCCGCCGGAGCCGGTCAGACGCTCACCCTGCCATTCATAAGGGGCCGAGCTGACGTCCAGCTCAGGAAACTCCTGCTGAAAGGCCGGCACGCTTTCCCAGTGCAACGCCACCGGATGCCCCGCCAGCACACCGGCCCGCGCCAGAATGAAGGGGGCGGTATCCAGTCCCCCCAGCCAGGCACCATGGGCCGCCAGCCAACGCAGCACGGCACGCGACTCACTGTCAACACTCGCTTCTGGCTCATAGGACGACACCACCATCAGGCGCATCCGGGCCATGGACGCCGAGGCCTGTTCACACACCGCTTCCGGTGCCTGCCGGGGCTCCCCCGTCATCAGCTGATCGAGGCGACCATCGACATCGATACGGACCCCATTGCTGGCCACCACCGCCTCACCATCCGCTGACAACAGCCGCCAGGCGAACAGATCCCGCCCGAAGCGATTGGCGACCCTCAAGGGCTCGAGCAGGCAGAACAGCGTCAACATCGAGAAGCGCGGTACCAGCCAGACATTCAGCGTATTCTCGGCGGCGCCGGGCGCCAGCACGGGTGGTGAGTCCGGCCGCGGGTAGGGATGCGCGCCAGTGCTCAAGGGCTTCATGTCCAGCGCGGTCGGGGTATCAGGCATATGGCGATTTTCATCAATTCTTCGGCGGTTTTCATCAAACGATAATGACATTGGGGCAAAGAGACCAGTGACCCGTGCAGAATCGCGGCTTTCGATCGTCCGTCACCTGCCATCATCGCATCGCGTTTGATGACATAACGCATCACTCAAGCCACGCGAGTGATTCCATATGGCATCAGAACATCGACCTTGGGCGTAGCGACCTTAGGCGAAAACTCAATAAAAACCCAATGAATTCAGCGGCTTGTAAAGAGCAAGAAACTGGCATGCCATTTGCTATCCATCATGACAGGAGACGCCAACCAGCGCCCTTCCCCATGTCATCCAGGACAGGATATCGCCATGAGCATCGCCAGCTTCAAATCCGCCCACCGCCTGATAACGGGCCAACAGGCCTCATCACGCCTCAGTGAAGAAATCCTTCGCCTGGGCATGCGCTGCCCGATGGTGGTCACCGACCCCGGTGTGCTGGGGTCGGGTACCCTCAAGCCGATCACGGATCAGCTCGATGTACTGAAGGCCAATGGCCAGCTGACCCATTACCGCATCTTCAGCGAGGTCAGTGCCGAGCCGGAAGTGCACATCGTGGAGGACTGCATGAGCGTCTACCTCGAGGCGCAGTGCGATGGCCTGATCGCGCTGGGCGGCGGCAGCGCCATGGACATCGCCAAATGCGTGGCGGTGTACGCCACCCATGACGGCGATCTGGAAAGCCTGTTCGGGGAAGACAAGGCCCGTGTGCGTGGTGCACCGCTGATCGCGATGCCGACCACGGCAGGCACCGGCTCCGAAGTCACCAACATCGGCATTCTGTCTGACACCGAAGCACGCATGAAGAAAGGTATCGTGAATGACTACCTGCTGCCGGACGTCGCCATCGTCGCCCCGGAGCTGACGGTCAGCTGTCCCCGCCATGTCACTGCCGCCAGCGGCGTCGATGCTCTGGTGCATGCCATCGAGGCCTACCTGTCCAACTTCGCCACGCCCATCACCGATGCGCTGGCCATCAAGGCCATGCGCCTGATCATCAAGGCATTGCCCAAGGCCTATGCCAATCCCGGCAATCTCGAGGCGCGTGAAGCCATGGCCACGGGGAGTCTGCTGGCAGGCATGGCCTTCGGCAATGCGGGGGTCGGGGCGGTCCACGCCCTGGCCTACCCGCTGGGCGGGCGCTACCACCTGCCCCATGGCGTGACCAACGCCCTGCTGCTGCCGCATGTGATGCGCTGGAATGCGCTGGCCTGCGTCGAACGCTTCCGGGATATCGCAGAGGCACTGGATACTGCGCATCATGCACTCAAGGATGAGGCCGCGGCCGAACTGGTCGTCGAGCGCCTGCACCAGCTGTGCCGAGACGTGGACATCCCCAGTGGCCTGCGCCATTTCGACATTTCCGAAAAGGATATTCCGTCGCTTGCGGCAGATGCCGTCAAGGTGGAACGCCTGCTGCGCAACAATCCGCGCCAACTGACCCAGCACGACATCGAGTGCATCTATCGCGCCGCCTGGTGAAGCCCGCCAGGCATGAGCACTGCCCCTTCTCGTGAACACCATCTCCACCCCAGGTGAAGATGAATAACGATAACAACAGGAACGCCATCATGAGCCACTGGAAAACCCGCCAACCCGGAGAGGAAAGCCCCTACTACGCCCTGGGGCCTTTCAAGATTCGCCTGCCCTTCCTGCACTACCGATTCGAGCTGCCCGACTATCTGCAGGGACTTCTGATGTGCGCGGTGGATCTCGCCGCCATCCCGCTGATGACGGAGCTGCTGGGCATGCCGTTTGAAGCCGCCCTGGCCATCGTGATGCTCAACGGGCTGCTGTATCTCGTTCACCATCTGCTGGGCGACCCGGTCATTCCCGGCTGGATCACGCCGGCCATCCCTCTGCTGATGGCCTATGTGGCCACCTTCCCCGAGGGCGAGACGCGGGTGCATGCCCTGATCGCCTTCCAGCTGATGCTCGGGATACTGGCCATCGTGCTCGGACGAACGGGGCTGGCCAGCAAGGTGGTCAACCTGATTCCCTCGGCCATCAAGGCCGGCATCATCATGGGGGCAGGCCTGGCCGCGATCAGCGTGGTCTTCAAGGAAGGCGGACGCTTCGATACCTATCCCATCACCATCAGCATCGCCGTGGGTCTGGCGTTCTACATCATCTTCTCGCGCCACTTCGCAAGGCTGAAGACCTCGAATCCGTTCTGGGGCAACCTGGGCAAGCTGGGGATCTTCCCGATCATCCTGCTGGCGATCATCGTCGCACCGCTGGTCGGCGAGGCCGCCTGGCCTGACGTGCAGTGGGGCTTCAGTCAGCCGGACTTCGTGACCATGTTCAGCCAGTACACCGTCTTTGGCGTGGGCTTGCCGCCGCTGTCGATGTTCCTGACCGCCCTGCCCACCGTACTGGCCGCCTATATCGTGCTGTTCGGCGATGTCCTGCAATCCAAGGCGCTGGTCGAGGAAGCCGATGAGTCACGGCCTGACGAGAAGATCGACTATGACGCCAACCGTGCCCACATGATCTTCGGTGGCCGCAATACGCTGATGAGTCTGTTCGGTCCGGACGTCACCATGTGCGGGCCGCTGTGGGCCGCCATGCAGGTCGTCGTGGTCGAGCGCTACAAGGAAGGCAAGCAGGCGATGCACTCGCTGTTCGGGGGCTCAGGCTCCTTCCGCTGGGGCACGAATACCGGCCTGCTGTTGCTGCCCATCGTCAGTCTGGTCCAGCCCATTCTGGGGATCGCGCTGGCGCTGACCCTGTTGATCCAGGGTTATGTCAGCGTACGACTGGGGATTCTCGAAGCCCGCAGCCAGCGTGACCTCGGCATTGCCGGCGTGATCGCCGCCGTTCTGGTGATCAAGGGCGCCGCCTGGGCCTTCGGAATCGGGATCGCCCTGTGCCTGTTGATCTACGGCAAGCGCTTCTTCTCGGGGGAAAACGACGAGACCTTCAGCCGCGATCTCGGCAAGGGCGATATCGACGCTCCCGCCAGTGACGTGACGCCAACCGTTTCCACGACATCCTCGCATTGACGTATCGTAACCCCATGGCCCCCCGCCGCCTGAGTGCGCGGGGGCTTCTGTCAGGGGAACCCTCAATGCAGAACGTGGAACAGGATCTCAAGCTGGAAGCGGCGCTGGCACTGCTGGAACGTCAGTCACTGGAGGCCGTCGAGGTCATCGACACCCGCGGCGAGGTGATCGGCGTCTTGACGCGCCAGGAAGTGGAATCCGCCGCCGAGCGCAAGGAACGCCTCGCCCGGTCGAATCAGCGCACCCTCGCCGCCGGGCCGGACGGCCCACCGGACACCGCCACGGACCTGCTGGCCGAGGTTCCGGTGCAGCGAGTGCTGGATGCCTTGCACGACGGGGTCTACATCACCGACGCCCTCGGGGTGACCGTGGCCATCAACCAGGCCTATGAGCGCATCACGGGGCTCAAGCGCAGTGATGTGCTGGGCCGGCACATGCAGGAACTGGTGCGCAGAGGCTATATCTCCAAGTCGGTCTCTCTGGAGGTCATCCGTGACGGCAAGCCCGTCACTCTGGTCCAGAGCCTGCACGATGGCCGTAAGATCCTGGTCAGTGGCCTGCCCATGCACGCGCGGGATGGCGCCTTGAGTCACGTCGTCACCAGCGTGCGTGATATCACCGAATTGCTGCGCGCCAAGCATGCCCAGGAACAGCTTCGCCAGCTGCACTCCCTGCACGAGACCTACAGCGTCAACGCCGGTACCGACGAGCAGGCACTGGAACTCGTCACCAGCGAGGCCACGGCCGCTTGCTTCGCGCTGGCAGAACGCGTGGCCGCCACCGATGTGAAGGTCCTGATCCAAGGCGAGACGGGCACGGGCAAGACATTGCTGGCCCGCTATCTTCACGAGCACAGCGAACGCTCTGCCGGCGTGTTTCTGGAACTCAACTGTGCCGCCCTGCCCGAAGGACTGCTGGAGGCGGAACTGTTCGGCTATGCGCCCGGGGCCTTCACCGGTGCCAATGCCCGGGGAAAACAGGGGCTGTTGGATGTGGCCAATGGTGGCACGCTGTTTCTCGACGAGATTGGCGACCTGCCACTCTCGCTGCAGGCCAAGCTGCTGAAGGTCGTCGAGGAGCAACGTTTCATGCCCGTGGGCGGGACCGAGCTCAGGCGGACCAACGTGCGCCTGCTGACCGCGTCACATCATGACCTGGCCGCTCGCGTGAGGGAGGGGCGCTTTCGCGAAGACCTCTATTATCGCCTCAGCGTCGTCCCCATCACGCTGCCCCCGCTTCGCGAGCGCCGTGGTGAGGTCATCCCGCTGCTACGCCACTATCTGGGTCACTTCTGCCAACGCCATGCCCGCGTTCGCCACTTCGATCCCGAGGTGCTGGAACTGCTGGCCTCGCATCAGTGGCCGGGCAACATCCGTGAGCTGATCAACCTGGTCGAGCGACTGGTCGTCACCACCGACCAGACGCTCATCACCACGGACATGCTGCCCGCAGAATGCCTGGGGCCAGGCGGTCTCGCGGCCCCCTCTGCCGCTGCGACGATACCTGCCGGAGTGCGCGAGCACCACGCCACACTCACGCAATGCACCCAGGCCCTGGAGCGGGAACTGATCCACCGGGCGCTCGAGCGACATGCCACGACGCGTGCTGCCGCTTCCTCGCTGGGCATCAATCAATCGACACTGGTCAAGAAGATGCAGAAGTACGCCATCAGGCGTCAGCGGTGACCGGGGTCTCGGGCAGCGAGCGAGGTGACAGCACGCAGCGGTCCCTGCCTCTGGCCTTGGCGTGATAGAGCGCTTCATCCGCCTGATTCAGGATATTCTCGAAGTCGTAATCCTCCCCGCTGCCTGCGGCGGAGACCCCCACGCTGATGGTGACGATCCCCTGCTGCGGATTGCCCGCATGCGGTAGCGCCAGTCCGCTGACATGCTCGCGAATCTCCTCCGCTCGCGCCAGCGCCGCTTGCGGGGAGCAGGATGGCAGAAGCACCACGAACTCCTCCCCCCCGAAACGCGCCACGATGTCGACATCGGGGTGCACGCTTTCGAAGATGGCCGTCGCGATGCGCTTGAGGCAGACATCGCCTTTCACGTGACCGTAGTGATCGTTGTAGGCCTTGAACTGATCGACATCGATCATGGCGACGCCGTACTGGAGTCGGCGATCGACCTGCTTGCCGATGAGGGAACTCACCAGGCTGTCGAAGTGGCGGCGGTTGTAGACTTCCGTCAGGGGGTCGATGGAGGCAAGTCGCCGAAACTCTTCATTCTTCTCCGTGAACTCCTCGACCCGCAACTGCTCGCGCAGCAGCAACAGGTAGGAAAGCCGCTCGGCCTTCTCGCTGCGCAGATTGGAGATGATGGAAAACAGCGTGATGGAGAAGAACACCATCAACGCCATGAACCCTGCCGACTCATAGGGGGCAGGATGGGCGGTGACCAGGTACAGCATCACGCAGAAATGGAAGGCCGAGGAACACAGGGCGTACCAGAAACGCAGCTGGAACAGGACATTTCCCACCAGCACGATGAGCCCGAGCGCGAACAGATCCAGAAAGGAATGCGGTGACACTGACAACTGGATCAACAGGGCCGTGAAGATCATTGCGAAGCACACGAGAGCGGTCATCAGCATCTCGCGCAACACCGGCGTCACACCGCGCTTGAGCAGGTAGATGCAGAGCAACGCGATGGGCGTCATCACTCCGACCCGGATGATGATGGCTTCCAGCATGTGATCCGGCCGAAAGCGCCAGTCATTGATCAGAAACAGCAGGTAGATGCTGATCGCCACCGCCCCCATGCAGACAAGCTTGTGACTGCGCTCTGCGTGGATGTCCCGCTCGAACCGCGCCTCGATCTCGTCCGGGAAATCGATACCCAGCCCGCCGTTGCGGTGTATCTGCCTGTCCACCTGTACCATCAGATCATTCATCCACGCCCCCTCCCTTGAGGACAGTCAATCAATGATCACACTCTATACAAGGCGACACCGGTGAATAAGGCATGCGGGCCAAACGTGACAATCGTTCACGCTTGTCAAACGATTGTCCAAATATTCGAGGCCTCGGACATTGCCCCCACGCCCCGGCGGGTGGGACGAGGCGACGGGGTCCCTCCCGTCTCGCTCATCACCCGAGATTCTCCCCCTGCAGGCGACAATCGGCAGTGCGCCCTCAGCGATCGGCAGGCAATGAAAAGCGCCACGGCGCGGCAATCCGGAAGAAGCGCCGCGTGACGGCCTCGTCCACGGGACGCGTGATCAGCGAGACCAGCACGAAGACCGGCAGATTGAGCATCAGGCCCCAGAAACCGGCGTGAATCCCGAGCGGATGCGGCCAGACGATGGTCAACAGCACCGTGACGACAAAGCCGGCGCAGATGCCTGCAGACACCCCGGCGGCCGAGGCACGCGGCCAGAAGAACATGCCGAGAAACGCCGGCAGCACCTGGGAGGCAAAGCCCAGCCCGATCAGCAGGATCATCACCAGATTGCCCGGCTCGATGATGGCCAGCGGCGCGATGATCAGAAACATCACCGGGAAGATCAGCCACCGTGCCCATTGGCCGGCGCGTGCATCACTGAGCTTGAACCCGGGCTGCAGCACATCCCGACTCAGGCTCAGGGCTACCGAATGGATGAAGGGCTCGCTGGAGGACATCGAGGCAGCCAGCGTCCCCGCCCCCAGCAGCCCCACCAGCCAGACCGGCATGTTGGCCATCGCGTACTCCAGCACCACCGTATCGGCACGCTCAAGCTCGGGCAGGCTGAAGATGCCGATGAAGCCCACCACCACCAGCGGCAGGATCACCACGTAGTAGGTCGGCAGCCAGCTGGCGCTGCGGCGGATGGTCTGCGCGGAGGAGGCGCTCATCCATTGCGTCCACACCGGTGGCATGAAGGACAGCATCGAGACGATGATCGAGGTGGTCCAGAAGCTGAAGCTCATGTCGCCCCCCGCCCCCGGCAGGCGGAGATACTCGGGATGTGACCGCTCGAGGCGCTCGAACACTCCGCTGAAGCCCCACTCCCCCGTGGCCAGGTGCGCCGCCCACAGGCCGATGACCCATGCCACCACCACCATCAGCACGCCCTGGAAGACATTGGTACGCCCGATGGCGCGCTGACCACTGACGAACAGATACACGGCGATCGCCGCAAGCACCAGCAGCACGCCGGCCCACAGCGGGATACGCCCGCCGCTCATCACCAGCAGGATGTAGGCCGAGCCGATGGTCTGCAGCACCGCATAGGCCACCGAGGCGATCGACATCACCAGCGCCGAGAGCGCGCCGAGTGCGGGGCTCTGATAGCGATCCGCGATCGCGCTTGCCTGGGTGACATGCCCGAACTGCTCACCGAATTTCCACACCTTGGGCCCGAAGTACCAGGCCACCAGCGCCAGATAGGCCAGATAGATCGCGACATAGAAGACCGGCACTCCCTTGCTGTAGGCCCAACCCGGCGCGCCCATGAAGGTGTAGGCACTCACGCTGCCCGCCGCGATCAACAGATACAGCGTCATCGGCCCCATCGAGCGGCCGGCCACGCCCCACTGCTCCAGCGAATCCATGCGTCGGCCGCCGCGCGCGCCCAACCCGATCAGCATCGCCAGCGCGATATAGCCCAGGGTCATCATCAGCGGCACGCTGCCCTGCCAGGACGTGAGGGTCAGTGACTCACTCATGTGACGCCCTCTCATCCTCGCGCGGCGCGCCATCCTCCTCATCCGGCAACAGACGATTGCCCAGCAGCATAGCCCCGCTGCAGGCGAAGATGATCAGGTAGCTCCAGAGGATCAACGACGGCATGCCCCACAGCGAGCTCTGCTGATTGACCCAGCCGATCACCGGCCAGATACCCAGCGCGATCAACAGCAGAAAGACCGCCAAGAGACTCCAGCCCCGCCAGCTGGCAGGCATGACGACGCATGGCAGGCGTGACGTGGAGGCAACCTCGCCGGTGTCCGGCGCGGAGGAAGGAGAGGAAGACGACGAGGTGTCAGGCGTAGCCAAGACAAGCTCCGATATGAACAGGGAGTGAATGAAAAATCTCGGCGCGCAGTGTAGCCGCTTGAAGCGCGGCTGGGGAGTTGCCATGAGGGTAAAAGGTCTGACCGCCGGGGATGTCAGTGGCCATGCTCGATCTCCTCATCCGGTCAGAGTCAGGGCAGAGTCAGGGCAGAGTCCGGTCATGCGGATGCGATGAGTCTCCACCAGCGCTGAATGGAGGGCATCGGCTGGCTGTGGTAGCGTTCGCGCGATCTTTCATCAGACAAGACGCATTCAACCGAGGAGCATCGAGAGGTGCTTGATCCCTAGGCCTCCTGAGCAGAAATTCTGCCGAGAGCCACCTCCTGAGACGCCTCGCTCACTTGCAGCGCGCTGAGCGAGCTCTCCCTCATCTACCGACAAGGCATTAGTACCGTGACCCCCATCTTCGAAAAGGACATTCGATATTTCACTCGGCACGAACAGGACTATGTCGCCCCGATCCGCAGACGCAAGCTATATACCGCCTGGAGCCTGGCGCTGGTAGGCATCCTGCTGGTGGGTCTTTCATGCGTATTCCTGATGGCGCCATTGCTCTTCCCGGCGAAGGACAGCCTTCCCTGGCCTGCCGACCTGGTGGTGATCGTCATCGTGTGGGTGGGCCTGTTTCTCATGAGCCTGCCCTACCACGCCCGTCATGGCGTGCCACCGACGGCAGGACGGATGACCGGGCAACTTGAGGAAGTGACATCCTCGACCCCCACTACCCCTCCGGACTCGATCATCGAGGACAGATTTCAAAGACAGGGATGGAAACAGACACATGAAGGCATCAGCTATCACTCCAGCAACCCCAGAAAGATCACCACTCGCCACTATTATCTGGGCAATACCCGCCTGATCTTGCCGCCCGGGGCTGACGCCATCGTCCGTCCAGCCCTTGGCGAGGAGATATCCGTCATTGGTGCCCATGTTCCTGACGGCGTATCGCCACCGTTTCGGACTCTCTTCCCGTTCTTGAGACTCGCGCGCCAGGGAAGCCCAGACCACGGCTACATGGTCGTGCTGCAATATGACGACAAGATCAACATCGATGGTGTCCTCGAGAAGTACGGCAAGCACTTCTTCTGGCGACGCAGGATGAGGAAACCTCTGCTGGCTCTGGTCATGGTGCTTCTGCTCATGCTGCCTTTCCTCTCTTCCCTCATCATCGCCCTCATCGATCACTTCTCCGAGGGGCTGGGTCCCGGGTTGACCTACCCCTGGTGGGCCGCATGTCTCTGCCTGGTGCTGTCCTTCCCGGTGATCTATCTCAAGACCCGAAAGGCGCTGATCGGCAAGAGCGACAGGATCGATTATCAGGAGCAGCTCAAGGGCTGATGGATACACGGCTCAAGAACACGCAGCTCAACACAGCAACGCCGGGCCTCGATGAGGCCCGGCGTTCTTGAGGCGAAAGACTGTCCTGACTGGCTCAACCGACGATGGCGTTGAGCAGCAACAACGTGATGATGGAAATGGCCCAGGCGAGTGTCGTCGGCAGGGTCAGCACCAGCATCTGATGCTTGGTGCTCTTGACGCCGAGCATGCGATTGACGACCCAGAAATAACTGTCATTGAAGTAGCTGAAGAACATCGCGCCGATACAGGCGGCCTGCGCGGCCAGCACCATGTTGACGTCCGGCATGCCCATCAGGATCGGCGCGGAGATCGAGGCTGCGGTAATCATCGACACCGTGCCGCTCCCCTGGATGAAGCGCACCAGCGTTGCGATGATGAACGGAATCAACAGCGGCTGAAGCCCCAGTGCCGCGACCTGCATGGCGATGTAATCGCCGCCGCCACTGGCACGCAGTACCGAGCCCAGTGCACCACCGGCACCGGTGACCAGCAGGATGATCCCCGCCGTCTCGACGCCCTTTTCCAGATGATCGAACACTTCCTGTTTGGGGGTCTTCGGCATCAGGCCATAGATGGCGACCAGCACGCCGATGCCCACGGCGATCACCGGGTTGCCGATGAAGGCGATGGTACTGGTGAGCGCATTGCTGGTATCGCCCATCACGGCACTGACCAGCGTATTGAGGAAGATCAGCGCGATGGGCAGGCCGATCGGCATGCAGGACATCAGCAGGGACGGCAGCTCCGATTCAGGCAGCATGCTGTCGGTGTCATGCTTGACGCTACCTTCGAAACCACCCGGCTGGGACTCCAGCATCGCCTCGATGCGCGGGCCCATGATACGGGCATAGATGACGAGTGCGATCAGCGCAGGAGCGGTGATCACCAGGCCCCAGCCGATCATCAGACCGATGTCGACACCGAAGATACCGGCCACGCCCAGCGGGCCCGGGGTCGGTGGCACGCTCGAGTGGGTGATGATCAGGCCGGCCGCCAGCGCGATGCCCAGACCGATCACCGAACGTCCGCTGTTGCGCGCCAGTGAACGTACCAGCGGGTTGAGGATGACGTAGGCCGAATCACAGAAGATCGGGATGGAGACGATGTAGCCCGTCAGCGCCATCGCGGCCTCTTCCTTGTTCTTGCCCAGCAGATTGAGGATGGCGTAGGCCATGCGTTGCCCGGCACCGGTCACTTCCAGAACACGCCCCATCATCACGCCGAAGCCGATCACGAGGCCGATGGTGGAAAGCGTCTTGCCGAAACCGGTGGTGATGGCACTGATGACCTCATTGGGCGGCATGCCACCGATCAACCCCGCCAGCGAGGCGGCGATGATCAGGGCCAGCAAGGCATGCACGCGGGTTTTCAATACCAGATAGATCATGACGAAGATGGCGATGCCCAGGCCGATGATGACCTGTGGCCCCGCGACGGCGGCGTCTGTCATGGGGTGCTACTCCTGTAGTTTGTTATTGTGTGGCGTGCGGTGTCGGCGCTGCCGGCTGGCATGACGCCGATCGTTGTTATTGACGTACTGATGTGACGAGCAGGTCTGGCAAAAGTGTCTGGCGAGCTCGTTCTGGATGAGATGCCCATACGCTGGCTAGGCGATGGCACTCTCGTCGCGATACGCATTGAGAATCTCGTGCAGGTCGGCATCGCCGACGAAGCCCAGCGAACGCGCCTTGCGGGTGTCAAAGCGCGCCGGCCAGCTGCCGACGATGGCGGTGATCCGCGGGTCAGGCTCATGCTTGACGAGTGCCAGCGCCTGCTCGCCGGCGATGTCTGCCAGCGCCTTGAGCATCTCGGCGACGCTGACGGTGATGCCCGGCAGCATGAAGCAGCGCGATAGGCCAAAATCAGCCGCCGGCACTTCCGCGCCCTGGATCAAGGCCGCGACCACGCGACGCGGCGACATCACGAACATCTCAAGCTCGGTCGGTACCGGGCAGATGGCGGTTTCGCCATTGAGCGGTTCGCGCAGGAGGGAGGAGGCGAAGCTCGAGGCTGCCGCGTTGGGACGCCCCGGGCGCACGATGATGGTGGGCAGGCGCAGCACGCAGCCATCCACCAGCCCGCGACGGCTGTAGTCATTGATCAGCAGCTCCGACATCGCCTTCTGGGTGCCGTAGGAGTTCTGCGGCACCAGGGCAGTCATGTCGCTCAGCGTCTCGGGGAGATCACCGCCATAGGCGGCGACCGAACTGGCCATCACCAGTCGGGTATCGCTCAACCCGCGTGCAGCGCAGCCTTCCAGCAGCAGGCGAGTCGCGTCGAAATTGACGCGCATGCCGAGTGCCAGATCCGCCTCGGCCGCCGAGCTGACCACGGCTGCCAGGTGATAGATCACCGCAGGCTCACCGGCCAGGCAGCGATCAAGCACCTCGGCATCAGCGATGTCGCCGGCGACGATCGCGACATCCAGCGAGGTGGCCGGTTCGGCTGCCAGACATGACGCCGCCTCGGGACGTGGCGCCTCGATCTGATCCAGCAGGGTCAGGCGTGACAATGGCTGGCCGTTCAGGCTGCCCTTGTCGATCAGGGCCTCGGTCAGGCGCTGACCGAGGAATCCGGCGGCGCCGGTAATCATGACGTGCATCGTGTGGACTCCTTGCCAGCCGTCGGCATGACGGCCCATGGCGTGTTGTCGTTGTTATGGTTGTTGGCGTTATCGGCGTTGTTGCTGGCTTGTCTGATGATCAGGCGGTGCCGGACAGGCCGTCGTTGAGCCCGAAAGCCTGTCCCCACCCCAGGCCTGCGCGCGTCTCACCGCGTGGACGATATTCACAGCCGATCCAGCCGTTGTAGCCCAGGCTTTCCAGCCGGGCGAACAGCGCCGGATAATGCACCTCCCCCACATCCGGCTCGTGACGGTCCGGCACGCCGGCGATCTGCACATGGCCCATGTGCGCGAACTGCGCCTCCAGATTGCGGATCAGGTCCCCCTCGACGATCTGGCAGTGATAGAGATCGAACTGCACCTTGAGGTTGGTGGCGCCGACCTGAGCGAGAATCTCGCGTGCCTGCGCCTGGCCACTCAGATAGAAGCCGGGCATGTCGCGCGGGTTGATCGGTTCGATCAGCAGTGTCTTGCCGACCTTCTCAAGCTCTGCGGCGGCGTAACGCAGGTTGCTGAGGTAGGTCTCGGTGCAGCGCGCGCGCATGGCGTCATCCGCACCCTCCGGCACCAGCCCCGCCATGGCATGCACGCGGGGACAGTCGAGCGCTTCGGCATAGCGAATCGCCTCTGCCACCGAGGCCCGAAACTCCTCCTCGCGGCCCGGCAGACAGGTCAGGCCGCGCTCACCGGCCTCCCAGTCGCCCGGGGGCAGATTGAACAGCACCTGCGACAACTGGTGTTCATCGAGCCTTGCGCGCAGTTCTTCCGGGGAATAGGCATAGGGGAAGAGATATTCGACCCCGCGAAAACCGCTGTCGGCCGCAGCCGCGAAGCGATCAAGAAAGTCATGCTCGGTGAACAGCATGCTGAGATTGGCGGCCAATCGGGTCATGTCAGATCCTTGGATGTCACAGACGAAGAGGTCATCACTCAGGGGCGGCCGAATCTGGCTTCGAGTTCCGCCACCTGTTCCGGGGTCATCCCACGCGGGTTCTTGCCCTGCAGCAGCAGGAACAGCTTGGCGGTTTCCTCAAGCTCCTCGGTGGCATAGACCGCCGCTTCCAGGGTCTTGCCGGCCACCACCGGGCCATGATTGGCCAGCAGCACGGCACAATGCTTGCCGGCCAGGCCACGCACGGCATCGCCCAGCGCGGGGTCGCCCGGCATGTAGTAAGGCACCAGCGGCAGCTTGCCGACCCGCATCACGTAATAGGCCGTCAGCGGCGGAATGCACTCGCAAGGGTTGACGTCTGGCAGACAAGACACCGCCACCGAGTGGGTCGAATGCAGGTGAACGATGGCACCCGACTGCGGGCGCTCGTCATACATGGCGCGATGCAGGAAGTGCTCCTTGGTCGGGGCATCGCCATCGATCAATACGCCCTGGGCGTCGAGACGCGAGATGCGCGCCGGGTCCAGGCGCCCCAGACAGGCATTGGTCGGCGTCATCAACCAGCCGCCATCGTCCAGCCGCTGGCTGATGTTGCCGCTGGAGCCCATGGTCAGGCCGCGGTCGAACAGTGACTTGCCGTAGGTGGTGATCTGCTCGCGCAACACGTTGATGTCGTGCCGTGACTGACTCATGCGGTCTCCTCGCGGGGATTCATGGCATCGAGGACATCGAATGCCCGAGTAAAGAAGTCTTCGCCGCCGAAGTTGCCGGACTTGAGGGTCAGCGAGAGCATCGCCTCCGGCCGCGAGGGGCCGGCGGCCGGGTGCGGTGCCTGTGTCCACGGCACGCCGGGGTCGATCTGACCGCCGATGCGCAGCTCACGGATGTCGAGTGCCGAGACCACCGCGCCGGAGGTTTCTCCCCCCGCCACCAGCAGGCGCCCGACCCCTTCCGCGACCAGCGTGCTGGCCAGACTGGCCAGGGCGCACTCGATGAGTTCACCGGCCTGCTTGACGCCCAGTGACGCCTGCGCCGCCTTGACGCTTTCCGGCTCGGCCGAGGCGTAGATCAGAAATGGCTTGGGGTCCGTCGCCGCCAGTTGCTCACGGGCGAAGTCGAGTGCCGCCTCGAAGTGGGCATCGCTCGCGTTGAGCTTGACGGGGTCCAGCGCGAAGGCGGCATGCTGTTGCGTGAAGTGCGCCACCTGCTTGAGCGTCATGCGCGAGCAACTGCCGGACAGCACCATCGCGGCGCCCTGCGCCGGGGCCAGCACCGCCGCATCATCGATCTGCGCAAGCCAGCCCTTGCGGCGGTACTGGGCAGGCAAGGCCTGCGCGAGGCCAGAGCCGCCGGTGACCAGCGCGTGCTCCACCAGCGCCTCGGCCAATACCTCGAGATCACGCTCGTCGAGACTGTCGCAGACCACATGACGCACTCCTTGCGCCTTCAGCGTGGCAAGTCGCTCACCAGCAGCCTGCGCTCCCTCACTCAGCGTGGCGTGGTTGAGCAGCCCCACGCCATGGGGCGTCTGGCGTGACAGCACGCGCACGATGTCGGCATCGGTCATCGGGTTGAGGGGGTGATGCTGCATGCCGCTGTCATTGAGCAGGCGGTCACCCACGAACAGATGCCCCTGATAGACACTGCGCCCGTTGATCGGGAACGCCGGCACGAAGGCGGTCTGAGTGCTGTCCAGCGCCTCCAGCAGCGCATCGGCGACCGGGCCGATATTGCCCTCCGGCGTGGAATCGAACGTCGAGCAGTACTTGAAGAACAGCTGGCGCGCGCCCTGGGCTTTCAGCCATTCAAGCGCCGCCAGCGATTCACTGATCGCCTGATCCACCGGGCAGCTGCGCGATTTGAGCGCGATGACCACGGCGTCCACCTCGCTGAGATCCAACCCGCTCCCCGTCCCTTCCTGCGGCGCGCCCTGGGGGACCCCGATCACCTGCACGGTGCGCATGCCGGCCCGTACCAGGTTGTTGGCAAGATCCGTCGCGCCGGTGAAGTCATCGGCGATTCCGCCCAGTACGATCGGCATCACTGCGCTCCTTCATCATTCGCGGCCGGCAGGCTGAAGCTGCCGAGACGCTGATAGACCTTGATGACGGCCGAGTCGTCCTCACGCCCGAAGCCGGCGCCGCTGGCAGCGGTGAACTGCTGCAGGGCACTGCCCGCCACCGGCATGGCAAGCTTCAGTTCACGCCCGGTGCTGTGCACGATGTTCAGGTCCTTGACGAAGATGTCGACGGCCGACAGCGGCGTGTAATCGCCCTTGAGGATGTGCGGCACGCGATTCTCGAACATCCAGGAATTGCCCGCGGAATGGGTGATGACGTCATAGAGGGTGTCGGGGTCGATCCCCATGCTCATGCCCAGCGCCATGGCTTCTGCCGCCGCCGCGATGTGAACGCCGGCGAGATGCTGGTTGACCAGCTTGACGCTCGAGCCCGGGCCGGCGCAGTCGCCCAGCCGATAGACATTGGCTGCCATCGCCGCCAGCACGCGTTCCGCCTTGACGTAAGCCGCTTCACTGCCGGAGGACATCACGGACAGCTCACCACTGCGTGCCTTGACGGCGCCGCCGCTGATCGGGGCGTCGAGCAGCTCAAGCTGCATGCCGTTCAGACGGGTTTCGAGATCGCGCGCGAAGCTCGGCGCCACGGTGGCGCACTGGATCACCAGGCTACCCGGCGCGAGTCGCTCGGCCAGGCCGCCCTCTCCCTGTGCCCCGAACAGCACCTGCTCGACCTGATCGGCATTCACCACGACCAGCACCACCACCTGACACTCGGCTGCCAGTTCCAGCGGCGAGGCAACGGCGCGGCCACCCGCCGCTTCGAAGGCCTGACAGGCGGCGGGCGAGATATCACAGCCGATCACGTCCAGGCCTGCTTCCAGCATGGCGCGCGCACTGCCCATTCCCATCGCGCCGAGGCCGACAAGGCCGATCACTGGTGAAGTCGTTGCTGCTGTCATCTCGCATCTCCCGCGGAAGCTGTTTCAAGTGATGATCAAGGCGACCTCATGCGGCACGCCAATCAGCACTCTCCTGAATGTTAGCGCTACCATGTTAGCGCTAACATCATTAATAGATTAGGCTCCAAGCCACGACAAGCGGCAAATGAGAAAACGCGACATATGTCTAATCCACCATCATCTCCTCGCCGCAGCCGCAAGGGCGCCATGCAGCCGACCCTGAATGACGTGGCCCGAGAATCCGGGGTCTCGTCGATCACCGTCTCGCGCTACTTCAATAGCCCCGACAGCCTACGTGAAGCGACACGCATCAAGGTCGAAGCGGCCATCGAGAAGGTCGGCTACGTGCGCAACCTGATTGCCGGCAGCCTGGCCTCGGCCTCCAGTCGCGTGATTCCGGTCATCGTGCCCTCGTTGTCCAACGTGGTGTTCATCGACGTGATCAAGGGCCTGCAGGAGGAATTCGAGGCACACGGCTATCAGCTGCTGCTGGGCAAGACGGACTACGATCTGGCTCGCGAAACCCTGCTGATCCGTACCTTTCTGGGCTGGTCGGCCGCGGGCCTGGTGGTGACGGGACTGCGCCATGACGAGGCGACGCGCCAGATACTGGAGAACTGGAATCAGCCGATCGTGGAGATCATGGAGCTGGGGGAAGGGTTGGATCTGAACGTGGGGATGGATCATGTCGCCGCCGGACGCGCCATGACCGAGCACCTGCTGGCACGCGGGTATCGCACGATCCACTTCGCCGGTGCCGAACTCGATCGCGACTATCGTGCGGCGATGCGCTACGCCGGGCACCGTGAGGCGCTGGCCGCCGCCGGTATCGAGGAGGCTCCCCTGCTCGACCTGCCCGTGCGTCAGCAGATGACCAGCGGTGCGCAGGCGCTCGAGCGCATCCGCGAGCGCCACCCTGACTGCGACGCCATCCACTTCGCCAACGATGACATGGCCTGTGGCGCGATTCTCGCCGCCGCGCGGCTTGGGGTGCGCATCCCGGAGGATATCGCCATCGCCGGCTTCAATGGCCTGCCAATTGGAGAGCACGTCACCCCGCGTCTCACCACCATCGTCTCACCGCGGGAGCAGATCGGTCGCATGGCAGCGCGCAAGCTGCTGGCACGCATCAACGGTGAACCCGTCGGAGAACTGAGCCACGACCTGGGGTTCACGCTGCGGGTCGGTGATAGCACCTGAACACAGCCTGAGCACACACAAGCTCAGCGCATCACCCACGCCATCAACAGCTGGCCCAGCGCGACACACACGAAGACACTCAGGCCGGCCAGCGTGGAGGAGAAACTGGCCAGCGCCACGGACAGCAGTGCCGCGACGCACAGCAGACGCGATGGCAGGCTGAACATGCGTCGAGGCTCAAGGGATTCACGGCGGGCAATGACAGGATGCTTGAGGTTGGCGAAGAATTCCGCCAGCCGTCGCGCGCGTGAGAACGGACGTCTTGGCGCGTACAGATAACGGGCGAGGAACAGGAAGCCGACGACAGTGACGATCTGGATGACCAGCGATATCGCCAGCTTGATGTCGACCAGCTGGGATTCCGGGAAGCCCGCTATCCACGGCATACGCTGCAGTGTCGCCATGTCGAGCCAGAGATAGCTGCCAAGCGTGACCGACACTCCGACCAGTACACTGCCCCACCCCGCCCAGTCAGGCGCCCCCGTCCTGAAGAGCACCATCAGTGCGGGAAGTGCCAGTGGCATCTGCAGCAGCACCCCGAACATGATCATGATGTCGAACAGGCTGACCAGTTCAATGCGACTCAGGACAATGACGAACAGGACGACGATGACGCCCTGCACGACACCGAACATCCGCCCCAGGCTCACCAGTCGCGTCGCCATGCCGGAGGTCTGCTCGAGCAGTGGCATCACGAGTCGCATCATCACGCCGGCATCACGATTGAAGGCCGTAGTGATGGGCGCGATGGTGACCGCCAGCATGGCGGAAATCACCAGCCCCAGCACGCCGGACGGCAGGTAGTGAATGATGAAATGCACATAGGCCACGTTGGCCGCATCGTTGCCGAGCGCGGGATAACGTGCCGCCAGGTCGATGCCAGCCGTGCCCAGCAACCAGGGGGGCAGAAACCAGGTGATGGGGCCGATGACGAACAGGATCGAGGCGAGCCCTGCCGCCTTGCGTGCTTCGCTGTCATCCGCCGTGGTCAGAAAGCGATAACTGGAAGTGGCGTTGTTGATGCTGATGCATTGCTTGACCAGCATGGCCAGCGACCAGATTCCCATGATGAGCAGACTGTTGTGAGAACTGCCGACCCAGAAGTCCTTGTTCGGCTCCGGAAAGCTCAGCGTGCCGGTCCATAGCAGCGCGAGACAGAAGCCCCCGATGACCAGGGTGAGAATCGCCAGCTGCATCATCTGGATGAAGTTGTTGGCCGAGACGATCCACACGCCGCCCACCAGCGTGATGGCGATGATGAGACTGCCGATGAGCACGGCAATGCCGACCACCGGGAAGCCGAAGACCGCGCTCAGGAAAAGCGAGACGCCATAGAGACCGATCGAGGCGGTCATCAGCGTCAGGAAGATCTGACTGATGACATACACGAGTTGTGTCGTCTTGCCGTAGCGCAACTCGAGAATGTCGGAATAGGTGCTGACTCTCAGCCGGCGGAAACGCGGCGCGAAATACAGCGCCGCCAGCAGAAAGCCCAGCGCATTGCCCCAGAAGATCACCAGCACGGCAAAGCCATCCTCGTAGGCCTTCTGGGCGGCCCCGGTGAAGGTCCAGGCGGAGAACTGCGTCATGAACGCCGTACTCCCCGCCATCCACCAGGGCACGTTGCCGCTCCCCCGGATGAAGCTGTCCGGGGTCTGGCTGCGACGACGATAGACCAGGATCGTCAGCACGATCAGGATGATGGAGAAGAACAGTGCGACTTTATCCAGCTGTGTCATGTGGCTCCCTGCCGATCATTCCCGTGCCAACGCACATTCCTGCACTCTCGAACCCGAGTATTCAAAGGCTCGAGAGTGCCCTTCCTCGTCATGATGCGTGATACTGACGCCGGACGCGCAAGACTTGCGCGCTCATCTGTCTAGCACTTCATGATCAGTAATAATATTTCAAGCCGACACGCGTCTTGAGCTGACGCGTATCGGAGCTGGAGCTGGAACTGACATCCGCCAACTCCATATATGGGAACCATGATCCCATGCGCCGCCCAGCACTCAGGATATAGTCGTAGTTCTCGCGAGTATTGTTGTAGATATCCTTGTCTTCATTACGATAATAATTGGCCTCTAGCCAATATTTATTCTTGCCATGATTGTATGACATGGTGAAAGTAATCTTGTTCTGTTCATAATCATCATTGAAGTCTTCACTGTAGTTGGCATATTCACGACGGTAGCGCAGCGCCGTGGTCAGCGGGATGCTGCTGGCCTTGTAGCCGATGCGTAGCTGAGGCTTGATCGTGTACTTGCCGTCCCCGAAGGCAATGGGCATGCCTGGTTGGATATACCAGTTCTTGTCCAGCTTGAACTTGAAGCCCCAATCAATCTCGCTGTCGCCGCGCTGAAGATTTCCCATCGCGGGTTGCGAACCATCATCGCGCTTTTCCGAGGCAAACTTGGATTCCAGCCCATAATAGAAGTTGTCGATGGAATCGCTCACCTTGACTCGGGTGGCATGTTGCTTGGCGTGATGCTTGTATTCATGACGTATATCCAGTGTCACGGCCTGGGCGCTGGTAGTGAATACCAGTGCGGCAATCGAAAGGGAGATCTTGTTGTAGTGTTTCATGGCGTACCTCATTGTTTTTATGGGGAGTCAGTCAATTGACTTGCAGGCAACCTGCGTCCTGTCGCGTGCCCGGCATTGGCTAGCGCGTGGGTTGCCTTGTGTTGGCATCGGCGTACTGGATCGATCCAGACGCCAGATGCAGGCCGCAGAATCCCCTGCCGATGGCGCAAAGGCGCATCGACTCTCCTGCTGATGTGGTCATTGGCGTTGACCGGGTCAGGAGCGGGGATTCGGGTTCGGGGTATCAGAGGGTCACGGAGCGAGTGGCGCGCACGAATGGCGAGCCAAGTGAGCGACGAGGCACAAGGTGCCAGCGCCGCTCACCATCACGCCGCGTCAGCGCGTACTGCCATCGCTGACCAGGCGCTCTTCCCTGGAATGTGACGTCTTGTCGATGGAGGTCACCAGCAGCAGACCGATCGCCACGATGATGCCGCCACACAGTACGAAGACCATGCGTCCCCAGAAGGGATTGGGGACCAGGAACATCAGCATCACGCCCAGGCCGGCAACCAGGATCAGATAGCCGAGAATGTTGCGCTGGCGGTTGTCGACGCTGCGATGTTCCTCGTCATCGCTGATGACGGGCGTGTCACGGTTGGTGAAGAAGGTCGCGACTTCCGCTTCGCGCTCGGCGGAAAGACCGCGATAGAACAGCGTGGTCAGCACGAAGAAGCCTGCCGTGATCACGGTGTGCGCCATGATACCGACCGCCACCTTCATGTCACTCCATTCACGCGAGGTCAGGTCCGCGTCGAGACCGAAGGTGTTGACGATGAAGTCCGGCGTCATCAAGAAGCCGACCACATAGGACACCAGACCACCGACCACCAGCGTCGCCCAGGCCGCCCAGTCAGGCGTCTTGCGGATGAAGAAGCCGAGCAGGCCGGGTATGGTCATCGGCAGACCGATAAGAGCACCGACATACATCATGGCGTCGAACAGGCTCAGGCCCTTCAGTGAGTTGATGAACAGGGCAAACCCGATGATCGCCAGGCCGAAGACGGTGGAGGACAGGCGCGACATCAGCAGCAGTTCACCTTCAGACGCCTTGGGACGCAGCACGACCTCATAGAAGTTCTTCACGAAGATCCCGGAATTGCGATTCAGGCCGGAGTCCATCGAGGACATGGTCGCGGCGAACATTGCCGCCACCAGCAGCCCCAGCATCCCGGCAGGCATGTAGAGGCTGACGAAGCTCATGTAGGCAAAGTCGGCCGCCTTGGCACCTGCCTCGGGATACATCGCGAACAGATCCACCCCTTCACTGGCCATGAACCAGCTGGGCATGAACCAGATGAACGGACCCATGGTCATCAGTACGCAGGCCAGCAGGCCCGCCTTGCGCGCATTCTTCGAATCCTTGGCCGCCAGGTAGCGATAGGAGTTGAGCAGGTTGTTGGTGATGCTGAATTGCTTGATGAAGATGAAGAACCCCCATAGCGCGAACAGCGACAGGTAGTTCATGTCTCCCCCGATCAGGAAGTTCACCGGGAAGTCTTCCACGACATGGCTCGGGCCGCCGGCATGGATCACGGCCACGATGGCACAGGTGATGGTGACGGCCATGATGATGACCATCTGCATGTAATCGGACGCGATGACCGCCCAGGAACCGCCGGTCACCGACATCACCAGCACGACCAGACCGGTCACGATGATGGTGGTTTCCATGTCATAGCCGAACAGGCCGGAGGTCACGATGGCCAGACCATTGAGCCAGATGCCCGCATTGATGATGCTGGTGGGCATGGAGGACCAGGTGAAGACCTGCTCGTTGACGGCCCCGAAGCGCTGCCGGATCGCCTGGATCACGGTGATGACCCGCAGCTGCCGGAAGCGTGGTGCGAAATACAGATAGTTCATCAGATAGCCGAAGGCATTGGCCATGAAGATGATCGCCACGGCAAAGCCATCGTTGTAGGCCTTGCCTGCCGCACCGGTGAAGGTCCAGGCACTGAACTGGGTCATGAAGGAGGTCGCACCGACCATCCACCACAGCATCTTGCCGCCACCGCGGAAGTAATCACTGGTGCTTGAGGTAAAGGTTCTGAACAGCCAGCCTATGGCGATCAGAAAGAGGAAATAGATGCCGATGACGGCAGTATCCAGATCTAGGTTCATGGCAATGCACTCTTGTCTTTATCTGTCTTGTCATTGTTGTTGCGCACCCGGCAGTGCACGTTTCCCCGCCGCCATTCCCTGACCACGGGGGCCGCTGTCTCATCTGACTCTGGCAGCGTCTTCTATCTCCGGGAGAGATCCCGGCCGTTGTTTGGATCGGTCCAATTCACATCCTGACTCGACTCCCGGACGACGCCATCCAGACCTCGGACACTGACGGCGGGTCAGGCGTTGTGTGACACCCGCGCCTTGTCTGGAAGATCAATGAGCGTGACATCCTGCTCGATTCGCAGGGGGCGCTCCCCGGCCTCGAGCGTCAGGCTTTCCCCTTGCCGGGCTGGCTCGGCCAGCACCACCAGCAGTCGTCCGGTTGCAAAGGTCAACTCGAGAATCGTCACGCCATCCGCACTCGGCAGCACCCGGAAATGGATCACCTGCGGACGCGCCCCACCACACTGCTCCAGAGCTTCATCGAAATGCCCGTGACTCTCGAACAGGGAATAGAAGGTCTGCGAGGTGGCGGTCAGGCGCGTCATCACCTTGGCGTCAGGCCGCAGGTTGTGATCAGGGTCATTGGCACCGACACGCAGCTGGAAGGCTTCAGCAGGCGCCTGGGTGATCTGATGCCAGCTATGGAAACTGTCACCCTCAAGCCAGGTCATGCTGTGTCCGGTGGCGGGTCGGCACTGCCCCTGCTTCCAGAGGTGCTGATAGCCGTGGCGATCCCCCATCACTTCCAGGGCATCCAGCGCGGTGAATTCACTTCCCCACCAGCGCACGACATGGCCACCATGATGGAAGGTGTAGTCATAGACGTGCGGCTGCTCCGAGGTCAGCGTGAAGACATCCAGCAGAATCGGCGTCTCGGTATGGCGGCTTTCCACCAGCAGCACCTCACGCTGCATGGCCACGCCGTCATGCGCGTTGTCACATCGGGCACGCGCACCCGCCGCGCAACCAGTCAGCAGTGAGATCTCGCCATGTCGCTCGTCCGCCAGCGCGTGATTCGCCGCGTGCTGCGACTGCATGTCCACCACGACCAGGTTGTGGGCGACACTCTGCTTGGCATAGCCCTCGTTTTCCTTGAGGTAGCGTCCACCGAACTTGGTCTCCACATTGACCCAGCGTGCGAAGCCATATTCCTTGAGCACTTCCTTGCCGCGCGAGAAGAAGCTCAGCCCCAGCTCATCGAAGTGGCCATGCCCCATGCCGTGCTGACCGGCCGTCAGCACGACATGCTGTGCCGCAAGCCCCTGCCCACGCTTGAGGTGTGCATGCCCGCCAGACTGGCCATCCGGGCCATCGCGGAAGAGCTGGCTGGTCGCTTCCACCTGCGTGTCGACACCCTGCACCGCGTTCAGCAGCGCCAGCCCATTGGCATGGATCCAGCAGCCCTGCTGCTGACGCGCCAGGGCCAGCAGCTCCCGGGGTGCCTCATAGCGTGCCGCCAGCAGCGACATGGCGCAGCGCGCGCCCTCATCATCGAGATCCATGCTGCGCGAGGCGTCATTGAGCGCCGGAAAGCGTCCATCCGGATAGGCCGTGGACAGCAGCACGTGCAGCGATTTCTCGATGCGTCCGTCGGCATGTGTCAGCACCCTGCGTTCAGGGTGGTGACGCTCGATCGCCTCCGCGAACAGACACAGCGGATGGATGGCGAAGCGGTGGTAATAGGGGCCCTCGACGTAATAGCCCTGCGGGGAGAACAGCAGCGCGATCTGGGCGAGAAAGCCGCCGGTCTCGCCGCTGCCATCCAGGCCATCGATGGAGATCGCCAGATGCTCAGGACTCTCGATCACCATCGCGCAGATCCCGACCGCCGCCACGGCCCACAGGCCGTGATTGTGAATGCGGTCGAAATCGTGGCGGTAGGTCTCGGTGAACATCTCGAGCATCGGCTGGAAAAGCCCATCCAGCAGCGACTGATACCGCGCCTCGCTCAGGGACGGCTTGAGCAACGCCAGCCCCAGCGAGGCATGCAGCAGCCAGATATGCTCGTTGAGAATCTGATGGAACAGCCTGCCGGGCGGATTGGTATTGCGCGCGACCTGATACGGCATGTCGCGGTAGCAGGCCGCGTAGCCCGCCAGCAGCTCCTCGGCGTGCGCCAGGGCCTGCGCGTTGTCACTGAGCCGTCCCCACAGAGCCGCCCCCTCGATCACGCGGGCATTCTCCTTGTGGGTATTGTGCTCGAAGCTACCCGCCTCGCCCTGCCCCGGAATCACGATACCGCGCGCCATGCTGGCCGCCACTCTGGCCTCCAGCGCGGCGAGGCTGCGCCCCATCGCATTGTCCTGCCCCTGCTGCCTGCGAAGCTCGTCAAGCTCCTCACGGGTCCAGAGCAGGTAATCACCTTGTGCCGACATAGATAGAATTCTCACTGAATGAAGCGTTCACTGATCCTGCCTGTTGCCCGGGTCCTGCCTCGCAGCGACCGACACGGATGGCCTCACGAGGCAGGTGGCGGTGCATCACAGCAAGGCGCACCCGCCTTGCCATTCGAGGCGTTCGCCTGCCACGCTCACCGCATGCTGCTCGCCGGGCGTCAGCGCGACGGCGAGACGGTGTCGAGTGCCATCGCGCAGCTCAAGCGCCAGCACACAGGCCTCGTCACTCTCCTGAAGCAGCTGAAGCTTGAGGACACGGGGACGCGCCTCACTGGCGATCTCACGCGCTTCCTCAAAGACACCGTGTGTCTCGATGACACAGGCCACCGTCTGCGAAGAGGCCTGAGAGCGCAGCAACAGGTAGGGCTCATCGCGCAGATTGCGCTCGGGATCATTCGCCCCGATGACGCCCTGGACCAGCGTGGCAGGCGCGGTACACACCATGCGCGCGGTGACGAAGTGGTTCTCCTGCAACCAGGTGACCGCCTGCGAGACGCCCGCCGCCTGCTCCGCGCCGGACGCCATCTTCCACAGGTGCTGGTAACCATTGGCTGCACCCAATGCCGTGGGTGAGGCCTGCTGCTCGAGCGCCGGCTCTGCCATCATCAGTTGCCCCTGATAATGCAAGGGGTAGTCATAGCGATGCGTGCCATCACTGCGTGCCTGCATCAGGTCCACGACCAGCGGCTCGGCCATCTCCGGCAGCGAGACCAGCAGCAGGCTGCGGGTGAGCATCACGCCCGGCACGTAATCCCGAAGCCGCGCCCGAACCATCTGCAGACGCGGGTCAGTCGTGTCAAAGGCGTCGAGTTCCCCGTGATGTTCACAGGCGCGCGCGGTGTCCAGTCCATGGTGCGAGGTTTCATCCACGACCAGGGTGTTGTGCGCCACGCTCTGCTTCGCGTAGGAACGGTTCTCCGGGGTGTAGCGGCCACCGAATTTCGGTTCGATATTGACCCAGCGACTGAAGCCATAGTCGGTCAGGACTTCGTGCTGGCCGTTGTGATAACCGAAGTGCAGGCCATCGAAGTGACCATGATCGAGCGCCGAGTGCAGCGTGGGGTCACTGCCATGCTGGCCGAACGCCAGATACACCATGGTTTCCGCACCGCTCGCCGAAGGCGCACGCAGGATGGCCAGACCGCCCGCATTGCCCTCGCGACCATCGGAAATGAATTGACTGGCGCGTGCGCCGGGGGCCCGTGACGCCGTCTCGGCGAATTCCGCCAGCGACTGACTGCCACCACACAGCGGCAGGCGTTCGACCTTGTCGCGCACCAGCCCGGCCACCGCCGGATTGAGCCGCGTATCCTGATAGCGCTTGAGCAGCGTGGCCGCGCCCAGCATCGCGCCCTCATCGATCAGTCCCATGGTTCTTGAGCTGTCATTGAGCGCCAGGAAACGGCCATCGGGGAACGCGACCTCCTGCAGACACAGAATCGCCTTGCGAATGATCTGATCGCGATGATCATGGATGTCCGGCCGCACGCCACTGTTCACCAATGCCTCGGCGAAGAGCACCATCGGTCTGAGGGCGAAGCGATGGTAATAGGGGCCTTCCAGGTAATAGCCATCCGGCGAGAACAGCTGGTCCAGCTGGGCGAGAAAGCCACCGCTGACGCCATCACGGGCATTGCCGAGCAATGACTGCTCCACCAGCGCCTCGTCTCCCAGTACCAGCCCGGCAATCCCCGCCGCCGCCACGGACCAGATGCCATGGTTGTGCACCACATCGAAGTCATGGGCGTTCTGCACCACCAGCAGGTCGATCATCGGACGCAACAGATGCGCTTCGATCTGCTCACGCTCCGCCTCAGGCAATTCGGAGCGGATATTGCCGTAGGCATCCGCGGCGTACAGCAGCCACATCCCCTCGTTCAGACACTGGTGAAACAGCTTGCCCGGCGGATTGCTGTCCCTGGAGACATGGGCGGGCAGCGCTTCATAGATCTCGGCATATCCCAGCAACAGGCCACGCACGAATTCGAGATAGCGCTCATCATGTGTCACCAGCCACAGCTGAGAGGCCAGATTGACGTGCTGATAGTTGAGCTTGTGGCGTGCATGCTCTTCTCCGCCCGCCTCACCCTGCCCGGGAATGCACAGGGGTGCCGAGAGGACCGATGCCAGGCTCGTCTCGGCATGTGCCAGCCGGCGTGCCAGCAGTCCGCTCCTGTCCTGCGATTCATGGGCCTGGCGCAGCGCCGTCAGTGCTGCGCGATCCAATAGCAATGTCTGTTCCATGGCGTGGCCACTCGTGATGATGGTTGGCGTGTCGTCTTGATGCCCGACAGCTCGTCGGGCGGCCCGGGTTGGCTCAGTCTCGCCCGGCCCCGCGACACCAGAGGGCGCAGAGATTGCCTGAGCACGGATTGACGAACTCACGGACACATCTGCCCACCATTGACGTCGATCACCTGGCCGGTGACATAGCCACTGGCCGCATGCGAGGCGAGATAGAGGTAGGTCGGCGCCATTTCCTGGCACTCGCCGAAGCGCCCCATGGCGATGCTGCCGGCGATGGTCTGCTTGAGCGCATCGCTCTTGTCGGCATGGAAGGCCGTATCGATGGTGCCCGGCGCCACGGTATTGAAGCGGATACTGTCCTTGGTGAATTCCTTGACCCAGTTGCGATGCAGGTTGTGCACCATCGCCTTGCTGCCACCGTAGAGGCACGCGCCCAGGCCACCGCCTTCACGCCCCGCGATCGACCCGGTCGTGATCACGCTGCTGCTCTGTCCGGACTGGCGGGCCGAGGCGCGCAGCGGCTCAATCGCGAAGCGCGTCACCATCACCACCGAGCGAATGTTGAGGTCGATGACATTGTCGAAGAAGTCATCGTCAATGCTCTCGAGCCCCTGGCGCCCGCCAAGACCGCCGGCATTGTTGACCAGCACGTCCAGTCCGCCCATGGCCTCGACGGCCTGCTTCACCAGCGCCTCGCACTGAGCCGTCTCGCGCACGTCCGCCTGCAGATAGAACACGCGTCCCGGCGCGGAAAGCTCGCTCAGCAGCGATTCCGCCTGAGACGGGCTCCGGCTGCCGTGCAGCACGACCTTGGCACCTGCCGCCAGGAAGGCTCGCGCCACCTCAAGCCCGATGCCTGCAGTGGAACCGGTCACCAATACACGTCTGTCCTTGAGATCTTCAAACATCACGACACTCCTGAAATTGTGGAATGAAATTGGGGGAATGGCGGGCGTCAGTGGCCCCGGCACAACGGCCATCACCCATCAATCAATAAAGTCTTATTTAGATAAACCGCATCATTTGGTGCGCCAGAGTGCCGACCCGGGCCAGAGCCCGAGAGCGGCACAACGTCACGGTGTCAGCATGTCATCGCGGCGCGGTGAGAAGAGATCGATCACCACACTCTCTGACTCCAGCGCCACGGCGCCATGCAGGGTGTGATGCGGTGCGACGAAGGCATCGCCCGGCCCGAGCCGGCGCTTCTCGCCGTCAAGCTCGACCTCGAATGCGCCCTGCACGACGTAGCCGATCTGGTCATGAATCTCGTGCTGATGGGGCGTACCGACGGCACCGAGGTCGAACTTGACGCATACGGCCATCAGGTCCGGGGTGTGGGCGACGATCTTGCGCTGGATGCCCGGCTCGACATCCTGCCAATCCTGTTCGTCGTTGATGAAGAAACTGCCTGCGTTCATCGCTGTCGCTCCCTGCTGAGTACCGGGTACTGAATCCTGAGCACCATGTCCCATCCTTGAGACGCTCCCCCGCACTCGCAGCGCGAGCAGATTCGCGAGGGACACCGTCGATTGAGACATCAATCTGAAATGGCGTTTTGAAAACGTAGCAGGGGATTTTTATTTTTGAAACAGCATTTCATTCCATCTTAGACTTTTAGACCGCTCCAATCCCTGGACGATGATCTGCCGCTCAGCGCATCCATCGATGCCACCACCGGCCGCAAGCGTTGTGGTAGCGCGGCTGAGGGTGTAAAAGCGAAGATGGGTGTTCTAAAATCAAGTTTCATTAATTTCAGAATAAGGGATCTCATGTCTTCAGAAACCAAGGCTGCCGAAGCCAAGGTCGACAACGTCACCGCGGTGATGAAGGTGATGGCAGTGCTGGAGGGGCTGGATATCGATCATGAGTCCAGCCTCGCCGAACTCTCGCAGCGTGCCATGATGTCGAAAAGCACTGCTTATCGGTTTCTTCAGACACTCAAGAACCTCGGATATGTCGCCCAGGACAGCGAAAGCGAGAAATACCGCCTGACCATGAAAGCCTTCGTGCTGGGCAGTTCAGCCCTGGGCAACATGGACCTGATCAAGATGGCGGACCCCGACATGGCCGCCCTGTCGCAATTGACCCGTGAAGCGGTTCACCTGGGCACTCTGGATGCCAGCACCGGGGAGATCGTCTATGTCCACAAGTACAACTCGCACTTCAATCTGTGCATGAATACCCGCATCGGTGACCGTTGCCCCGCGCACACCACTGCCATGGGCAAGGCGCTGATGTCACGCATGACCGAAGCCCAGCTTGAGCACCTGCTGACACTGCAACCACTGGAACCGCGTACCGAGCGCACGCTGACCTCGCGTCAGGCGCTGGATGAGCAGCTCGCACAGGCGCGTCAGTCGGGTCTGGCAGAAGATCTCGAGGAAATGGACGCCGGAGTGTGCTGTTTCGCGACACCGATTCTTGATCACACCGGCAAGGCCATTGCCGCCTTGAGCATGTCCATCCCCACCATTCGCTATCACCAGGACATCACCCTGGCCTACAAGGCCAACCTGTGCGAATCCGGGCGCAATATTTCCCGCCAACTTGGCTGGAAGGAAACGGATTGAGACACGCATCACCCCTGAACGACGTCAGGTAGCGCTTCGCTATCCGACACGCAGCGTGCAAGTCATTGCTCGCCAATCGCCAGACATCCATGGATGGATGTCACAGCGTGAAAGAATCTCTGCTGTCACACCGTTGTCCGCATGCCAGCACTCCATGTCAGCAATTGCGTCGACACGCCGTGCCACCCCTTCTCCATTCTCTTCAGGCAACTACTCACTCTCTTCTTGCATGAGGCGGTCAAGCCTTGTCTTCATTCAGCGTCCACCATGGCGAAACCGCCATGCATGACCAATGGATGACATGGAAATTCAAGAAAACGCATTGATATGATTTTTTCCTTATCAATCATTGAGATGCCAACAGCGATACCTTTCCTCTCTCATGGCTGAAAGCACGATCCTACCTCTCAGATCACCACATAACCCTCTGTAAAATATTGGAAATCCAGTTTTCAAAACGCTATTTCATTTTCATCAACAATCGTCTTGACAGTCATGATCAACTGGCTCTAGCCTTCGACTGCCATCTTGGCACTCACCCCATAAGCATAAAAAAGGCTTGAGACCATGCGTAATACTCGGGTACGCCACCCCTTGGTGACAGCATTTTTCCTCGCTGCCAGTGCAGGTATCATTTCATCGCCAAGTGCTGCCAATGACACTCCCCCCGGAGAGACATTCGATCTCGGCACCTGGAAACTGACACTGCCGATGGACGCCGACGGCAATGGCAAGGTGGATGAAATCAAGGTGTCAGACCTTCAGAGCTATCGTCACTCTGACTACTTCTATCTCGACGATGATTCCCATATGGTCTTCGTGACGCCCAACAGTGCCTTCACGACGCCAAATTCAAGCAATGCCCGCACGGAACTGCGTCAGATGCTACGCGGTACCGACACCAGCATCGGCACCCATGATCCGAAGAACAACTTCGCACTCGCCTCGCATGAAAAGGCCGATGAATTCGCTCAGATAGGCGGCTACCTTGAGGCCACGTTGCGCGTGGAACATGTCGCGGAGCGTTCGAAGAAACCAGACAGGAAGTCAGCCTATTCGGTGGTCATCGGCCAGATACATGCTGGCAAGGACCAGGCATTGATGGAGGCGAATGAAGGCTTTGGACATGGCAACGAGCCACTCAAGATCTTCTACAAGAAGCTGCCGGATCAGGACACTGGCTCGGTGTTCTGGAACTACGAGAAGAATCTCGCCAAGGAAGATCCCAAACGCACGGATGTCAGCTATGCGGTATGGGGCAACGACTGGAGCAGCAATGCTGATCCCGGCAAGGAAGGCATTTCGCTGGGAGAGACCTTCAGCTACAAGGTCGAGGTCAAGGGCGACATCATGCATTTGACCTTCAATTCGGACGGCCATCCGACACGCAATTTCGAGATCAATCTTGCCGACAATGTCGATGCCAACGGCAAGGTGGACGCAGATGACCTTTCGGCGGGCTACGCCGGTGACTGGATGTACTTCAAGGCGGGCTCCTACAACCAGTGCAACACCAAGGCCAGTTCCAATGCCTGTGAAGGTACGGGCGTATGGGAAACCGACAAGGCCAACGGCGACTACGCCAAGGTGGTCTTCTCTGAGCTGAAAAGCGGCAAGATTCAGTGATGAAAGATTGAACTGATCAGACGCTGAAGCGCTGAGACGCCCAAGGGATGAGACCCGCGTGAGATCACGAGTCTGGGGCAAGGGATTGCCACTCATACTCTTGAGCCAAGGCCATGTCTCTTCAGCCAAGGCCATGTCTCTTCAGCCAGGGACATGTCTCTTCAGCCAGGGGCATGTCGTCCTCTTCCCCCTGGATTGTCAGAAGCCCTACCTCTGGCAATCCAGGGGGAGTTGCGTTGCCGATGACCAGAGCACTCGAGACTGTCCATTTCCTCCGGGCTTGTCTCTCCTTCCTGTCGCTCTCTTCTCACTCCACCTTTCTTCTCTCTCCTCTCACTTCCTCTCTCATCTCTTCTCGCTCTCATCTCTCATCTCTCTCCTCTCTCATCCCTACACTCTTCCTTCATCTCGACCCTCTCCTCCTCGACGCAATGAGCGTATCGCCACCCTTGCCCTGCCTGCCGGAGAAGACGTCGAGAAGCCTGCAAGGGAGGTCAGTGATCACCCTCAATCTGCTGCGAGCGGCAGGTTGACGTAAAACGCACAGTATCCGGCGCGTTCTGATCATCTCGCTGCCCCCAACTTCACGACACTGTGTTCAACAAAGGCGCAGAGGCGATGCGACCGGGACGTGCAGGTTGACGTCTGGTGACATGGCCGCTGCGACTTACCGCAGACAAGTGTCCTGACACGTGAGGCTCGACGATGAATCGCAAGACAATCCTGACATGCGCCATCACTGGCGCGGGTGATACCGCCAGCAAGAACCCGAATGTCCCGGTGACACCGAAGCAGATCGCCGATGACTGCATCGCGGCGGCCAAGGCCGGCGCCAGCGTGGCCCACATTCACGTGCGTGATCCGGAGACCGGCGGCATCAGCCACTCCACCGAGCACTTCCGTGAAGTCATGGACCGTGTGCGTTCCGCCGACACCGACATCGTCATGAACATCACCGCCGGTGGTGGCGGCGACTGGATTCCGGACGTCAACGACCCGACTCGTGGTGGCCCGGGCACCGATATCCAGACCCCGGCCGAGCGTCACGCGCCGATCCAGGAACTGCTGCCGGAACTGTGCACCCTGGACTGCGGCAGCCTGAACTTCGGCGACATGGTCTACATCAACACCGCTGACTGGCTGCGTGAGCACGCTCGTCTGGTGCAGGCCGCTGGCGTCAAGCCGGAGCTCGAGTGCTTCGATCTGGGCCACGTCTGGTTCGCTCGCCAGCTGCAGCAGGAAGGCCTGCTCGACGACGACCTGCTGTTCCAGCTGTGCCTGGGCATTCCGTGGGGCGCGGAAGCCGACACCGAAACCATGCTGACCATGAAGAACAAGCTGCCGGCCAACTCCAACTGGGCAGCCTTCGGTATCGGCCGCATGCAGATGCCGATGGTCGCACAGGCCGTGCTGCTGGGCGGTCACGCTCGCGTCGGTCTGGAAGACAACCTCTATCTGTCCAAGGGCGTGATGGCGACCAATGCACAGCTGGTCGAGAAGTCCTCTGGCATCATCGAGAACCTGGGCTCCAGCGTGATGACGCCGGCCGAGACGCGCGCCTTCCTCAAGCTGCGTGATCCGTCCACCGGCAAGACCGCCGGCGACGTGGCAGCCCTCGAAACCGCTGGAGGTGTCGCATGAGCCAGTTATCTGTCGTAGGAACCGGTGTCATCGGCAATGGCTGGATCTCCCGTGCATTGGCCAATGGCTGGGATGTGGTCGCCTTTGATCCGGCCCCGGACGCCGAAGCCCGCACTCGCGCCTTCGTCGAGAATGCCTGGCATGCACTGGAGAAGGATGGCCTGGCGGAAGGCGCCTCCGTCGAGCGCCTGCGCTTCGCCGCGACCCTCGAGGAAGCTGTCGTCGGTGCTGACCTGATCCAGGAAAACGTGCCGGAGCGTCTGCCGCTCAAGCAGGAAATCCTCAGCGCCATCGATGCCGCGGCCGAAGAGCACGTGGTGATCGGCTCTTCCACCTCCGGTTTCAAGCCGACCGATCTGCAACAGGACTGCAAGAAGGCGCCGGGCCGCGTCATCGTCGCCCACCCCTTCAACCCGGTCTATCTGCTGCCGCTGGTCGAGCTGGTGGGTGGCGAGCACACCTCTCCGGCCCTGCTGGAAGGCGCACGCGAAGACTATCAAGCACTGGCCATGCGTCCGCTGATCGTGCGTCGCGAGATCGAAGGTCACATCGCGGATCGTCTGATGGAAGCGCTGTGGCGTGAAGCCCTGCACCTGGTCAACGACGGCGTCGCCACCACCGAAGAGATCGACGCGGCCGTCGTCTATGGCTGTGGTCTGCGCTGGTCGCTGATGGGCACCTTCCTGACCTTCCACCTCGCCGGCGGCGAGCCGGGCATGCGTCACATGCTCGAACAGTTCGGCCCGGCCCTGAAACTGCCGTGGACCAAGCTCGAAGCGCCTGAGCTGACCGACGAGCTGATCGACAAGGTCGTGGAAGGCTGCGAATACCAGGCAGCGGGTCGCCCGGTTGCCGAGCTGGATCGTCGTCGCGATGACTTCCTGGTCGAGCTGCTGACGCTGACGCGCAAGTACTGGCCGGAAGCCGAAGGTCTCGAGGGGCGTATCTGATGGACCTGCTCGAGATCACGGTGCCGCATGAATGGGTCGACTACAACGGCCACATGAATGATGCCGAATACGCGCGCGCCTTCTCGATGGCAGTCGAGGCGCTGATGGAACACGTGGGCCTGGATGCCGACGGTCGTCGCGAACACGACCTGACCATCTACACTCTGGAGACACACCTGTGCTACCTGGCGGAGGCGCACGAAGGCCAGACACTCAAGGTCAAGGTCCTGCTGCTGGATCACGACCCCAAGCGTCAGCACGTGCTGTTCACTCTGACCGATGCCGACGGCGGCGAGATTGCCACCAGCGAGCAGATGTTGATGGCGATGAGCATCAGTGGCGGTCGTCCGACCCCCTGCCCGGAAGCGGTGGCGGAGCGCATCGCCGCCCTACCCCAGCCGGCAGGCGACGATGACTGGCCCAAGGCCGCCGGCCGGCGTATCGGTATCCGTCGCAAGACGGCCTGATACGCGCACCGACAGCATCAAGAGGTAGATCGTCCTTTCGAAGGATGGACCGACACCCCGTCAGTTTCTGGCGGGGTGTTATCGTATGCATGACATTTTTCCTTTCGGGCCAGAGACCATGACACACGAGACATCTTCACCGCTGCGTTGCCAGGCCTTCATCGAGGCCTTCGCCGACGGCATGGCCGAATTGGCAGGCCTGTCAGTCGCCGAGAGCCGGCCTCAGTGCGAAGCCCTCTACGCGCGCCTGGCCGCACCACTCGCAGACGGCGTCACGCCAAGCGACGAGACACTGCATTCCGATGATGGCCACGTCATTGCCCTGCGACGTTTCCGCCCGACGCGTGAGGCGCCACGCAAGGACGGCTGTGTCGTCTATCTGCACGGCGGCAGCTGGCAGGTCGGCTCGCTGGATAGCCATCAGGGCGTGGCCTCAAGCCTGGCGTCACGGCTCAATCGTGAGGTCATCAGCGTGGATTACCGGCTGTTGCCGGAAGCGTCCTATCAACAGGCGCTGATGGATTGTGAGGTTGCCGTGCGTGAACTGACCCCTGTCGCAGTCGTCGGCGACAGTGCTGGCGGTCGCCTGGTCATGGATGTCTCACGCCTGCATCACGAGACACACTCCCCCTATGTGCTGGGCCTCATCTACCCGCCGATGGACCCGGTACTGAGCCTCGACAATGAGGACCTCGCCACACTGGGGCCGACGGCGCCATTGCTCAGCCGTGAAGAAATCGTCGCCATGTGGCAGCTGGTGGCCGAGGGTGACCCCTCGCACAGTTACGCCATGACGCCACCCCATTCACGGCAGGCACCGGCGCAGGTCATCGAAGTGCTCTCGGTCGAACATGACCCTCTCACGGCGCCGCTGGAGGCGGCCGTCGCCACCTGGAAAGCCCAGGGGGCGGAAGTCGGCTATCACTGCGCGACGGGGATGGTCCACGCCGCCCTGCACGCCCATCATGAATTGCCTGAGATGGGCATCGCCTGGCGTGATTTCTGTGACGCCTTGACGCGCCGTCTTGGCGAGGCATGATGCCGCCCCGGGCGGTCGTGCCATGAAAAGAGGCCCGTACCGATGGCATCGGTACGGGCCTCTTTTCGTCGTGATCCACCTCAAGCACTGGCCGGCCCGAGGTGCACCCTCATCTGCCGTGTCTGGACGAGACAT
Source organism: Cobetia sp. 3AK (assembly GCF_029846335.1). Lineage (NCBI taxonomy): Bacteria > Pseudomonadati > Pseudomonadota > Gammaproteobacteria > Oceanospirillales > Halomonadaceae > Cobetia > Cobetia sp. 3AK. Next base: position 206,959 of record NZ_JARWKR010000005.1, on the reverse strand, counting down.
TCTCATGGCTACGGTGGATCACGCCTCAGCACATCACGCTGCCTCACAGCGCACGTCATCGCGTCGAAGGACACGCAGTTCGACATCCGCCGGGCAGTGTGAGACCCGCGGCTGCCAGCGGGCCTGTAGTCGCTCACGCAGGTCCGCGTCGCCGTAGATCACGACCACGACCACCAGACGAAAATCATCCTCCAGCGCCCGCTGTGCGATGAGAGCTTCATAGAGAATGCTGTCGAGAATACGCTCGGCCCTGGCGTGATGCTTGAGCACTCTGACATCCACGAAGGTAGTCGTGGAGGCCTTGCCGGCAAACACCGCATCGAAGCATGCCCGCGTATCCCCTACCTGGACATCATGACGTACCTCGCCGGACGGCTCTGCCCCGGACTCGCGGACGATCTGTCCTACCAGTGCGGTCTTCAATGCGCGCAGCTCATGGCGATGCTCTCGCGTCATCTTCTCCCGCGATATCTCATGCGATGTCACCGCCCCACCGGCGGGTGACGCCATCGACGTATCGTCACTGTCGTCATGGAGCAGTTGCGCCACGTCGGCATCATCCACGGGTGGCTGGGAAGACGACGCCTTGGCTGGCGGCATCTCGATGCCAGGCTCTCCGCCCAGTGAGTCCTGTACCTCGGCCGTCAGACGCTCCTCCTGCTCGGCGGGCGACAGGGTGCGCATGAAGGAGCGGTCCTTGTGGTAATCGCCGGGGGCATAGAGCTTGCCATGATGCCTGGTCACCAGACGATAGAACACGCCCAGCACCAATAGCGGAAAGATGACGATGAAGGCGATCAGCGGCCAACGCTCGACCTCTGTCAGCTTGTCTGCGGATGAATTCAGCAACAGGCTCGCGAAGCCGTAGATCAACGAGATGAACAGCGCGATGATGCCGAGCGGATTGCGCGCCAGTTCCTTGGCATTCTTCATGAACTGCATAAGTGCTCCATTCCTTGAGATCTCCCTGCCCCTCCCTCAGGGATGGGGGAGGAACGGGCACAATGCAATGTCATGGCGCTCACGCCTTTCGCGTGTCTTCTCAGCCGTCGAGGGTCATGCGGCACAGCAGGGTGTTGTCCTGCTTGAGGCTTTTCCCCCACACGAACCTGGCACTGTCATCCCAGTCGATATCGTCGTAGCCGTCCTTCGGGCTGACATCGCTGTACTGATGCTCGATGGCAGCCGGCCAGGCGCTGTCATCGAAGTCCGGGGCCGTCCAGTCACCGTCCACCGTGGTTTCCTCGAAGTCACAGGCGCCCTCGCCTGCCTGTGGGTCGCTCTCATCGGCACAGGAAGCCTCGACAGGCGCGTGTTGCACCACCAGGCAATGCATGTCGCGGTTGGTGACCCCGATGACCTCGCCTGTTCTGGCATCACGGAACTGGGCAATCATGCCGCCATCGCCCATCTGCTGGCGGTCCGTGCCGATGTACTCAAGGCCGGAATCGTTTTCCTTGAAGTCCTTGGCCTTGATGGCAATCGTCACCGGGAATCGCGTCTCGATGATGGCGGTTTCTGAATTGAAGGAACGCTCCGTGGTGATCGGCACGCTGTCTTGCATCGCCTTCTCGCCATTGACGTACATCTCGAACCAGTTATCGACCCAGACCTCGGCCTTGAGTCTGGTGCCACTCTGGGGGCCGGCCTTGGGCTTGGCCGCATGCTCATCCTTGGCATGTGAATCGGCAAAGGCAGGTGCGGCAGCCAGAATGAGGGCGGCGGTCAGCAATGTGCGCATGGAAAAATTCCTTTCGTGGTGAATGGCGATCGCGCTTCCTGGCTTGCAGGGGGGGGCTTGCGTCCATCATCTGCTCAGTTACGGAAGATGATGGAGGAGGAATCCAGCACCTTGCCCTGCAGTGCCTCGGTCATCGTGTCCCAGTTCACGCTCATGTCGTCATGATCCGGCAACGCCTCCAGCGGTGCCTTCAAGGCATACAGCGTGATCGTGTATTCGTGATATGAGCCCTCAGGGCCGGGAGGTGAACAAGGCGGCGTATACCCGATACGTTTCTTGTCCTTGTCGGCGCCCTCATCCCCCAGCGACGCCGGGTTGCCGCGCGACAAGGCGTGGGTGTCTGCCGGAAGATTCCACAGCAGCCAATACTGGCTGGGAGCATCACGACCTTCGACGGTGCCTTTGGGATAGTGATGCATGATGAGGGCGAGGCTCTGTGTGCCGTCAGGCACATCACCCCATGTCAGCGGCGGCGTGACGCCATCGCCGCCGTCACGAGTGCATTTCAGGTCATCCGGCAACCAGCCATCATCATTGAAGGCAGGGCTGGTGAGCGTGAAGTCGCCTTGTGCCAGCGCCGGTGTGGCCAGGGCCATCGCACCAAGCCCGACGACCAAGCCACGTGCTAGACGCGTCTGCCATGCACTTGAGAACTTGCCCGCCAGATTGCTCGATAACTTGCTCGACCATGCCCGAATCATCGGCAGTACTCCCCGGTCTTGACGTCGCCACCATCCGTCACGGTACGCGTCTCGAAGTCATAGCAATTGGGCGTATCGGTGGGCGTATAGCGAATGTAATAGGCTTCACCGTGATAGGTGTAATCCATGCTGCGCTTGCCGTCTGCCTGCTGGGTAAAGACCAGGTCTTCCACGCCCCCTTGCGGCGGAGTGCCGGCAGGCCGCCCACGACTGTCGGCCTGCGTATCGCCACTCGCGGCCTTCAGCGGCGGAACACGCGGCAGGTCTTTCGCCTCTGGCACCTCGCCCATCAGACACTGAATGATGTAGGGCGCCTGTTCGGAGGTGTGATAGCGATACCCGAAGGTGTCATCAGGCTGTCCGTTGCAGACATCCAGCACATCCATCGCGATATGGGAGCCATCCGGGTTGTCATCGCCATAGATGGGGTAACCATCGAAAGCCCAGCCAATGATGGGGTTGTCATCGGCATTCTTCATCTTGTCGATCATGCACACGGGTTTGACATGATAGTGGTAATCATCGCCGCGTCCGGCGTGCCCGCCACAGGCATCCAGCTGCTGCGTCGCCAGGGTATCGTTACTGGCCTGATAGACGGAAAGATCCCCCGGGGACATCTCTCCGCCCCCGGTATAGTCGTAGATGGGCACACCATTGACCGCCACCCCCAGCGCCGCATCACGTGTCTGCGGTGTGTCCCCCAGCGTGGACTCAAGTGCGATCGGAGAGATGTAGTCGCTGGCGGGCACCGGCACCTGCTCATTGGTGCCCACGATACCGGTCATCATCTCGTGATCCGGGTAGGTATCCGAGGTGATCAGCGCCTTGCCGTTCTGGCAGGTGACAGACACCGAGTCGGCGAAGCCGGCATCTTGCACGGAAGCCTTCACAGCGGCGCAATGCGCCTCGGCGGCGGACCTGCCCGTACGCTGTGCCGCTGCCTCCGACGTGGACTTCTCTGAGCCGGACTGGGCCTTCGCGAGCGAGGGTTGATCATTCGCGACTGACTGCGCGACACGGAAGAACACTGGCACCATGAGAACGGATGCCACCGTCAGTGCCACGACGGGCTTCACGATACGGGGTCGTTCCCGAGACGTCAGGGAATGTGGGCGCATGAGCTTTCCTGTGTGTCGGACGATGAATTCATGAGGCTTTCGCGCATGGCCGGGTGGCCTGAGGTGTCAGCCAGTCAGACGCGGACGGAGGAAGGCCGACAGGGTCTCCGGGTTCTTCTCGTCATGCCGGGGCGGCTACCACTGCATCACGATGAAGGTCAGTGACATGGCACCGATCGCGACCATCCAGGCGCCCAGCACTCGCTGCGCGATCACGAAGGCCGCACGAGGCAGAAGGCGACCGATCAACGCGAATATCGCCCAGCAAAGCAGGACACCCCACATCACCGTCATCATGACACCGAGAAGGATGGCAAAGGGTGTCGAGGCCACCTCATGGCCCAGAAACAGCAGCGCCACCACCAGCCCGGCCAGCAGCGCCGGCACCCGCTGGAAGATGCCCTGACCGAAGGCATGGCGCAGCGGTACGTGAATCGCGACGAGCAACGACACCAGCATGGCCAGTCCCATCACGGCCATTACCAGCCTCTGTGGCGCAAAGAGTGACAGGGTGATCCCGAGTAGCAGGCCATTGATGAGCCGCAGCAGAATTCGCCCGCCCGCCTTCCAGGTGAGCGTGTCCTGACTGGCGACTCCGACAAGACCCGCCGTGACGATGAGATACAGGATCACCGGGCTGCCACAGACGGCGCGAACGCCGATCATCCACTGTTCCGGCCACATCATGACAATGCCTCGACCAGGAAGTAGACACCCAGCAGTGCCGTCAGAATCCCCAATCCGCGCAGCAACATGCCCTGACGGAAGCGCTCCGCCATGATGCCAACGCCGATACCCGCGGCATGCAGACTGCCGGTGGCCACCATGAAGCCCATCGCAAAGGCAAAGGGATCAGACGCCAGGGGCAACTCCGCCCCATGGGCGTAGCCATGACAGACGGCAAAGACGGAGATCACCGCACAGGCCATCCACAGCGGCAGGCGCACGCGCCCCGCGATGAAGCCGCCGAGCACCAAAGCCGACAAGGCAATGCCGATCTCGATTCCGGGCAATGCCACCCCCACGATGCCCACCACACTGCCCAGCGCCATGATCATCGGGAAGACCACCGGCAACAGCCAGGAAGCAGGACGGCCCAGAATCACCCCCCACAGCCCCACGGCTGCCATGGCGGTAAAGTGATCCAGGCCCGTGAGGGGGTGCAGGAAGCCCGCGGCAAAGCCGCCGACGCTATCCGTATCGACGTGCGCGCTGGCTGTCTGGGTGAAGAGCACCGTCAACATGCCGACAAGGGCAGCCGTCAGACGGGGCAAGCGGCAAGGCCGCGAGTCACGACGCCGAGCGGAGTGAGCCGCGAGAGGCGCAACGCGAGAAGAGGTGTGAGATGTGGTGCGAGATGAGGTGCATGAAGAGGTGCGAGAAAGCGACATGAAGGCAAATCCAGTGAAGAGATCTCTCGGTTGGGGGGGGAGACAGCAGCAGTGTGAAACACGCACCGAGACGCGGAAGTTTCGGCAAAGACCATGACATTCGTGCAGACAGCAGGGTATGGCATGGCACGCAGTGCCGGAGCGCCGGCGCTGTTCACGGCGCCCCGCCCCCGGCGCTGTCATCATCATTTCCCGGCATTGGCCCGCCCGGATGTCCGTCGCCTGCATGGCCGGGCATGGGGCCCTGACCCGGCTTGCGTGGAGAGCCGATCCCCATCCTGGCATTGGTAGTGAAGTTGTCCTTCGCCACCACACCCTTCAGACATGCGGGCAGGTTGGGGAATTCCTGAGTGGCGTGATAGTGATACTCGCCTTCCGGGTGACGCTCGGTCGGGCCGAAGTGGCCATTGCAACTGTCGAGATCGGTCGGCACCTCGCCCGTCGGGTCTTCACTGCCGAACATCGGATAGCCATCGAAGGCATAGGCGAACTGGGCGCTCTTGCTCTGCGGTTGCTGACAATGGGCATCCACGCCTTGCGTGTCATAGACGCTATCGATATCCGTGGCCGTCGCGTGCCAGTGATACCAGCCACCCGGATCCACATGACCGCCGCAGGTATCCAATGCCGGCAGATTGCCGGTATCCAGCACCGAGGGAGCATCGGCGAAGATGGGCACGCCATCCAGTGCCAGGCCTACCTTGGCGACAGTGCCAAGCGACGTCGGCGAGTCGGCCGGCACCGGGACGACAGGCAGCAGAATGCTCATCTCGACGCTGTCATCTTCCGCCACGTTGAGGCAGTTGTTGGCCTCTTCCTGACGCTTGCTCAGGTCCGTCATGATGTGAAGCGTCTCGTCCTCATCATGAAAATGAAACCCGAGCGTATCGAGCATCTCGAAGAAGGCACGATCCAGCCGATATAGACCGGGGTGCTGGCCATCCCACTGCCAGATACCGCCTTGATCATCCAGCGTCGGTGGGCAGAAAGGGCCGATCTCCAGGTCATCAGGCCGGTACTTCACGACAAGTCGGGTGCACTGGGCAGCGCTGCCATTCTCCAGCGTACAGCTGACGGTTTCCGGCGCCTTGACCAGCGCGGCCGTGGAGAATTGGCCCGGCACCACTTCGGCATGGGCCACCCCTGCCATCAACAGGGAGGCCGGCAACCAGGCCGTGATCGATGCGGTCTTTCGCACAAGGCGTGCCGTCTTCATGAGTAGGCTCCGAAGAGAGAACACCCGCCACGCTGTTGCTCTCTCGAGTGATCAGCGTGGCGGGTGTCGATGGGCGGGACAGCCGTGAGGGTCAAGCTCGGCCTGGACTCAAGCTCGGCCTGGTCTCAGGCTCGGCTCAGGCCCTGACCTCAGTGCTTGGGCCCCTGCTTGGCATCATCCGGCAAGCAGGCCGTCTCGCCACCCCGGGGCGGAGCGACACAATGTCCCGGCACCAGCGAGTCTGCCTCAGGCACCGCGATCTGGCACTGGTCTCCCACCTGCTTGCTGGCACAGGCATCGAAGGCTTCCTGCGGCGGCTTGCCACCCGGAGGCTGCGCCATGCTCATCCCGCTGATGGCCAGCAGTGCGCCCGCCATCAAGGCCAGGCTGCCGCGACGACGAAAGGTCACGCGAGCGGAAGGAGTTTCAGAGGCTTTCATGTCGGCATTTCCTTGTGTCATCACTCAATGACGACAAGCTTGCTGGCGCAATGTGCAACGAATATGTCAGAAAACGACAGGTGTTCAGGTGCCTGCAGGCTCACTCCTTCCCGGACGGCGGACGGTCTTCCTCACCGGGAGGTGGCCCGCGATGTCCCATGTCATCTGCGGTGCAGATGGCATCCGGTGAGTCGAGTGCGCAGCCTATCTCGCCATGGAAACATCCCAGAATCTCGTTCTTTTCGGCGCTGTTGCCATGATAATGGTATCCGATGCCTGCACCGACATGGCCACTGCAGGCGTCGAGTTCTGCCTCCTCGGCCTCGTCACCGGTCAGTCTGGCCAGGATCGGATAACCATCCATGGCAAAGCCGATCATCGGTGCATCCTCCGCGACGTTCTCCTTCGCGGGACTGCAGCCATTGGCACCGTGATAGTGATAGCCGACATGCAGATTCACATGCCCTCCGCAGTCATCGAAAGGCGCCAGGGTATGGGCGGCAAGAATCGCATCCTGAGGCGCTGCCGCATCGAATCTGACGCCATTGAAGGCGATTCCCCGCGGAATTGGCGGAGTGCGCCCTGATGCCGCTTCCTGACGGGCAACGGGAGCCAGTGGCAGCACATAGGTGGTCTCGACGACCTCATCCATGTATTCCGTGCGGCATTCCACGCAGTAGTTGTGGTACGCCTCGGCCACATCCGGCCGCGCCGCCTGATCACAGGCCGTCCTGGTATCCGTGACGTGAACCTTGCCGGTGGCCTCGTCGAACAGCTGCCACTCGGGGTCATCATAGAAGGTGGCCAGATTCTCGATGAAGGCACCATCCACGTCGTACTGCTTGCCGTCACGCACCCAGATACCCCCCTTGTCGGCACCGTCCGAGAGCTTGCCGGGACACCAGGGGCCCATCTCGCTGGACTCCAGCGAGTTCTTCAGCGTGATGCTGAAGCACTGGGTCTCGGTCCCACCGGACAGCGTGCAATCCACCACCTCAGGGCCAGCCACGATGCTCCGGGCATCGAACAGGGAGGCGATCTGCGCCAGTCGCTCCGAGACATCCCCCTCGTGGGCCATCGCGGACACGGGGATCAGGCTGGCGACCCCCGCGCTGAACAACGAGGCCAGTGCCATTCGCTTCATCATGTTTCCTCTTGTGATCACCAGGGCATCAGCACGTCATCTGCACTTCACCTGAACGGCCCACCCATCGCGAGGCCAAGCCTATGGAAAACACGTTCCATAAGGAAAGACGCGCCGCTCATTTGCACAAAGCTGCCTTTTTCATGAGAACTGACTTTTTCACGAGAACTGCCCTACCGAAGCCCTAGCGCTCGGCTCGCGGGGAATGCCCGAAGTGATTGCGATAGGCCCGCGAGAAGCTTGAGCTCGACGTGAAGCCACTGGACAGTCCGATGGAGAGAATATCGAGATCCGTCTCCTTGAGCAGATGCCGAGCACGCTCCAGCCGCAGCCTCAGGTACCAGGCTCGCGGCGACGTGGCGAGTTCCTGCTCGAACAGACGCTGCAACTGTCTGAGCGAGATGCGACAGCGTCGGGCCAGCTCCTCCAGCGACAGGGGGGTGTCCAGATGCTGCTCCATCAAGGCGACGGCATCGACCAGCTGGCGCTTGTGAGTGCCGAGTCGCCGCGCCAGCGTCATGCGCTGCTGATCGGTTCGCGTCCGCATGCGGTCATGGACAAGCTGCTCGGAGACATCGACTGCCAGGGCCGTGCCGTGCCGCCGGGCAATCACGTCCAATGCCATGTCCATCGCCGCCGCTCCCCCGGCACACGAGAAACGCCGTGCGCCCAGCTCGAACAATTCATCCGAGGTGCTGATGGCAGGGAAACGCTCGCGAAACGCCGGCAGACTCTCCCAGTGCAGCGTGACGCGCTCACCATTGAGCAGCCCGGCCGCGGCGAGCAGGAAGCACCCGGTATCCAGCCCGCCCAGCACACAGCCACCGGCATCGAGGCGATTCAGCCAGCCAGTGAGAGCGCGATTCAGGTGAGCTTCCGGCTCGAAGCCACTGCATACCGCAAGCGAAGGCAGCGAGCGGATATCCAGAATGCTGTGATCCGCCACCAGCGTCATGCCACTCGATGCCGTGACCGGCTGGCCATCCTCACTGATCAGCAACCAGCGAAACAGCGGCTTGCCGCTGATGCGATTCGCGATGCGCAACGGCTCCACCGCCGCGAAGAAGGCCATCATCGAAAAACGCGGCAGTAGCAGAAAACCGATCGTTTCGGGCAAGGGGCCGGAATAGTCGAGACGCATGACGCGAGAGCCTCCGTGACAGGGAAAGAGAGATGTCATGGGTCATCACCCGAGAGCGTGACATGACGAAGACCGCCAAAAATGACGCATTACGTTAACAATAATTCGCCTGACGACAAAACAGACTGTTGAAATTTACCTGTCATCGAGACTTCACCATGCCGCCTCCCGGGCATCCCCAGGGCCTCAGTGCGAGCGCCTGGTGATCATGTCGTGGTGATTCGCGTCCCGCTTGCCCGACCCGCTTCTGGCGTAGCGTGATTTTTCCAGAAGCTGTAGCCATCAAAAACAATTCCATCCATAATATATCGTAATGTTTTTAGGCAGTTAGCCAAGAACTGCTCTTTCCAAAATGCGTTCCTCCTCTCTTCTCGTTGCCAACACGACAACAATAATGGTGCCGGATGAGCGGTCGATATCCCCGATGCCTCGACCGAGACAGGGATCGCTGGCCCTTTGACCAGCTCGAACAGGAGTTACTGCGTGACCCCTTCCCAATCCGACCCCGCGTCCTCTCCCGATTCCACGAATACCGCCCCTCTGCCCTACCCCGACGCCAGTTCCAGCGTGCAGGTCGAGACCTCAGGCTGGCTGACCGGCATGCACAAGGGCATGACCCTGACCTCAGCGGGCCTGCTGCTGCTCTTCGTCCTGGCCACGGGCCTGGCACCCGACATGTCCGCGAGTCTGTTCGGCGCCGCCCGCGCCTGGATCGAGTCCACCTTCGGCACCTATTATCTCGTCACCATCGTCGGACTGATCGGGCTGTGCATCGCCCTGGTGTTCTCTCCCTGGGGCAACCTGCGCCTCGGCGCACCGGACAGCCGTCCCGAATTCTCTCGCTTCACCTGGGTCTCGATGCTGCTCTCGGCAGGCGTCGGCATCGGCATCCTGTTCTTCGGGGTCGCCGAGCCGCTGTTCTACTTCGATGACTCCGGCGGCTTCGGCTACCCGAACAACCCGCACGCGGACCTCGCCGGCCACACCGCCATGACCCATGCGCGCGCCGTGGATGCGCTCAAGCTGGCCTTCTTCCACTGGGGCCTGCATGGCTGGGCGGTCTATGTGATCGTCGGCATGACCCTGGCCTACTTCGCCTATCGCCGCGGCCTGCCGCTGGCCCTGCGCTCCGCACTGTATCCGCTGATCGGCAATCGCATCTATGGCCCCATCGGCCACGCCGTCGACATCATGGGGGTACTGGGCTGCGTGTTCGGTATCGCCACCTCGCTGGGCCTGGGCGTCAGCCAGATCGCCGTCGGCCTCAATCGTCTGACCGGGCTGGATTCCGGCATCTACACCCAGGTGGTGCTGATTGCCGTGATCTGCGCCATCTCCATCGCGTCTGCCGTCTCGGGGGTCAGCCGGGGTATCCGCATCATCTCCGAACTCAACGTCGGCGTCTCCGTCATCGTGGTGGGCAGCTTCCTGATCGGGGGGCCGACACTGTGGTTGATCAGCATGTTCGGCGAGACGCTGGTCTCCTATGTGCGTGACGTCATTCCCATGGGTCTGTGGGTGGCGGGCACGCCGCTGGAACGCGACTGGCAGGATGCCTGGACCATCTTCTACTGGGCCTGGTGGCTGGCATGGGCGCCGTTCATCGGCCTGTTCATCGCCCGTATCTCCAAGGGCCGCACCGTGCGTGAATTCGTGCTGGGCGTACTGATCGCACCGCCGCTGATCATCTTCATCTGGCAGGCGCTGTTCGGTGGCACCGCGTTGCACCAGGAACTGACCGCAGCCATGGGCCCGGGAACCGGCGAACTGATGGGCATGATCCGCGACTGGAACCTGCCGGAGGCGCTGTTCGCCACGGCGGATACACTGGTGGCCAATGACACCCTGAGCGTCATCCTGTCCTCACTGCTGATCTTCCTGCTGATCAGCTGGTTCGTGACCAGCTCCGACTCCAGCACCCTGGTCATCACCACCATCCTGTCGATGGGCGATGAGGAGCCGCTGGCGCGCCACCGGATCTTCTGGGGCGTCTGCATCGGCTCGGTCGCTGCCGTCCTGTTGATGGCCGGCGGCCTGAAAGCCCTTCAGACCGTGCTGATGGCGGCGGCATTGCCGGTCAGCCTGGTCATTCTGCTCATGACACTGGGTCTTCTGATCGCCCTGATCGAGGAATCGCGCATGGCGCTCAAGGCACGTCGCCGCGCCTCCCCCGACACGGGCCTGAATTGATCCGCCGGTCAGTCTGACCAATGCCGGTCACGGCTCCTGCCATGACCTGATGCCGGCACCCGCATGACACCAATCCCCGCTTGAGGCCACAAGGCCCGGCGGGGATTGGCGTTTCTGGCTCCCGGACATCCTCTTCCAGCCTCTCTCGGAGGGCCCCTGAGCGCTGAGGCAATGCAGGCTTCCAGCGAGAAAATATCCGAAAAGCCGGCCTGACGCTTGCCGCATGACGCGTTCAGCTAACTGGACTTCGTTTGGGGAGAAAATGATCGGGGACGACGCTCTAGCCTTAGAACGTGTCGATGTCTGATGTCCAGAACGTTCCACACAGGTAGTGCGAGACAACAATCACAACAATAAAGGAGTGTTCCCATGACACCCGCCCAACAGGACTCGCAAGAGTCCGCTCACCGCGGCATCCCCCCTGATTTGACGCAGCGCCTTGAGACCCGCGGCCCGCTCAAGGGCATGCACAAGGGCATGACACTCACCGCTGCCGGCCTGCTGCTGGCCTTCGTGGTCGGTGCCGGCCTGAGTCCGCAGGCCTCTTCTTCCCTGTTCGGCGCCGCCCGCGCCTGGATCGAGAACACCTTCGGCACCTACTACCTCATCCTGGTCGTGGGCATGATCGCCCTGTCACTGGTCATGGTGGTGTCTCCCTGGGGCAGCCTGCGACTCGGCCCCAGGGACAGCAGACCCGAGTTCTCGCGTTTCACCTGGATCTCGATGCTGCTCTCGGCAGGCGTCGGGATCGGCATCCTGTTCTTCGGGGTCGCCGAGCCACTGTTCTACTTCGACGACTCCGGGGGCTTCGGGTACCCCAACAACCCGCACGCGGATCTGGCCGGCGCTACCAGCATGGACCATGCCCGCGCCGTCGAGGCCCTCAAGGTGGCCTTCTTCCATTGGGGCCTGCATGGCTGGGCGGTGTATGGCGTCGTCGGCATGACACTCGCCTACTTCGCCTACCGCCATCACCTGCCCCTGGCGCTGCGCTCGGCGCTCTATCCGCTGATCGGCGAGCGTATCTACGGTCCCATCGGTCACGCCGTGGATATCATGGGCGTACTGGGCTGTGTCTTCGGAATCGCGACCTCGCTGGGTCTCGGCGTCAGCCAGATCGCCGTCGGGCTCAACCGCCTCACCGGACTGGATGCCGGGCTCGGCACTCAGCTGGCGTTGATCGCCGCCATCAGCGTGATCTCCATCGTGTCAGCCGTCTCCGGCGTGAAGCGCGGCATCCGCTTCATCTCCGAGCTCAACATCGGCGTCTCGGTGCTCGTGGTCGGCAGCTTCCTGATCGGCGGCCCCACCCTGTGGTTGATCTCGCTGTTCGGCGAGACGTTGCTGGCCTATCTGCGCGACGTGGTGCCGATGGGACTCTGGGTCGCCCAGACCCCGGGCGAGAGCAGCTGGCAGGAAGGCTGGACCATCTTCTACTGGGCCTGGTGGCTGGCCTGGGCCCCGTTCATCGGCCTGTTCATCGCGCGTATCTCCAAGGGGCGCACCCTGCGCGAGTTCATCCTCGGCGTGCTGATCGCCCCACCGCTGATCATCTTCCTCTGGCAGGCGCTGTTCGGCGGTACCGGTCTGCATCAGGAGCTGACGGCCGCCATGGGCCCGGGGACCGGCGAGCTGATGACGCTGGTGCGCAACTGGAATCTGCCGGAAGCCCTGTTCGCCACCGCCGATGCCCTGGCCGGCAACGGCGTGCTGGGAGTCATCCTTTCCTCGCTGTTGATCTTCCTGCTGATCAGCTGGTTCGTGACCAGCTCCGACTCCAGCACTCTGGTGGTCACCACCATCCTGTCGCTGGGCGATGAGGAGCCGCTGGCGCGTCACCGCATCTTCTGGGGCATCTGCATCGGACTGGTGGCCGGTACCTTGCTGATGGCAGGCGGCCTCAAGGCACTGCAGACCATCCTGATGGCCGCCGCCTTGCCGATGAGCTTCGTGATCGTGGCAATGACGATGGGCCTCCTGGTGGCGCTCTATCAGGAATCCGGCAATGCACTGAAAAGATTCAAGAAACCCGCCCAGCATCACACAGGCCCCTGAGCCCGCTCTAAGCCCCTCACTCGACCCGGACCCGTCGTGCCAACAGGCAACGGCGGGCCTTGAGGCATGTCTTTCACGTCAGGCGTTCCACGAGACACATAATGTCGTGTTATGGCAAATGCTGGTCGCCAATAACCAAAAATTAACCAGAGGGCAAGATAGGCTTATGAGGTCCTTGCCACCCACAGGAGTCAGCCATCGTTATCTGCCCTCTCTTGACGACTTCTTGCTGCCGTCAGCTTGCCAGTTCGACAACAACAACTTCAGGAATCGCGCTCTCATGACGACCGACACTTCCTCCTCCCGCCAGCCCGAGGCCACCACGGATTCCGTCTGCGGCCTGGGGGACACAGACTCCGCCAAGGGCAAGTACCTCACCTCGCTCGCCACCGTCGCGGTCATCATGCTGCTGATCGGCGCCGCCGCCCTCTTCCCGACGGGATTCCTCGCGGCCCTCGACACCGTCAAGACCTCGGTGATCGGCAATCTCGGCTTCATCTTCACCTGGCCGGCCTTCGCCATCTCGCTGGTGATGGTCGCGGTGTGCTTCACGCCGCTGGGCAAGCTGCGCTTCGGTGAAGGCGAACCGGAATTCCACACCCTGAGCTGGATGGGCATGCTGTTTGCCACCGGCATGGGCATCGGCCTGCTCACCTGGGGCGTGCTGGAACCCAAGTACCACACCGATGCCGGACAGAGCACCGACATGGCACTGCTCAATGCCTTCAATCATTGGGGCCTGCTTGCCTGGGCGGGCTATCTGGCCATCGGCGCGCTGTTCGCGCATGCCATGTACAACATGAAGATGACCAAGCCCGCCGAAGAACTGCTGGGCAATGGCCTGTGGAGCAAGCTCAATCTGGTCAGCCTCGTCGTTTCCACCGTCATCGGCCTGTCGCTGTCCTTCACCTACGCGACCACCCCGATCCAGCAGGGACTGGTCAAGCTGGTCGGCATCGAGTTCAGCCCGACCCTGATCATCAGCGTGCTGGCCGTATGCGCCATCATCTCCTCCGCCTCTGGCCTCAAGCGCGGCATCAAGTGGCTGAGCAACTACAACACCCTGTTCGCCATCATTCTGATGATCGGCGTGCTGGTGCTGACCGTCCCCGGCGACATCCTTTCCACCTTCGTGCGTCTGGTGCCGGAATACCTGCTCAAGTACCCGGCGATGGCCACCGACATCGGCCTGGGTGATCCGGAGCGCAAGGCGTGGCTGGCCGACTGGCTGTATGCCTTCGAGGCTGCCTGGTACGGCTGGTTCATCTTTACCGGCGTCTTCGTGGCGCGCATCTCCAAGGGCCGTACCCTGCGTGGCATGGTGCTGGGGGTGATGCTGGTGCCGACCCTGTTCTCGTGCCTGTGGTTCGTGGTATTCGGTCTCGGCAGCCTCAGTCTGGGCGTCGAGGACGTGTTCAAGCTGATCGATACCATCGATACCACCGGCATCCTCTCGGTGATACTGACGCTCAACATCCTGCTGTTCTTCATCACCAGTGCCGACTCGGCAGGACTGGTCTGCGAGATGCTGACCGTCAAGCGCTCACGCGCCTTCTGGATCATCGCCATGGCCGCCCTGGCCATCGTGGTCAGCTGGCTGGGCGGCGATGTCTACAAGACCCTGCTGAGCCTGATCTCGGTCGCCGCGATACCGGTCGCCTTCGGCATCTTCGCCCTGGTGATCGCCTTCGTGATCCGCGTACGCCGTGATCGCGCCTCCCAGGCCATCCCGGCATCGGTGCCACTTACCCAGCGCTGAACCGCCATGGCGTGAGGTACGCCGCAGCGCGTGCCGACGCAATCCAGGACAACGTTCTGGCGCGACGCAATCTGTCGCAACGCAATCTGTCCAGCACAACGGCCCTGCCCTCTAACGAGGTGCAGGGCCGTGTCACATCTGATGCCTGCCTTTTTTCATCACCTGCCAGGAATGGAATGGCGGGTCTTGCGCCCTCGACGCCGACAGAGCCCTGCTGTGCTGACAACGACCTACTAGGCTGAAGTGTGTGTCACCACGTTTCCCCAAGGCGTACAGCATCGATCGGAAGCGACAGGATCACGACAGACAGGAGCGACGCATGCCAGCCAGTTTCCACGACCACCTCAGCCGTCAGATCAATACGCTGCATGAAGAAGGCCTCTACAAGCAGGAGCGCGAGATCACCTCGCCCCAGCGAGCCAGCATCCAGGTTTCCGCCAGTGATGAAGACGAGGGACAAGGCGCCCAGGTCATCAACTTCTGCGCCAACAACTATCTGGGCCTGGCCGATAGCCCCGAGCTGATCGCGGCCGCGCAACAGGCGCTGGAGCGTGATGGCTTCGGCATGGCCTCGGTACGCTTCATCTGCGGCACTCACCATCAGCATCGCGTGCTGGAAAAGCGCCTCGCGGCCTTTCTGGGCATGGACGATGCCATCCTCTATTCCTCGTGCTTCGATGCCAATGGTGGCCTGTTCGAGACACTCTTCGGCCCTGAAGACGCCATCATTTCCGATGCGCTCAACCACGCCTCCATCATCGATGGCGTGCGGCTGTGCAAGGCTAGCCGCTATCGCTATGCCAACAATGACATGCGCGAACTCGAGGCCCGCCTCAAGGAGGCGGACGCGGCTGGCGCACGCTTCAAGCTGATCGCCACCGATGGTGTCTTCTCAATGGATGGCGTGATCGCCAATCTCAAGGGCATCTGTGAACTCGCCCGCCGCTACGACGCGCTGGTGATGGTGGATGACTCCCACGCCACCGGCTTCGTCGGCGACAACGGGCGTGGCAGCCACGAATACCATGACGTGATGGATCAGATCGACATCATCACCACCACCTTCGGCAAGGCGCTGGGCGGTGCCTCGGGAGGCGTGACGGCCGCACGCGGGCCCATCGTCGAGTGGCTGCGCCAGCGCTCTCGCCCCTATCTGTTCTCCAACTCGCTGGCACCGCCCATCGTGGCGGCGACCCTCAAGGCGCTGGACAGAATCGAGGACAGCGCCGAGGCGCGCCGTAAGCTGTGGGAGAACGTCGAACGCTTTCGCACCGGCATGCAGGCCGCCGGCTTCACCCTCGCGGGCGCCGGCCACGCCATCATTCCGGTGATGATCGGCGATGCACGCCTGGCAGGTGACTTCGCCAATCGCCTGCTGGAGGCCGGCATCTACGTGATCGGCTTTTCCTATCCGGTGGTGCCCAGGGGACAGGCGCGCATTCGCACCCAGCTCTCGGCGGCGCATACCCCGGAGCAGATCGACACGGCCATCTCGGCCTTCACGCGCATCGGCCGCGAGATGGGCGTGATCGGGTCTGCGACGGGAGGTGATGCATGAAGGCGCTGGCCAAGCTCAAGCCCGAACCCGGGATCTGGATGACCGAGACGGCCGTGCCGGAAATCGGCCACAACGATGTGCTGATCAAGATCCGCAGGACCGCGATCTGCGGCACGGACATGCACATCTATCAGTGGGATGAGTGGTCACAGGCGACCGTGCCGGTGCCGATGGTCACCGGTCATGAGTATGCGGGGGAAATCGTCGCACTGGGCAGCGAGGTGCGCGGCTACGAGATCGGCGACCGTGTCTCCGGCGAAGGGCACATCACCTGTGGCCATTGCCGCAACTGCCGCGCGGGGCGTCGCCATCTATGTCGCAATACCGAGGGCGTGGGCGTCAACCGTCCGGGCGCCTTCGCCGAATATCTCGCCCTGCCCGCCTACAACCTCTTCAAGCTGCCGGATGAGATCAGCGATGACCTGGCGGCCATCTTCGACCCCTTCGGCAATGCCGTGCATACGGCGCTGGCCTTCGATGTGGTCGGCGAGGACGTGTTGATCACCGGTGCCGGGCCCATCGGCATCATGGCGGCGGCGGTCATCCGCCATATCGGGGCTCGCCACGTGGTGATCACCGACGTGAATGACTATCGACTGGCACTGGCCGAGCGGATGGGCGCGACCCGCACCGTCAATGTCAGCCGCGAATCCCTGAAGGAGGTGATGGCGGAGCTCGACATGCATGAGGGCTTCGATGTAGTGCTGGAGATGTCCGGCGTGCCGTCAGCCGTGAGTCAGATGCTCGATGTCATCAACCACGGCGGCAAGATCGCCATGCTGGGCATTCCCCCCGGCGAGATGGCCATCGACTGGACCAAGGTCATCTTCAAGGGGCTGACCATCAAGGGCATCTATGGCCGTGAGATGTTCGAGACCTGGTACAAGATGGCCAGCCTGATCCAGTCTGGGCTGGATCTCTCGCCCATCATCACGCATCGATTGCGCGTCGATGACTTCCAGCAGGGCTTCGAGATCATGGGCTCCGGTCAGTCGGGCAAGGTAGTGCTCGAC
Source organism: Cobetia sp. 3AK (assembly GCF_029846335.1). NCBI lineage: Bacteria > Pseudomonadati > Pseudomonadota > Gammaproteobacteria > Oceanospirillales > Halomonadaceae > Cobetia > Cobetia sp. 3AK. Next base: position 189,492 of record NZ_JARWKR010000005.1, on the reverse strand, counting down.
TGGGGCTGAGGGCTTTTACTCGATGGCTCCCCCACGCCAGTCAGCTCCCGATCGTCTGCCCCCGATCGTCAGAGCGCGTGCCGGTCAGTCGTCGCCTCGCGGGGTAACAGCCCGAAGGCCTCGCCCATGCCGGGAGCCGAGAGACGCTGGAGAATCCATTTGAGCGCCTTGCCCTGACGGCCACTGCGCCAGGCAAGGGAGAGATCGATCGGCGCACGATCCGTCTCCAGTGGCAGCACCGTGAGACTGCCGTCTTCCAGTGATTGACGAATCCGGTGCAATGGCAGATAGCCGACACCAAGCCCCCTGCGCTGGACGTCTATCTTCTGCGCCGTGGTCTTGACGATGATCTGACTGCGACCATCCAGCAGCCCCGAAGAGCGCCCGGGCAAGCTGCGCGAACTGTCGGCCACGATGACGGTGGGATAGTCACGCAGGGCGTCGGCGGACAGCGGCTGCGGCAGATGCGTCAGCGGATGGCCGGCCGCCACGGCGAAGACCGGCTCGATCGCCCCGAACACTCGGCTCGACAACCCCGATACCGGTGCCTCGCCGGGCGCTCCGATCACCAGATCACAGCGGTTGTCATGCAACGCTTCCCAGGCGCCCCCCATCACCTCCTCACCGAGTACCACCCGGGTACGCGGCTGGATGGCCTGAAATTCCTCCAACAGCGGATAGAGCGCGTCCGGTTCAAGAATGGAATCGACGCAGATACGCAGCTCGACCTCCCAGCCCGCCCCCGCCTGACGCGCCAGCGCCGTCATCTCATCGGTGGCCAGCAGAATGCGTCGCCCATGCTCCAGCACCAGGCGTCCGGCATCGGTCAGTTCGGCCTTGCGGCGCGAACGGTCGAACAGCGGCACGCCCAGCTCTTCCTCCAGCTTCTGCACCGAGTAGGAAATCGCCGAGGGCACGCGGTGCAGTGTCTCGGCGGCGGCGGCGAAACTGCCACGTCGGTCAATGGCATCCAGTACGCGCAGCGCGTCCAGCGTGATGGGTGAGACCATGGTTCAAAAATTCTGATCAATCAGACCAGAATCCTCCGTTATTTTTCTGCGACACCACATTTTATAGTAGCGCCATCGATCAGACACACTGATTTGAAAATCCACCCCTTACCTGATCCCTGGAGCCACTCATGTTCAAATCCGCCCTCTCTCGCCTGATGTCCACTGACACGAGCCTCGCAAGCCTGGTGCTGCGCGTGCCCACCGGCATCATCTTCATGGCCCACGGGTCACAGAAACTGTTCGGCGCCTTCGGCGGCTACGGTCTGGAAGGCACAGGACAGTGGATGGCCTCCATGGGCATCGAGCCCGGCTACCTGATGGCACTGTTGTCCGGCAGCGGTGAATTCTTCGGCGGACTGGCCATTCTCATCGGCCTGCTGACGCGCCCGGCAGCTGCCGTGCTGGTCTTCACGATGCTGATCGCCATCCTGACCGTGCATATCGGCAATGGCCTGTTCATGAGCAACAACGGCTTCGAGTACGCGCTGGCCCTGTTGACCATCGCGGCCAGCCTCATGATCACCGGCGGCGGCAAGCTGTCCCTTGATCGAGTACTGCAACCGGGCAGCAACGCCGTGCGCGAAGACTGAAGCCTGCTTCACTCACCGGCAGACACCACGACACTCTGAGGAGGTTGCCATGTTCACGTTACGTCCAGCGGCAGAACGCGGTCATGCTCGATTTGGCTGGCTGGAGAGCCGCCACAGCTTTTCCTTCGCCAGCTACTATGACCCGAATCACATGGGCGTCTCCGTACTGCGCGTGCTCAATGATGACACCGTGGCACCCGGCGCAGGCTTCGAGACGCATCCGCACCGTGACATGGAAATCATCAGCTATGTGCTGGAAGGCAGCATCGAGCATCGTGACACCATGGGCTCACATCGCACCCTGGGAGTGGGCGAAGTCCAGCTGATGAGTGCCGGCAGCGGCATCGAGCACAGCGAGTACAATCCCTCGACTCGCCAGCCACTGCATTTCCTGCAGATCTGGATCACCCCGGATGCCAGGGGCCTGACGCCGCGCTATCAGCAGCAACCCTTCACGGCACGCGAGGGACTCGACCTGTTGATCGCCCCGCCACAAGAGGCCGTGGACGGCATCCTGTCCATCAATCAGGATTCCCGGATGTATCGCATCGGCCTGCAAGGGGATGACGAGCAGCCCACAGCACTGGAACTGCCACTGGACGCAAAGCGCCGCTACTACCTGCACGTCATCGACGGGACGGCAACACTGAAGGGCAAGGATCAGCAGAGCCTGCCCCTGTCCGCGGGGGATGCCGTCACGCTGGATCATGAACCCGAGGCCACTCTCGCTGAGGCGCGAGGTCTGCATGCGCTGCTGTTCGACCTGCCCGCTTGAGCTGGCCTCCGATGGCCTCTGGCCATGAGTGGCTTTAGATCCACGACGCCTCCCCGCCCATATCACTGTCGGCGGGGAGGCGTCGTTATGGCACGTCCACATGGGAGGACACCTGGCAGGGAACGTGGCTGGGCGACATCTGTCATAGGGAGGCATGATACGATCAAGCGCGAGGCTGGCCGTCATCGCCATCCTCGTGAGCTGACGGAGGACACCCCATGAGCAAGGACACGACCATCACGTCCACTCCACCCGAGACACCCAGATTGCCGGCACCGGATGCACAGCCCCTCACGGCCCACGCCTCCGAGTACAGCGAGGAAGGTTTCTGGCACAAGGTCTCGTCGGTCGCCCGCAAGGCCGGCCAGACAGCACTCAATCCCGCCCTGCGCATGTACTTCGCGGCGCAGGATTCTGATACCCCTGTCTGGGCCAGAACCACCATCTATGGCGCGCTGGGCTACTTCATTTCCCCCATCGATGCCCTGCCGGACTTCACCCCCCTGCTGGGTTACACCGACGACATCACCTTGATGGCGGGCGCGGTGGCCATCGTGGCGGCCCATATCAAGCCGGAACATCGCGCACGCGCGGACAAGGTGCTCAAGCGCTGGTTCGATTGACGGCAGACGACGCGCCTGGCAGCGCCTCCCCCTCGTGGCGGCACACGGCCCACTGGCCACGACCTCCCCGCCATGAACAGGGTGTCAACAGTGTTGAATGCCGTGTAGAGCGCTCGTTTAGCGGGTGACACCGTGCGTGTTACCGTGAAGTCATATCTTCATGCCCACGAGCCCCCCGAAAGCGCAGGATGCCTCCATGACAATGTTGAAATTCGCCACGGCAGGTCTCGCGCTGCTGCTGATGACCGGCTGCGCCTCGCGTGCCGAGATCGATATGCCCAACATTCAGCCGGTGCAGTCTCTGGCCTATGAACACAAGACGTTCTACCCCGACATCTATTACAGCCAGCCTCAGGCCAATCTGTTCTCGGGTGCCGCGACCCAGGCCATGCGCCCACTGGGCAGCGTGAAACTGCCGCGCGCCTCTTCACCGCCCATGAAGAATTTCGACCTGCTGCTGCGCGAACAGTTACCCAGCACCTCGGTAATCACGCATGATGCCCGCGAGAAGGACTATCGCCTCAAGGTCGAGATTCAGGCCCACGAGAACCGTGGCCCCGTCTATCTCGACTATCTGATGGCAAAGAATCTGCCGATGAATCTGCTCACCTTCGGCATCGCCAATGAAGACTTCGATGTGATTGCCGATTTCGAGGTGGTGTACTGCCTCTATGACAAGGATGAGCAACTCCTCTATCGCAAGAATTACACGGTCAAGGACTCCGTACCTCATCAGACCGGCAACTTTGACCTCGGGGATCGCATGCTGATGCCTGCCCGCGACATGATGAAGAAATACCTTCAGCTGACGATGAATGACTTCTTCATCCAGGCCAGCCAACCCTCACTGAGGCACGTCGCGGTCGTTTCTCCACCCGCCATCTGACGCCTGCCGTCCGCCCCTAGTACAAGAACGCCTCGACCACATGGTGGTCGAGGCGTTCTTGCATGGCCATGCCATTCGTTGCTTCTTTCAGGTCATTTCATCCTGGCAACCGACATCGTCGGGCCAAACCAGTCGTCTGCAGCCTCATCCCTTGCTGGCCTGAGTACCGCCACCTTCCTCACGGGTGGAGGCTGTCATGTTGCGCGGCTTTCCGCCCCGCAGGCCCAACGGCAGGCGAAGCAATACCTCAGGGCCATTCTGCGCCAGGCTCAGGGTCGTGATCGCCACGAGAATCAGTGCCATCCCTGCCAGTTGCATCATGTCCATGCCTTCTCCCAACACGAACACCCCGAACAAGGTGGCCGTGATCGGTTCTATCATGGCGATGATGGAAGCCACCGACGGCAAGGTATTCTTCAGGCCGATCACATAGCAATAGAAGGAGAACCCTCCCCCCACCAGGCCGAATACCAGAATCAGCCACAGTTCATCGGCGAAGGGGACCGCCACTGCCTGTGAAAGATTCGTCAACGGCAACATCACCAGACTGCTCACGCCCAACGCGATGGCCAATACCCCAGGGGTGCTGCCATGACGCGTGGCTGACTTGAAGGCAAAGATGAAGATGGCGTATGACACACCCGCCAGAAGTCCGAACAGGACACCCAGGGGAGTCACCTTGCCACTCCCGGATTGCAGCACCCCCGTCAGCAGTACGATGCCGATCATCACACCGACGATGGAAATCAGCTTCACTGGTGTCGGGCGTTCCACCCGGGCCAGGAATGACGTGATATAGACGAAAATCGGCGCGCTATACATGAGAGTCGCGGCAACGGCGACACCACTCATGCTGACACTCGTGAAATAGAACATGAAGTTGCCGGCGACCCCTACCCCCGCCAGCAGCGACCACCCCATCAACGCGAGCGGTTTCCTGGCCGGCACCTTGTGGTAGCCCAGCAATACCATCCAGGCCAGCATGCAGATGAACCCGACAAGGGCACGCCAGAAGGAAATGACTTCAGCCTCCCAGCCCCAGGACATCAGCAAGCTGCCAATCCCACCTGTCAGCCCCCATTGAAAAGCGGCCAATACGACCAACACACTACCCAGTTTTGCCATTCATGCTCCCTTGTCTCAGGAAAATCAAATCTTCGATGATTTATCAGCCGCAATCGCAGCGTAACAAGAGTCCTCAAGACACATAAACCCATCCCTCATTGGTCGTAACCAGAGTCTCTGAAACTCCATGACTGCCTATCCAGGGCTTTCATAACCTCATGAAAAACTTCGAATATTCGCGTCTTCAAAACGGTGTTTGACACTGGTATTACCAGTCAACATGACGTCGCCAAGAATGTTTTCCTCGCTTACCTTGATCTGGTGAGCCCTACGGTGATTTCCCGCAGTGTGGATGAAAACTCAACGCCAAACTCTGGATCAACCTTCACATTGCAGTGACAAAAACCAACAAAAAGACAATCACCCTTTCATGCGAAGGAGAGTATTGACATGAATGCATCATGGATGGCGCTTCTGGCGTTCACGCCATTGATACTGGCTGGTATCTTGCTGATAGGGTTCAGAATCCCTGCCCGCATTGCCATGCCCATCGTCTTCGTGGTCACGGCCCTGATCGCCCTGCTTGCCTGGGACATGACCTTCACACGTGTCATGGCCTCATCGTTGCAGGGCTTGATACTGACGGTGGCGATCCTGTGGATCATCTTCGGTGCCCTGCTGCTGCTCAATACGCTCAAGCACTCCGGCGGCATTGCCGCGATCCGCAATGGCTTCTCCGGCATCAGCCCGGACCGGCGAGTACAGGCCATCATCGTCGCCTGGCTGTTCGGTTGCTTCATCGAGGGTGCCTCAGGCTTCGGCACACCCGCTGCCGTCGCTGCCCCCTTGATGGTGGCACTGGGCTTCCCGGCACTGGCCGCCGTCGTGGTCGGCATGATGGTGCAATCCACTCCGGTCTCCTTCGGTGCTGTCGGCACCCCCATCGTGGTCGGTGTCTCGGGAGGACTCGACAAGGCTGGCGTCAGTGACGCTCTGGCCGCGAACGGGTCAAGCTGGGACAGCTACTTCCAGTTGATCACCTCGGAAGTCGCCATTACCCACGGCATCATCGGTATCTGCATGCCACTCATCATGGTGGCGGTGATGGTGCGCTACTTCGGGGCCAATCGCTCCTGGCGCGAGGGACTCGAAGTCGCTCCCTTCGCGCTGTTCGCGGGTATCTGCTTCGTGGTGCCCTATGTACTGGCCGGCCTGCTGCTCGGGCCGGAATTCCCCTCGATGATCGGCGCCATGGTGGGCCTCGCCATCGTGGTACCCGCGGCGCGCAAGGGCTTTCTGCTGCCCAGCAGGACCTGGGACTTCCCGAACGCTGACCACTGGCCCGAGGAATGGGTGGGCAAGCTGGACATGACGCTGGAGCCCGTCGAGGGCCGCACGCCGCTCTCGGTCGGCATGGGCTGGCTGCCCTACGTACTGCTGGCAGTGCTGCTGGTGATGTCCCGCGTCATCGAGCCGCTCAAGGAAGCGCTGACCTCCTTGAGCTTCGGCTGGAGCGGTATCCTGGGCGAGAGTGATATTTCCGGCAGTCTGCAACCACTGTATCTGCCCGGCGGTATCCTGGTGATCGTGGTGCTGCTGACCGTCGTGCTGCACCGCATGCGCATGCAGGATGTCAGTGCCGCCGTCACGGAATCCAGCCGCACGATTCTGGGCGCAGGCTTCGTGCTGCTGTTCACGATCCCCATGGTGCGCATCCTGATCAACTCCGGCGTGAACGAGGCAGATCTGGTATCGATGCCGGTGGCCATGGCGCAGTTCATCGCTGACAGCGTGGGCGACATCTATCCGCTGTTCGCCCCCAGCGTCGGGGCCCTCGGGGCCTTCATCGCCGGCTCCAACACCGTCTCCAATCTGATGCTGGCGGATTTCCAGTTCAATGTGGCCCAGGCGCTTGGCATCTCCAGCGCCATGATGGTCGCCCTCCAGGCCGTCGGCGCGGCTGCCGGCAACATGATCGCCATCCACAACGTGGTCGCCGCCTCGGCGACCGTCGGGCTACTGGGGCGTGAAGGCATCACCCTGCGCAAGACGATCCTGCCGACGCTCTACTACGTGATCTTCGCCGGCATCATCGGCATGATCGCCTTCCATGGCCTGGGCGTGGTGGATGGCTTGATGCGCTGACAGAGCGCCACGTATCACTGTGACATACGACAGCAGGCCCGCATTGTGTGCGGGCCTGCTGTCGTACGGAGATCATCAATAGAATATTGAATGTGTTTACTCCAGGGGCCTGTTTATCAACAAGACACGGCGTAATAAATTGCCCCATATCACCGAAACGGCAGCCTTCATGCCGCAAGTTTCTGGAGCAGACACCCCATGACCCACTCTGTATTGCACCCCACCCGATTACAGCAGACCCGCTTGCAGCAAGCCCGCGAGCTCGAACTGCCTTCCCGCGAAGCCATGCTGCGGCGCGCCCCCTCCGTCCAGCAATTCTGGGACAGCCACCGTCAACTGCTGAGTGACGCCTGGCGTGAATGGGAAGCCGTTGAGCAAGACGACCTCGCCATCCTCGACAGTGGATTGATCGACAAGGCGCTGCGCACTGCCGTCAAGCAGGCGTGGGAGAATCCCGAGCGCGAGACGGACGTCAAGGCGCTGATGACAGAAGTCGCCACTGACGTCTATCAGTTCCAGCTCTTCGATGTCGAGCGCATTGCTGATTTGCGCAACCTGCTGGAAAAGGCATGGGATGCCGGTATTCCGCTGCGCCCGCCCTACGGCATCGTTCTCAATCGGCGCGGCGCCATGCTCGACCGTCGCTCACAGGGCTATCTGGCGGCACCGAGTTTCCAGGCGTTCTATCAGCAGCTGCTGGATACCTACATGCGTCCGATCTCGCGGCTGCTGTTCCCGGAAATCATCGGCTACGACAGCCAGTCCTTCGGCTTCTCGATCCACTATCAGCCCACCACGGACGCCTCGATTCGGCCGCATACTGATGCCTCGTCCGTGACCCTCAACATCAACATGAACCTGCCCGACGAGACCTTCGAGGGCTCTGAACTGGATGTTCTGGACGCCGCGAGCGGAGACGCAGTGCGCTTCTCGTTCACGCCCGGCTCGGCCATGCTGCATCGCGGTAATGTGCCGCATGCCGCGCAGCCGATCACCAGCGGCCAGCGCTCCAACCTGGTGCTGTGGCTGTATGGTGAGCGAGGCCAGATACCGCCACAGGGCGCGCAACGCCGGGCGATACCTGCCAGAGACCGCTGGGTCGCCTCAAGCGTCAAACAGGATGATTACGCACCGTTCTGATGGCACACACCAGTGAGCAACAACGACAAAGGGGCCTCGAAAGGCCCCTTTGTCGTTGATAGGTACTGACGATACCCGCTCATGACCAGCGGATCATGGCCTCTCCGGGAATGACAGGAAAGCCGAGCAGATCACGAATGGCCGCGGCATCCGGCGAGAGCGTCAGCCAGCTCACGGCGGCGATATTGAGCAGTACCACAAACCAGAACACGACCCGGTAGCTTGTCTTGCGCGTCTTGTGGCGCAGGCTCTGCTGGGCGATCAGCGCGCCCGGCCATCCACACAGCAGCTCCATGAAGTGCAATTTCCCCTCGGACACGCGCCACTCCCCTGATGTCGCGGCCTGCTTGTCGATTCGATAGGCCAGATACGTCACCAGACTCATGCCCAGATACGCCACTGGCAACATCCAGGGCAGACGCCCCTGCTGCCAGCCTGCCCCGAGCACGACCATCACGGCCAGCAGCATCAACCATGCAAGCCCCACTCCAGCAGAAGTAGTGGAAGCCCCTGCCCCAAACGTGCGAAAGCGTGTGGCACGTGGGCGATCGTTCTCATCCATGCCCAACTGATACTGCACCTGCGCACTGGCTTTCGGCCGCCCACGCCCCTTATATGCACTGATGTGGGCAAAGACATCCTTGCCACCCGACGCCGGGGTAATGAAGCCGAAGCCCTTGTCATCGTTCCAGCGCGTCAATCGTCCTTGAAGGTTCATCGTCTCATCTCTTCCTGGTCCGGCCCTTAGCCGATGAAGGTACCAGAGGTGTTGCCGCCGCCCTTGCCACCGGCGCCACCATCACCGTTATCCTCATCATCCCTGCCATCATTACGGTCGCGCCTGTTTTCCTGCTCATCACGGTGATCCACGGGGAGATCCTGCTCGTGAGTGCCGCGTTGTTCATGGTCGCGGATATCGGCAGCAGAGGCTTTCTGCGAGTTGGCATGTACGGCCAGTGCATCATCGGGATTGCGCGCCGAGACCTGTGCCTGCTCTTGATAGCCCTGGGTTTCCAGCAGGCTCGCGTACCACTGATTGCCCTTCATGCTGATGGTCAGATTCAGACCCAGGAACAGGACATTGGAAATCAGCTGCCCTTCCATCGTCGCGGGAATGAAGACCGAGCTGAGCACGATGAAGCCGAACAGACTCGCCGCCAGCAACCACATGCGCTTGTAGAGTGCCCAGAACAGGCCGAAGAAGAAGGCAGGCCAGGACCAGCCGATCTTGACGGCACGCGTCCCGTGTTCGGGGTGCGTCAGAATACGAAATGAAGCCATCGAGGGAATCCTTGTCTGTGATGCCGAGCAGGCCGCGGGCTGCACGAGGCTCGGGACAAATGACACAAGCCTCGCACTATACCGCTGACCACTTGTCAGGACCATGAACCTCGCTGGCGCTATCTCATTGTTTCCCATCAGGCTTGTCAGCCACGCCGCGCGACCTCAACTGACCCGCAATGAAAGGGAAGTCCTGCTTGCCAGTAACTGACACGACGCCCGTGGATTCAGGCGCCATCTGTGAGCCCTGTATCCGCAAAGGCCGTCATGTCCTCGCGCAGCAGGCCAAGCAGTCGATCGGCACCGACGCTCAGTTGCCGGCCCAGTCGACTGATCAGTTGCACATGCGGCGTGATGAAAGGCGCTTCCTGAAGCGACAGTCGAGATAGCCTGCCCGCTGCCACTTCTTCACTGACCACGAAATCCGGCAGCAGGGTCACGCCGCCCTGCAGCGCGAACTGCTTGAGCATCGCCAGCGCGTTGCAGGTGAGCGTCGGGCTCAGCATCACCCCGGCCTGATGCTCCGCCTGCGCGACGATCTGGCGAATGCCGAACGACACCTCCGGCAGCGCCAGGGCATGGCCGTCGAGCGCCGCCAGCGACAATGGCTCGGGCACAGCCGCCGTCGCCTGACGCGCCAGAGGATGCGCCGGATTGACCACCGCGCACACCGGCTGAGGGCGCGAGACGTGCGCGCGAATCCTTGGATCACTTGCCGGATGGAACACCAGCCCCAGATGCGCCTCGTCCTCGACGACCTGACGGATCACCTCATTGCTGCCACATAGATTCACCTTGAGCTCGATGCCCGGATAACGCGCGGAAAAACGGCTCAAGGGCCCTGCCAGTCCCTCGATGAAGCCCTCACCGATGGCCAGTACCAATGAGCCACTCTGCAGCCCCTTCAATGACTGCAACGACTCCAGCAGCACCTCCTGCTGCGCCAGACGCTGACGGTAGTACTCCAGCACCCGCTCGCCGGCTTCCGTCGGCTTGACCCCACGTCGATGACGCTCAAGCAGCGGCATGCCCAGCTCATGCTCCAGCTGGGTGATCTGTCGGCTGACCGCAGACGGTGCCACATTCAGGAAATCCGCCGCTGCCCGCACGCTGCCCAGTCTGGCGGCCTCGTGGAAATGACTGATACGTCGTTCCTGCACCAGACTCATCACGCCCCCAGCATTGCCTTGAAGGCAACATTAAAGTGAATTTCGGATTATTGCTGGAACACAGAAGCGCTGTCCATACTCGAGTCACCGGATGACCATCCCCCTTTCACCACGACAGGAATCACACAATGACAACAACCGTCGGTGTCATCGGACTGGGCAACATGGGTGGCGGCATGGCCGCCACACTTGCTCGCCATGACTTCCCCGTCTTCGGATTCGATCTCTCACAGGCTGCGCGTGACAAGGCTGCCGCGGCAGGTGTCACACCGGTCAGTTCACTGGCAGAGCTGCTGGACACGATCGATATCGTGATCCTCTCGCTGCCCAAGGCAGAGCATGTAGAGCAGCTATGCCTGGGCAAGGAAGGCACACAGGAAGAGAATCAAGACACCACCCGTATCCTGACGCTGGGCAAGCCCGGCCTGATCGTGATCGACACCACCACCTCGACTCCCGAGACCAGCCGCAAGGTGGCGGCTGCGCTGGCGACTCGTGGTATCGACTTCATCGACGCCCCGGTATCCGGCGGCCCCAAGGGCGCGGCGAGTGGCAGCATGTCGATGGTGATCGGTGCCGAGGAGGAAGTGCTGGCACGCGCCATGCCGGTGCTGGAAGCCATGAGCGGCAGCCGCGTGCACGTCGGCGGTTGCGGGGCGGGCAACGTCGCCAAGATCGCCAACAACATGCTGGCGGCCTGCCATCTGATCAGCACGGCGGAAGCCGTCTCCATGGCCGCCAGGGCGGGTGTCTCCCCAGAGAAATTGCTGGAAGGCGTGAATGCGGGCTCGGGACGCAGCGGCGCGAGTCAGGTGATGTTCCCCAGCTGGGTGATCAACAAGGCCTACGATTCCGGCTTCACCATGGGCCTGATGCGCAAGGATGTCGGACTGGCCAGTGATCTGACGGCAGAACTGGGGCTGGCGCTTCCGCTCTCCAGTACCGTCGCAAAGCTCTGGGACGAGAGCAGTGCGACGCTGGATGACAACGAAGACTTCTGCGCCATCGTGCAACGCACCGACCCGACCCTCTTTGGCCACGGAGAATAAGCCATGCTGACCCAGGACATGACCCCGACCTCCCCGATTGCTCAGCGCATCGCCGAGTTGATGCAGGCGTTTCAGAGCAGCAGCCAATCTCCTGACGACAGTTTTGTCGTCAGCAGCCTGATCGGTGGTGAGTTCGTCACTGGCACGGGTGACGCCATCGAGGTACGCAACGCCCATGATGACAGTCTGATGCTGTCCTTCCCGGATGCCGATCGCGCTCAGGTCGCGCTGGCCAATGCCGCCACGCGCCAGGCGCAACCGCAGTGGGCTGCCATGACCGCCCAGGCGCGTGGGCGCGTCATCTACCAGATAGGCAGCCTGATTCGTGAGCAGGCCGAGGCGCTGGCCGAACTCGAAGCACTGAGCGCCAACAAGCCGATTCGTGATGCGCGTGTCGAGGTGGCCAAGGTCGCCGAGATGTTCGAGTACTACGCGGGCTGGGCAGACAAGCTGCACGGCGAGGTGATTCCGGTCCCGACCTCACACCTCAACTACGTGACCTATGAGCCGCTGGGCACCGTGCTGCAGATCACGCCATGGAACGCGCCGATCTTCACCGCCGGTTGGCAGATCGCCCCGGCCATCACCGCCGGCAATGCAGTGATTCTCAAGCCTTCGGAGCTGACGGCGCTGTCCTCGCTGGCACTCGGTGTGTTGATCGAGCGCGCCGGCGTGCCGCGTGGGCTGGTCAACGTCATCGCAGGCTACGGCCATACCATTGGCCAGGCATTCATCTCCGAGGGCGATATCCGCAAGGTAGTGTTCGTCGGCTCCCCCGCGACTGGCCGCCATATCGCCACCGCCGCGGCGCAGCGCTGCATTCCCTGCGTGCTGGAGCTGGGCGGCAAGTCGGCCAATATCGTCTTCGAGGATGCCGATCTCGAGGTGGCACTGCGCGGCGCTCAGGCGGCCATCTTCTCCGGTGCGGGTCAGAGCTGCGTGTCGGGTTCGCGCCTGCTGGTACAGGCCTCTATCTACGAGAAGTTCACCAGCGCGCTGGCCGAGGCTGCCACGCAATTCACGCTCGGTGATCCGCAGGACCCGGCGACCCAGATCGGCCCGATCAACAACGCGAAGCAATACCAGCATGTGACGTCGATGCTTGCCGGGGCCATCGAAGACGGCGCGCGCCTGGCGGATGGCTCAGCAGACCCCATCCCGGACACCGGCGGCTATCATGTCGCGCCGACGGTGCTGCTGGGCGACAACGCCATGAGCTGCGCGCAGGAGGAGATCTTCGGCCCGGTCGTGGTCGCCATACCGTTCGAGGAGGAAGCCGACGCCATCCGCATCGCCAATGACAGTCGCTTCGGGCTGGCCGGTGCCGTCTGGACGCGTGATGTCGGGCGCGCCCACCGCGTGGCGCGTCAGGTGCGCGCGGGTACCTTCTGGGTCAATGGCTACAAGACCATTCACGTCAGCTCCCCCTTCGGGGGCTACGGCGAGAGTGGCTATGGCCGCTCCTCCGGGCTGGATGCGCTGCGCGAATACAGCGAAGTGAAGAGCGTGTGGGTCGAGACCGCCGCCGAACCGGCCGCCAGCTTCGGCTATGGGGCGAGTCTGGAATGAGGGCTCTGCGACCCTGACCCTTCGGTCACGCCTGAAACGACAACCAAGGCCCCACCGCCCATCAGCGGTGGGGCCTTGGTGCTTATTTGGCGAGGGTATTGTTGTCGGCAGTATCGCCGAGGGAGATGACCAGGTCCGTGACGGTGACCCATCATGAGTGGCTTCACACCATGGGGGCGGCATCCTCGCCATCCTCCGGCATCGTCACGGCATAACGCTCCTTCGAGCGCTGCTGCCAGGCAGCAAGCTCCGCCGTCAGATAGGGCATGAAGCGCTGCCCCTGACGCGAGACGGGATGAAAACGCGAGGTGACCAGCGCGACATCCAGGTTGATGGTCGGCGCGAATGGCACCACGCGCAGCTGGCAATCGCGCCGCGCCAGCATCGCCTCCGCCGTCACCGGATCGATCAAGGCAATGCCTATCCCTTCATTGACAAGCATCGCGACCGAGGGAAACAGATGCGTCTCGATGCTTGCCTGCAGCGTCATGCCTGCCTGCTGAAAGGCACGCGCTAGCTTCAAGGTACTCTGATGGTGCTGATCCAGCGTGATGATGGTTTCCCCGGCCAGATCCTGTGGGAACAAGACCTCGCGTTGCGCCAGCGGATGCATGACAGGCACGGCCAGTGCCATGCAGAGCTGATACTCCTCCAGCACCAGCTCCTCGACCGCGGCGTCTGCCTCGATGACCCCGAGGTCAAACTGGCCCTCGGCGACCCACTCAGCGATCTTGCGTGAACTGAACGTCTGCAGCGACAGACGGCTCCTGGGGAAGTCGGCAAGATAGCGTGACATCACTCGAGGCATCACCGTCGGCGAAAGCCCCGGCATCGAGGCCACGGTGAGCTTGCCGGCGTGACCATCACGCAGACCATCCGTCAGTTCATCCAGATGCCCCACCGATGCCAGCACCTTGTCGACACCCTCCGCCAGATGGACGGCTTCCGGTGTCAACTGGGTGCCATAGTGGTTACGCCGAAAGAGCAGAAACCCGACGTCACTCTCCAGATTGGCGATCGCCGTGCTCACCGCCGGTTGCGTCAAGCCAAGCCGACGCGCTGCCTGGGAGAGACTGCCCGTGCGCACCACTTCCTGGAAGATCTGCAACTGACGCAGGTTATGTCTGAGTTTCATGACAACTGGGCTCTTGTGGCGGGGCTCTCGTGACGGGACTCTCGTGGCAAGGCCCTCGTGCCTGGCGTTCGAGAATGGACGCTTGGGACTGGATGCTCAAGACTAGCCTCTCGTGAATAGGCTCTAAATTGTTCTTATGACTTAATAGACAGCCTTTAGTTGTGCTTATACCCCCAGCGGGAGGAAGCTGACCAGACCCTCATAACCAACAACAAAGGGCCACAGACAATGCACACGATCGACCTCATGGGGCTACTGCTGTATTTCGCCATCTTGCTGTATATCGGCTATCGCAGTGCCAGGAAGACATCCAGCAGTGCCGACTTCGCTGTCGCCGGCAACAAGATCATCTGGCCGGTGCTGTTCGCCACGCTCGCCGCTTCCTTCCTCGGCGGGGGTGCCTCGATGGGTCGCGCCGGCAAGGCCTTCGACGAAGGCTACGCCTTCATGTTCGCGGCCTCCGCCTTCCCCATCGCCACCATCATCGCGGGCCTCTACATCGCGCCACGCCTCAAGCGTTATGCAGGGGCACAGACGGTCGGCGACATCATGGCGCATCACTATGGTCGCAGCGCTCGCCTATTAACCGGCATCTTCTCGCTGATCTTCTGCATCGGCATCCTCGGCGCCCAGGCGCTGGCCATCGGCACCGTCTTCAATGCCATCCTGGGCATCGAGATCAGCACCGGCATCCTGATCGGCATGGCAGTGGTACTGGTGTACTCCACGGCCGGCGGCATGTGGGCCGTGATCCAGACTGACGTGGTGCAGTTCGTGATGCTCGCGGTCTTCCTGCCCATCACCATGATCGTCGGGCTCGACAAGATCGGTGGCCCCGAGGCCTTGATCGCCGCGCTCCCCAGCGAGCACTTCAGCCTCATGGGCGATTACACGCCGCTGATGTTCCTCAGCATCTTCATCGCCTTCCTGCTCGGCGAGACCCTCGTCCCGCCCTACACCCAGCGCGCCCTGTCCGCACCGGATTCCCGTCATGCCAGAATCGGCTACTCGCTGGCCGGTGGTTTCGGTCTGCTGTTCTATGCCGTCAGCTCCACCATCGGCTTGATCGCGCTGGTGCTCTATCCGCAGATCTCGCCGGATCAGGCCATGCCGGAACTGATTCGCGACGCCCTGCCGCTGGGGCTGACCGGGCTGGTGCTGGCCTCACTACTGGCGGTGGTGATGTCAACGGCGGATTCCTATCTGAACTCGGCAGCGGTCATCTTCGTCACCGACATCTACAAGCCCTTCATCAACCCCGCCATGTCCGGCAAGCAACAGCTGTGGATCGAGCGCGGCGTCAATCTGGCCATCGGCCTGGGCGCCATCGTGTTCGCGCTTTACGCCACCTCGATCATCGATGCGCTGCTGCTGAGCTACGCCCTGTGGGCGCCGACCATCCTGCTGCCGTTCATCTTCGCCGTGCTGTTCAGGATTCGCTGCAAGCGTGCTGGTGTGGCCGCGATGATCGCCGGCGCCCTGGCCACCAGCATGTGGAAATGGAGTGGCCTGGAACTGGAAGCCCTCACCGGGCTCACCCCACTGATTGCTGGCGTCATCGTCAATATCGTGGTCTTCACTCTCGTCTACCAGTTCTTGAACGCGGCGCCAGACCACAACGGCAAGAACGCCCCGATCCAGCCCACCCACTCCTGAGGACCTGACCATGTTCGGATTCACTCTCTACACCATCTGTCTGCTGAGCATCCTCACCGCCGTGGTCATCGCCATCGCCTCCTGGAAGTTCTACCGCGACAACTGAGCCATCGGCAGGGTCTGTGCCGCTCGACCAAGGCTTTCCAAGCTCTGTCATGGCCCTGTCACGACCCTCACACCGTCTTCATCACGCTGATCATGTCGGGCAATCCGCCCGGCATGACCGGCAAAGAGAGTACGCGCGATGACCCCGCAATCCCCCGCCGCCCGAGTGTCGAGCCACGACAGCATTGCCGTCATCGGCGCCGGCATCATCGGCCTGGCGACCTGCCGCGCCTTGCAGGCACGTGGCTATCACGTTCATTTGTATGACCCGAATCCCGTCGGTGAAGGCACCTCCTTCGGCAACGCCGGTCTGATCGCCAACTACGCCACCTCGCCGATGGCCAGCGGCGACACCCTGCGCCAGCTGCCGGGCCACCTGCTGAGCAGGCAGCCCTCCCTTGCCATCGCCCTGCGCCACACCCCCGCCCTGGCGGACTTCGGCTGGCGTTTCCTCAAGGCGGCAACGCCCACCAATTTCCAGCGCCACAAGGCAGATCTGATTGCCTTGCTGGCCAATGCCGTCGAACGTCAGCATGCCCTGATCGATGACCTGCAGACCAAAGCCACCACTGCGCTGGCCAGCCAGACAGGCTGCCTGCAGATCCAGCGCGACACCGCCATCACCCCGCCGGCGCTGGAGAAGATGGCCCAGGCCAAGCGCCGTGACGGGGTCGAATGTCAGGCGCTGGGCGCGAGCCAGCTGCGGGACATGGAACCGTCGCTCAACCCGAAGGGGCTGGCAGGCGGCCTGTTCTTCCCTGACACCCGCCACCTCACCAGCCCGCTGTCACTCAGCCACCAACTCTTCGTACAGCTGGAAGAAGGTGGCCTTGAGTGGACGGCGCAGCAGGTCGACGCCCTCACGCCGCTGACCAGTGGTGGTTGGCGCATCGACACCGCCACCACCTCCCACGAGGTCCCGCATGTCGTGGTCTGTGCCGGTATCGCGAGCAACACACTACTGGCGGGACTCGGCAAGCGTCTGCCGGTGGTCAGTGAGCGCGGCTATCACATCGAACTCGCCACCCAGCTGCCACTCTCACGCCCGGTAGGCTGGCTGGCGCATCACTTCTACGCCTCGCCAATGGCGGAAGGCATTCGCCTGGCGGGCACCACCGAGTTCTGTGCGCCTTCGCGCCCCGCCTCGCCACAGCGCTGGCAAGCCCTCACACAATGGGGCGAGACACTCTTCGGTCAGCCCCTCGACGTCGCCCGCCACTGGATGGGGGTGCGCCACTCCACCCCCGATGGCCTGCCGGTAGTGGGCGAAATGCCTGGCTGCCCCGGCCTGCTTCTCGCTTACGGGCACGGCCATCTGGGCCTGACACTCTCGGCCGAGACAGGGGATATCGTGGCCCGGATGGTGGCAGGCGAGCCCCTGCCGGGCTACGCGCGCAGCCTGTCACCGGTCAGGTTCTGCCAATGATCTCGCCTATCTGAGAGAGCTGGGTGAATGGCCTGGCCCATGAACGTGAAAGCCCCTGACAGGTTCGCCTGTCAGGGGCTTCTTGTCTCTTGCGTCAGCGCAGAGCTTGTCAGCACAGGCCACTTCAGCGAAGACCAAGTCACGGCTTGCCAGAACGCCCTTCACACCCGTTCTTTCAGGAAGATGGCGGTTGCGGACGCCCGGGCTGGGAGGCGTACTCGACACCATGTGCCTGCAGATACTCGCGGATCAACTGACGAACGACCTGAGAGGGCGTCTGGTCCTGCGTGGCACACAGTTGCTCGAAGGCCTGCTTCTTGTGGGGGTCAATCATCAAGGTCAAACGTGCGGTCTTCTTTTCCATCCTCGGCTCTCCCGAAACCATTAACATCTGATGGTAATACCGAGGGTCCGGTACAGACAAGCCAATCCCGACAGGCCAGCCCTCTGACACTGGGGGGCGGATGACGAACATGCCAATGACATGTTAATGTTTTTACCATCTCTTTATCATGAGATCGTCATGACAGGGCAGACAGTCCAGGACGACCGCCCTGCTGCTGCCTGATGCATTCGTCGTGTTCGGACATGTCACGCCATGCCCTGACACGCCAGCACCAGAGTCAGCGTAGCGTCTCCCTCCGCGAGGACCCACCACCATGCCCCCCAAGCGCTCTCCCATGCGCCTCCCCCGCATCGCCACCGGCCTGCGCTCCGCCTGGCACTCAGGCTACGGCCTCACCGATCTCCGCCAGGATATCCTGGCCGGGCTGACCATCGGCACCGTGGCGGTGCCGCTGTCCATGGCACTGGCCATCGCCGCCGGCGTCGCACCACAGCATGGCTTGTACACGGCCATCGTCGCGGGGGCGATCATTGCCATCACGGGCGGCTCACGCGTCAACGTCTCCGGCCCGACAGCGGCCTTCGTGGTGATCCTGTTCCCCATCGTTCAGCAGTACGGGCTCGGTGGCCTGCTGATCGCCACCATGATGGCGGGCGCCATACTGGTCATGCTGGGGCTGGCGCGCATGGGGCGACTCATCCAGTTCGTGCCCTATCCCGTCGTGCTGGGTTTTACCGCGGGTATCGCCGTCGTGATCGCTGTCTTGCAGGTGCCTGACTTCCTGGGGCTGAGTGTCGGTCAGCTCGGCGAGCACTTCGTGGAGAACGTCGGTCAGATTCTGGCCGCCCTGCCGACACTGAATCCTTTCGAACTGTCCATCGGGGTCTTTTCGCTGGTGGTCATGCTGCTATGGCCGCGACTTCACCTCCCGATTCCCGCGCCGCTGGTGGGCCTGTTCGTCGGGGCACTTGCCGCCTACGCCGTCAATCACGGCCTGGGCGATGACTCACATGAAATGCTGGTGCAGACCATTGCCTCACGCTTCAGCTGGGAAACGCTGAACGACAGTGGCAATGGCATCCCTCCGATTGCCCCGGCATTTCTGGCCCCCTGGCACCTGCCCGGAGCGGACGGATATCCACTGCCACTGGATTTCACCCTGATCCGCGCATTGCTGGGGCCTGCCATCGCCATCGCCATGCTGGGCGCCATCGAATCCCTGCTGTGCTCGGTCGTGTCTGATGGACTGACCAGGACACGCCATGATCCGGATGCCGAACTGATCGGCCAGGGGCTGGGCAACCTGGTGGCGCCGCTGTTCGGAGGCATCACCGCCACCGCCGCCATCGCTCGCACGGCCACCAACATCCGGTGTGGTGCCCGCTCACCGCTGGCCGCCGTGGTGCATTCCGCGGTGGTGCTACTGGCGGTGATCGCGCTGGCGGAACTGCTGGGAAAAGTGCCGATGGCCACACTGGCCGCCTTGCTGTTCATCGTCGCCTGGAACATGAGCGAGGCTCGTCACTTCGTGCATACCTTGCGCTCTGCCCCCGGCGGTGACGTGGCGATCCTGTTGATCTGCTTCGGCCTTACCGTGCTGTTCAACATGGTACTGGCGGTGGCGGTTGGCATCGGCCTGGCGGCGGCGCTGTTCATCCGCCGCATGATGCAGCTCACCCAGACCCGTCAGATCATTGACATGCCGGAGACAGACACGCCAGAGAACGATGCGCCAGAGAGCGATCCTCCACGCCAGACGCATGCCCGGGGAGAAGACACCCGAGCGATTGCGCTCTATGACATCGACGGCCCCCTATTCTTCGGCGTGGCGGAAAAGGCACTGACCTCGCTGCGCCTGGTCGATGACAAGGTCCAGATCGTGATTCTCGACATGGCCGATGTACCCAGCATGGACGGCACGGCCATCGTCGCTCTGCAGTCACTGATCGATGACATGCGCCACCAGCACGTGGCGCTGGTCCTGTCGGGGCTCCCCAGCCATCTGATCGTCAAGCTGCGCCGGGCCGGCATTCGCAAGCGCACGGGAGAACTGACCTGGTGCCGCAACCTGCCACGCGCCTTCGCGGTTGCACGGCGCTGGCTGGCAGACAAGTGACGAGTGACGAGCGCAGCCATCACGGGGTCAGCATTGCGCTCCAGAGACGACAATGCCTCTGACCGGGAATGATCAGAGGCATTGTCGTGGAGCTGAAATGGCAGGTGAAGCGCCCGCCCCCTGTGTAGCTAGGGCGTGTGCACTCCCTCGAACATGCGCCGACGCGCCCCCTCGAGATGGGCACGCATGGCACTTTCCGCGGCGGGTGAATCCTTGCCGGCGATCGCATCGATGATCGCCTGATGCTCATCCTGGACGATCCGCAGACGCTCCTCGGAGGCACGCAGCGACAGACCGCGCGTCAGATTCATGCCTTCCTTGATGCTCTGATTCAGCGAACGCAGCACGGTGGCGTAGTAGTGATTGCTGGCGGCTTCGGTAATCGCGAGGTGGAACTCGAAGTCTTCCTCGGAGGCGCGATCATGATTGAGGTTGGCCTGATTGATGGCCTCGAAACGCTGACGTATGTGCTCCAGCTGCTCTGGCGTGCGCCGCTGCGCGGCGAGGCCCGCCGCACTGGCCTCGACATTGGTGCGAAACTCGAAGCAGCGTTGTATGTCGGCGATGCTGGAGATCCGTGCGAACTCGAGCACGGCACTGTCAGGCCGATTGATGACGAAACTGCCAGACCCTCGCCGCGACACGACGAGATTGTCCTCGCGCAGACGCGCCAGGGCATCCCGCAGTACCGGGCGGGATACCTCATACAGCTCGCAGAGGCGCGCCTCGGTCGGCAGCTTCTTGTTGACGGGATAGTCACCGCTGATGATGGCGGCGAGTATCTTCTCGTAGACCACCAACGACAGTGAATGCTTGGCTGCGTCACTCATCGTGTCATGTCGCCCTTTCTCATCACTCTTGGTCCACCTTCAGGCATGTCAGATGGTGTGCGATTCTACCGGAAACCCTGCCGCATGAGGAAAGGCTACGGGGCAGCCCCCTCAATGGGTGCTCCCCCGCAAGTCCCTCTCGGTCCGACGCGTCATCTCACTCAGGCATCCTGAGGGAGTTCCGATGCCGGTGTCTGCGGTACTCGACGCCCTGCTTTCACCCCGTTGACGATAATCATGGTCCAGACCGCCACTGCGGCAATCGCCAGTACCATGGCGATGGGGCGATCCACGAAGGCCGTCAGATCCCCATTGGACTTGAGAATCGAGCGCATGAAGTTGCTCTCGACGATCGGCCCCAGAATCACCGCCAGAATCATCGGCCCGACCGGGAAGTCGTTCTCGGCCATGAAGAAGCCCACCAGGCCGATACCGAGCATGATCCAGATATCGAACATCGCATTGTTGGCTGCGAACGCCCCGACGATGCAGAACATCAGGATCAGCGGGAACAGGATACCGGTGGGAATCGACAGGATGTGTCGCGCCCCACGGATCGCCATGAAGCCCAGCGGCAACAGCAGCAGATTGGCCAGCACGAAGACCATGAAGATGGCATTGACCAACGGTGCCTGGTCGACGAAGACGTCAGGACCCGGCGTGATGCCCTTGGTCATCAGGACGCCGATGATGATCGCCGTGACCGTATCCCCCGGGATCCCGAAGACCAGTGCCGGAATATAGGCCCCGGACAACGAGGCATTGTTGGCGGAACTGGCCGAGACCAGGCCTTCTGGATGCCCCTTGCCGAACTTCTCCGGTGTCTTGGAGAGCTTGCGGCTCACGGCGTAGCTGATCCAGGACGCGATATCGGCACCGGCGCCCGGCAAGGCCCCGATCACGGTTCCCAGGGCACCGCCGCGAAGGACACCGCCCTTGTATTTCCAGAGCGCTGCGCCAACGCCTTCGAAGGGACGCTTGATGACGGGCGGCACCAGCGGCGCGGCATTGCGGGTTTCCGGCATGCGACGGATCAGCTCGGAAATCGCGAACAGTCCGATCAGCACCGGCAGAATGGAGATACCGGCCAGCAGGTCATAGTTGCCGAAGGTGAAACGCATCTGACCCGAGACGCTGTCCATGCCCACCATCGCGATGACCAGACCCGCCAGCATCGAGATTCCGCCCTTGAGCGGGTCACTGCCGGAGACGAGGATCGCGCAGGAAAGCCCCAGCAGCGCCAGCCAGAAATATTCGTCACTGGTGAACTGGATGGCGAACTCGGCAATGCGCGGCGCGAAGAAGGCCAGGATCATCACCCCGATCACCCCACCGATCATCGAGCAGGTCACGTTCAGCCCCAGTGCCAGCCCGACCTTGCCCTGCTTGCCCATCGCATAGGCTTCCTCGGTATAGACCGCCGAGGCCGGTGTGCCGGGAATCCTCAATAACGCCCCGGGAATGTCGCCGGCCACGATGGCCATGGCAGTCGCGGACACGATGGCGGCGATGGCCGGCAGCGGTTCCATGAAGAAGGTGACCGGCACCAGCAGTGCCGTGGCCATGGTGGCCGTCAGGCCAGGGATGGCGCCCATGAAGAGCCCGAAGAGGGAGGCTGCCAGAATGATCAGCATCACTTCCCACGTGAACACCATCGTGGCGGCTTGCAGTAAGTCACTCATCAGTAGATCACCTTTTCCAGCAGGCCCAGCTCTAGCGGAACGTGCAGCAATTGGCCGAAGACTTCCCAGATCACTCCCGTGGCCACCAGCGCGATACCACCGGCAGGCAACCAGCGACGATGATGGAAGGCATAGAGCAGCAACGTGAGCAGCACGAAGGACACCACCGGGAAACCGATGACTGGCGTCAGGTAGATATAGGCCACGATGGAGGCGCAGATGGCCGCCAATGTCATGATGAAGGTGATTAGCGGCACAGGGTGCTGCCAGGCAAACCAGACTTCACGATTGCGCAGCCCACGGACGAGCAGGATGGCTCCGAACAGCATCAGCAGTGCGCCGATGACCGTGGGAAAGGTACCGGCCCCATATTCCTGGCGCGGCAGGTTCTTCAAGTCGAGGGAGGCATATATGACGGCAGCCCCGAAGGCTGCCGTCACCACACCCGTGACCTTGTCGTTGGTACGCATGTGCGGTTACTCATGAAGACTCAGGAAGAAACGGTCGAACACGCTGAATGGCAGACGCTCACGGCGACCCGCGCGTTCAGTTGGCCAGGCCCAGCTTTTCGATGGTGGCAGCGTTCTTCTCATCCTGATCTTTCATGAAG
Organism: Cobetia sp. 3AK; assembly: GCF_029846335.1. NCBI lineage: Bacteria > Pseudomonadati > Pseudomonadota > Gammaproteobacteria > Oceanospirillales > Halomonadaceae > Cobetia > Cobetia sp. 3AK. The sequence goes on along the minus strand of NZ_JARWKR010000005.1, from coordinate 166,281 downwards.
GCACGGAAACCTTCGGCATCTTCCCAGACGGTGCCGTAACCGCGACCGGACATGAAGTCCTGGAACTGCTCGGACTTCCAGACCTTCTCGGTGGCTTCCGACAGGCGTGCGGTCACCTCTTCCGGCAGCCCCTTGGGCCCGACCAGGCCACGCCAGGAGCCCTGGCTCCACTCGGAGCCGGTCAGCTCCTTGGCAGAAGGCACATCCTCGAAGGAATCGACGCGATCATTGGCCAGCACCGCCAGCGCCTTGACGCGTCCGGACTTGCGCATGGACTCGATTTCCGGAAGCGAGGAGAACACGATATCCACACCACCGGCTGCCAGCTCCTGCAGACCCGGCGCGGCACCTTCACTGGGCACCAGTGTCACGTCATTCGGATTGATGCCCTGCTGATCCAGGAAGCCGGCGAAGGACAGATGATAGGCAGCCCCGGGCGCGGAGCCGGAGACGGTGTAATCGCTCGGATTGGCCTTCAGCGCCGACAGCGCATCATCCAGGGTCTTCCACTCGGAATCGGCGTTCACCGTGAAGGAGGCGTAATCCAGATTCAGCAGCGCGATGGGCGTGAAGTCCTCATAGGACAGCTGCGCGGTACCGATATGCTGGTAGGTGGCAATCTCTGCGGTGCCAAGCCCCAGGGTGTAACCGTCGGGGCGCGCCATCTTCATGGACATGTGACCCACCACCCCGGAACCGCCGGTCTTGTTGACCACATTGACAGGCTGACCGAGCTCTTCCTGAAGACCCGCCGCCAGCTGACGGCCGACCGCATCGCTGCCACCACCGGCAGACCATGGCACGATCAGCGTGATGGGCTTGTAGGGGTAGTCAGCTGCCATCACCGCGGAGGCGGACAGGGTCAGCACGGAGGCACAGAGGACTTGTGACAATTTACGCATGGCGAAGACTCTCTCGTTGTCTTGTTATGGAGGCGTTGCGTGGCTATGTCTGTTGCAGCATTGCAGCGTGGGACAGCGTCATGAAGGTTGGCGTTGGCTGCCCCAGGCACTGAGATCAGTGTCAGCGGGATGCACGAATTTTACAAGTTATGACAACTTGAACTTTAGACCAATCCAAAAATGAGCATCAGGAGGGAGGTAAGGGTTGGCTGTCGTAGGGGTCTGACGGGATCTACCTCTAGGATAGCCGAACCGGGCCAGCGAGACCCTTATCCAATGGCCGCAATCCACGGCGTATCCTGCGCATGGCCGACCACGACTAACCTTGATAACTTATTGATTTTACTTATTTATCTGTCAATCCACGACAAATCACCCTTTCCTTCATTCCAGGAAATCTCGCCTGCCCTGCCCCGAAACCAGCCCGCGTCCTGCCAGGTGCCATTGGCGGGTGATCCAGAGATACCCAACGGCGAACTGCACTAAAGCACTACTCGCCAGTTGTCATTATTTGTTTGTCGATCGTGTCTGCCTGGGCTAAGGTGACTCGTGCCGAGAGGGAGCCAATGCTCGCCGCAACTTCCTCCACCTTTCATTCGCCATGCCGCCTCCAAGAGCGTACGGCTTTCCACCGTCAGGAATCCCACATGTTCACCGATCTCAAGCAGAAGAAAGTCCTCATCACCGGCTCCACCAAGGGTATTGGTCTGGCAGCCGCCGTGGCCTTCGCCCGTGAAGGGGCAGTGGTCGGCATCAACAGCCGCCAGCAGGATGACGCCGCTCGCGACGCCATCGCCCAGATGGAAGCCACCGGTGCCCGCTTTGAATATTTCGCGCGCGACCTGTCCACCAGCGAAGGCTGCGCCGCCCTGGTCGAGGACTTCACCAAGGCCTTCGGCGGCATGGACGTGCTCGTCAACAATGCCGGTGGCCTGGGTGTGCGTGCCGGACTCGAGAGCCTGGACGATGCCGCCTTCGACCTGGTGATGGACCTGAACCTGCGCTCCGCGATCATGACGACCAAATATGCCATGCCGCATCTGAAGGCCTCCGCCAAGGATTCCGGCACCACCGCCAGCGTCATCAGCACCGGCTCCATCGCGGGTCGCGAGGGCGGTGGTCTCGGCGCCTCCCTGTACGGTGGCACCAAGGCCATGCTGCACAACCTGCACCGCAACTGGGTGAAGGAATTCACCAAGGACAACGTGCGCTTCAACATCGTGTCGCCGGGCACCATCGATACCGTCTTCCACGCCGACAAGAGCGAAGAGCTGCGTGCCAAGATCGCCGGCAGCATCGCCATGGGCCGCTTCGGTACCTCCGAGGAATGTGCACCGACCTTCCTGTTCCTCGCCTCCCACGCCACCAGTGGCTACATCACGGGCCAGGTGATCGACATCAATGGCGGCCAGATGTGCCCGTGAGGCATACCGCCCACGACGGCATCGCGCCCATGAGACGCGCCCCAGCAGCCTGAATGTCTCGCCCTCGGCCTCATGACATGTCGGCACGCAACAGTCCCGCCATGCACCGTCAGTCGAGACGAGCATTCCTTTGTCCCGCGTCGCGCCCCATGAGGGCGATGGAGGCGGGACATTGCGGACTGCGCCCACGAAAAGAACGCCCCACGAAAAGAGAGACGCCTTATGTCACCTTCCGATCAGACGACACTGCGCGGCCACCAGATCATCGGACAGCAGAGTCTGCTGGCCGACGGCAAGCCGGTACACGCCATCAATCCTGCCAACGGTGAGCGCCTGGCGCCGGGCTATCCGGCCGGTGGTGCCCGTGAGGTGGAGCTGGCCTGCCAGCTGGCACACGACGCCTTTGACAGCTTCCGGGAAACGGATGCTGAAACCCGCGCCGGCTTCCTCGAGACCATCGCCGAGGAAATCGAGGCCATCGGCGAGCAGATCACCGAGCGCGCCCTTCAGGAAACCGGCCTGCCGCGGGCTCGTCTGGAAGGGGAGCGTGGCCGTACCTGCGGTCAGCTGCGCCTGTTCGCCGGCGTCGTGCGCGCCGGTGAGTGGCTGGATGTGCGCATCGACCCGGCCATGCCGGAACGCAGCCCGATGCCGCGCGCCGACCTGCGCCAGCGTCGCATCGGCCTTGGCCCTGTCGCCGTCTTCGGGGCCAGCAACTTCCCGCTGGCCTTCTCGGTGGCCGGTGGCGATACCGCCTCGGCACTGGCGGCTGGCTGCCCGGTCATCGTCAAGGCACACTCCGCTCACCCGGGGACGTCCGAGCTGGTCGGCGGCGCCATCCAGCGCGCCGTGACACGTTGCAACCTGCCGGAAGGCGTCTTCTCGCTGCTCTACGGCAGCGGCAACACCCTGGGTCAGGCACTGGTCAATGATCCGCGCATTCAGGCCGTGGGCTTCACCGGATCACGCAGTGGCGGTACCGCACTGCTCAAGACCGCCCAGGCACGTCCTCAGCCGATCCCGGTCTACGCCGAGATGAGCAGCATCAACCCGGTACTGCTGATGCCGGCCGCGCTGGAAGCCCGTGCCGAAGGGCTGGGACAGGCCTTCATCGCCTCGCTCAACATGGGCGCCGGCCAGTTCTGCACCAACCCGGGACTGGTGCTGGCCCTCGAAGGCGAAGCGCTGGAGCGTTTCCTCAAGACCGCCGCCGACAATGTCGCGGCCAGTGCCTGCCAGACGATGCTGACGCCGGGCATCCACGACGCCTACCGGGGTGGCGTTGAGAAGCTCTCCGCCCTGCCCCAGGTACAGGAAGTCGCGCGCGGCGCACTGGATGGCGACAACGCAAGTCCGTGTCAGACCGCGCTGTTCCGCACCACCGGCAGCGACTTCCTGAGTGAAGCCGCATTGCAGGAAGAAGTCTTCGGTGCCAGCTCGCTGGTCATCGCCTGTCGCGATCTGGACGAGATGCGTGCAGTCTGCGAGCACCTGGAAGGCCAGCTGACCGCGACCCTGCACCTGGATGATGCCGACATCGACGCCGCCCGCACCCTGATGCCGGTGCTCGAGCGTCGCGCCGGTCGCATTCTCGCCAATGGCTGGCCGACGGGTGTCGAAGTCTGTCAGGCGATGGTCCACGGTGGCCCCTGGCCGGCAACCTCTGACAGCCGCACCACCTCGGTGGGCAGCGCGGCCATCGAACGCTTCCTGCGTCCGGTCTGCTATCAGGATCTGCCCGAGGCACTGCTGAGCCCGACCCTGCGTGACAGCACCCAGGGCCTGCCGCGTCTGGTGGACGGCAAGCGCCAGCTCTGAGTCATTGCCCAAGTGACGTGCAGTGAGTGACGTCTGACCGACAATACGCAGTACGGCAATTTCCATGACGGCGCGGCTTCGCCAGCCGTGTCGTCATGCAGGACAAGCACAAGGAACGGCTCCAACTACACAGGACACGCCATGATGTCTGAGCAAGCCAACGCGTCATCGACGCCATCCTCATTCTCTTCTTCCTCGCCACTGGAAATCCTCGCCTTTGGCGAAGCCATGGCGCTGCTGGTCGCCGAAAGCGAGGGCGATCTTGCACAGGTCTCGCACTACGAGCGACGCATCGCCGGCGCCGATACCAACGTGGCCATCGGCCTCGCCCGGCTGGGATTTCATGTCGGCTGGCTGAGCCGCGTGGGCGACGACAGCCTCGGACGCTATCTGCGCCAGACCCTGGAAGACAACGGGCTGGACTGTCGCCATCTGACCCGCGACGGCCATGCCCCTACCGGCCTGATGTTCAAGGCACGCGCCAGCCAGGGGGAAGATCCGCATGTCGAGTATTTCCGTCAGGGCAGCGCCGCCAGCCGCATGAATGCCAGTGACGCCGATGGCATCGACTTCAGCGCCCTGCGCCACCTGCATGCCACCGGCATTCCGCCGGCCATCTCCCCCAGCTGTCGTGAACTATCGTTCCATCTCTTCGAACAGGCCCGCCAGTCCGGTGCCAGCATTTCCTTCGATCCCAATCTGCGCCCTACCCTGTGGTCAAGCGAGCAGGAGATGCGCGACACCCTCAATCAGCTGGCAAGCCGCGCCGACTGGGTGTTGCCGGGGCTTGCGGAAGGCGAGCGACTGACCGGCCAGAAGACGCCTGAGGCCATCGCCGGCCACTATCTCGAGCAAGGTGCCAAGGCCGTCATCATCAAGCTGGGCCCTGAGGGCAGCTATTACCGCGGGATGATCGGCGGCCAGGAAGCCGCCTTCAGCGTCCCGGGCCTGCGGGTCGACAAGGTCGTCGATACCGTGGGGGCAGGCGACGCCTTTGCGGTAGGTGTCGTCAGCGCACTGCTTGAAGGGCTCTCCCCGAAAGACGCCATGCATCGCGCCAATCTGCTCGGCAGCCGTGCCGTTCAGGTGCGGGGGGACATGGAGGGCCTGCCGGATCGCGCGACGCTCAAGGCGCTCGAAGCGGGTGATGCCGTCAGCGTGTCCTGAGTTCGCGGCCGATTTCCAATGACAACCAGTGGTGATACACCCAGTGGTGACACAACCAGTAGCGACACGACCAAGGGTGACACGACCAGGGGTGACACGCCCCTGACGACAGCCTGCCGGTCAGTTCATCGCCCACGCTCTCAAGGAGGCAAGGATGCATGCACAGCACTACTCGGCCCGAGGTAGCAGCCATATGACAAGTGACGCTGACGAGTGCGTGACCCGCCGCAAGGTCGTGGTGCTCAAGGCGCTGGATGATGAGCAGATGGCCACCCTGCGCGAGCGGCATGACGTCGTGCTGCTGGAGGGGCATGACAGCGCCGAGGCGCTGGATGCGGCACTGCACGACACCCTGCACGATGCCCATGGACTCATCTGCTCTGGACACAGGATCACGGAAGCGCTGCTGGATGCCGCCCCCGCACTGCGGGTGATCTGCACGGTCTCCGTGGGCTATGACAACTACCCGCTTGAAGCGATGGACGCGCGCGGCATCCTGCTGTGCAACACCCCGGACGTGCTGACCGGGACCACTGCCGATGTCGGCTTCCTGTTGATCATGGCCACGGCACGACGCGCGGTGGAGCTGGCCAACATGGTGCGCGACGGCCAATGGACACATGGCCTCACACCGCCTCACTTCGGTACGGACGTGCACGGCAAGACACTCGGCATGGTGGGCATGGGCCGCATCGGCGCGGCGATCGCGCGGCGCGGTGCACTCGGCTTCGGCATGCGGGTCCAGTACTCGAATGCCTCCCCCAAGCCTGCGCTGGAGAGCGAACTGGGCGCGAGCCGCGTCGAGCTGGACACCTTGCTAAAGACCAGCGATTTCGTCTGCGTCACCGTCCCGCTCAGCGAGCAGACCGAACGCCTGATCGGCAGGCGTGAGCTGGAACTGATGCCCGCCAGCGCCATCCTGATCAACATCGCCCGCGGGCGTGTCATCGATGAAGCGGCCTTGATCGAGTGTCTCGAGCGTGACGGTATCCGCGGCGCCGGGCTGGATGTCTTCGAGCAGGAGCCGCTTCCGGCAAGTTCACCGCTGACGCGCCTGCCACAGGTCGTGGCACTGCCGCACATCGGCTCTGCCACCCATGAGACACGCCGCGCCATGGCGCAGCGGGCGCTGGACAACCTGCTGTTGGCACTGGCGGGGAAATCACCGCTGAGTGCGGTCAATGAAGCCAACTGGACGCGCCGGTAGACCGGTGGCCGGCAGACCGGTGGCCGGCAGTCCGGTGGCCGGCAGACCTGTGACGCCGCCCATTCGACACTTGGCTGCCAGACCAAAGTGCTGAGGGGAGCGCGGGCGAATTGCTCTATGCTCTGGACATGGATTTGGAACCATCCAAAAACGTCTCCACCCCGGCCATGAGTTCGGGATGACAACAAGAAAACGCCCAGGGAAGACGCCATGAAAGATCCCATCACGACACCGCCGGCCAAGGCAGATGCCACGGTGTCATCGCAGGCCCCGTCATCACAGGTCCCGTCATCGCAGGCCCCATCATCACAGGGCGCCTCGAGCAGCATCACGCTTCAGGATATCGCGGCACATGCCAAGGTCTCGCGCAGCACGGTCTCGCTGGTGCTGCGCGAAAGCCCGCTGGTGGCGAAACGCACCCGCGAGAAGGTACAGGACTCCATCAAGACACTGGGCTACGTCTACAACCGTGGCGCCGCCGCCATGCGCGGCAGCCGCACCGCGACCCTTGGCGTGGTGGTCTATGACATCGCCAACCCCTTCTTCGGCTCCATGGTCGCGGGGATCGATGCCGCCCTGCATCAGGAAGGCTATGTATCATTTCTCGCCAACAGCGAGGATTCCCCTGAGCGTCAGCAGCGCTTCATCGAGCGCATGCGTGAACATCGTGTCGATGGCCTGTTGCTGTGCCCCGCCGAACACTCAGACCCGAACCTGATCCATCAACTGGCCGACTGGGGCATGCCCTGCATCCAGGTGATGCGCTATCTGGACGCCCCGCCCTTCGATTACGCCGGCACCGATTTCCGGCGCGTGGCCGAGATGGCCGTCAATCACCTCGTCAGCCTGGGCCATCAGCGCATCGCCTTCATCGGCGGCGCGGACCACTCGGTCAGTCACGACCGCTGGCTGGGTTATCAGGCCGCGCTGGATCATCACGGCCTGAGCTATCGCCGCCTGGTGCGCGGCAATGGCGTGACGCGGCGCGTCGGCCATGAGCTGATCAAGACCCTGATGCAGGAAAGCCCTCGCCCGACGGCCGTGGTCTGCCACAACGACCTCGTGGCCTTCGGTGCCATGCTGGGCCTGCGCCAGATGGGGCTGGAACCCGGTCGCGACTGTGCCGTGATCGGCACCGATGATGTCGAGGAAGCCGAACTGGGCGACCCGCCCCTGACCAGTATCGCCACGCACCCCTACGCCATCGGGGAGCAGGCGGCGCGACTGGCATTGCGACGGATCGCCAATCCCGGCGGCGAGCGAGAAAGCGTCATCATGCCGCCGGAACTCAAGATACGCCGCTCCTGCGGGAGTCCTGACGACGCCATCGTCGAGACGCCTCGCCCGGACTGACGCCAACGCTTTCTCTGAACGGCGGGTCATGCCTGGAGAGCATCGGCTGGCCGCGCAACCCCCGAGCATGGACCGGCCGTCTGGAGACTGCCGGTCTGGCAAGCCGCAAGACTGCAAGACTGCAAGACGGAAAGACAGAAAGACGCAAGGCACAACAACAAACAACGCCAAGGAAAACGCCATCATGCTGAATTGGATCAATCCAACCACGTCCACCCCTGCCATTTCCCAGCGCTCACCTGTGGGCGCCCGACTGTCCAGAGGGCTGAGCAAGGGGCTGGCCGTCGCGGCCACCACCGGCACCCTGCTGGGCGCCACGCTCGGCTTCTCGGCCAGCGCCCAGGCAATGGAGCTGCGCTTCGGCCACGCCGGCACCGAAGATACCGCCTACCAGCTCGGCGCCGAGCGCCTGCGCGACCTGCTCGCCGAGAAGACCGATGGCGACATCACCATGACCATCATGGGCAACTCGGTACTGGGCCATGAAACCGAGATGTTCGAGCAGCAGATGGCCGGCGCGCTGGACATGTCCATCGTCAGCCCCGGGCTGATCACGGATTTCTCGCCCACCGCCAACGTGTTCACCATCCCGTTCCTGTATCGCGATGTCGACCACTGGCAGAAGGTGCTGGATGGCGAGGTCGGGGAAGAAATCGCCCAGAAGATCAGTGACGAGACCGACGTGAAGGTGCTGGCCTATTTCGGTGGCGGCAAGCGCCACATCGTCAGCTCGCGCGAGGTTACCTCACTCGATGACCTTGAGGGCCTCAAGCTGCGCACCAATCCGACCAAGCCGTTGATCGTCGCCTGGCAGGCACTCGGGGTCGAACCGAGCGTGGTGGCCTGGAAGGAGATCTACACCGCCATCCAGCTGGGCGCGATCCACGGCCTGCTCAATGAGCCGGAATGGACATTGCGCATGCGCTTCCACGAAGTCGCCCCCAACATCGCGCTGTCCGAGCACGACATCACCGTGCGCCTGCTGACCATGTCCAAGATGTCCTGGGACAACCTGGATGAGCAGCAGCAGAAGACATTGATGGAATCCGCGCACGAAGCGGCGGCCTACGCCCGCAAGGTGCAGCTGGAACAGGATGCGGCAGCCCTCGCGGAGCTGGAGAAGCAGGGTGCCAAGCTGCATGAGATCGACCGTGAGCGCATGCAGGAGATCGTCGCCGAGCCGCTCAAGGAAGTGATCGCCGAGATGGGCCTGCAGGACATCTACGACAAGGTACGCGCCGTCAGATAAGGCATGTCAGGCGGGGCGCCTCACCTGCAGCCAACTCTGGCCTCAGGACAGGCGCCCCGCCACCTTCCTCTGCCCCTGGCGCACGTCACCTCGCGTGTCATCACTCTCGTGTCGTCGCTCTCCTTCCCTCGCACTCTTCTTGAGAGGACAGTGCCATGCCTTCTGTGCTCGCAGGGCTCTCACGCCTGAACCGGACGCTCGAACGTCTGCTCTATCTCGTCTTGCTGGTGCTGCTGGCAAGCTTCATCGTCTTCATCATCTATCAGATCGCCAGTCGCAACCTGGCCTTCCTGCCTCGCCTGTTCTGGACCGAGGAATTCAGCCGCTTCGCCTTCCAGTGGATGGTGATGCTGGGCACCGCCGTCGGGGTGCTGCATGCCGATCACTTCGTGCTCGAAGCCTTCCCTCGCGGCAGTCGCGCCGACCTCGTCACGCGCTGGATCCGTGATCTCGCCTGCCTGCTGCTGGGGGTACTGTTCATCGTCCACGGCAAGGACTTCGCGCTGTCGGGCCTGCGCCGCAGTGCCATGGCCTCGGGGCTGTCGATGATCTACGTCTATTCGGTGTTCACCGTCAGTGGCGTCTTCATCGTGCTGTTCAGTCTGCAGCGACTCTTGCATGCCTGGCTGTACGGCATGACCGCCATGGAGGCGGCACTCAATACGCCCAACGAGGCGGAAGAACTGGCGACGCCGGAGGAGACGCAGGCCGTCCTGTCCCCCGTCATCGCCGGCCATGCGCATGACGCCACTGACCGGAGAACACTGCCATGATGCCAATGGACTGGCTCTACCTGATGCCCTGGCTGCTGTTCGGCGTGCTGGGCATCCTGATCGTGATCGGCATTCCCATCGCCATGGCATTGGTGCTGACGGCGACCACGCTGATCCTGCTGGACCCGCGTCTGACCTACTGGATCATGTTCCAGCGCATGTACAACGGCATGGATTCCTTCGTGCTGCTGGCCGTGCCGCTGTTCCTGCTCGCCGGCAACCTGATGAATGCCGCGAGGATCACCGACCGCCTGATCACGCTGTGCATGCGACTGGTCGGCCACTTCCGTGGTGCGCTGGCCCACGTCAATGTGCTGGTCAGCATGCTGTTCGCCGGGGTCTCCGGCTCCTCCACCGCTGACAGTGCCGGCGTGGGCACGGTACTGATACCGGCCATGAAGCGCGAAGGCTATCCGGTCAGCTTCGCCGTCGCGGTCACCGCCGCGTCCTCCGTGATGGGCACCATCATCCCGCCGTCGATCAACATGATCGTCTGGGGTGCGCTGACCAACACCTCGATCGCCGGCCTGTTTCTCGGCGGCATTCTGCCCGGCGTGATGATCGGCGTGGCTCAGCTGCTGCTCAATACCCGCTACGTGCGCCGCTACAACGTGCCGGTACGCAAGCGTGCCACCCTCAAGGAGCTGGCAAGCTCCGGCAAGGATGGTCTGCTGGCCTCGGGGATTCCGATCGTGATCATCGGCGGCATCACCCTGGGCATCGTGACGCCGACCGAGGCCGCGGTAATCGCGGTGGTCTATGCGCTGGTGCTGGGCTTCGTGATCTATCGCGAGCTGGATCTCACCAAGCTGCTCAATGCCTCCACCGACACCGTCAGGCTGTGCTCGCTGTCGCTGTTCAGTCTGGTGGGCGCGGCCATCTTCGGGTATCTGATCAGCTTCTATCAGATTCCGCCGAAGCTGATGGCAGGCGTCAGCATCACGGACCCGACCGTGCTGCTCATCGTGATGACCATCGTGCTGCTGGTGATCGGCACCTTCATGGACGCCCTGCCCGCCATGGCGATCATGGCACCCATCTTCTACCCGCTGGCGATGGCGGCAGGCGTGCACCCCGTGCAGTTCGGTGTCATCGGCGTCATGGCGCTGGGCCTGGGGCTGATCACGCCGCCCTACGGCCTATGTCTGATGATTTCCGCCAAGATCGGCGGCATCCCCCTGCTCAAGGCCATGGCGACCACCATGCTGTACCTGGGCGTGATGCTGGCCGTGATCGTGTTGATGATCCTGTTCCCGGAATTCGTGCTGGCGATCCCGCGCCTGATCGCTCCCGATTTCGTCTAGCAGCCCCCTGGCCAGACAGACCTGTCTGTCTGGCCTCATGAACAAGAACGGCCACCCCGGTCTAGACACCGGGGTGGCCGTTCTTGTTTGAGTGGCGTACCCGCCGTCAGGCCAGTCTTTGGGGCGCCAGCCGCTGGATCGCCATCTCGAGGCCACGGATTTCCGCCAGCCCTTTCATGCGCCCATACAGCGGGTACCCCGGGCGGGTCTCGCGGCGTGCATCGTCCAGGATGTGGTGGCCATGGTCCGGGCGCATCGGCAGGGGGGCTCCACCAGACGCCAGGCGGCGGCGCTCTTCTGCCACCAGCACACGGATGATCTCCACCATGTCCAGATCCCCCTCGAGATGCTGTGCTTCATGGAAGGAGCGCTTGTCCTCGCTGTCACGCCCGGTGGCTCTGAGATGAGCGAAGTGGATGTGAGAGGCAAAGCGGCGCGCCATGATGCTGAGATCAATATCCGGATTGGCACCGTAGGAGCCGGTACAGAATGTCAGGCCATTGGCCGGGCTGGGCACGACACCCAGCAGCCAGTCGGCATCCACCATGCTCGAGACCACGCGCGGCAGGCCAAACATCGGCCGCGGCGGATCATCGGGGTGAATGGCCAGTCGAATGCCGACCTCTTCCGCCACCGGCACGATAGCCTTGAGGAAGGTGGCCAGATGCTGGCGCAGGCGCGCGGCGTCAATTCCGTCATAGGCCGCCAGCGCGGCGCGGAATTCCGCCAGGCTGTAGCCCTCTTCTGCACCGGGCAGTCCTGCAATGATAGTGCGGATCAGCCTCTCGCGACTGGCCTCATCCAGCGTCTCGAGATGCTGCCGCGCGGCCTGCTGCTCCTCGCTGGTGTATTCGCGCTCGGCGCCGGGGCGCTCCAGCAGATAGAGATCAAAGGCCGCAAAGGCATCCTGATCGAAGCGCAGGGCCGTGCCACCTTCCGGCAGCTGCCAGGCGAGATCGGTGCGCGTCCAGTCCAGTACCGGCATGAAGTTGTAGCACACCGTGGTGATGCCACACTCCGCCAGATGGCGCAGCGACTGCTGGTAATTGGCGATATGGCGATCACTGCCGGGCGCTGCCTGCTTGATGCTCTCATGGACGGGAATGCTCTCGACCACCGACCACCTGAGACCGGCCGCCTCGATCTGCGCCTTGCGCTCGCGAATGGCGGCCAACGGCCAGACCTCGCCATTGGGTATCTCATGCAGCGCCGTGACGATACCTGTCGCGCCAGTCTGACGAATTTCCTCGAGCGTGATGGGATCCTCGGGACCGAACCAGCGCCATGTCGCTTCCATGTCATCTCCTTGACGGTCAAAAAAGGGGCGGACAACACCCACCGACAAAATATGACAACTTGTGTCAGGTGCTGCCATGCGACCTATGTCGCTGGCGATGACGAGCCAACTCATGTTGCTTCCTGCCACCGACACGGCTCCTCACCGTAAAGCCGTATCGTGGGACTGGGCGAGACCCCCTACCGGCCTGAGATCCACAAAATAAATCCATTAATATCAACATATTGAGCGACATGACGAGTAACGAGTGCAGAACGTTACGCTCGCGTGCCCCACGACGTCCTTCGCGCGCCATGCCGGTCAGCCATGGTGATGAGTGCCATTTTCGCTGCCGACACTAGACTTATTGATCATCCAAAGTTGTCAATATTTGTTTGATAAGTCATCTCAAGCCCCCTATAGTGATCTCGGAAACCCCATCAGACGCACGTGTCGACTGATCACTCTGGCCAGGCACGTTGCCGAGAGCCGAGCCTCCTTACCCATAGACTGACGACGGACGCCATATGACTGCCATTACTTCTACCGAGCACGCCAGCTACGCCGAGCTCTCCTCCGTGACCCGTGAGCGTTTGATGCGCGCTTCCACCGCCTCTCTGCACACCCTGCTCTTCAAGCGTGGCCTGCGAAATACCTTCATCCAGAACGTGGTGCAGATGAACCGCAAGACGACCCACATGGTGGGCCAGGCCTTCACACTGCGGTATATCCCGGCACGCGAAGACATCGACACCGTCGCCGCCTTCCGCGACCCCAAGCACCCGCAACGCCTGGCGGTGGAAACCGTCCCGTCCGGGCATGTCATGGTGTCTGACTGCCGTCAGGATGCCTCGGCCGCCAGTGCTGGCAGCATCCTGCTGACCCGCCTGGAGTATCGTCAGTGCGCCGGTTTCGTCTCCGACGCCGGCATCCGGGATTCCGGCGCCGCCGCCGAGATGAACCTGCCGATCTTCTGCGCCAAGCCCAGCGCCCCGACCAACCTGACCAAGCACCATGCAGTAGAGTTGCAGGTGCCGATCGGTTGCGGCGGCGTGCCGGTCTTCCCGGGCGACGTGCTGGTGGGCGACGCCGATGGCGTGATGGTCATCCCGCTTGAGCTGGCCGACGAAATCGCCGAGGAAGCCAGTCAGATGGAAGATTTCGAGGATTACGTGCTGGAGAAAGTCCGTAACGGCACGCCCGTGATCGGCCTGTATCCGCCGACGGACGAGGCCCGCGCTGAATTCGAACGCTACATGGCAGCCAAGCAGTAATCTGCATGTCGCCCATACCGTCTTGTCCACGGTAGCCCCGGACGACAGGTCACGCCGGCCTGTCGTCCACCGCCCCTCCTGCATCAATGCGTATCGAGTGACCACAACCATAACAACACTGGAGTCGTGCCATGCTCTGTCAAGACAATCGCCAAGACACCCGTCAAGCCAACTCACGTCGTCTCACGCCGAGCGCTCGCTCAAGGACCCGCTCCCGTTCACTGCTGGCGTTGCTCGCCCCGATTGCCCTGTCCGGCATGGTCGCGGCCTCGCCCTTCGTCAGCACCGGTGTGCAGGCTGACTATCCGGTGCGTGACATCCGACTGATCGTGCCGTGGCCCGCCGGCGGCGGCGCCGATGCCATCAGCCGCAAGATCAGCAACCTGGCCGAGCAGGACCTGCCGAAATCGATCTACGTCGAGAACATCGGTGGTGCCATCACCGCCACCGGCCTGATGCAACTCAGCAAGGCCCGTCCGGATGGCCATACCGTCGGCGTGATGACCTATGACAGCATCATCACCCTGCCTCGCGGCAACCTGGTGCCCGGCTACTCGCTGGACCGCATGATTCCCTTCGCTCGCATCACCAAGGAAGCGGACGCCATCGTGGTGTCCAAGCAATCCGGTTACGAGAATTATGAGCAGCTGATCGAGGCGGCACGCGCCAACCCCGGTACCGTGCGTATCGGTGTCGCCCCGCGAGGTTCCGGCCCCTACCTGGCAGTTCGCCGCCTGGAAGCCGCAGCCGGTGTCGAATTCAATGTCATCACCTATCCGGGCTCTTCCACCGCCGAAGCCGAGGCCCTGCTGTCCGGCGAGATCGACGGTGCCATCTCGAGCCTGGGAGACTTCTCCGGCATTCTGGAATCCGGGGATGCCCAGGGCATCGTCGAATTCTCGTCAGAGCAGAACCCCGCCTACCCGGAAGTGCCGCCGATGAGTGAACTGGGTGGCAATCTGGAAACCGGCAGCTTCATCGTGCTGGCCGTGCCCAAGGGCACGCCGGATGAGGTAGTCAGCACGCTGGAGAATGCCTACCACACGGCCTACGAGACACCGGAATTCCAGAAGTGGATCACGGGCGTCGGCGTCACGCCCAGCTGGCTGGGCGGCGATGAGGTCAATGCCTGGATCGAGGATTACCAACAGAAGACCTTCACCGCCATGGATGAACTCGGCCTGTAGACGCGCCGGCAAGCGGCACCGCTGAGTGTCGATGCCACTCGACGTCTACCCGTCCTCCTTCACTTCCATCGTCAAGCGGCGTCCGGCAACGGGCGCCGTCAAGGAATTCTGTCATGTCCTCATCCGCTTCCCCTCCCCGACGCCACTGGTTGATCAGCGGGGCGACACCGCTGACGCTGGTCATGACGGCCGTCAGTGCGCTCTATCTGATCAGCGCCTTCCAGATGGCGCCGCCATTGGACAATGGCCGCCTGACGGCCTCGTTCTTCCCTGCCCTCATCGGGTGCATCGCGCTCGTGCTCTGCGTGGCTCAGCTAATCAGCCAGCACCGCGCCAGCCGCGGCGCTGCAGCGGATGACGGCAAGGAGTCTTCCACGACCGACGGCGACGCCAGCGCACCGCTGTTCTCACCGGCGCTGCGCCTGATGCTGGTGACCGCCCTCTATATCCTGGCGTTTTCGCACCTGGGGTACCTGCTAGCGTCCGCGCTCTATGTCTTCAGCGTGATGCTGCTGTTCTCGGGGCGTGAGAAATGGATCAGCAAGGCATTGATCGCCTGCGCCATCTCCGCACTGGGCTATCTGCTCTTCGAACAACTCTTCAATGTCCACCTGCCGACCTTCGAGCTGTCCGCTCTCGTCGCCACGAGTGGAGGATGACGCATGGAATTCATCGCTCAGGTATTTTCAAGCTTCGCCCTGCTGCTGGACCCGGTCATCCTGTTCTACGTGGTCGCCGGCTTCGTCATCGGCACCATCTTCTCGGCCATCCCGGGCCTGACCGCCACCCTGGCGCTCGCCCTGCTGTTGCCGCTGACCTATAGCCTGGACGTGACTACCGCCCTGATGGCGTGTGCCAGCATCTACATGGCCGGCATGTGCGGCGGCAGCATCACCGCCACCACCATCAACATCCCCGGCGCGCCCTCCTCGATGATGACGGCACTGGAAGGCTATCCCATGCAACAGCGTGGCGAAGGTGCCCTGGCACTGGGTCACGCCTCCTTCGGTTCGATGGTCGGCGGTAGTCTCGGCGCATTGCTGTTGATCGTGCTGGCACCGTTCATCGCCGAAGCCTCACTGCTGGTCAAGACCACCGGCAAGTGCGCGCTGATCGCCTTCGCGCTGATCGTGATCGTGGTCGCCCAGCGCGGCAACATCCGCAAGGCCGGCATCACCGCCTGCCTGGGCCTGATGCTGGCGACGATCGGGCTGGACGCCATGCAGCCACTGGCGCGCTTCACCTTCGGCATCAGTGAGCTGACTGCCGGGATCGACCTGATGCCGGTCATCATCGGCACCTTCGCCATCAGCGAGCTGCTGATCCAGGTCGGCAATCGCAAGAAGGACGCCGCCATCCGCCAGCAGCTCAAGGCCAGCCAACAGCTCAAGCGTCGTGATTTCATTCCGCCGCTGAGCGCCATTCGCGAGATCGGCATCGGCTGCTATCTGAAGTCGACGCTGATCGGCTACATGGTCGGCACCCTGCCCGGCGCGGGCGGTTCGATGGGCGGCTTTCTCGCCTACGTGGAAACCGTGCGCACCTCGAAGAAGCCCGAGAGCTTCGGCAAGGGCAATCCCCAGGGCATCGCCGCCGCCGAAAGTGCCAACAATGCCGTCTGTGGTGGCGCTCTGGTGCCGATGCTGACCTTCGGGATTCCGGGCGATCCGGTCACGGCCATCGTGCTGGGCGTACTGGTGATCAACGGCATCCAGCCGGGGCCGCAACTGATGGCGTCACAATCCGGACTGATCGCGCCGATGCTGGCCTCGCTGCTGTTCAGCGCCCTGATCCTGATTCCCCTGACGCTCTATCTGATGGGCCCCTACTTCCTGCGCATCGTCACCATCCGCAAGGACGTGCTCTACGGCGCCATCGCATTGCTGGCCGTCGTCGGCAGCTTCGTGGCCACCTACTCCGTGTTCCAGATGATGATGACGCTGGTGCTGGGCATCGTCGCCTACCTGATGCGCAAGCATGATTACCCGGTGATCACGCTGCTGCTCGGCTTCATTCTCGGCCCGAATCTGGAAGAGTTCCTGCGCCGCGCGCTGACGCTCTCCAACGGCAACCCGATGACCTTCATCACCACGCCGGACAGTCTGTTCTTCGTCGTGTTGACGGTGGTCTTCGTCTACTTCCTCGGTATCCGCAAGCCGGTGCAGCTCAAGCAGACGACCCCCGAGAAGTCAGGCTCGACGGGCTGAACGCTCCTTCGCGTCTCGCACCTGCGAGGCGCTGAGTGATCCAGGCAAGAGTCGCCTGAAACGCTAGACGTCGGTGAAAGACAAGACAGCCCGCCATCCATGATGGCGGGCTTTTATGCGTTATCGCAAATAAACCGGACCCGAGTGATTCTCTTTCCGTGACTACGATATATTTACGTGACAAGTATCACATCGCATACTGGCCGGCGAAGACTCGATGAAATCAGTCCTCTCATAACAATATTGAATTGAATGATAGGGAACATCATATGAAATATTTCGCTGGCATTGCCATATCGTTTGGATTGTTTTCAGGGTGTGCCGCTCTGCAGTCAGAACCCGCTCACTACGACAATAAACAGAACGCTTTCCTGGCTCCTGGCTTCCCGATGGAACGCGTCAACAAGCCTGAAGGGTTCAATGTTGTCGCCATTGATTCAAGCAGCGAAGTCAAGGACTACACAGCTACCGCTGCGGATGGGCAAGCAAACGAGAATATGCAGGCTGTCGCTTGGAATACCACGGAAGATAACACCGCGGTAATGACAGTTGCAGCTTTCAAGCTGACCATTGGATCGCGCTACCTTGAAGAAACCGATACCGATGGCTACACGTTCCAGGGTAGACACAAGATTCAATACAAATTCTCTGATGGTCGTTTTCAGGATCTAGTGCCAGATACCAGCATGCTTCCACATTTAGCGCCTGATTGTGCAATATCCATTACTCTCGGTAGCAATAATGGACGCAAACGAATCGTCGGCACCTATGTGGAAGGCGTGACCTGCTACGATCTGCCGTTGATCAATGATTATCATCGCGAGCAACTTCGCCAGAAAGCCTTCCGTCTGTTCGGTCTGAAATAACGCGACTCAGTACATGCCTCTGGCACCGCTTATCGCCAGAGGCATCGGTTGATTCTCACCCTCTACCGCCCCGGCTCACCTACCACAGCGCAATCCGCTCGCGCCTGACAGGCTCGTGACGACTCAGGAGAGGCGTCTGACGATAAATTGTGCAAGGATCTTGCAACCAGTTAGTGAGAACGATTAGCATTGCCAACCGTTAGATATAACTATTCAAGCAAGGGAATCCACGTGCATCTCCGTCTCCATCCGCTTACCGCCGCCGTCCTTTCCGCCAGCGCATTGACTCTCGGCGCCACGAGCCATGCGCTCGCCGGCGACATGTCCACGCTTGTCGTCAGCGAAGACCGTCTTGAACAGAATGTCGTGATCAGCGCCGAAGAGATCGAAGAACGCCAGGCTCGTGACCTGGAAGACCTCTTCCGTGCCGAACCGGGGGTCAGTGTCGGTGGCGGCATCGCCATCGGCCAGAAGGTCTATGTTCGTGGACTGGAAGACACCAACCTGAACGTCACCATCGATGGCGCGCGTCAGGGTGGCTATCTCTTCCACCATACCGGCCGACTGACCATTGACCCTGCCCTGCTCAGGCAGGCGGAAGTCGATACCGGCCCTGCGACGGCGGATGATGGCCCGGGGGCGCTTGGCGGCAGCCTCCGCTTCGAGACCAAGGATGCGCAGGATCTGCTCAAGCCCGGTCAGGATATGGGGGCACGCGTCTCCGTCGGTACCGAGAGCGCGGCGGACGCCACCTCCGGCACCACGGCGTTCTATGGTCGTCTGGGAGAGAATCTCGGTCTGATGGGATATGTCAGTGGTCGCAACAGCGATGATTATGAGGTCGGCGGTGGCGGTGAGCAGGAACAGACCGCAGGCCAGCAGCGCGGCTACCTGCTCAAGATGTCTCTGCTTGACGTCAATGATCAGGACCTGCGCATCAGTGCCGAGCGCACGACCGATCACGGCACCTACTTCACACGCCCTCACATGCCGAGCTTCAGCAGCCAGCAGCCGACCTATCAGGAAATGGAGCGTGAGACCTTTACTGTCAATCACGCCTGGCACCCGGGCAATGACCTGATCGATACGAAGACCACCCTCTATCACACCACCCAAGAACTGGATCGTGTCGAAAGTGGCAGCACCAGCCGCTCCCGCGAATTCGGCGCGGATGTTCGCAACACCTTCCGTCTGAAGACGGGTGATGTGGCGCATGCCCTGACGACTGGCGTGGACTTCTATGATCAGGACACCCGTCGCTCCGATGACGCAGGCAGCTCTGGCCCCAACAACGAAGACACCTCACGCAACCTGGGAGTCTACGCCCAGAACCGCATGACACTGGGCCCGTGGGCTCTGTCCGTTGGCGCGCGCCTGGATGATTACGACAGCGATTACGGCGAGGCGGGTAGCGTCAGTGGCAGCGAGGTCTCCCCCAACGCGATTCTGAGTGTCGATGCCACTGACAACCTGACCCTGCATGCCGGTTACGGCGAGGCCATCCGGGGTGCCAAGGCGCGGGAAGTGATCCTGATCGGGGATGATGTCACCATCGCGGAAGGGCTTGAGCCGGAACGCGCTCGCCAGCGCGAGATCGGTCTCGATTGGCACCAGCAGGATGCGTTGACCCAGGGCGATCGCCTCGGCTTCGCGCTGACCGGCTTTCATACCGATATCGAGAACTACCAGGCCTATGATCGCGGCAGTGATCCGGCGGTGCTCTACAACCTGGATGGCGACGTCGAGAGTCGTGGCTATGAAGCCAGCCTGAACTGGGGAGTCGGTGGCTATGACACCCGCCTGGGCTACGCCAAGGTCGTCATGAAGAACAACGACGGCGACCCGCTGGGTGACGAGATGAACATCGGTGCCTCCACCGGCGACAAGTGGACCTGGGATCACCAGTACCGTCTTGCGCACCACGACATCACGCTGGGCTACACCCTCAATGCGGTGGAGCGCCTGGAGCGCGTGGCACAAGGCGATGAGGAAAAGCCGGGCTACGTGACGCACGACATCCGCGCCCAGTGGACACCGGCCGCCTGGCAGGATCTGACTCTGACCTTGGCAGTCAACAATCTGTTCGACAAGCGCTATAGCGATCACAGCAGCTACCTGCTCAGCAGTGGCGACAGCATGCTGGAGCCAGGTCGTGACATCCGGCTGGGTGCCAGCTACCGCTTCTGAGTTCATCCGCTGTTTGCGGGTCAGTCAGCCGATGCTCGCGATGCGTTGACTGTCAGATTGCCCCACAGGCCTGCCTGTGGGGCTTTTTCGTGTCCGGACCACCCGCCTTGCACCTGACGCGCCGGTGTCAGCCCGCCTGCTCGGTCTCGGCGTCCTGTTGCTTGGCCAGCTTGTGACCATCTTCTGACTGACCGATCTTCCAGTAGCTCGAGACATAGAAGTGGGACTTGGGAATCTCGTAGGCCTGCTTGAGGTGAGCACGTAGCGCACGCATGCTGCCGAATTCACAGGCAGCCCAGACAGAGATCTGACCTTCCAGTCTCGGCAACGAGGCTACCTTCTCCAGCAGCGGCTGGCCTTCCGGGTCTGGCTGCGGGTTGATCAGCCAGTGCAGCTCGATTCCCGGCGGGTGCTCAAGCGTCTGGATGTCAGCCGCATCCGGCACTTCAATGATGGCGTGTCCTCGGGCATCCGCCGGCAGCTCGGCCAGATTGACGCTGATCGCCGGCAACGCCGTCATGTCACCCGCCAGCAGGAAGCTGTCGGCCGCCATGTTGATCAACTTCCTGGGCCCCGGGCCGCCGATGGTGATGCTGTCACCCGGCCTGGCGCTGGCCGCCCAGACAGACGCCGGGCCTGCCTCTTCATGCAGCACGAAATCGACATCGATCTCGGTCGCGCGCTGATGACGAATGGTGTAGGTGCGCATCATCGGTCGCTCACCTTCCCCACGCGCGAAGACCAGCTTGATGTAGGCACTCTCCTGGCCTTCGGGAAGGGAGCCGATATTCTCGCCCCCCAGCGTCACGCGCAACATGTGTTCGGTGACACGCTGGGTACGAATCACCTCGAGGTCTCGCATCGCGGGCTTGGCCATCTCACGCACTCCTGTCGTCGTTGCCATTGGGCACATCAGCACTGAAATCCCCGCATGCGGAGACGTTGTCCATCATGCGAGTCGCCGTGTTCAGAAAGGCCGCGATCTCCTCATCACCGAGATCACCGGCCATGCGCTGGGCCGTCTCCTGTTCCAGCACCTTGACTCGCTCCAGCATGTCACTCCCCGCCGCGGATACCTGCAGCAGCTGACTGCGCCGGTCCTGCGGATTCTGGTGTCGTGACACCAGCCCGCGGGTCTCCAGCTCGTTCAGGACGCGAGTGACACGCCCCTTGTCCTGCCCGAGCAGCTGCCCGACCTTGTGGGCGGTGCATTCGGGAACCCGGACAATGCTCTTCAACATCCGGATGTGCAGGACAGGCAAGTCGATGCCGTGCTGCTGGATGCCATCGCGCAGCTGCTTGCGATAGACGTGCATCAGACGATGCAGCACTTCATGCAAAGCGGTCGTTGCCATGGTCTTCCATCAGTTGGTTGCTAAAGGGCAACTATATGGGCGGTTGGTTGACACTGTCAACAAATATCCAAAGAGGACGTATTCTCATTGGCTCGCCCAACTCAGTCGCCCAACTCAGTCCCGCCTGGCAACTCCGCCACCCGGACGCATTTCATGCGCCATGAGAGGCGTGAATTCAACGACTTGCCCCATGGCCGCCACCCTCAGGAAACTGCTAATGTCGTGACTATCACTTCCGACACTCCACGAGGCATCAATGGCCGAACTCTGCCTGCTGTTTGACTCCGACGGGACTCTGGTAGACAGCGAAGTCCTCCTCGCCGAGGCCATGTCCAGCACCCTGCCCCGCTATGGTCTGCCGTTTACCAGCGACCGCTATATGAACGAGTTTCGCGGCATGCGTTTCATGAGTATCGTGCGCACGCTGGAGGCAGCTCATGGCGTTCTGGAAGAAGAGCCCACACTGCGCATGGAGCGGGAGATGCGAGCGCTGCTGGAAGAGTTGATGAGGGCGCGCCTGACAGCGATGCCCGGCATGTCAGCCGCCTTGATGGAACTTGAAGGCTATCCCTGTGGCGTGGTGTCCAATGGGCCCGAGCGCAAGGTGCGTCTGGCGTTGGACACGACGCGGCTGGCACGCTTCTTCGATGGGCATATCTTCAGTGCCTATACCCTGGGAGTGTGGAAACCGGACCCGCGAATCTATCGGCTCGCCGCCGAGCAGATGGGCTTTGCGCCCTCACATTGCGTGGTGATCGATGACGCCATCGTCGGGGTACAGGCAGGATTGGATGCCGGCATGCAGGTCATCCACTTCGCCCACCACGACGACGGCCATGAAACGCCGCATGGTGCATTGCGCATGCACCACGCGCGCGAGCTGCCGAGGCTGGTAGCGCAGATCTCACAACGGCTCGCTGCGCAGTACTAGTCGTCGTCGCGCCTTCTCCCTCAAATCCCGCTCCATGAAAATCCCGTCCCTCGAGGCGGGATTTTCATGCCTGCTGCTCATGGTGTGACTCGCCTTGCCTGTCGCAGCTACCAATACGCCCGTTCGCGAATATCGCAACCCGCCCTCCTGATACAAATAGGCAATTTTTAGCGACTAAAGCGCCTATATATCACCCTTCCCGATATCTATAGTGCCTCTACAGCAAACCCGCGCAAGACACGCAAGGCTCGCAGGACACGACCGCACGGACAGCCAGACGCAGCTGTCATGCGCGTCCCTGACGTGATCAGAGCGCAACCGCCGCACACCTGATATCAGGATCATGACCATGACTCGCAATACTCCCTTTGGCCCCCAGGGCTGGACCCCGGACAGAATCGGCTCGCTTGTCGGCAAGACCTATGTCATCACCGGCGCCAATAGCGGCGCGGGTTTTCAGGCAACGCGCATATTGCTGAGCAAGGGGGCGGGCGTCGTGATGTTGAATCGCAACCCGACCAGATCAGAGGTCGCCATCGCGGCGCTGCAAGAGGAGTTTGGCCCCGCGGCGAATGTCAAACATATCCGCATGGATCTGGCGGAACTGGCCTGCGTACGCAGCGCGGCCGCGGAAGTGCTGGAGAAGGTTCCGCAGATCGATGCCCTCATCTGCAATGGCGCCATCGCTCAGGTCTCCCGACAGCAACTCACCGTCGATGGTTTCGAAAGTCAGCTGGGCGTGAATCATTACGGGCATTTCCTGCTGTGCGGGCTGCTGTTCGAGCGCATCGATGCCTCCCACGGGCGAATCGTCGTGGTCTCCAGTGAAGGCCACAAGATGGGCCTCAAAACCATCCAGTTCGACGACATGAACTGGGAGCACAACTATCACCCGAACAAGGTCTATAGCCACAGCAAGCTGGCACAGATGATGTTCGCCTATGAATTGCAGGACAGGATTGAGGCGGCCGACCGCCAGGTAAACGTCCTTGTCTGCCATCCAGGCGCGTCCAACACCTCATTGATTCGAGACAACGCCAACCTGGCGACTCGACTCAGCTGGGCATTGATGGTGAAGACAGGGATGGCGCAGACGGCAGAGAAAGGCGCTTACCCGGAGGTCATGTGCGCCACCGAGGAGCCCCTCAAGCAGCGAGCCTACTACGGCCCGACAGGGCTCATGAATTTTGGCGGTCCGGTGGGCGAGTGTGAATTGGGGGAATTCGTTCTCGATAAGCGCACCATGACCCGGCTCTGGCAAGTCTCTGAGCAGGCAACGCGGTTTCGCTGGTCAATCTGATCTTTTGCTGACCATCGCCCTTCCCGCCCATCTTCAGGGACGCGTAGTCATAAGCTGTGTACCTATGGGAAGTGACACCCTGGGAGTCGAAACGATGACCGCGGCAATATTCTTGGCAGGAGCCCTCATGTTGCACACGAACCTCTCGCTTGCCGACAGCCTTTACGAGGAAATGCATGCCCCGGAGACGTCCATTCAGGACAGTGAAGGCAATCTCTATCGCACCGTGAAGATCGGCGATCAGACCTGGCTTGCCGACAACCTCAAAACGACTCGCTACCAGGATGGCTCTCTCATCAGGACGGCCTTCATCCCCGAGGATGATCCCGACAATCTGCTGCCATATGGCCGTCTATATGACTGGCACGATGTCAGTGATGAACGCAATCTATGCCCGGTGGGCTGGAGAGTCGCCTCGGATGAAGACTGGAAGACACTGGAACGCACCATTGGCATTGCGGAGAAGGATATCGAGTCGACGGGATGGCGTGGCGATGACGATATCGCCATCACGCTCAAGGCGGCTCAACCTGACTCCCTGTTGAGGTCCTTTGATCAGGCACGCATCAACCTCACCGGCTTTTCTGCCAGGCCGGCGGGCGTCAAGTGGAAGGGCTGGTATATCACCCAAGGGGCGTACACGGAATTCTGGACCCGCACGGAGGCCACACCGGCGAAAGCGTTTGCCAGAACATTGGCCTACTCCTGGTGGAATACCCACAAGGGCGAGATCCGCCGAGCGACACTGGGCAAGGATGGCATGTTCTCGGTGAGATGCGTAAAGGAGTGATCAGGTCACAATACTGGGGGTAGGTGGAGGGGCACAGCCGGTAGCGAGATAGGCGCAAGGAGCGCTTGAGCAAGGACTCTGGGCCGCTGAGTCACGCTGATTGAAGACATTCGGGCATCAGCGATTGCAAGCGTGATTCAATGAAAGTCCTTGCTGAAGGGTTCCTGCCGGTTCCGGGAGCAAGATGACATCGTCATGGTCAAGCGTCTTTCCGCAAATGGCGGGCTTCACGTTATTGTATCGTGCTGATCATTGCAGGCTGGCAGCTAGCGCTCAGAAAGACTCGACCGGGGTGTCACGCACCTCCATCCCGGAGGTGATATCGGCTATCAGGCGCTCTCGCTCAAGGCATGTTCGATGCGGGTAGCAGGGACACTCTTGCCGGCATCATTCACGAAATCCGTCGCGTGATTCTTGTCTTCAATGGCCCACTTGCGAGCATGTCCGCGGCTGCCTTCCTCACTCAAGGCATGCTGCACTCTGCCTGCCGCCACGCTCATGCCGCTTTCCACATAAAATTGCGTGCTACGCTCGGCTGGCTGCGCCTGCCCCATGATACGGCTCTCGCTCAATGCCTCACGGACACGGGTGTCGCTTTCGCCATTGTCGGCAAGCGCTGCATTGCTCGCAGCACACAGGGCAGCTGTCACACACAGTACTTTCATGGCTTTCATGATGTCACTTCTCGTCTTTTCGATGGGTAGATAAGATCTATCAAACTTGCGATTTTCCAAACGTCAGATTGATGCAACGCAAGATGGATAGAGCGTAAAATTGATAGAACGTAAAATTGATGGAATACGGAATTGATACGTCAGGTTCGTGGCACTCAAGGCCTGTGAGCCAGTTGCGTTGTCAGCCGATAGATTCCCCGAACAGACTTCACCGGCCAGCCCTGGCCACGCCTTGCCTCACATATTGAACTTCACCAGCGTCACGATACGTGACAGGCCCTGGGCCGCTGCCAATGACTGCGCAGTATTGCCACGCGCATCCTTGAGCGAAGGGTCCGCACCGGCTTGCAGCAGCTGCTTGATGATGTCTTCGTTGCCGAACAGGGACGCCATCATCAGTGCCGTCTGGCCACTGTAATTGCGATGATTCACATCACAGTCGGTATTGGCGAGCAGCCACTTGGCTGTCTCGTCAAAGCCACGAAACGCTACGCCCATGAAGGCATTGCTGCCCTTCTCATCCAGAGCACAGGCATCAGCACCAGCGGACTTCAGCAGCGCCAGGGTGTCGGTATGCCCGTAGTAGGCCGCGAGAATGAACGGTGTATAGCTTCGCGAGTTGGTGACGGAAAGGTCACCGCCCTGCTGAACATATTCCTGGATCGCGGCATTGTCGCCGTCGCGTGCGGCATCGAAGATATCGATGTCGTCAGCCGCGACAGCCTGACCCGCCATGACCATCAGCAGCAGACTGGCCAACACCGCCAGCCATCTTCTGCCCAGGCCGTGTTGCGGCCCGCTGTGGTCTGTGGCTCGCATCGCATGGTGCATCTTGCGCTCCTCTCTGATAATGCTCTGATGTTGCTCTCGTGTTGCGGCCGGCAGAGGAGCGCAAGCTCCCCTGCCGAGTGAAACAGGCCCGGGACTTCCGGGCAGCGGTTGATCGCGATCGCATCACGCTTATCTTCCTGAGCTCTGCTTTCTGAGCTCTGCTTTCTGAGCTCTGCTTTCTGAGCTCAGCTTTCTGGGCTCAGCTTCCTGAGCTCTACTGTCAGCCCGCTGCCTCAGATGCCTCAGTCCTCGATCAGCTCCTCGACATCGTCCATGTCCACGTGAGCGACCTTGGCCAGACGCTCGCCGTATTCGTGGTCGGCCTGATAGAAGTAGCTGACCATGATGTTGCGGATCTCGTCGTTCTTGACCTTGCCCAGATCCCCACCCAGCACCTCGATCAGGTCATCCTGATCTTCCTCGGAGAAGGAGCGGTACAGCTCCCCGGCCTGAGCGAAATTCTGCTCCTTGCCGATGGGCTGCTGCTGGGTAGTGCCATTGAGGGTGTAACGCTTGTATTCGTACTGGCTGTCATCCACCAGCGAGTCGGCGTTGCGGCTCGGCTGGTAGTTGATGGAGCCGGAACGCGGAGCGGAGTAGCCCGCGCCATCCTGATGATTGTTGTGGACCGCCACCTTGGGGGCGTTGACCGGCAGCTGAGAGTAGTTGGCCCCCAGGCGATAACGCTGGGCATCGGCGTAGGCGAACAGACGCCCCTGCAGCATACGGTCTTCCGACGGCTCGATGCCCGGCACCAGGTTGGCCGGCGACATGGCCGCCTGCTCGGTTTCCTGGAAGAAGTTGTCCGGGACGCGATTCAGCGTCAGCTCACCGACCTTGCGTGCCGGGATCAGGTCTTGCGGCCACAGCTTGGTGGTATCCAGCGGGTTGAAGTCGAAGCTGTTCAGCTGGCTGGGGTCCAGCGTCTGGATATAGAGATCCCAGACCGGGTCATCGCCTTCGTCGAGATGGGTGTAGAGATCATCCGTCAGGTGATTGAAGTCGGTGGACTGCACCTTGGCGATCTCTTCCGGCGACATGCCATGGTTGCCCTGGCGCGACTTCCAGGTGAACTTCACGTATTTCCAGTCGCCTTCGTCATTGACGAACTTGAAGGCGTGGACCCCGGAGCCATCCATCTCACGCAGGCTGGCAGGCACGCCCAGCGGTGAGTACAGATAGGTCAGCATGTTGGTGCTTTCCGGGATATGGCTGAAGAAATCGAAGTAGCGATTCGGGTCCTGCAGGTTGGTGCGCGGGTCCGGTTTCAGGGCATGGATCATGTCCGGGAACTTCATCGCATCGCGGATGAAGAACACCGGGAAGTTGATGCCGACCATGTCCCAGTTGCCCTGGTCGGTATAGAACTTGACGGCGAAGCCACGCGGGTCGCGCAGAGTCTCGGGCGAGCCCTTGCTGTTGATCACGCTGGAGAAACGCACGAAGACCGGCGTCACCTGGCCCTTGTCCTGGAAAGGTGCCGCGACGGTCAGGTCGGTCAGATCCGCGGTGGCACGGAACTCACCGTAGGCCCCGATACCGCGCGCGTGAACTACGCGCTCCGGAATGCGCTCACGCTCGAAGTGCCCCAGCTTTTCCAGCAGGTGGTGATCCTGCAGCAATGTCGGGCCATTCGGACCAGCGGTCAGGGAGTCCTGGTTGTTGCCGATCGGCGCACCATTGGAACGTGTCATCACTTCCTGCTGCGCCAGACTGCTTGCAGAAAGCCCCAGCGCCATCACGGCTGTCAGGGTCTTCATGGGAAAACGTACGCTCAGCATCTCGGAAATTCCTCGTCAAATCAGGGAGTAACGAGGCGAGGAGTATTCGCGAGAAGTTCCCATAGCAAAAATAAATAATAGCTAACCCTGAAATAGCGAAAAACTAACATGATGCAGAATCAGCACCAATTACTTCCACTCTCAAGCAAGGACTGTGGCGTGGTTTCCTGTTCGCGGGCCAAGCTTGCCGCGTGTGCCTTGAGCCAGATGTCCCGATGACGAGGCTTTCACGCCAGAGGTGAGAATCGTCTGCCTTGAGCGAGAGCTTTCCCATGGCCTGAACGCCAGCAGAGCAGGCCACGATTGTTGCACCCAGTCATACAATCCAGTCATACAATCCAGGCATACATTCCTGTCATACAAACCCGTCATGCAATCCAGGCATGCAATCCAGGCATCGCGTAGTCTCAGGTCATGGCCCATCAACACCCCGGAGGCACCCTGATTCGCTCCACTGCCAGAAACGACAACGGCCCCTCATGTTGAGGAGCCGTAAGTGAGGAGCCGTTGTCATCAAGTCTTGCGACAGATCTTTCAGCGCATCCAGCCACTACGCCTGGCGCTTCGCCTTCTTCGACTTGCGCTGGAACGCCGGCATGTCATCGATGACCAGCACCGGATTCAGCTCTTCCTTGGGGAAGTCATTCTTGAGCCAGCGCAGCATGGAGAGTGCCAGTATCAGCATCACCGGAATCATCGGCAGCGCCACCACGATGGTCGAGGTCTGCACGGTCTGCAGGCCACCCAACTGGATCAGCGCAACGCCGACGGCCGCGATCAGGAAGGCCCAGATCAAACGGAACGAGCGTTTGGGTTCCTGATACCCGGACAGCTTGCGTGAGGTCACTGAGGCCAGCACGTAGGCCGAGCTGTCCAGCGTGGTTGCCAGGAAGATGAAGCACAGCAGGATGAAGGCCACCGTGACCAGCTTGGCGTACGGCAGGGTCTGCAGGATGCCTTCCACCGCCAGCGGGATACCGCCACTGTCCAACAGCGCCTTGATATCCAGCGCGCCGCTGATCTGCAGATCCAGCGCGTAACCGCCCCACACCGCGAAGAACACCCAGGTGCCCAGCGAACCGAATACCAGCTCGGCGATGATCAGCTCACGGATGGTACGACCGCGTGAGATACGCGCCACGAACAGCCCCACCATCGGCGCGTAGGCGATCCACCAGGCCCAGTAGAAGACGGTCCAGTCCTTCCAGAAGGTGGAATCCCCTGCCGGATCGGTCCACAGGCTCATCGGGATGAAGTTGCCCAGGGTCTTGCCGAGGCTGTTGACGAAACCTTCGACCATGAACTGCGAGTCACCGACGATGAAGGTGAAGGCCAGCAGGAAGATCGCCAGGATCACGTTGACGTCGGAGAGAATCTTGATGCCCTTGGCCAGGCCGAACCAGACACTGGCCGAGAACATCGCCGTCCAGATGCACAGCACCGCGACTTCCAGCCCGAAGTTGGCCTCCATGCCGAGGATGCCGCTGACCAGCTGCGAGACCAGCGGTACCGCCAGCCCCAGCGAGGTGCCGACGCCGCCGACGATCCCGAACACGACGATGGAATCCAGCAACACGCCCCAGGCACCATCCGCATGACGGCCCAGTACACCGCGCGAGGCGACGGAAAGACGCACGCCATCACGTTTCTTGACGTACATGGAGTAGGCGATCGGCAGGCCCGGCAGGCAGTAGAAAGCCCACGGCGTGAGCCCCCAGTGGAACTGACCGAAGGCCAGCGCCCACTCCGCAGCCTCACGACTCTTGGCCGCCACGTGGTAGGCCGGCGAGGTGTAGTAGTAGATCGGCTCGACCCACGCCCAGTTGACGATCGCGATCCCCATCCCGCAGGTGAAGATCATCGCCACCCAGCTGAAGTAGGAGAAATCGGGCGTATCCTCTGCCCCGCCCAGACGGACGTTGCCGTAGCGGCTGAAGGCCAACCAGATGAGGAAGCCGACGACGCTCAGGCCGGCCACCAGATACAGCCAGCCGAACTTGCCGGTGGCGAAGGAGAAAGCGGCATTGATCAGCGCGGTGCTGGCCTCCGGGAACAGGATGACCGGGCCGATGAAGGCCAGGATGACCAATACGGCGGGGATGAAGACACGGGGGTCCAGATGATCGCCATCACTGGCGGGGGGAACGGCTTCTTGCACGGCTACCACCTTAGTGAGAAAGCCCGAGCAAGAGGGGCGAGACGTCGCTCTTGCTCGGGCAGTTCGCTGTGTTCAATAATTTTTCGTAATGAAAAGAGCGCGGTATTATACATTTTTTTATTCCACGCGCATTATACTTTCCCGGCAACCGCGGGGAGCACGAATCACGACACAGTATTTTCTCATGCATACATGAATTTCATTCATCAAGCTTGCGCTGCACACTCCCCCTCCTGCACTCTTCTCGCGCCTTCCTTGTGCCCTCTTCGACAATGTTTCCGCCAGATGCGAACAGGCCGCCGACACGTCAATGTCGGCGGCCTGTGGGTCTCAAACGCTCATGGGCGGCGACTGTCCCGCAGAAGCCAATACCTGACGCGGCAGTCTTTCCGTCCCTTGCATCGCGAGGATCACGCCAGCCGATGCGCCAACGTCACACGCAGAAGCCTCGACGTTGACCTCGTGTCACAAGACGCTCAGCGCTTGATCACTTCTCATGCGCCTGGCTCGAGCTGACCCATGCAAGCTCAGAGTCAGATGAGTCGGCCTTGAGCGATCAGCAATGGCTGACGTGCTGAGTCACAAGAACGCCCCACCTCGTGAATCACGAGATGGGGCGTTTGAACATCCAGGGCGCCATCGATTGCCTGCAGCCGGCGGCCCTCAGTGAACAAGCACCGCATGGCGGGTTCAGCTCGGCAGGTACTCCTCACTCCAGCTTTCGGACACCACGCCCTCCTCGATCAACTGATCGATCTCTTCATCACTGTGATCAAGCTCCCTGAGCACCGAGCGAGTCGAAGCGCCGTATTTCTCGGCCGGTGACAGCGGGTAGATGCGCCCACGCCGCGGACGGATGGCGTAGGGGTCAAGCTGGGTGATCTCGTGACCGCTGGGGTGGTCCGAGTAGACCGAGAACGAATAGCTGCCGGCATCGATCCCGGCCCGCTCGCCAGCCGGGTGGACGTTGTAGGAGCGCAATGTCTCCAGGTTCTCGCACACGGCCGCGGCGATATCCGCCGCCTGCAGTCGCTCGACCCAGTCATTGGCTCGCGCGCTGATGAAACGCGGTGCCAGGTAGGCGGCACGCTCCTCACGCGGGATTTCCGGCAATTCTTCCAATCCCTCGACCTTGCGGAATTTCTCCAGCTCCGACTCATAGGCACTGACCAGCAGGATGCCATCGGAGGCCGAATAGAAACGCGCCAGGTCATCGTAGCCGGTCGCCTCACGACCGGACGGCTCGTCGAACAGGCCACGGCGCTCATAGTCATAGCAGAACGGCAGCTGGGCCAGACCGCTCAGCGCCGACAGCGAGGTCTTGATGCGCGAGGTGCGGCCGGTCTTGAGCTTGCGATACAGCGCGGTGGCAATCCCCAGCGACGCGCCAAAGCCGCACATGACATCGATGGTGCCGACGTGGGCGTGCTCTTCGGGGGTATCCATGCTGCCGCCGAAGCGCAGCATGATGCCGGTAGTGGCCTGCACCAGGTCGTCATAGCCGAGGTAGTTGGTGCGCGGCCCGGGCAGCACGCCGCTGAAGCAGTCCAACTGGCAGAAGACGGCGTCCGGGTTGAGCTCGCGCATGGCCTCCTCGCTCAGGCCCATGGAGGCCACCTGCCGGTCGGTGGCATTCCAGACCACCACATCACTCTGACGAATCAGCTCATCCAGGATGGCGCGCCCGCGGGGCTGTCTGACGTCGGTCAGCAGCGAACGCTTGGAGCGCATGTGCGACAGGCCGAAGATGACGGTATTCCAGCAGTCATAGAACGGCTTGGCCGGGTCGACCTTGATGACCTCGGCACCGAAGCGCGCCAGATACGCCACCGAGTGCGGCCCGGCGATCACATTGCACAGGTCCAGGATCTTGACGCCTTCCAGCCAGCCATCGCGGGCATTGCGTGCCCGCACCCGCGGCAGCTTGGTCTCGATGCGGGTCAGCACCGACAGCGCATGAGTGACACTCACCCAGCGGCGCGGTCTGGGCGTCAGCATCTCCTGGCCGCTGTCGGCCATCCACACCATCGGGCCGGGCTGGATCATCAGTCCGAATTCCGGGTCCTCGACCTCGACCATCAGGCCCGCCGTCTCGGCGTGGTCATCGTGGATCCACTCCTGCAGCCAGCGCTGCGGCGCGCCGGGGAACTTGCCCTTGCCGAAGATCTTCTCCCATTCCTTGGAGGTGCGCGTCAGGAAGACTTCCTTCATGCGCGCCGCGATATGGTCCGCCCAGGACTTGGGCAACGGGTAGACACCCAGCGACATGTCGGATTGCCATTCGCTGCTCGGGCGATAGGTATCCGGCTCCTCGCTCATGCCCTCGGCGACCAGCTCATCGTAGAGGCCCAGTACCTTCAGACAGCGCTTGGCGTGCTCGCGGTGACTCGGGCAGACCACATAGAACATGCGGCCATCCTTGCACTTGTAGCTGCGATAGAAGGGATCGAGCAGCTCCTGCAGCTCGTCGTAGTCGAGATTCATCGGCTGGCCCTCGATACGCCGACGTTCGATCTCCTTCTCGCGCTGGGTCTTGTAGCGTTCCGGCAGGCCCTCGATCTTGATCGAGTTGTAGCAGAGCCCTTCCATCAGCGCGCAGACCAGCGGCACCTCGATCTCGTCGCCCATGCCGGTGCGCTCGCGGGCCTGCAGCGCCAGCACCACCGAGGAAGCCGCCAGCATGGTGCCGTAGGCCGAGCCCAGCGGCAGCGGCGAGAAGGACGGGTTGATGCCCATCAGCACGCGGTTGAGGCCCATGTCGGTGAAGACGCCGGAGTTGGCCGCGATCACGCTCTCGAAGGCACGCCAGTCGCGGCGCAGGGTGTCATTGGAGGCAAAGCCGGGAATCGACAGCGTGATCAGCTCATTGCGCTCCTCGCGCAGGGCCTGGAAATCGATGCCCAGCCGCTTCATGACCCCGGGGCGGAAGCTCTCGATCACGATGTCGGCCTCCTCGATCAGCGCCAGCGCCTGCTCGACGCCCTCCTCTGACTTGAGGTCCAGCGAGACGATCAGCTTGTTGCGATTGAGCGTGGCGTTGGCCGGCGACTGCCACATCGGCCCGCCGGGCGGGTCGACGTGAACCACGGTGGCGCCCAGGTCGGCGAGGATCATGGCGACGGCCGGGCCCGCCATGTATTGACCGAAATCGATGACCTTGACGTCAGTCAGCGGCAGGCGGGTTTCGGAGTGGATTGTCATCGGTGCGGTCCTTCTGTCCGGGGGGCATGCGGGTTGCGTCAGCCCCGGTGAGCGTCATGTGTTGAGAGAGACAGGAAAAAGTGCACTCAGCGAGGCTTGGCGTCATCGCGCGGGCTGGGGGTCTCCAGCACCAGATGCGGTTCCAGCACCTTGCGCGCGAAGTCCTGGCGCAACCAGCGCACCAGCGACCAGGTCAGGATGAACAGCACCGGGATCATCGGCAGCGCGACCACGATGGTGGAAGTCTGAACCGCCTTGAGGCCGCCCAGCTGGATCAATGCCACCCCGACACCGGCGATCAGGAAGGCCCAGATCAGACGCACGCTGCGCCTGGGCTCCTGATAGCCAGAGAGCTCACGCGTGGTCACCGACGCCAGCACATAGGCCGAGCTGTCCAGGGTGGTGGCGAGGAAGATGAAGCACAGCAGGATGAAGCTTGCGGTGATCAGCTCTGAGAACGGCAGCGTGGCGAGAATCGCGGACACCGCACCGGGGATACCGCCGTCGCTGAGCACGGCCGCGACATCCAGGGTGCCACTGACCTGCAAATCCAGCGCATAGCCACCCCAGACCGCGAAGAACACCCAGCAGCCCAGCGAGCCGAACACCAGCTCGGCGATGATCAGCTCACGAATGGTGCGTCCCCGCGAGATACGGGCGACGAACAGCCCCATCATCGGCGCGTAGGCGATCCACCAGGCCCAGTAGAAGACGGTCCAATCCTTCCAGAAGGTCGAATCGCCCACCGGGTCGGTCCACAGACTCATGGTCACGAAGTTCGACAGCATGGTGCCGAGACTGTTGACCCAGCCCTCGACCATGAACAGCGATGGCCCGGCGATGAAGGTGAAGGCCAGCAGCACGATGGCCAGGATCACGTTGATGTCGGAGAGAATCTTGATGCCCTTGGCCAAGCCGAACCACACGCTGGCCGAGAAGATCGCCGTCCAGATCAGCAGCACCCCCAGATTGAGCGCGAAGGACGGCTCGATGCCGAGCAGATCACTGACCAGCCGGGAAACCAGTGGCACCGCCAGTCCCAGTGAGGTGCCGACACCGCCGACGATGCCGAATACCACCACCGCATCCAGCAGCACGCCCCACCACCCCTCGGCACGCTTACCGAGCACGCCGCTTGAGGCCACGGAAAGACGCACGCCCGGGCGGTTGCGCACATACATGGAATAGGCGATGGGAATCGCCGGCAGGCAGTAGAACGCCCAGGGCGTCAGCCCCCAGTGAAACTGCCCATAGGCCAGCGCCCACTCGGCCGCCGCATCGCTGCCGGCCTTGACGTCGAAGGGAGGGCCGGTGAAATAGTAGATCGGCTCGACCCACGCCCAGTTGACGATGGCGATGCCGATCCCGCCGGCGAAGATCATCGCCACCCAACTGAAATACGAGAACTCCGGCGTGTCCTGCGGGCCACCCAGACGGACATTGCCGTAGCGGCTGAACGCCAGACCGATCAGGAACACGACCACGGAGAAGCCCGCCAGCAGGTAAAGCCAGCCGAAATTGCCGGTCGCGAAGGCGAAGGCCGTATTGACGGCAGCCTCACCGGACTCAGGAAACAGGATGATGGGAATGATCAGGCCGGCGATGACGAGCACCGAGGGCAGGAATACCCGCCAGTCAATCTCGTCGCGGGCCGTGTGGGAGGCGCGGGAATCGCGTGGCTGGCTTTCGCTACCGGAAGCCGCCTTGGGCGCAGAACTGCTCATGTTGATCACCGTTATTGTGGTTATGCGGTTCGGTGTTGAGACACGGGGAGTTCCCTGCGATTGGCGTATCGCAAGGTCTCCATGCATGGCGTATCGGCAAGGCCGTGATATGGGTGGAGGAAGATGGCCGTTGTCAGGCCGATCTCGGCAGTGGCTCGGCCAAATCGGTACTGACAGCAGACTCCAGAATCCAGCCAGCGGCCTTCTCCGCGATCATCAGGGTCGGCGAGTTGGTATTGCCGCTGACGATGGTCGGCATGATGCCGGCATCCGCCACTCGCAATCCCTGGATGCCACGCACTCGCAGGCGGCTGTCGACCACCGCCATCGGGTCATCCGCGCGCCCCATGCGCGTGGTGCCCACCGGATGGAAGATGGTGGTGCCGATATCGCCGGCGAGCCTGGCGAGCTCGTCATCAGTCTGGTACTCGACCCCCGGCTTGATCTCCTCGGGCTGGTAGCGCGCAAAGGCCGGTTGGGAGGCGATGCGCCGCGTGACCCGCAAGGAATCAGCCGCGACCTTGCGGTCTTCCTCCGTGCTCAGGTAGTTGGGCGCGATCGCCGGGGCCTGGCGCGGGTCGGCACTCTGCAGACGCACCGAGCCACGGCTGGTGGGGTTGAGATTGCAGACACTCGCCGTGATCGCCGGGAAGGGATGCAAGGGCTGCCCGAAGGCCTCGAGACTCAGCGGCTGGACGTGATACTGGATATTGGGATGGGCGTAGTCCTCGCTGCTGCGCGTGAAGGCCCCCAGCTGCGATGGCGCCATGCTCATCGGTCCGGAACGCTTGAACAGGTACTGCATGCCGATGCCCATCTTGCCCAGCAGCGTGCTGGCCATGGCGTTCAGGGTCTTGGCATTGGTGACCTTGTAGACCGAGCGGATCTGCAGGTGGTCCTGCAGATTCTCGCCAACGCCGGGCAGGTCCTTCACCACCTCGACGCCATGTTGCTCCAGCAATGCCTTGGGCCCGACCCCCGAGACCTGCAGCAGATGTGGCGAGCCGATGGCGCCGGCACACAGCACGACCTCACGCTTCGCCGAGAGGTTGATGAGCTTGCCATCACGCACGACCTGCAGCCCGGTGCAGCGCAGACTGGAGGCGTCCTTCGCTGCATCCGCCCCTGTGCCAGCTCCTGTGCCATCCCCTGCGCCCTGCTCGCCGCCCGCGAACAGCAGACGATTGACCTGGGTGGAGTGCCACAGCGTCAGGTTGCCGCGCTTGAGTGCCGGACGCAGAAAGGCCTTGGCCGTATTCCAGCGCCAGCCGGAACGCTGGTTGACCTCGAAATAGGCCACCCCCTCGTTGCTACCACGATTGAAGTCCTCGGTGCGCGGGATGCCGGCCTGTTCGGCGGCACTGGCGAAAT
This sequence comes from Cobetia sp. 3AK, assembly GCF_029846335.1. Taxonomy (NCBI): domain Bacteria; kingdom Pseudomonadati; phylum Pseudomonadota; class Gammaproteobacteria; order Oceanospirillales; family Halomonadaceae; genus Cobetia; species Cobetia sp. 3AK. Next base: position 129,971 of record NZ_JARWKR010000005.1, on the reverse strand, counting down.
CGTCCAGCACCTCCCAGTTGAGGCGCTGCCGCTCGACTCGCCATTCGCCACCGTGACCATGGAACTGGCGATGCTCGGGGCCGGCATCCCCGCCCTCGTCGAGGCGCGCGTGATCCTCATGGCGCATGAAGGCCGGCAGACATTGCTCCCAGCGCCACTCGCTGTCGCCGGTCACCTCGGCCCAGTGGTCATAATCCCGCGCCTGACCGCGCATGTAGATCATGCCGTTGATGCTGGAACATCCCCCCAGCGTCTTGCCGCGCGGATAGATCAGCGAACGTCCGTTGAGCCCCTTGTCCGGCTCGGTGCGGTACAGCCAGTCGGTGCGCGGATTGTTGATGCAGTACAGGTAGCCCACCGGAATGTGGATCCAGTGATAGTTGTCGCGCCCACCCGCCTCGATGAGCAGCACGCGGTGGTCAGGGTTGGCGCTGAGGCGATTGGCCATCAGACAGCCGGCGGAACCGGCCCCCACGATGATGAAATCGAATTCCGACAGATCGTCTCCCGGTTTGACGGGGCGAGCGTCCTGCTCGCCCCCCGGGGGTCGATGCTGATTGTTCTTGTTGTCTGACATGGCGCGTCCCTCTCCAGACAGCTGGCGTGTACTTTCCAATGACAGGAATGCAGATGGCGACGATGCTGATGACGCCGGTGCAGATGACCGAAAGTGTGAGCGACTTACTTGGCCGTCGGCATGGCGAATTCGGCACCGGCATCGATGGAATCCGACCAGCGCTGCATGATGGACTTCTGCTTGGTATAGAAGCGCACCCCCTCTTCACCGTAGGCGTGGGTATCCCCGAACAGGGAGCTCTTCCAGCCGCCGAAGCCGTGCCAGGCCATCGGGACCGGAATCGGCACATTGATGCCGACCATGCCCACCTGGATGCGACGCCCGAATTCACGCGCGACACTGCCGCTCTCGGTGAAGCAGCTCACGCCGTTGCCGAATTCATGATCATTGATCAGCTGGATGGCGGTCGCGACGTCTGGCACGCGGACACAGGCCAGCACCGGGCCGAAGATCTCTTCCTTGTAGATGGTCATGTCCGGGGTGACGTGATCGAACAGCGTGCCGCCCATCCAGAAGCCTTCAGTGCTGTCGCCGCCGATGTCGTTGCCGGTGAACTCACGCCCGTCGACGATCATCTCGGCGCCCTCCGCGACGCCCTTTTCGATATACCCGCAGATACGCTCATGCGCCTGGCGGGTGACGATCGGCCCCATCTCGGCGTCCAGATTCATGCCGTCCTTGATCTTGAGCTCGCGGGCACGCTCGGCCAGACGCGGCATCAGGGTGTCCGCCACATCGCCCACCAGCACCGCCACACTGATCGCCATGCAGCGCTCGCCGGCGGAGCCGTAGGCCGCGCCGATCAGGGCATCCACCGCCTTGTCGAGGTTGGCATCCGGCATCACCACCATATGGTTCTTGGCGCCACCCAGTGCCTGAATGCGCTTGCCGTGACGTGCGCCACGCTCGTAGATGAGATTGGCGATCGGGGTCGAGCCCACGAAGGACAGGGCGCGCACCTTGGGATGATCGATCAGCGCCTCGACGGAATCCTTGTCGCCCTGCACCACGTTGAAGACGCCATCCGGCAGGCCCGCCTGCTTGAGCAGGTCCGCCATCATCAGCGAGGCGCTGGGGTCCAGCGGGCTCGGCTTGAGCACGAAGCAGTTGCCTGCCGCGATGGCCACCGGGAACATCCACATCGGCACCATCACCGGGAAGTTGAACGGCGTGATACCGGCGACGACGCCCAGCGGCTGGCGCATCGTCCAGTTGTCGATGCCGGTGCTGACCTGGTCGGTGAAGTCACCCTTGAGCAGCTGCGGGATGCCGCAGGCGAATTCGACGATATCGATGCCACGTGCCACCTCGCCCTGGGCATCGGTGAACACCTTGCCGTGCTCGCGGGTGATCGCCTCCGCCAGCGCGTCCTTGTGCTCGTTGAGCAGCGCGAGGAACTTGAACATCACCCGGGCACGACGAATCGGCGGGGTGTCGGCCCAGGCCGGGAAGGCGGCGTCGGCGGCCGCCACGGCAGCATCGATGTCGCTGTCGCGTGCCAGCGCGACCTGGCCGGTCACCTGGCCGGTGGCGGGATTGAAGACATCCTGTGTGGCACTGGAGTCACCGTGGGTCACCTGGCCATTGATGAAATGGGCGATGGTCTGCTGGGGCGTGGTCATGGCGTGAATCGTCTCCGCTGGCGTTGTGACTGAAGCGTGCGCGGGGAGCATCCCGGCGGCTCAGCCATAGGGGCTGGTCATAAGGGCTGGACATGAGGGCTGCTCATGAGAGCTGAATTCATGAAGCTGTACCTTGAATCTACCCCGCCGGCCGGAACGTTCAATTGAGTTATTCTTGGGTGCGATATAACGATTACTGATATCACGACCGCCCCCGAACGCAGACAGCCGCCATCGCTCACCAGCCCAGTCATGGCGGGGGTTGCGGGCGTGTGAGAGTGAGGGGTGGGATACGGTGGAGGGAATGTTCGAACGTCATGGCAGCGCTTTCGGTGGCATCGCTAGACCAAAGGGGAATAGGTCATCGGCGGGACACTGAGACAAGAATGCAGGCGGCCTGGTACATGAACCATGTCGCTGTTGATCCTTCGCCCCCTTGCCCAGAGAGCCTTCGATGCAGGATTTGTCCCGTCTTCACGCCTTCGTCACCGTGGCGCGCACCGGTAGCGTGTCACGAGCCGCTGAGGCCTTGCACCTCACCCAGCCTGCCGTCAGCCTCAAGCTCAAACAGCTTCAGGAAAGCCTGGGCCTCTCTCTGTTTGATCGCCACCCCCACGGATTGCAGCTGACCGCCGATGGACAGGCCCTGCTCTCCAGTGCCGAAAGCACGCTGGCCAGTGCCCGCCAGTTCGAGCAGGCTGCCTCTGCCCTGCACAGCACCCTGCGTGGCACCCTGCGCATCGGCACCATCATCGACCCGGAATTCATTCGTCTCGGCAGTTTCCTGCGGCATCTGCTGGCACAGGCACCCGGGATCGAGACGTCTTTGCAACATGGCATGAGTGGATGTGTGCTCAAGGCACTCAAGCAGGATGAGCTGGAAATCGGCTTCTATCTCGCCCCACCGGGAGAAGGGCCGGGCGACAGCGCCCTCGACTACCGGGAATTGGCGCTGTTCGAGTACTACGTGCTGGCACCGGCGGGCTGGTCATCGCGGCTGACCGCGACCGACTGGGCCTCGTTGGCGGCCCTGCCGTGGATCGTCACGCCCCCCAACTCGGTACATTCCCGCCTGCTGGCACATGCCATGCGCGGCGTGGAAGCTACGCTGCATCGCGTCGCCCAGGTGGATCAGGAAGTCTGCATGCTGGACCTGGTACGCGCGGGGGTCGGGCTGTCACTGGCGCGTGATGTGCTGGCGCTGGCCGAGCGTCAGGAGCGTGGGCTCAATATCGTACCGGACACCCGCCTGCCCTGCGCACTCAGCGTGGTATGGCGCCGTGACAAGGCCGCTGATCCCAGCGTTCAGGCGGCACTGCAGAGCCTGGCCAATGTCTGGCCGGTAGAGTGACCAGTGTCGTGCCAGGTTGCGCCCTTCGCGGGTCACGCCGGCCTCTTCTCTCTTCTCTCTTCTCTCTTCTTTCTTCCCTCTTTTCTCTGCGCTTAGCGCCACGCTCTTTGCCCTTCTCTCCTCACCTTGCATCCTCATGACCTCTCCACCTCCCCTCACTGGCAGGATTGCTCTGAGCGGGACGCAGCGTTGCCTGTCTCGCCCGTTTTCTCCAGCGCCCACTGTCACAAGGTTATCCAAGGGCATGCGTGATATCTGATGTGCCCGAGACTGCGCGGTGTGTCATGCCGGTCACGACCGCCCACGCGACTGACGCAGCTCACACAGCTCACACGACTTACACAGCTCACACGACTTACACAGCTACGGCGTACGGCGTCGTCAAGGAGGATGAGATGGTGGCCAAGACCGAGATTCATGCCCAACAGCAGACACTGCCGGGCACGGAGCGCCTGATGGAGCCACAGGCGATCTTCATCCGCGACGACTATCGCGGCAGCGGCAAGCTCGAGAACAAGGTGGCGCTGATCACCGGTGCCGACAGCGGTATCGGCCGCTCCGCCGCCATTCACTTCGCGCGCGAAGGTGCCGATGTGGCGGTGATGTATTTAAGCGAAGAAGAGGACGCTCAGGAAACGAAGCGACTCGTGGAAGCGGAGGGGCGCCATTGCCTGTTGATCGCCGGTGACCTGCGCGACGCCGAGTTCTGCCGCGACGCCGTGGCGCAGGTGGTCGAGACCTTCGGCGGGCTCAATGTGCTGGTCAATAACGCCGGCACCCAGTGGGTCAGCGAGGACCTGACCACCCTGGAGGATGTCCAGTGGGAGCAGACCTTCGCCACCAACATGCACAGCATGTTCTACCTGACCAAGGCGGCACTGCCTCACTTGGGAGAAGATGACACCATCATCAATACCACCTCGGTCAATGCCTATATCGGCCCGGACTTTCTGGTCGATTACACCGCCACCAAGGGCGCCATCGTCAGCTTCACCCGCTCACTGTCCAATCAGGTGGTCGGCCGCGGGATTCGCGTCAACGCCATCGCGCCAGGGCCGGTCTGGACACCGCTGCAGCCGGCGACACTCGGCGCGCATGACCCGCAGATGCTGGAAGACTTCGGTGCCGACACCCCGATGGGACGTGCCGCGCAACCCTGTGAGCTGGGGCCCTGCTATGTTTTCCTGGCATCACTGGATTCCTCTTTCATCAGCGGCCAGACCCTGCACCCCAATGGCGGCACCGTCGTCAATGGCTGAACGCTGAAGGCGCACTCGGCCTTTGTGTCCGTGAAAGCCGGTTCGTGAAAGTCTCACCCTGCTTAGAAGTCAGAAGCGCATCCTGTTTCGCCAATGGCACGCTCGTTGGCAACCACCGCAACAGGGTGCGCTGACGCCCCTTGCCAGGCGTGAGCACGACGCTATCCTCAGGCGCTGGAATCCCTTATCCTTGAGCCTATACCACGTGTCACGATGCATGATTCATGAGCGACTGACTCACTGACGGCGTCTCACCCCCTCGATATCCTGTTCGCGAGACTCATGTCAGAGACTTGAGCAGCAGGCTGGAGTATTCCATGATCGACTTCCATAACAAGGGCGTGTTCAAGCTCAAGCCACACGCCGAATACGCAGAAAAGGTGGAAGCGTTGTTGTGTGAAGGGGAAGAGATTGTCGCGGCCTACAAATCGATGCGTGATGGGGTCATCTTTACCACCAAGCGCGTCATAGCGGTGAATGTGCAGGGCCTTACCGGGAGCAAGAAGGACTTCACCTCGCTCCCTTACAGGAAGATTGACGCCTTCTCGATTGAAACCTCCGGTACCTTCGACCTCGACTCTGAGCTCACGATATTCTCCTCCGCCCTGGGCACCGTCAGATTTGAATTTACCGGGTCTACGCCATTGACCGACATCTCACGACTCATTGCCCGTCATGCGTGTTGAGCCATTTCGCCATCATCGTACTTCTCTACGGACGTGAATGAGACTGCTGATATGAGTGATACCACTATCCAACAATTCGAAGAAAACATGAAGCGTGAGCTGGAGCGATATGTCCGCTCCTCTACTGTCCCCGCCAGCTCAACCTCTCCCGGCACCTCGCCGCGCGTTCGCCCTGAGGCACCACGCGCCAGAAAGACGACCACTCCGCTCAAGGGACTCAGAGTGACGCTGGGCGTCAAGCAGAAACGTCTGGCACTGGAAGAACCCTTCACGGTGCAGACTGACAGCATCTCCCGGGTGGAAGCGCGCATTCAGGCCGAAAAGGCTGCCCGCAAGGCCGGCTGGAAGATCATCAGTCACGTGATCGACTGGAATGATACCGAGCGCGAACCCGACGCTCGCGGGCGCTAGTAAGCTCGCTTGTGCTCCCGGGGAATGCCCGCAAGCTCCCGGGGCAATTCTGCCTCAATCGGCACGGCCCCCCGCACTAGCTCTACGGCCTGACAGGCAAGGCAGCTGAAAGTCTTCGGGTATCTGTTACTGCCCCTCAAGTTATCGCGACTCAAGTTACTGCCCTCAAGACAATCCGAGAGCCACATTGCTGCCCTATTGCCTGTCACGGCGATGATTGGCGCTGGGGGAAGGCATATGGGTCAACTGCCTGCGCCAAAAGATCGCTATTCTCCGCGCTATACCAGCATGGTCCTCATCGGAGATTGGGCAGGATTTCACCCGCTCACCGTCGACTGGCATAATCATTTCTCATGTTGCGATGGGCTGACATCACTTTCGTGACATTGACATCCAGCTGGTATCCGAAGTACCAGCGAGACATATCAACAAGGAAGACGATTCATGATACGCAAGGCTGTACTGCCAGTGGCAGGCCTGGGAACTCGATGCCTCCCCGCCTCCAAGGCCATCCCCAAGGAAATGATCACCATCGTCGATAAACCGGTGATTCAATATGTGGTGGAAGAAGCGGTGGCAGCAGGTATCAAGGAAATCGTCCTGGTGACGCATTCCAGCAAGAATGCCATCGAGAACCACTTCGACAAGCACTTCGAACTGGAAACCACACTGGAAGCCAAGGGCAAATTGGCACTGCTCGAAGAACTTCGCAATCTCATCCCTGATGACGTCAAGATAATCAGTGTGCGTCAACCGGAACCACTGGGCCTTGGCCATGCCGTGCTATGCGCCAAACCCATCGTCGGTGATGATCCTTTCGTCGTGATGCTTCCAGACGTACTGGTGGATGGTGAAGGACTTGAGACAAATGACCTGGCCCGCATGATGGAAGCCTTCGAGGATACCGGTGCTGCCCAGATCATGGTGGAAAACGTACCGCAAGACATGGCGTACAAGTACGGTATTGTCGCGCTTGAAGGTGATACACCTCAGCCTGGCAAGTCTGCCCAGATCACTGGCATGGTCGAGAAGCCCAAACCGGGAACTGAACCCTCTACCCTGGCAGTCATCGGACGTTACCTGCTACCTGGTAATATCTTCGAGCTGCTTGAGCAGACTCCTCCGGGTGCCGGTGGCGAAATTCAGCTGACCGATGCCATCGATGCCTTGCGCAATGGCAAGTCGGTTGCGGCCTATCGCATGGTGGGTGATACCTATGACTGTGGCCATCAACTGGGCTATCTGGAAGCCACGCTTTCCTTTGCCAAGCGTCACCCGAAGTTTGGAGAAGGCTTCCGGGAGCTGTTGACCCGTTATCAGGACGACAAGGTATCCTGAGGCGAATCATGGAGATCGGTCTCTTCTCATAGAACGAGATGTCTGAACTGCCACAGTACCTCCTGAGCGTCACGGGCCCCGTTATCTTGCTATCAGATAACGGGGCCCGTGACGTTTCGTGACCAGGAAAATGGCTTGGCTCATTGAATGCAGGAAGATGAAGCCGCCCTCACAGTTTCACTCAACCTTTCATGTGGAAGACGACACTCAGATTATTGGCCGGCATCTCGACCACCCTGTCGAGCGTCAGGCCGTTACGCTTCGCTTCCTCGATCACGGCTTCCAGATCGCGCACGCCCCATAGTGGGTTGCGGCTCTTGAGCTGGATATCGAAGCCTTCGTTGCTGGGTGCCGTGTGCTGACCTTCTCGCTTGTAAGGGCCGTAGAGATACAGCACGCCGCCCACCGGGAGGCGTCGCCCTGCCCGTGCCATCAACTCGGACGTGACGCGCCACGGAGAGATGTGGATCAGGTTGATCGCCACCAGCGCATCGCAGGCCACTTCAGGCCACTCGGCCAGCACATCCAGCGTGATGGGGGCCTTGAGATTGGCCAATCCTGTCTCTTCGCGCCAGTCCGCGATCGACGCCAGCGCACGTGGGCTGGCGTCACTGGGCTGCCACTCAAGATGAGGCAGGCCACGCGCGAAGTGCACGGCATGCTCGCCGCTGCCACTGGCCAGTTCCAGCACCTGACGACGCTCGGCGAGGACATCACGCAAGACATCGAGAATCACGTCACGATTGCGCTCGACCGCGGGGCTTGCCAGCCGTCGGGAGTTCTCCAGTGCGACATCCTTCTGGGCCGCGTGGCGTGCTGGGTCCTTGGGGTGTTCCGGTAATGCTGACGAGGTCATGCCCTGCTCCATTGACAGACTGAGGCTGGTGATCATACCAAAGCGCCGCACCCCATGGGGCGCGGCGCTTGACGACATGCAGGGAGATCGCGATGGCACGCCTCAGCGTGTCGGGGCCATCGTGCTGCGGGCCCGCCAGAAATCCAGCACCCGCAGGGGATCCCCTACCTCATGGGCCTTGTGCTGGGCGTTGTGCGCCATGGCGCGGGTGGCATCCCGATCACTCAACAGACGCTCCAGCGCCGCCAGCCACTCTGCCGGGTCATCCCCGACCAGCAGGCCGTCGACGCCATCCTCGATCAGCTCATGATAGGGAGCGCGACGACTGTAGACCCCCACCCCGCCCATGCGCGTGATATCGAGAAAACGCCGCCACGACATGTCGTGATTGACCGAATCCGCCATCAAGGGCGCGAGACCGATGGCGATCCGCCGCCGCGAGCAATAGTCCTGGAAAGCCTCCCAGCCCAACGCCTCCATGGACTTGAGGCGCGGAATGTCACTCAGCGCCAGCGGCAGATGACGCCCCATCATCAACTCCACCTCGGTATCGTCGTGACGCGTCTGGATATCGCGCAGTACCGGTGCCAGCGCCACGATATCGTCGCGATGCGCCAGAGTGCCATGAAAGCCGATGCACCAGTCCTGACTGTCGAGATGGCGAAGGTCCGGCAGCGCCCCTGTCAGCGGCGGCGTCAGCAGGCTGACCTTGGGATGCAGGCCTGCCAGAGCAGTCTGCAACTGCTCGCTGACCACCACCACCTCATCCGCCAGCGCCAGCAGGCGTTGCTGCAACTCACGAGCCTGCCTCTCGCTTTCCTCCTGAGGCTGCGCGGTAACGAGATCATGATCCAGCAGATAGCAGATGCGGCCATGCTGCTCGCGGTGAGCCTCCAGCATCTCGATCCACTCCTCTCCCAGGGTGCGGGCGATCAGCAGACAGGCACCGCCGAGACGCGCCTGAGCCAGCCTGGGCGAGAACTTCCAGCGACGCGTCTCGAAACGCTCGACGCGAGTGCCTTCCTTGCGCAAGGCGCCCATGGCAGGCAGGAAGAAATAGATGTCTTCCAGTGCCAGAGCATCATCGCTGAGTACGATCCAGCGTGGGGTTGTCGGGAAGGCGGTCATGACAGTCTCCTTTACACGAGGCATTCATGGTCCCGGCGCGTCTGGCACGGAGGCCAAAAAGGGAGGCAAGCGCGCGAAAGAGCACACATTGTCTCTGGGACGCTTCCTCTGAGCTTAATGAATTCTGAGCCAGACACCACCCGAATGCTGCCAACATGTAGCGGAGGTAATCAACGTGTTACATGCGTTAGGGCCGCTGACAGCCCTTCCAGCAACGACAAGGCCCACAGGGTAAGCTGTGGGCCTTGACTCATCGATACCTCAAATGACCGGCCGATCACTCATCGACCGGCCCTCATGGGGCTTGCCTCATGCGACCCTGATCAGCTCGTGTCGATCCTCTCCTTGTGAGGTCGCCCTTCTCACATCCTCAAGACGCTTGAGCAAGTACTGCCCATAGCCCGTCTTGCTGAGACGCTGGCCCAGCACCTGCAACTCCTCATCGCTGATCCAGCCATTGCCCCAGGCAATCTCTTCCAGACAGGCAATCTTGAGTCCCTGACGATGCTCGATGGTCTGCACGTACTGCCCTGCATCCAACAGGCTATCGTGGGTACCGGTATCCAGCCACGCAAAGCCACGGCCGAGGCGCTCGACATGCAGATCCCCACGTTCCAGATAGGCATTGTTGATGCAGGTAATCTCCAGTTCGCCGCGCGCAGAAGGCTTGACCTGCTTGGCGATTTCCACGACATCGTTGTCGTAGAAATACAGTCCCGTCACCGCGAAGGGAGAACGAGGATGAGCTGGCTTCTCCTCGATGGACAGCGCCCGGCCCTCTTCGTCGAATTCCACGACACCAAAGCGTTCCGGATCCTGAACCAGATACCCGAATACGGTAGCCCCGGAAGCACGTGACGCCGCGTGCTTGAGCTGGCCGGTAAAATTGGGGCCATGGAAGATATTGTCGCCCAGCACCAGGCAGACATCGTCTTCCCCGATGAAGTCCTCGGCGATCAGGAACGCCTGAGCAAGGCCATCCGGGCTGGGCTGTACGGCGTATTCGAAGTGCACGCCATACTGCTCTCCACTCCCCAGCAGTTGCTGATATTGCGGCAGATCTTCAGGCGTCGAGATGATGAGAATGTCGCGAATTCCCGCCAGCATCAGTACCGAGGCCGGATAGAAGATCATCGGCTTGTCATAGATGGGCAACAACTGCTTGGAGACGCCGAGCGTGATCGGGTGCAGCCGTGTACCCGAACCACCCGCGAGAATAATGCCTTTCCGTGCCATGCTGATCTCCCTGTCCCTTGACGTCATTCCGCTGTCACCGCGGATAGCGAACACCGACCGACAAATGGGCATCGAGCATCATGGCTTTGAAAATGCCTTGCTTCATCAGTCCGTGTCGCAGAACAGAGTACGTGCCCCTTACCTGTCACGCAGCATGGTTTTCACCGATATTCATCCCCATTTACCCCATGTTTGGCTGACGTTACCAACATCATTTAATTAACATACTTGGATCAAGTGTCAGTCATGCCTTGCATGATGCCGCTCATCCAGACGCCCCATGCCACCATGACGTGACGCCATACTCCAGGCCTTACAGACACATGAGAACGACGGATCAGGCGCTGACGCCCAGGCGCTCTCCTTGATAATGGCCATCACGGATACGCTGCCACCATTCAGGGTTCTCCAGGTACCAGTGCACTGTCTTGCGCAGGCCACTTTCGAAAGTTTCCCGAGGGCGCCACCCAAGCTCCCGGTCAATCTTGGCGGCATCGATGGCGTAGCGCAGATCGTGCCCCGGCCGGTCAGAGACGAAAGTGATCAAGTCCGCGTAATGTGCGACGCCTTCTGGCCGTGTCGGCACCATCTCTTCCAGCAGAGCGCAGATCATGCGGACGACATCGATGTTGCGTTGCTCGTTGTGGCCCCCGATGTTGTAGCTCTGCCCCACCTCTGCCTCACACGCCACCTTGATCAAGGCGCGGGCGTGATCCTCCACGTACAACCAGTCCCTCACCTGATGGCCGCTGCCATAGACAGGCAATGCCTTGCCCTCCAGCGCATTCAGGATCGTCAGGGGAATCAGTTTCTCGGGGAAGTGATAGGGGCCATAGTTGTTGGAGCAGTTGGTCATCAGCGTGGGCAGGCCATAAGTGCGCTGCCAGGCTCTGACCAGATGATCCGAGCCCGCCTTGCTCGCCGAATAGGGAGAACTCGGTGCGTAAGGTGTCTGCTCGTGGAAACCGGGGGCATCATCATCGAGATCCCCGAACACTTCATCGGTCGAGATATGGTGAAAACGAAATCTCTCGGCCTTCTCCGGATTGACCATCGTCAGCTGCTTCCAATGACGACGTGCGGCTTCCAGCAGACGGCAGGTGCCCATGACATTGGTCTCGATGAAGGCTTCCGGCCCATCGATGGAGCGGTCCACATGACTCTCGGCGGCGAGGTGCATGACGATATCCGGCTGATGCTCACGGAAGATGCGCGCCAATGCCTTGGCATCACAGATATCCGCCTGCTCGAAGACATACCGTGGGTGATCACTGACGGACTCCAGCGAGTCAAGGTTGCCCGCGTAGGTCAACTTGTCGAGATTGACCACTTCATGGGTTGTCGAATGGATCAACTCACGCACCACGGCTGAGCCAATGAAACCGGCACCACCGGTAATCAGGAACTTCATGCTTCACCTCGGCCACGCACTCGGCGCAGAAAGAAAATGTGAGAGTGCTGTCAGTCATGGCAACGCCGACCAGCTGGCGCTGACAATGCATCGCGCCACCACCCTCCTTGTCCCTAGATGATACGTCACGCCATCGCTGGCCCTCGCCCGATTCACTTGCCGTCGCCCAGCTGAAATTCCTGCGCCGAATGTCACCTCAATATGATGAGGCAATTCTCATATGACGAGGGAGAAACCTCCTCCCGAGGTATGACAGACACAAGAAAGCCCCGAACGCGAAGCGAACGAGGCTTTCTCGTGTCTGTCAGGAACCATGGCCGGATACCTTGCCCAGGCGTCCGGCACGTCAGTAGACCTATCTCACAGCTCACCGTTGTCAGAAGGAACGAACCAGGAAGCCTGCTCTCCCCGGACGGCGGCCTTGCGATCATCACGCTGCCGTTCAGCCTCCAGTACCTTGTACTGCACGCGATTCAACCACTCGAAACCCAGTCCCGGTAACGGAGAGAAGGGAGTCGTACGACTCATTCCCCACAGCGCGAACCGTGTACTGCCCTGCTCTGCCTCGCCTCGGCCATGCATGCCGTAGGTATTGGCGATCAACAGGGTGTTGGCCTTCACGGCAAAGTGCTTGACCTCGCCCAGCCCGAAGCGCTCCAGATCCCCCTCATCCACCCGGAACGAGCCTCGCTGGGTATAGCGATTGGGATGATCACGGGCGATCAGGCTCATGTGCTTCTCCCACGTCAATCGGGCTGACGTCAGGCGAGTGGAACCAGGCACGAACATGAAGGGGCCCTGTGCAGGCGTCACATCCTGCAGATATAGCCAGAACTTCATGGTGGGCTGGAAGGTATCCACGTGCAGTGATTTCTGAGGATCGCGCTCGTGACTTTCCAGTACACCATTGTGGATGCGCTCCAGATGCATGATGGGCTGGCGAGCATGACCACTGCAGTAACGCATGAGACGGCGGAATCGTCTGTCACGCATCAAGGCCTGCATTTCCGGCAAGGCTTCAACATTTTCCGGTGACATCACCCGGCGACGGGTCAAGGTATCTGCCTGCCGACACTGACGAATCTCGCCACGTGCCCCCTCAGCCTCAGTGAGCAGCCGCTGATACTGCTCCGCAGGCAGGAAATCTTCCAGCATCAGATAGCCATCACGCTGAAAGGCCTTGCGCTGCTCTCGCGGAACGCCATAGGCAAACCAGGCCTGGCGTACACGCATCAGCCAATGCGCAGCGCGCAGGCGTGCCAGGTGAAGACCACGCCGATTGAGCTCAGCACTGCCCAGCACTGGATTGGCCACGAAGGACTTGGCACCTGTCAGGACCGCTAGACTGGCAGACAATGTCTTGAGATGGCTCGACATGAAATGGCCTCTTTACATCTCGTGAGGTGCTTCTCCACCACTGCATCTGCAAATGACACAAGAGCCTGGAGAATCCTTCTACAACCGCTTGGTAGCAAGAGCTGTTGCTGGCGCCTTCGCCTTTTGCGACTTCATCGTCGGCATGGGTTTCTCGCCCTTGTCAGCTCTCAAGCCATGAGCAGAAGCCAATGAAGCCTTGGATACAGGGGTAATCTGGATAAAGTCGGTAATGACTTCATCAAGCCAGAAGTCATCGTGATAGGGCACGGCAGAGTAACTGCAACGGCGATCGGAAATGATCGCGTCCACTTCACGCAATACTTCTCCATGAGAATAACTACGGCCTTCCACCTTGGCCCCTTCAGGCTGGAACTCAATCTTGAGGTGGTCTGCCTGGTCATCCCCCTCACTTTCCAGCGCCAGCACCAGAAGATGGCGCTTCCAGCGTAGCGTATCGAGGCGCTTGATGGTGGCATGGTCCATGGTCATGACCAGGACCCCATTGCCAACCTTGGCGTTCAGATGCGCCAGATCCGCCAGGTAGTAGTGCCAATCAAGTGTGTCATCCCCTTCAGGGATCACGCCCAGGGCATCATGATACAGCTCGATCCCGTGGGTATCCTTCAGGTAGGTCTCAATGGGAGTGACATGTTCGGCCTTGTCGTAGACCAGAATGATGATCTTTGAGTAGATCGCCTTCAAGAAATCCCAATGATTGAAATTATCCGTCAGCAGTGCAGGCCAACGGACACGCGCCTGATGACGCGACAATGTACGTTTGAAAGAGCGCACGCTCCAGGGCTTGTCGAGAAACTCTTCCACGACACGCCTGATGATACCGGTAGAGACCCGGTTCAGCTCACAGGCCCGGTCTTCCAGAAGATGCAGCACCTTGCTCTTCAAGTAGAGGTCCTTGGTTACCGGCTTGTCGATGTGATCAATATTGTCGCGATCGACCATCAACAGGTTACAGCCGGAATGCCAGCGCAGGACTTCGATATAATCGAGCGCATTGGCCCCCAAGGAGAAGACGATGATCTTGTCTGGATGCTGGTAAGCGATATCTCCTAACTGCTGATGCCATTTGTGTTGCATCAACGTCGTGTCATCGGCGGCCACTGGCAGCGATGACTTGCTGCGGTAGCCAGCACCCACCTCATTATCATCAAAGAGGTCGCCATAGACCACGGTGCTGTCGAGCTTGTCAAGCTCAGCCAGGGCAGCCTGTTTGGCCAGAGTGTCAGAGCCTATCAGCACCAACATCTTGTTGGGAATAGACTTGACATAATCATAATGATTTTCTTGATGCGACTCGAGGCTATGCCAACGATTACGCTCTATCCAGGACTGGAGTTCAAGTCGTTCACGATAGGCTTCGCGTTCTTCATCAGCTTGCAATAACAGATCTGAATAGTCAGCAGCCTGCATAGGCGCGATAGCCGCCAATTTTGCTCTCAAATCATCAGCGCGGTGTGAAACTTTTCTGACGAAGAATTTACTTTCACCAAGCAATTCAGGGTAGTCATCATCATAATAGACTCTGGGTATTCCCCACGAATTGAAGGTGTAGCGTGTCAATAGCTCGCTGTCACGCTGATCCTCTGGCACCAGATTTGCCACCAAGGTCTGGAAGAAAAGCTCATCCGGAACCCAAGTGAATCGATAAAAGCGTTTGAGCACCGATTTTTTCTCTACCAATGAGAGAACACGCATGATAGTGGAACGGCGTAAGCACCACCACTGAGACCCCATATGGGGCGTCTGCCCAAGCGGAATCTTACGATTTATCTTGAGCTTCCGCTGTAGCTTGAGTGAATTATCGAAAAGCGGCTGTTGGTACCGCCAATTGAAGAAGTGGTACTTGGTCCAACGCTGCTTTTGTAATCCAGCAGTGACCCATTTGTGCTCTTGCGCGTTGACCGCTTCAATATGATCTTTGCCACTACGCTGTAAGTATTTCTCCAATAGCTCAACAGGCTTGATAGGCATACAAGAGCCTGAAATCAGCATGAAGTAATCACTATCGGTGTCATGAAGCTTGGCCTGCTCAAGGCAATTCAAGGTAGCTTGAACTATAGACCATTCCCCCCATACAACCTTGACTCTATCTGCGTGGTAGATATTACCTGGAAAGGAGTCAAATCCCCATTCAGTAATTGCACTCTCTAGATTTCCAGGTGAGGTAGCATCATGATGGACGAAAATGTTACTACCTGACTTAAGCAGAGGCTCTATTAAAGACTTAAGTTGTGCGGGGTGCTCATGTGCCAAAAGAATAAAAGAAACTTTCATTTTACCACCCTCCAGTATTCAATAAACCACGTCGGGCCAAGTCTTTCCAACCAGTGAATGGTATTGAAATACCAGAGTTGTACAGCATGCCCTGTGCATTAATGACATCGCCATATTGCTTGTATTCTGCTGAGTCATTGTAATGCTGTTTAGCAACCATTTCTTCCTTGACCTTATCATCGAGCTGACTGATAAACTTAAAATGTAATAGAGTTCCAGTCACCATTCGCTCATCGATACAACGGTTAAGTTTCCTTGGGAGCAACATATGCATAGAAGAGATATAAGCATAGTTCTTCTTCCACTTGACCAATGGCACCTTGTTTAGTGCCGGAGAGGATGAGGGAGCGTGTCTTGAAAAGACACGCTGCCTTACTCCTCCTTGTACAAACAAATTAGTTATGTCAGGATTATAAGATTTCGAATATCCATAGCCATCGAAATATTTGCATACCTCTAATGGATCTGTTCCAGGCGTATAGACTGTTTTATTAACTGGCTTATCGCTATACATATCTAGCATAGTTGTGAAGAAGGACTCCTGCTTGATAGAGTCCATATACTGAGTTAAATCTATCAGATCTCTAGATTCAATATGTGGATATACTATAAACTCATCCGGATCACAGGTAACACACCAGTGACCAGCACCATATTCACGCAAGAGGTAATTCAACCAATGCATGCCAAAATTTGAATCTTTATAACTTGATTCAGTGTACCAATAACTAATATCAGAATACTCTTTCAAAATATTATACGTATTATCGTTAGATCCATTATCTACAATGAAAAAGTGAGAAACACCTAACGCTCTGTAATACTCTAAAAAATATTCTAGGCGATGCCCTTCATTCTTCATAGTTGAAAAAAGAAGTATATCATTATTTTTTATAGATTCAGTATTATCAACACGCTTTATTAGATCTTTAGAGTGTTGTAATGCTTTCACTAGCGATGGCTGCAAGGTTTTTCCTTGCTTTAACAGTAAATCCAGCATAAAACCCTCTATCTTATATATTAGTCAATTTTCAACTTAGACTTATCACGCTCATAATTAATCTTTAATTGTTGGCTTATCTCTTCACTGAAAGGGCGTAAGACAGTCGCTTTACTTTTTTGTTTATTATTATCCATCATATTGACTAACTTTTTAGTCATGTGAGCTGGATAATGATCTGACATGTGTTCTAGTATACGGTAAGATTCAAGAGATATTTTAGATCGCTTAATCGATGCACCTTCACCTGCCTTAGCATAACTTTCATTAAGATTGGTTATCGAGTTAAGATATTTATCTTCGTCGTCAAATATACTCTCAAAACATGTTACTTTTACTTTACATTCTAGCGTGCTTTCGATTGCATTTAACAACGGAAGCCATGAAAAACTCTTCAGTTCAAAACTATCAAAATATTGACCAATACTAATAAACCGATAATGCCTAAGGTATTCACAATAACGAGAAATAAGATAAGACTCAGGGTCACGTATAGTTATGTGTGCTTCTATATCCTTATATTTGGTTTTAACTTTTAACGCCTTTAATCGGTTCACGACATCAGGGTAAATTAACTGACTAGTAATCCTTTCAGTACCACCGAGAATATTTTCGTCAGAAATAATTATTGTTCGAGATAACTTAAGGTTTTTTACAAGAGAATCAGACATATCTATCTTCTCATGTAAACGAGAAGTAATAGCTTTACGAGTCGACTCTAAATCGAGATAAGCTATAGAGTGCTCTTTCAATATAGAGGTAGAGTTATAAAGTCGAGATTGAAAATAAGTGGTTGCTGTCTTATGTACACCAAGGTGGAGTATAAGGTTATTTATCATTTTATTCTTTCCATAAACTCAGAGCCGAACTTATCTTCAAGAAAATCATATTGTGGTGCTGAATCCTTTACTAACATATCAACCGCGCTAGTGGTGAGCTCTGTAGGCTTGGTTCTATGAATAACTTTACTCGCGCCTTCATAGGTATGGTTTTCTACATTTAGAAACTCGCTAACCTTGCCTAGTAATGCAAGAGGGGCTCTCTTAATGTCTCCGTAAGGTAAATACAATATCTGTGAAAAATATTTTTCCCAAAGCGGCATATTCTGCAAATAATCCGCCCTACCCTTATACCTTACATACTTATCTATATTGGTATTATCTACTGTAGATGCGTCAATACCAGACCTGTTAAGCACCATTTTGGCTTGGCTAATAGCTCTAGAAACCGGATCGCGAACAAGCCAAATAATTTTTATATCACCTAAGTCTTCTTTGATTTTCTTAATTCCAGCCTCAGAGATAGCACTATACTCAGGTGTAATCTCTCCTTTTACTGACCTATTATATGCTTCAACGTGATTGAATAACGAGAAATACCACTCTTTAGTCAAGGGCTCGTTCAACTCAATACCATTAATATAAGCAAGATCAGATGATGTTTTATTTGACTTTGATTTTATTCTATTAATGGCGTTTTCTATATGTTTTGGAGCCCATTGTCTAGCCCCAGTCCCTTCACCGAAATGATAGTCATAATAATGCACCTCTTTAATATCAGGTAACCAAATATCAGGATGCTGCCTTAACATATCATACAACCAGCTTGTACCAGCTTTCTGGGCACCAATACATAGGAAATCTGGGCGAACAGTATTATCACTTGACATATGCATTATACTCCTTAAGTTTGTTGGCTATCATTATGCCCTCTGGCCTTAATTCATGTAAAATATTCATTATGGCTCGAGAAGCAGAAATATCGTAGCTCTCTATATCAATTGCAATGTCCCTTAACTTAGTTATCTCATCCCCCTTTATTATTTTTGCACCAGCAGAGGCATAAAGATACTCACGCCAATACTTATTAATTACTGACTTTCTCTTAGGAGTAAGATATATATTCTGATCGCTTGTCAGCCACTCGTAATACCTGTTGTAATATCGCCTGGATCTAGCTTTTTTATAAAACCCTAATGGATCAATCTCATTGTTTAAAAAGGCATTAACAATCCAATCGAGCATTGATAGCTTTTTCAAATGAACTGGGATAAAATGGCCTACTCCAGGTAATTTAAGCTCGCCAAGATTCAATCTCTTAACATGCAACCTATCTAGATTAAACAGTGGATCATATATAACAGTGCCTTTGCCATTATATAATGCCCCATCAGAAAACTCAGAAGTCCAGTCTAATCCTGTCTGTGCTTTGACAAATCTAGTCTCAAAGCATGCCAACTCATTAGATAAGGTGGTAATTGGGTTAAATAAAAGAACGCGGTCAATATTTAATAAGTTACCTAACGATAAAACGCCAAAACCACCCATACTACCACCATACCCTAATCTTTCCTTAAATATAGACAGATTAGATGCACATTTTCTGAGAATTTCAAATAAATCGTTATCGCGATACCAATAAGGTCGATCTATACTGCAGAAAGAAACGCAATTAAATCCTCTTTTGACAAAATAATCATAACCCCAGACATCTTGATGTTCGGTGATACTTTTACTATCTGCGTATTTACCTAGCATTGAGAATGTAATAACAACAGGTTTATCCAAGTTAGTTAAACTATATTTGCAATAAGTCTTGGATGTATGGAACTTGCCTATATTGTTGCCTGTAAACTCTGGAATCATGAGATAACCTAAAGTATTTTTCTACAAAAGTAGTATTTTGGATGATAAATACGAGGATCACGTATGATTATTGGATTCCCCTTACTATCAAACTCATATTTAGTAAGGGTGTAGTTAGAAATATGTCGGCATGCTATGGGCATAGAGAAAACTACAGTTTGAAAGAAGCTTTCGTCTGGAATCCAAGAATATTTAAATATAGATATATACTTTTGGTGATTGGCAAGTACGTATTCTACAGTAGGGTTAGCTAGACACCACCATTGGCTGCCATATTTAATCGTTATTTTCTCAGAAATATTTTTTTTGATCTTTAATTTTTTCTGTACTTTATAAAGGTATCTATGGGCCTTGGGATATTTCCTTTTATTAAGGAAATGTCTATACAAAACTCTATCTTCTCTTATACCTCCTTTTATCCAATTACTTCCTTCACACTCCATATAGTTACAATTATTACTTTTACTCAAAAACAGCTTTAATTTATTTAAAGCCTGCACAGGATAACAAAATTCGCTTAAAAGATAATAATAGCGAGTCTTAAACTTATTATTAGCCTCCTTTAGCATACGCAATGAAGCCTCAACTAGGCTCCACTGGCCCCACCCGCACCGGACTCGATGCTTCAATATATGGCATCTCGAAGTACCATGAAGTCTTGCCTTCAACTCATTGAATTTAGCGCGTGATGAGTTTTTATCAAAATGAATGACCACCTGGCCAGTCTCATCATCCGATAAAATCCTGGTGGCCAGCCGAACGATACGATCTGGGCTGTCATGACACAGAATCAGGTAACTGATCGTCACTTCAGCTTCTTCACTCATCATTGATCTCCTGAGTGACGACAGGCTTCTGAGACTCGCCAGGGTACTGAGCCTGACTCTTCCTGGGTAATAGCGATTCCCTAGATTTGAGTGAGCTATCTATCTTTGGTTCTTTTTTCATGACTTTCTGCAATCGCGCGAAATTCTGCTTATGCCGATAGTAACCCTTGGACGCACGTTTGGGATGCCAAAGATGTACCAGGGTGGTACCTGCCAAACGGCTTTGCTCGCCATACAGGGAAAAATACGCACGGAAACCACGGTACTCGTTAATATCCCCGCTCCCCATGTTCCGCAGATATTCCGGCGGCAAAGGCGCTATCGGATAACGCTGCCCCAGGCGATGCAGCAGCTCGAAGTCTTCTGCCCCGTGCCCCTTGAAGGATTCATCATGCCCTCCCATGGCAAGCAGGTCCTGGCGCTGCGAGACGATGGCGGAACTCCCCTGTACCAGGAACTGCAGCTTTCCCTTCAGGTGCTGATGACACTCTTTGAAGCACCAGGCTTCCTGGTCTTGCTCAAAAGCGTAGATAAAATCATCAGTGCCCTCTTCCGTGAGGAAGGCAACCGGGATACAGAAGAAATTCTGAGGTTTCTCGGCCAGTTGCGTATGCAGAACATGTTGCTTGATGCGCTCATACACCGAAGGGCAGCCAATGAAATCCACATCATGAAAGATGACGACGGGAGCCTTGGCCGCTTTGACACCTCGGTTCCGGGCCCGCGCCAGAGAAAAACGGCGCCATTGCGTCTGCAGGGATACCAATGTGATTTTCGCCGAATAATGCGAACCGCTGGACACTAGCTGCTTGAGATAGCGCTTGACGGAAAACGGACTTCCATCATCCACCACCACGACTTCAAAACCACCGGGAATAGTGCTCAGCAGTCTTTTGAGTCGATGTATCTCGCGCTGCTCTACTTCCTGGGCGCGAATGGGGATGATGATGGTGGCAATGACGTTATTGAAACTTGCTGCACACATGGTGAGACTCGCAGGGCGGTTAAGAAGGTGGATAATCCGATGTAGTCTCCAGCGCATGATGAGGCTGGGCCTGGCATATATTGGCTGGTGCAAGCAGATACATGGTCTGCCTGCGAAGGCCCATCAGTCCAGTCCATCCAGGGCATCCAACCTGGCTTCCAACTGCGCTTTCTGCTCCCTCATCAAACGCAACGCCTTGTCGAGCACTTCTTTATCTTCCTTATTCAAGGGTACCTTGCCAGATTCCACTTGCTGCTGGCCCAGCTTGATGGCTTCAAGCCCCTTGCGATTCTGATTGACCTGCTGCTTGGCTTGCTTGCGCTGTTCTTGCGGCGTGGCGGCCACGATGGCTTTCAGGTCTTCCAGCTCCCCTTTCCAATGCTGATGCAGTTGATTGAGCACCTTGATGTCCTGCTGTGGCCAGCCTGCATCCTTGGTCTGACGAATCACCTGCCACAACCCGCCTACCTTGGGTTGCCTTTGCTGAATCATCTTTTGCAAGCCAGCCAGTTTTTCCGCAGTCAACAGGGCGGGGTCCATTCCGCTGAGGGCAATCTCCTCGCTCGATTCTGTCGTCGGATCCTGCTTGTCTGAATCGAGATGGTAGGCAAGGATGGCGTCATTGATGTCGTCATACCAGATGGCCTCGCCTTGGCGGATATAGATTCCCGCCTGACAGAGTTCACGCAGCATCCCCTCACCATGAGACACCATGATCAATGAGGCCTGGCCAACCCGACGCTGAAACAACTCCTGCGCCTTGGCCTTGAAAGCCCTGTCCCCCACGGCGGTCGCCTCATCCGAGATGTAGACATCAAAATCGAACGCGAAGGACAGTCCGAAGGAGAGGCGGGAGCGCATCCCGGAGGAGTATGTCTTGACGGGCTCATCGAAGGCCTTGCCGATTTCCGCGAAGTCTTCGACAAAATCGACGATTTCAGCCACATCCGTGGCACGCCCCTGGGCGCGTGCCACGAATTTGACATTCTGCCGACCGGTCATGCTGCCTTGCATGCCACCGGACAGCCCGATTGGCCAGGAAACTCGGCTATGGCGAATCACTTCGCCACGTTCCGGAGTGTCCATGCCGGCAATCAATCTGAGCAAGGTTGATTTGCCAGCCCCATTGGCACCGATGAGACCAACACTCACACCGGACGGAATCGTGAGATTGATATCTCGCAGCACCCAATCGCTACCATGATGGTTGTGATAGCGCTTGTAGAGATTTTTGATCTCTATCATGACTCAGTCCCGATGTTCTTTGATGATCAACATCAACATGCTGGCGATGAAAGCCAGGAAGATGGTAATCAGTGCAAAGACCGTGATGTTGTAAAGGCGTTCAGGCTGGGTCGAATATTCTGGCATCAGAGGGCTTTGCAGCACACTGACCTGCTTCAACTTGCGAGCAGCTTCAAGACGTGTGTTTTCCAGCGCGGCCAGAGCACTGGAGTATGTCTCTTGTGCAAAGGTGGCCTTGAGTTCCAGCGTTTCATACTGTGACGATATGCTGTTGAGTGAACCACCTGTTGCCTGTGCCAGGCGATCGCGCTGCTTGGTGATCTGCTCACGCATTGCCACTATTTCCGCCTGTACACGACGCATATCAGAGGCGCGGTTGCTCTGGAAGCTTCCCAATGCCTTGCGCTGGGCCTGCAACGTTGCCAATTGCCCTTCCAGGGTCGCTACTACCTGATTGATGCTTTCCACTGTGCTCGTCGGTGAAACCAGTCCTTCCTTGTTCTGGAATTCCAGCAAGGCTTCTCTGGCATCATCCAGACGCCCTTCAAGACGGGCCAATTGTTTCTCGAGGAACGTGACCTGTTCTTCGGCCAGTCGGCGTCCCATCTCGTTCATGTGAGCTTCGCCGGCCGAGAGCAGCAACTCAGTCATCTTGTGGGCAAATTCGGGGGTATACGCCTGGACTTCGATATCCAGTACGCCCGCGTATTCATCCATTTCAATATTGACGCGACGAAGATAATAATCATGCAGTTCTTCGATCGGAGCATCCTGATCCATCAGTGACGAGAACAGGTCACCATGCTGGCTGTAGTGCTCCCTGAAGCCCAGCTTTTCATCAGCCAGCTTCAGCATGTCCGTGGATAGCAGGTATTCACGCAGCAGCAGCAGGTCCTTGTCAGTGCTCCCCCCAGTCAGCAGAGAAGAGACACTGAAGTCCGTCGTGGCGATCTGTGGGCTTTCCAGCACTACCGTCGCCTTGGACACATAACGGTCCGATGCCCACAGGCTCCAGTACAAGGTCACCAACACGATGGCGATCAGTGCCAGGGCCCAATGGGGCTGACGAGTCATAAAGGCTTTCATGGATTACTTCGCCTTGAGTTTATGAGAAAAACGGATATGTAACATCAGACCCAGCGCATTCAATGACAGGATGAAGAACCATAGGTAGAGAAGACTCGTTCCCTTTACCACGTGATATCCCTCGAAGAAACCAAGGCGAAGCAACTCCAGCCCATGAGGGATCGGGTTCCACATCAAGTATTCCAGCAGCCAATGCGGCAGATGATTGATGGGGAAGATGACACCCGAAATGATCAACAATGGCAGGCTGATGATCTTGACGACCCTTTCCACCTCCTCCACCAGTGTGGCGAGTACTGAAAGTGTCAGCCCCAACCCCAGGCCCAGGCCCCACAGTGAGAACCAGCTGAATAGCGCAAACAGCGCATCATCTGGGGCTAGCGGTATTCCCAGCAACAAGCCCCCGGCAATGAAGAGCAGAAAGACGAAGGTCCTGAGCATGCCCTCCAGGAAATTGCGCACGATGACCGGGTCTGATGTCTGTACCTGCCGATAGGTAAACAGCGCCTGATTGGCGTTGACGGCCCCCATGCCGCGCATCATCCCTTCCCTGACGAGGTGGAATCCCATCAACCCCACGATCAGCCAGGGAATGAATTCTGCATTGATAATCAGTCTGTCATTTCGCACGAAGGAACGAATGAACACCATGATACCGACCAGTGCGATCGGTTCCGCGATCATCCAGAACCAGCCCATGCGATCGGCCATGGTACGGCCGACGGCTTCACGCACGAACATGGCGTACCAGACACTGCGCGTCACGGCCCAGGCGGAGCGGGCCTTGGGCCCGCTCTTGTTGTCGTCTGATGGGTGTTGAACTGAAGGACTCATGTCACCGTTCATGTCACTGGCCATGATCAGAGGTCTATCGCGACTTTGGTGGCGACGGCGACCTGATAGAGAATCTGCGTGATGCTGGTGGCCAGCTGCAGATTCTTGGTCGGCGGTTCCGGCAGTACCAGAATCTGGTCACCCGAGCGTAGCTCGACTTCCTCGGCACGGCGGACGGCGCCGTTCTGGCGCACCACCAGAATCTGGTCTTCATCCGCGTGCTGGGTGAAGCCACCGGCACTGTTGATGTAGTCCATCACCGTCATGCCCTGGGTGTAGACCACGGCCTGAGGCACCACGACTTCGCCGCTGATCAACAGGGAATCGCTGATTTCCGGGATGGTGATGACATCGCCGTCCTGCAGACGCACGTCGGCGATGTTGCCATCGTCACGTGCCACGACCAGTCGCCCGGTCGGCTCTTCCTTCTTGGCCTGCTCGACGAATTTCTCGATCATCGCGGCTTCCTGGACACGAAGCTCGGATTCTTCGGTGGTCGAGGAAGACGCGCCGAGATAGGTGGCTTGAAGACGCTTGAGACTGTCCTGCAGTGCCTGCGCCTGCTGTTCCTTTACGCTTTCGCGGCGGATGGAAACGCTCTGGTAGTCGGTCAGCCCTTTGGGCACGCCGACGGCGTTGAGCAATTCGCCCAGATGAGCATCCCGCGGCAGTGCATAGCGTGAGGGGCCATAGAAGCTGCCTTCCAGCTGCACGACGATGGTCTCGTCGCGCTGGTCGGCACTGAACAGCACTTCATCCCCGGCGCGCACGTCAGCGCCACGAAATTCCGCCACCGGCAGATAGCGCGAGATGGGGCCGTCCGTACGCGAGCCGCGCAGCAGCACGTGCGAGACACCAGACTTGAGGCGCGCCAGATTCAGCACGTCTTCCCCGCTCAGGCGCGAGTCGGTGAGTTCATAGCGATAGTCACGCTCGACATCTCCCACCACGCTGATGGCCGGGCCACGCTCCTCGACGACGACGGTATCCCCATCGCGGAACTGCGGACGGGCGATCTCGCCGTTGATCAGGAAGTCATACAGATCGACCGTGTTGATGACGCGGCCGTTGCGCTTGATCTTGATCTTGCGGTAGCTGCCGAGTGCCTGGTCGATACCGCCGGCCTGATCCAGGAAATACAGCATGGAGTCATTCGGGGTACCGGCATAACGACCCGGATTCTTGACGTAACCGGTGACGAAGACGCCCACCGGCTGTACGCCCTGCAGATTGGTATAGACGCTGACATTCTCCGGATACACCTCCTGGATGGCAGCACGCACCTTGCCGTCCAGCTGGGCATTGGTGGTGCCCTGCACTCTCACCGGGCCGATACCCGGCAGGAAGATGTTGCCCTGCGCATCCACCGGCAGGACAGACTCCATCTCCACGCCACCCCAGACGCGCAGGGTGATCTGATCACCTGGCTTGATGGTGTAGCTGCTGTTGAGGCCATCGGCCATCATGCCGCGGAAACCACCGGTAAAGAGGTTTTCGCCGAACGGCGGCAGAGAGTCGGGGTCGGTCTGCTCACGTGAGGTCAGCGGGCCGTAGGTGCCACTGCGCCAGTCGGCGCGCGCCTTGTCTTCCACACTGTCCGTCTTCTGCGGAATGCTGGAGGCCTGGTCGTCGCTGGACAGGATGGAACCACCGCCCAGGCCGGCTGCCATGGCAGGGCTGGCGTTCAGGCACGCTACCGCCACCAGGCACCCGGCCCGGAGCAAGAATCTGGAAATTGTCATCGGGCTAGGCCCCTCGTAGTGCAAAAAATGGTGCAGTGTTGATCAGGAATGTCAGTGCCGGTCACGCCAGCCTGTTCCCTGTTGTCGTCGGTTCATACCGTGTCGCGGTGCGGGCCTGTCAGCGAGAAGTTGCCGCAAGCGCGTCAGCGCGCCTCTTCCAGCAGACCGGTCACCAGCCGCTGGGTCACCCAGGTGCCCTCGCCGGCCTTGCCCTCGTTGCTGGTACGACAGGCCAGCTCCTTGCTCGGCAGGTCACGCGCATTGGAGACCGTCAGCTCGCGACAGATACGCCCACTGGCGGCGAAGTAGCGCTCATGGGCGACCACTTCTACATCGCTGCCCCAGGGGCTGGTGGGCACGGCGATCACGCTGCCGGGGGCAGAGCTGTCGAGAAATGACGAGACATCCGCCGGCAGTGACGCAGCACCGGTGAGATTGGCCAGGTTGGTGCTGCCAGCGCCGGTGGAGGCGGGATAGGACGTCGCGCAACCGGCGATGGTCAGTGCGAGGCTTGTGACCGCCACGAGTCGCATGGCGCTCGGCAGACGGGGTGTGAATCGGGATTGAATCATGAGGAAGTCCTGAAACGGCAGACGCCCCCGCCTTGCGGCGAGGGCTGATCGGCGTGGATGCATCAGCCGATGACGTTGTAGTGCTTGAGCTGACTGACCAGCGTGAGAGCGGTCTGCTCCAACGTCAGCTCGCCGGTGTTGATCTCGATTTCCGGCTTCTCCGGGGCTTCGTACGGGGAGCTGATACCGGTGAAGTCACTGATCTCGCCGGCACGCGCCTTGCGGTACAGCCCCTTGGGATCCCGCTCTTCGCAGACGCTGATCGGCGTGTTGACGAAGACTTCGATGAACTCGTCAGTGCCGACCATGTCGCGCACGGTCTGGCGATCCGCCTGGAATGGCGAGATGAAGCTGACCAGGGTAATCATGCCGGCATCGACCATCAGCTTGGCGACTTCGCCGACACGACGGATGTTCTCGGCGCGATCATCCTCGCTGAAGCCGAGATCCCCGCACAGGCCGTGACGCACGTTGTCGCCATCCAACAGGTAGGTGTTGTAGCCCATGGCGAACAGCTGACGCTCCAGCGCGTTGGCGGCGGTGGACTTGCCGGCGCCGGACAGGCCGGTGAACCAGATGATGCAGGGCTTCTGCTTGTTGCGTTCGGCGCGGCGCTGCTTGGTGACCGCCATGTCGTGCCACACGATGTTGCTGGCACTCAGGGTCTCCTTGACCATGCCCGCACCGATGGTGATGTTGGACAGGCGATCAATGAACACGAAGCTGCCGGTATGTGGCGAACGCTGGTAGCTGTCCATGGCCAGCGGCTGGGTCAGCTCGACCTGCACGCGGGCGATGCCATTGAGCGGGATGTTCTCCGCTTCATTGCGTGCCATGGTGTTGACGTCGGTCTGGTGAATGATGCGCCCGACGCGGCCGATGACACTGGAGGTACCGAGCTTGAGCTCGTATTCCTTGCCGACCACCAGCGGGTTCTCGTGCATCCACACCACGTCCGCGGTGAACGCGGTGCAGGGTTCCATGTCGGAATCCACCGCCACGATCATGTCGCCGCGCGAGATGTCGATCTCATCGGTCAGTGTCAGCGTGACAGCCTGGCCCGGCCAGGCGATGTCGAGATCGCCGTCGAAGGTGACGATACGCTCGACCGTGGAGGTCTTGCCGGACGGCAGTACCTTGATCTGCTGGCCCGGTGAGACAGTGCCGGCGGCCAGGGTGCCGCAGTAACCACGGAAGTTGAGGTTCGGACGATTGACGTACTGCACCGGGAAGCGCAGGTCGGTCAGGTTGCTGTCCTCGGTGACATCGACGGTCTCGAGGATGTCCATCAGCGGACGCGCTTCGTAGGCAGCATCGTCATACCACGGGGTATTGGCGCTGAGAGAGACGACGTTATCGCCTTCCAGTGCGGACAGCGGCACGAAGCGGATATCCGGGACTTCCAGGTCCTTGGCGAACGCTTGGTAGTCCGCGACGATCTCGTCGAAGCGTTCCTGGGAGTAGTCGACGATATCCATCTTGTTGACCGCGACCACCAGATGCTGGATGCCCAGCAGCGAGCAGATGTAGCTGTGACGACGGGTCTGGGTCTGCACGCCATAGCGCGCATCGATCAGGATGATCGCCAGGCTCGCGGTGGAGGCACCGGTGGCCATGTTGCGGGTGTACTGCTCGTGCCCCGGGGTATCGGCGATGATGAACTTGCGCTTGTCGGTGGAGAAGTAGCGGTAGGCGACATCGATGGTGATGCCCTGCTCACGCTCTGACTGCAGACCATCGACCAGCAGCGCCAGATCCACCTTGCCGGTGGTGCCGCTCTTCTTGGAATCACGGGTGATGGCGGCCAGCTGATCTTCGTAGATCATCTTGGAGTCATGAAGCAGACGACCGATCAGGGTCGACTTGCCGTCATCCACGCTGCCGCAGGTGATGAAACGCAGCAGATCTTTCTGCTCGTGTTCCTTGAGATAGGCTTCGATGTTTTCCGCGATCATTGTTGACTGGTGTGACACTGTCGTTCTCCCTGAACCCGGCCTGTCCGGCGCGAGCCTCCCATGAGGCTTCCAGCGCTGCGAACATCCCGTGTCCTGTCAATTTCGTTGAGTCTTGCTTGCCTGACATCGTGCAGTAGCCGTTGCGGGCTAACGCAATTCTGGTGCGCCCGCCGCCTAGAAGTAGCCTTCGCGCTTCTTCTTCTCCATGGAGCCTGCCTGATCGTGATCGATCGCACGACCGGAGCGCTCGCTGGTACGGGTCAGCAGCATTTCCTGGATGATTTCCGGCAGGGTCGCGGCGGTGGATTCCACGGCGCCGGTCAGCGGATAGCAGCCCAGGGTGCGGAAGCGCACGGACTTCATCTCCGGCACTTCGCCGTCCTTGAGCGGCAGACGGTCGTCATCGACCATGATGTCGAGGCCGTCACGCTTCACCACCGGACGCACGGCGGAGTAGTAGAGCGGCACGATCTTGATGGATTCAAGATAGATGTACTGCCAGATGTCCAGCTCGGTCCAGTTGGAGAGCGGGAAGACACGGATGGACTCGCCCTTGTTGATCTTGGAGTTGTAGATGTTCCACAGCTCCGGACGCTGATTCTTGGGGTCCCAGCGGTGGTACTGGTCACGGAAGGAGTAGACACGCTCTTTCGCGCGTGAAGCTTCCTCGTCACGACGCGCACCGCCGAAGGCCGCATCGAAACCATGCTTGTCCAGCGCCTGCTTCAGCGACTGGGTCTTCATGATGTCGGTGTACTTGGCGCTGCCGTGCTCGAACGGGTTGATGTTCGCCTCGACGCCTTCCTGATTGATGTGCTCGATCAGTTCCATGCCGACTTCCGCGGCCATCTCATCGCGGAACTTGATCATCTCCTGGAATTTCCAGGTGGTGTTGACGTGCATCAGGGGGAACGGCGGCACGCCCGGCGCGAAGGCCTTGCGCGCCAGGTGCAGCATCACGGCGGAGTCCTTGCCGATGGAGTAGAGCATGACCGGATTGGAGAACTCGGCCGCCACTTCACGAATGATGTGGATGGACTCGGCCTCGAGCTGCTTGAGGTGGGTCTGACGTTCCGGTGTGATACCGAGTTTTTCAGCCGTGGAAGATGCTGTCATTACAGATTCCTTGAGATCACTCTGCTAGTTGTTCCTGCCCTCTTCACTCGCAGGTCGTATTTGAAGTCCAAAGGAGTGAAGAGAACACCTTGTTTTCTGACATGAGACTGACATGCACAGACGTCAGTCCTGTGACGTAGCGACTCACCACACGCAGTCGCGCATCACGCCCAGGGGGCTGCCGGTCTGGCACATACGATGAAATAGGGATTCAGCACGCTATCGTGCTGGTTGTAGCGCAGCGCCTGGCGAGTCTCGGCATTGAGCACCTGCCCACCGGCAGCCTCGACGACGGCATGTGCCGCGCCGGTATCCCACTCACAGGTCGGGCCGAGGCGCGGGTAAAGATCTGCCGCCCCTTCCGCCACCAGACACAGCTTCAGTGAGCTGCCCATGGCGACGATGTCACAGGCATGGAAATCGGCGACGAAGGCCTTGAAATCATCGCTCTGGTGGGAGCGGCTGCCGACGATGCGCCAGCTGTCCTGCTCACCGGGCACCTGAGCGACGGAAATCGCCTGGCGCTCGCCCTCGCCGACCTGCTTCTCGGCGATGGATGCCTGGCCCTCACTCTGCTGGGCACCCACATAAAGCGTCTCGATGGCCGGCGCATAGACGACGCCCATCGTCGGCACGCCCTGCTCGATCAGCGCGATATTGACGGTGAATTCGCCATTGCGCTTGATGAATTCCTTGGTGCCATCCAGCGGGTCCACCAGCCAGTAACGGGACCACTCGCTGCGCACGTCCCAGCGGATGTCGGCATCTTCCTCGGACAGGATCGGCGTGGCGCCGAACTCAGCCTCCATCTCCTTGAGACCCTCGACGATGACGGCATGTGCCGCACGGTCTGCCGTGGTCAGCGGGGAGTCATCCGCCTTCATGTCGACAGTGAAGTCGCCACTCTCATAGATGTCCATGATGGCGGCGCCGGCCTTGCGAGCAATCGACTCGAGCGCGGTCAACATCGCGCGTGTGGTACTTGCCGCAGTCGTGTCTGTCATGTGCCTTCCTGTGCGTATTGATGTCTTGTACTGAGGTGGATTGTGTCGCTGATGGCTGAGGTGATACGCGCCTGTGCCGCCATCGGCGTTCTATTGTTTCGGCCATGTCCTGCCAGCGGCGCCACATCGCCTCGCCTGATGCAGAGGCAAGAAACCTGCCATCACCGGCTTTCCCGGGTCCCCGGTCTAACCAGTGAATGGCCAGATCACGGGAATCAGGACGACGGATGTCACCCCGACGATGAGGCTCATCGGCAGCCCGACCTTCATGTAATCCGAGACCTTGTAGCCACCGGGCCCCATCACCATCAGATTGGTCTGATAACCCAGAGGTGTGAGGAAACTGGCTGAGGCAGCAAACATGATGGCAATCGCATAGGGCATCAGGGAGACGCCCATCTGCTCACTCACCGCCATGGCGATCGGGAACATGAGCACGGCGGCGGCATTGTTGGTGATGATCTCGGTGAAAAGCGTCGTGGTGAGATAGACCAGCACCAGCATCAGGAAGGGAGAACCACCGCCGAACTGCATCAACTGGTCAGCCACGATCTGGGCTGCACCACTATCGGTCATGGCCTGGCCCAGCGCGAGGGCGGCGGCGATCACGACCAGCACGCTGCCATCGATGCTGGCACGCGCCTGGGCGGCAGGCAGGCAGCCGGTGAAGACCATCAGAATGGCGGCGGCGACAGCGGCCTCGACGAGTTCGACCATGCCGGCCAGATGCGTGACGATCATCAGGCTCATGATGGCAAGCGCGATGGGCGCCTTGGTCAGGTTGGGCATGCCGTTGCCGTCCAGGGTGCTGACCAGCAGGAATTCGCGATTGTAACGGTGCAGGCGCGTGAAATCGGCCGCGGCTTCCAGCAACAGGGTGTCCCCGGGGCGCAGCACGATATCCCCGACCTTGCTGTTGATGCGCTCACCGTCCCGCGAGACGGCCAGCACCACGGAGTGATAGCGGGTACGAAAACGTGCTTCCTTGATGCTCATCCCGACCACCGGTGAGCTGGGCGCGATGACGGCTTCGACCATGCGGCGCTGGTGGTGGTCGAGATCCAGCCCGGCCGCATCGCTCTCGAGCCCGCGGAAGGCGCGGACTTCATGAGCGGTATCCGCCACACCGACGAAGATGAGGCGATCGCCTGACTGCAGGATGGTGTCAGGCCCGACCATGGACAGCAGCTTGCCGGAGCGTTCGATCTCAGCCAGATAGCCGTACTGCAGACTGCGAAGCCCCGCCTCTTCGATGCTCTTGTCGTGCAGTGGGCCCTTGTCGGCGACACGCATGGCCACGGAGTATTCGCGACCATTGCCGAGCTGCTCGACCAGCCCCTTGCGCTGCGGCAGGAAGCGCCAGCCCACCAGCACCATCCAGAGCGTGCCCGCGATGAGTACCGGGATCCCCAGCGCCGTGATGTCGAAGATGCCAAGTCCGGGCTGCTTGGCCTGTGACTGCAGCAGGCCATCCACCACCAGATTGGTACTGGTGCCGATCAAGGTACAGGTGCCGCCGAGAATGGCGGCGTAGCTCATCGGCATCAGCAGACGGGAGGGAGAGATCTTCATGCGCGCGCACCAGCCCTGAACGAGACCGATGAACAGTGCGACCACGGGAGTATTGTTGAGGAAGGCACTCAACAGCGAGGTGATCGGCATCAGGCGTGCCAATGCGGAAGACGGTGAGGTGGGACGCCCGAGCAGACGCTCCAGCATCCAGCGCAGCGCGCCGGTCTCCTGGACCCCGGCCGCCACCACGAAGAGTGCGCCGATGGTCATGATCCCCGGATTGGCGAAACCGGACAGGAAGGTGGTAGGAGAAATGACACCCAGCAGGATCAGCAGCACGGCGGCGGCCATCATCAGCCACTCAGCGGGCCAGCGGTTCCAGATCAGTCCTGCCAGCACACCTATCGTGACGACGAGTGTAATGACAGCATCCATGTGCTGCGCAATATCCATCTACAGATGTTCCCTTGGCATCCTGCCGCTTCTCGTTTCTGCTCAGCGCGTTCATTCGTGAGGTGCATGACCCACCGAGCTTGGCGAGGAGACATTCTCTATCGAAGCGGGACACATTAGCAGCAAAGCTCATGCCACTAAAGCATGCAGTTAATAAGACTGACTTGAGGCAAAACGCTCAGACTAATCATTTGCCTGCTACCAGTTTCATCCACGAAGACTTTGATTGAATTCATTCGTCACTTTGCGTACTTTCCCTATTTGCGGACTCTGCGTCAACGGTAATGCCGCAAGAGCGGCAAGGACGTCGCCATCACCACGAGTGAGTAGTCACTTTTTTTCAGTGCAACGGATATCTTGCATGCTGGGCGCAATCAAAAAACACGGATGGTGGCTTTTCATGCAGTCTCGCTGCGCCTTTCTCGCTGACTACCCGAATCGCCGGCCCCCCCCGACATGCGGGGCCTCCCGGCAGACACTGTGCTTCTCGCGTGGAATCCTGCGCCAGCCTCACCTTGAGGCTTTCATTCCGGAGCTGTTGCCACTGAAGAAGGCCGGCGTCTCGGCATCTCTCGGTGCGACATGCCGTTCGCCGGCATGCCCCCCCCCCTCGTGTCGCCCGAAAAACGCCGCTGCCACCCCACCTGCGACCGGCAAAAATGTAAGAAAATC
The DNA here is from genome assembly GCF_029846335.1 of Cobetia sp. 3AK. Taxonomy (NCBI): domain Bacteria; kingdom Pseudomonadati; phylum Pseudomonadota; class Gammaproteobacteria; order Oceanospirillales; family Halomonadaceae; genus Cobetia; species Cobetia sp. 3AK. The sequence goes on along the minus strand of NZ_JARWKR010000005.1, from coordinate 96,779 downwards.
ACCACTTTTTGCATGTTTACCTCGCCAGAAAACAACGCCCATCAAGGCCACTTCTTCCCCTTCGATATTCGGCTTTAGTAGTACAAAAAATGCTAATGTATGCAGTATTTTCCGCACTGAATCCAGCGCTGTCGTCGGATGGGGACACAAGGAAACGGCGGCTCAGGCGCGCGCGTATGCCCGGCGACATGCGCTGCCCTATATCGCATTGGAAGATGGCTTCGTGCGCTCACTCACGCTGGCAAGTGCAGGCTACCCCGCCATGTCGATGGTGGTGGATCATCAGGGCATCTATTACGACGCCCGCCAGCCGAGTGACCTGGAGCAGCTGATTCTTGAGGCGCCTGAGCGTCAGGACGAGGCGCTTCTGATGCGTGCCCGCACTGCCATGCAGCGTCTTCGCCACCAGCGCCTGAGCAAGTACAACCATGCGCCGGAGCGACAGCTGCCTGCCAGGACGAAGGCGCGGCGTGTACTGGTGGTAGACCAGACATCTGGCGATGCCTCGGTAGAAGGCGGCATGGCTACGCAGGCGACCTTTCTCGCCATGTTGAGAGAGGCGTGCGCCGAGCCGGAGGCCGAGGTGTGGGTGAAGACACATCCGGATGTGATCGCCGGCAAGAAGCAGGGCTATCTGGTGGAAGAGGCGCGCCGACTGGGGTGTACCCTGCTCAGCGACGACATCAATCCCTGGTCACTGTTCGAGCAGGTGGACGCCGTGCATGTGGTGACCAGCCAGCTGGGCTTCGAGGCACTGCTGGCCGGCTTGACGGTGACCTGTCATGGCCTGCCCTTCTATGCCGGCTGGGGGCTGACCGAGGATCGCCAGGCGTGCGAGCGCCGCGGCGAATCACGCCGCCTGGAACAGGTCTTCGCCGCGGCGTACCTCGAGTATTCACGCTATGCCAACCCCTACACCGGGGAGCGCGCTTCGCTGGAGGAGGTCCTTCAGCTGCTGGCAGACCAGAAACGAGTCGCTTCACGCATGGCAGGACAGTGGCAAGGGCTGGAGTTTTCCGGATGGAAACAGAAGTTCATCGGCTTCTTCCTGGGACCATGGTCGGAACTTCGCTTCGAGAAGCATCCTGAACGCGCACTGGAGCGTCTCACTCAGCCGACTGCTTCCGCATTGCCACAGAAGGTCCTGAGCTGGGCTGGCCGCACGCCCCCCGAGCGCCAGGAGAAGGTCAGATCAGCCGGCGGCGAGCTCTGGATGATGGAAGACGGCTTCCTGCGCTCCGTCGGCCTGGGAGTGGACCTCACCCGCCCCCTGTCGCTGATCGTCGACGACAAGGCGATGCATTTCGATGCCCAGCGTGCCAGCACGCTGGAGGACTGGCTTGAGCACCACGCGCTTGACGACGCCGAACTTGCGCGGGCGCGTCGTCTGCGGGAGCGCATCATTGCGCTGGGACTGAGCAAGTACAATGCAGAACATGACGCCCTGCCGGACCTGCGGGCCCTGGCCGGCGAGCGCGAGATCGTGCTGGTGGTCGGCCAGGTGGAGTCGGACGCCTCGATCCGTCATGCCTGCCCGGGCATCAAGACCCACCGTGAGCTTCTGGAAGCGGCGCGGGAATTGCATCCTGATGCCTACATGATCTACAAACCGCATCCTGACGTTGTCTCTGGTGGGCGGCGCGGGGAGATGTCCGGCGAGAATACGCCAGAGGACCTGGTGTTGACATCAGGCGATATCTGCCAGCTGTTCGAACAGGTCGATCATGTCCACACGCTGTGTTCCCTGGCGGGCTTCGAGGCACTGTTGCGCGGAGTGGAAGTCACGACCCACGGGCTGCCGTTCTATGCCGGCTGGGGGCTGACCCATGATCGCGTCAGCTGTGAACGTCGCACACGGCGCCTGAGTCTTGATGCGCTGGTGGCGGGTGCCCTGATCGAGTACCCACTGTACGTGGACCCGGTGTACGGGCATCACTGCAACGCCGAGACGGTTGTCACGATTCTGGAACAACAACGCACCATGCTGAGAAATGGCACCCGCAAGATCACCCTGCCTTGGAAAACAAGGCTCTACCGCGGCTATCGTGCGCTATTCATTGGAAGGCACTGACCTATGCAACAAGGAAGTCTGGCGTTGCCGAATCATCATTCTCCCCTGTCGGGCGGCTCTGAAGCGCGCGGCCTGGCATCGCTGCAGCCGCTGTTCAAGCTGTCGGAAGATATCGGGGTGATGCATCCGACCACGCAGGACACACCTTCCTCTCTGCTGACTCCTCCCCCTGTCGCGCGTCGCATTCCCGGCGGTGGACAGCGGCGTGTCTTCCTGCTGTTGCAAGGGGTCTGCTCGCCCTTCTTCCTGCATCTTGCCCACAAGCTGAAGCAGGACGGGCACGAGGTCATCAAGGTCAACTTCAACAGTGGCGACAGCTTCTACTGGCGCCACGACAAGGCCTACGCCTATCGCGGCCGGAGTGAAGACCTCGGCGAGTGGATCGCCGAGCTGTGGCGCAGGCACCACGTCACGGATCAGGTGCTGTTCGGGGATCGTCGTCCCGTGCACCGGGATGCCGTGCTCAAGGCGGAATACTTCGGGATTCGCACCCATGTCTTCGAGGAAGGCTACTTCCGCCCCTTCTGGGTGACGCTGGAGCGCGAGGGGGTCAATGGCCACTCCCTGCTGCCGCGTGACCCCGACTGGTTCCGTGAGGCGGGCAGGCAACTGGACGACGCGCCCACGCCGCAGCGCTTCAAGGCCTCCTTCTGGGAGCGCGCCCGTCATGACATGACCTATCATCTGGCCGGTGCCGCCAATCCGCTGCTGTTCCCGCGCTATCGTCCGCACAGCATCAATGCCGCGGAGGAATACTGCGGCTATGCCACGCGCCTGCCGTTGATGCGCTGGTACAAGCGGCGGGATGCCGGGCGCATCGAACAGCTGATGAACAGTGGCGCGCCCTTCTACCTGCTGCCGCTGCAGCTCAATACCGATGCCCAGATCCGTCATCATTCGCGCTTTTCCAACATGCAGGAAGTCATCCAGCGAGTGATGAAGAGCTTTGCCCTGAACGCTCCGCGCGGGGCGCGCCTGGTGATCAAGAACCACCCACTCGACATGGGTCTGGTGGATTACCCGAAGCTGATCCGAGAGCTCGAGCGCCGCTATGACGTGATCGGCCGCATCGTCTATCTGGAAAGCGGCAATCTCGAGAAGCTGCTGCAGCATGCCAAAGGCATGATCACCGTCAACAGCACCACCGGCAATGTCGCGCTGCAGTATCGCTGCCCGACCTACTGCATGGGCGACCCGATCTTCAACCTGCCCGGCCTGACCTTCCAGGGCAGCCTGCACGAGTTCTGGACTCAGGGCGAGAAGCCGGACACCACGCTGTTTCGCAGCTTCCGCAACACCGTCATCCATACCGTGCAGCTCAATGGCGGCTTCTACTGCAAGCCGGGCATGCAGCTCGCGGTGAGGGGAGCCTCAAAGATACTGTGTGCCGAGCGCTCGCCGCTGGAGCAGATGTTGAGTCGCTGCTGATCCTGCCTCCGGGCCGAACATCGAGATCGTCGTTGGCAGGGATGCCACCGTCGATCATGAGAGCGCCATCAGGCGCCTTGCAGAGCAGGAACCCCCGAAGGCAGGCCGCGTGTCTGCCTCAGGGCCACAAGAAGAACGACCATGAACAACGCAAGGGAACTGCCGACCGTGAGTGTCGGGATTCAAGGGAGACGATCATGACGGCAATGCCCCCGCAGCAGCCTGACACCCCGGCACCGTCCGCACGGGATGACGCAACGACCACCGAGCAGCGTGAAGGAAAGCAAGCTCCGGATGGCGCACCGCAGCAGAATTCGCGTCCTGCCACTGCCCTGCGCCGCGTGCTGATCACGGGCGCGACCGGCGAGATAGGCGGTGCGCTCGCGCGTGCCTATGCCGCCCGGGGCACCACGCTGATCCTCACCGGTCGCAAGCAGCGCAAGCTGGATGCCATTGCCGGCGAATGCCGCGCACTGGGTGCCGAGGTGGAGTGCACGGTACTCAACCTGTGCGATGAAGAGACACTCTTTACCTGGCTGGATGAGGTCTGCGCACAGGGAGTGCCGGACATCGCCATCGCCAATGCCGGCATGAACACCGACATCGGCCCCCAGGGCAATGGCGAGCGCTGGGAAGACGCGCGTCGCCTGCTGCAGACCAACGTGGTGGGCACCTTCGGCATGGCGCATCATCTGGCCATGGCGATGAAGGCGCGGGGCAGCGGCCAGCTGGTGCTGCTCAGCTCGCTTGCCGCCTGGCACGGCCTGGCACTCACGCCGAGTTACAGCGGCAGCAAGGCGGCGGTGAAGGCCTACGGGGAAGGACTGAGAAGCTGGCTGAAGCCGTTCGGGGTCGGCGTGACGGTGGTGATGCCCGGCTATGTCACCTCCCCGATGTGCGAGGCGATGCCGGGCCCCAAACCCTTCGAGATGCCCGCCGAGCAAGCCGCACGCCGCATTCTCAAGGGTGCGGCACGCAACCGGGCCCGCATCAGCTTCCCCTTCCCGCTCAATTTCGGCTGCTGGTGGCTCAGCGTGCTGCCAGCCGGTATCTCACAGCGTCTGCTGGGATGGTTCAATTACACTCACTGAATGGCTGCCTCACCCCACCCTGTCCGTCGCATGCCAGGCATCGCGGGCAGGGTTCCAGACGGTCGCGATCTGCGCCAGAACATTACACCGCTGCTGCCGTGGCAGCGCTAACGAGGTCGGCATTACATGGAGTTTGTCATTGCGTTCGTGTCTTTCATGGTCTGGCCGCTGCTGGCAGGGCTGCTGGTCACGCTGGTGCTGGAGCATCTGATCCTGCGCCAGATGGACTCGGCACCGGTGGTCTTCTGGCGCCGGTCCTGGAGCGCCCAGCTCGCCCATGTGGGGTATTGGTGCGCGAGCTGGGCGCTCTGCACCCTGATCACGCAACGCCCGTGGTTTTCCGTGGTGGTCGTCAATGCCCTGTGGCTGGTGGTGCTGCAGGTCAGTCAAACCAAATACGTCTCGCTGCGTGAGCCTTTCCTGAGCCAGGACTTCGAGTATTTCACCGACGCCATCAAGCATCCCCGGCTGTATATCCCCTTCTTCGGCATCGGCCTGACGATTGCCGCCCTCTGCGCCGGCGCACTGGCGATCGGGACGGGTCTGTGGCTGGAACCCGCGCTGGGGTTCTCTGCGCGCTACGCCGATGACACCAGCGCCTGGCTGGTACCGCTGGTCGCCCTGCTGCTGGCGAGCGGCGCCATGACCTATGCGCTCGGCAATCGACTGACTCGAGACATCATGCTGTTCCCGGAATATGACCTGCGTGAGCGCGGCATGGTCGCCTATCTGTTGGCATACGCTCGCCTGGCCCGTCGTCCGCTGATGCCGGATCACGATCCCCTGCAGGCGGCTGGGCAGTCGGCGCGTGAGGCGCTGGAGGCGATCGGCAACGAAGCTGCACCAGGCTGTCTGCCCCACGTGGTGAGCGTTCAGAGCGAATCCTTCTTCGATGCGCGCCGCGTCTACCCCAAGGTGCGCGATGACCTGCTGCCGAATCTGGACCGCTGTCACTTCACCGCCCTGTCTCAGGGGCTGCCCTGCGGGCGGCTGGCCGTACCGGCCTGGGGCGCCAATACCGTGCGCACCGAGACGGCCTTCCTCACCGGCCTGACCGCCGAGCAGCTCGGCGTGCACATGTTCAACCCCTACCACCAGCTGGCCAGGCGTGATGTCTCCAACCTGGCCGCCAGCTACAAGGCGCTGGGCTATCGCACCCTGTGCATCCACCCGTATCCGGGCACCTTCTATCTGCGCAATCAGGTGCTCAAGCGCATGGGCTTCGATGAGTTCCTCGACATCGCGCACTTCAGCGATGCCGACAGGTGTGGTCAGTACATCAGCGATGCCGCCGTGGCCGCCAAGGTGGAAGACTGTCTGCTGGCCGCGGGCGATACCCCGTTGTTCATCCAGGTGATCACCATGGAGAATCACGGGCCGCTGCATCTGGAGACATTGGACACGGCTCGCCTGACGGAGTGGCATGACGGCGATCTGCCGGACAACTGTCAGGAGCTCGGCATCTATCTGCGTCACCTGGTGAACGCCGATGCGATGATCGGCCAGCTGACCACGGCGCTTTCCAGACTGCCGCGCGGTGGGCTGCTGTGTTTCTATGGGGATCACGTACCGATCATGCCCGAGGTCTACGCGACCCTGGGAGAACCCAATGGCGTGACCGATGGCTTCATCTGGTCCAGCGCCCTGCCGGAATCCGACGACACCGCACGCCAGACCATGGCGACAGTGCGCGACGAGGACCCGGAGCTGATGGAATGGGCCCTCGACTGCGACGGGCCTTTCAAGACTGACGAGCAATGCCGCAAGGGCGACCCGCGCGTCACCAATATCGACACATTAGGAAGTGCGCTGCTGGAGGCGACCGCCCGTCATGCTCGCCACAGCGCCGCGACTCAGAAGTTCAGGAGCCTCTCATGACCCGACGCGTTGCCATCATCGGCGCTGCCAGCCGTTTCCCCGGCACCACTCAGGCCACTCTGTGGGACGACCTCCTGGCCGGCAAGGACATGGTGACCGAAGTCGCCGATGACCGCTGGAGCAAGGACTCCCTCCTGCACCCGGACAAGAAGGCACCGGGGATGAGCTACAGCTTCGCCGCTGGCTCGCTGGGCGACATCTCGGGCTTTGACCCGGCGTTCTTCGGCATCAGCCCACGCGAAGCCGCCAACATGGACCCTCAGCAGCGCATGCTGCTGGAGATGAGCTGGGAGGCCATCGAGCACGCCGGCATTCCCGCCGAGAAGATGCGCGGCTCGCGCTGTGGCGTCTTCATGGGCGTGGCGAGTCTCGACTATTCCTATCGCATGGCGGATGACCTGAGCGCCATCGGCCCGAATACCGCCACCGGCAACACCTCCAGCGTGGCCTCCAACCGCCTGTCCTATGCCTTTGACCTGCATGGGCCGAGCCTGTCACTGGATACCGCCTGTTCCTCGTCGCTGGTCGCCTTCCATCAGGCCTGCCAGTCGATCCGCAGCGGCGAGACCGACATGGCGCTGACCGGCGGCATCAGCCTGCACCTGCACCCTTACGGCTTCCTGATCTTCTCCAAGGCCACCATGCTCTCGAAGACCGGCCGCTGTCAGGTCTTCGATGAGGCGGGCGATGGCTACGCGCGCTCCGAGGGCGGCGGCATCTTCCTGCTCAAGGACCTTGATCAGGCACTCGCCGATGGCGACCGCATCCTCGCCGTCGTCGCCTCCTCGGTGGTCAATACCGATGGCTACAAGTCCGGCCTGACCGTGCCCAATCCCGCCGCGCAGATCCAGCTGATGGAGCGCGCCTGTGAACTGGCCGGCGTGACGCCTGACGAGATCGATTATCTCGAGGCCCACGGCACCGGCACCGCCGTCGGTGACCCGCTGGAAACCCGCGCCATCGGTGCCGCCATCGGCCAGAAGCGCTCAAGCCCGCTGCCGATCGGCTCGATCAAGAGCAACATGGGCCACCTGGAGACGGCCTCCGGCGTGGCGGGGCTGGCCAAGGCGCTGGGCGTGATCGCCCATCGCGAGGTGCCGGCCACCATCAAGATCCAGCGTCTGAATCCGAAGATTCGCAGCGACGAGTGGAATCTCGACATCGTCACCCAGCCGCGCAAGCTCAAGGCCTCCGGCCGTCTGGTGGTCGGGGTCAACTCCTTCGGTTTCGGCGGCGCCAACGCCCACGTGCTGCTGGAAAGTGCCCCCGAACCGGCGGTAGCGCAACCGACGGCAGACGGCGATCAGACGCCGCCGCTGCGCCTGAGCGCCCGCTCCCCCGAGGCGCTCAGACAGATGGCGCGCGAGCTGGCCGAGCACCTGCGTGAGACGCAGGCGCACGATGCCGCCCCGAGCCTCTACGACCTCGCTTGGCACCTGGCGGCCCGCCGTGAGCATCACGTGCACGGCGCGCTGCTGAGTGCCGACAGCCTGGAGCAGCTGATCGAGGACCTCGACACCCTGGGCGGTGAGGCTGCGCTTGGCGATCATCCGCGCATCACCCTGGCGGACCGCCTCGCCCCGCTGCCCGCCGAGAGTGACAACGGTGCCTCGCCGCGCAAGGCGGCCGGCGCGCCCTCCCTCACTCGCGAGCGTGGGCCGGTGTTCGTGTATTCCGGCAATGGCTGTCAGTGGGCCGGCATGGGTCGCACCCTGATGCAGGAATCCGCCAGCGTGCGCGCCTGCCTGACCCGACTGGATGCGGCCTTCCGCGAGTTCAATGGCTTCGAGCTGCTCAAGGAACTGGACGGCAGCCTGGCCGAGGACGGCGAGAACCGCCTCGACGCCACCGAGATCGCCCAACCGACCCTGTTCGCCCTGCAGGTGGCGATCACCGAATGGCTGATCGAACGCGGCATCCAGCCGGTGGCCGTCACCGGCCACAGCGTGGGCGAAGTGGCGGCGGCCTGGGCCAGCGGTGCCTTGAGCCTCGAGCAGGCGACCCGTGTCATCTTCCAGCGCAGCCACCATCAGGGACGCACCCGCGGCAGCGGCGCGATGATGGCGGTGGGGCTGGGTGAGAGCGAGATGTGCGAGTGGCTGGAACAGCCACAATGGGCCTCGCTGTCACTGGCCGGCATCAACGGCCCGCGCGGCACCACGCTGGCCGGCGACCGCGAACGCCTCGAGGCCCTGAGTGCCGAGCTTTCCGCACAGGGCACCTTCGCCCGCGTGCTGGGGCTCGACTATGCCTTCCACAGCCCGGCGATGGACCCGATCAAGGACGGCCTGCTCGCCTCGCTCGAAGGGCTGACGCCCCGCGCCACCCGCATTCCCTTCCTCTCCACCGTCACCGGCAGCGTGATCGAAGGCGAGCGCCTGGACGCCAGCTACTGGTGGGAGAACATCCGTCAGCCGGTGCAGTTCGAGGCCGCCGTCACGCGTCTGGTCAGCTGGCAGTCCGCCAGCGTGGCGGACCTTGGCCGTCATCGTCTGCTGGTCGAGATCGGTGCCCATCCGATTCTGCGCAGCTATCTGAATGATGTCCTCAAGGCCCGCAGTGACGAGGCGCCGGCGGGACAGGTGCTGGCCAGTCTGGAGCGCCGTCATGATGGCCTGGAGGCGCTGGAGCATCTGCGCGGCCGCCTGCTGCTCTCCGGTGCGGTGGATCTCACTCGTCTGTTCCCGGTGGCCGGTCGCTTCGTCGACCTGCCGACCTATCCCTGGCAGCGCACGCCGTGCTGGGTGAAGACCACCAGCGAAGGCCAGCGCCTGCTGGAACGCCATTACGTGCATCCGCTGCTCGGCTATCGTCTCGCTCAGCAGCAGCTCACCTGGGAGGCGCAGCTCGATACCCGCAAGGTCGCGTGGCTGGCCGATCACCAGGTCGGCGAAAGTGCCGTCTTCCCGGGTGCCGGCTATCTGGAGCAGTGTCTGGCGGCCGCCCACGAATGGCAGGCCGCCAGCGCGGAGGAGGATTCCCTGCCCGACGTGCTGGATCTCGAGGACTTCGAGATTCGCGCCCCGCTGCTGCTCGATGACACCACTCTGCGCCTGACGCGCCTGTCACTGGACAGCCGCAACGGTGCCATGCGTCTGGAAAGCCGCGAGACCCGCGCCGAAGATGCCGACAAGTGGAACCTGCATGCGGTAGCGCGCGCCTTTACGGCCACACGTGGCCGTCTGCTGGAGCGTCGCGCCCCGGCGTTGCCTGCGCGTGCCGCCGACCTGGATCGCGAGGCCCACATCGCGGCCGCCGCCCGGCTGGGCCTGCACTACGGCCCGCACTTCCGCGCCGCCGAGCAGATCTGGGTCGAGCATGGCAGCGAAGGCGCAGTCAACAGGCACACCGTCGGCGCAGCCCCGCATCCGCAGGTGCTGGCGCGCTTCGCGCTGACCCCGGAAATGCTCATGCAGGACGGTGACTTCCACCTGCACCCCGGGGTGCTCGACAGCGCCTTCCAGCTGTTCATCCCGCTGCTGGGCGTGCTCCAGGGCCAGACGGCCGCCAGCGATGGCATGGCCTTCGTGCCGGTGCGGGTCGGCCGCCTGCAGGTGCGTGAGCAGGTACGTGCCTCACAGATCACTACCGCCCGCGTGGTCCTGCGCTCGCGCGGCCCGCATTCGCTGTGCGCCGACTTCGAGCTGTACGATGCTGACGGGCGCGCCGTGGCCGTTGCCGAGGAAGCGCGCTTCCGGGCCGTGCGGCTGGGTCGCGATGGCACGGCCCACCTCGATTATCTGGATATCGCCCTGACGGCGGCGCCGCATCCGTTGAGTCCGCGCCCTGCCGCCGCCCTGGCGCTGGAGTCGCTGGTCGCCGAGGCGATGGCGCCCGAGCTTGCCCACAGCGACGACACCACTCATCCGCTGGAAGACAGCCACCGCTTCCGTGATGAGCTGGAGCCGCTGCTCGACAGCCTGATGCTCGCCAGCGTGCACGAGACACTGATGCGCCACGCGGCGCCGGGCGATCCGGCAGCCCCGCATCTGGATCACGAAGCGCTATCTCGCTGGCAGCGCCGTAGCCCGCTGTTCACCCGCGTGCTGCTCGACTGGGCCAGCGCCCAGGGTCTGACCGAATCCCGCGAGAGCGGCGACTGGCAGATTCACCCGCTGGACCTGCCGGCGGCCCGCGACATCTGGCAGCTGCTGGTCCGTGACTATCCGGGGCAGTTCCCGCTGACGCATGCGGCAGGCCGTCTGCATCTGCACCTGGACGAATGGCTCAACCGTGGCATGCCGATAAGCGGCACACCGTTGGCCGGGCCTGGGTCTGAGTCCGGGTCCGGGTCCGGGTCCGGGTCCGGGTCCGAAACTGACGCCACCGATGTCCTCGACGAGGCCGAGCAGCGCTCGCCTACCGCTCAAGTCTCCGGCGTGGAGGGACTCGCCACTGACACCCTCACCCAGGACGCCGAAGCGGCACTGGCACAGTTGCGCCAGCCGTTGATCCCCACCCTGCTCAAGACCGCCGTCGGCAATGCCGGCTGGCAGTGGCTGAGCGCGCAGCTGGATCAACGTCTCGCCCGCAGCCTGAGTGAACTGCCCGCCGGCCAGCGTCTGTCGGTGCTGGAACTCGGTGCCGGCGGCCCGTGGCTGGGACAGCGACTGGAAGCACTGCGTCTCGCCGACCGGCGTGAACCGTCTTTCGATGCGCTGGATTACACCTTCCTCGCCGCCAGCCAGAGTGCGCTCGGCGAGGCCCAGCGCCTGCAGGAAGACCTGCCGCTGATCGATGTCACCACCAGCGAGGGCTGGGAAAGCCCCCAGGCGCCGGTGCAGATCGCCATCGTGCATCTGGACATGGAAGCGCCGTCTCAGGCCCGCGAGCTGCTCAGTCAGCTGGTGCAGCGCCTGGCCCCCGGCGCAGAGGTCCTGCTGTGTGGCTGTGAACCTGCCGCCTGGAGCGGCCCGATACTGGCACTGGATGATGGCGAGCAGCTGCGCAGTCATCCGGGCATGGTCCAGTGGCAGCGCCTGCTCGGCCAGCTTGGCCTGAGCCTGCCGGCGACGGACACCAGCACGACGCCGATGTCCGGTGCCTGGTGGCTGGCCGCGAGCAAGGCGATGGTCGAGGACTCCGCTCAGTCAGATGCGCCACAGACGTCTATGAAGATCGCGCTGCTGGATACCCCACAGGCGGCTGCGGACCAGGCGCTGATCTCGTCACTGTCGCAGTCCCTGGAGGCGCGAGGCCATCAGGTGGCGCACGTGACGCTGCCGCCGCAAGACACCCCGGAGGCGCTGTTCGCTCGCTTCTCGAGCGTCGATCATCTGGTCGCGCTGCCGGCCAAGGCCAGCGACGCCGCTGCCGCCAACGCCCGGCAATGTACCCGCCAGCAGCTGCTCACCGAGATCACCCAGGCCTTCGAGGCGGCGCAGGAAGAGGATGACAGTCTGGTGGCGCCGACCTTGTGGGTGCTCACGCATGATGTGGCCGCCATGTGGCAATCGCCGCCCTCGGGGGATACGACTGCCACCGAGGCGCCTGCCGATGCCGCCAGCTGGGGCTTTGCGCGCAGCCTGGCCAACGAGAGCCAGTCACTGGATATCCGCCTGCTTGACACGCCGGTACTGGGAAGCGACGCCGTCAGCACGTCAGCCTTGATCAACGCGCTGGTACAGGAAGTCGAAGCCCCGGATCACGAGCAGGAAGTCGTGCTGGATGCCAATGGCGCCCGCTTCGCGACACGCCTGCGTCAGGTGACAGCCCCTGCACAGGCAAGGCTCGCGATGACCGACGAGCAGGCGTCCCACGAGACGGCGGCAGGCCAGAGCGAGACAGCCAGGCAGGATCGCCGCAGCGTGAGTCTGGGCTTCAGTCAGCCGGGCCAGCTGCGTAATCTCGAGTGGCAGCCGCGTCGCCTGCCCGAGGTGGCACGCGGTGACGTCGAGGTACGTGTCGAGGCCACCGGCCTCAACTTCCGCGACGTGATGTACACCCTGGGGCTGCTGTCGGATGAAGCCATCGAGCACGGCTTCTCCGGCCCGAGCCTGGGGCTCGAATTCTCCGGTGTGGTGACACGTGCCGGTGACAACGCCGAATTCGCGGTCGGTGAGCGGGTGGTCGGCTTCGGCCCCGCCAGCTTCTCCGACCGTCTGGTGATCGCGGATACCGCGCTGGCCCGCGTGCCTCAGGGCGTCAGTCTGGAAGCGGCAGCGACCATCCCGACCACCTTCTTCACCGTCTACTACGCCCTCAAGCATCTGGCGCGTCTGGAAGCCGGCGAGAAGGTGCTGATCCACGGGGCTGCCGGGGGCGTGGGCATCGCGGCGCTGCAGATCGCCGAGTGGCTGGGCGCCGAGGTGTTCGCCACCGTCGGTTCGCCCGCCAAGCGTGACTTCCTGGCGCTGATGGGCATCGAGAACGTCTATGACTCGCGCAGCCACGGCTTCGCGGAGGATATCCTGGCCGATCTCGCCGCCCGCCAGCAGCGCGATCCAAGCGTGGATGCACGCGGGGTCGACGTGGTGCTCAACTCGCTGGCCGGTGAGGCCATCGTCCAGAATCTGCGCGTGCTCAAGCCCTTCGGGCGCTTCTGTGAGCTGGGCAAGCGTGACTTCTACGAGAACACCCCGATGGGGCTGCGTCCGTTCCGCAACAACCTGAGCTACTTCGGTATCGACTCCGATCAGCTGATGAAGGAATGCCCGGGCCTGACCACGCGTCTGTTCCGCGAGATGATGGCGCTGTTCGAGGATGGCACCCTCGCACCGCTGCCCTACACCACCTTCGATGCCAGCCAGGTGGTGGAAGCCTTCCGCTACATGCAGCAGGCCCGTCAGATCGGCAAGGTGGTGGTCACCCAGCGCTCCCTCGCGGCACCGCTGAGCGAGGCGCAATCTGCTCCCGCCGGTTCCGGGACTTCTGGCATGACCGCCGGCGGCTTGGCGGCCATGCAGTCCGGCGAGCTGAGTCAGTCCGGCGAGCTGAGTCTCGACCCGACAGCCAGCTATCTGGTCACCGGCGGTCTCGGGGGCTTCGGACTGCGCAGCGCCGAGTGGCTGGCCGCACAAGGCGCGCGTGAACTGGTGTTGCTGGGGCGCTCCGGCGCTGCCAGTGACGAGGCTCAGGCAGGTGTCGCGCGTCTCGAGGCACAAGGCGTGCGCGTGCATGCGCTGGCCTGCGATGTCGCCGATGAAGCGGCGCTCACGGCCGTGTTCTCACGCTTCGTCACGTCGGCGGATGCCAGTGAGGCGAAAGATGCCATCGCGCCGCTCAAGGGCATCATCCATGCCGCGGCGGTGATCGACGATGCGCTGATCCGCCATCTGGACGCCGAGCGCATCCAGCGGGTGATGACACCGAAACTCGAGGGCGCACGACTGCTGGATCGCCTGAGCGCGAACCAGCCACTGGACTTCTTCGTGCTCTACTCCTCGGCAACCACGCTGTTCGGCAATCCCGGTCAGAGTGTCTATGTGGCAGCCAATCACTGGCTGGAAGGGCTCGCCGCCAGTCGTCGTGCGCGTGGCCTGCCAGCCACCTGTGCCCGCTGGGGGGCGATCGAGGATGCCGGCTTCCTGGCGCGCAACGAGAAGACTCGCGAAGCGCTCAAGAATCGTCTGGGCGGCGATGCGCTGATGGCGGATCACGCCCTGGCCTGCCTCAGCGAGATGATCGTGACGGATCAGCAGGCGCTGGCACTCGGCAAGCCGGGTCGCTCGCTGGGCGTGCTGGAGCTGGAATGGGGAGCGCTGACGCGCTTCCTGCCCACGGCCGCGACACCGCGCTTTGACGAGATCGCACGGCGCGCCGGAGACGATGACGGCAGTCAGGCGCAGCAGGACGATATCGCCGCGGCCCTGGCCGGCTTGAGCGGTGAGGCGTTGCAGACCGCCATCGTCGAGATCCTCAAGGGCGAGCTGAGCAAGATCCTGCTGATCGATGTGGCCGCCATCGACGTCAACAAGAGCGTCTATGACATGGGCTTCGACTCGCTGATGGGGGTCGAGCTGATGACGGCGGTGGAGGCGCGTCTGGGCATCAGCATCCCGGTGATGATGATCAGCGAGGCTGCCACCCTGTGGCGTCTGGCAGAGCGTCTGATGCACAAGATGAGCGCGGCCGATGGCGAGGACGCCGAGAGCAGCAGTGAAGATCAGGCCATGGCGCAGCTGGTCAAGCAGCACGGTGGCGATGCCATTCCCCAGGGTGAGCGCGGCGAGATGGTCAGCAAGTAGCCGCCGGGAGGATGAGACGCGGACGAAGACGGCAGGACGGTGACGGCGAGGCGAGACTGGCGCCGGCTCCCGTCTTGCCGTAACGTCCCAGTCATATCGTCACAGGTTCGCGTCGCTTCCAACGGCGGCGCCGACATGCATCACGTACCCGACGGGCGGGGAGCCACGGCTCTCGCGCCCGTTTTTGGGTCAGCAACATCGTGAAAGGAATTCGACTCTTGGCATCACGTCATACCCCCGGATCTTCCGCCAGTGACATGAAACAGCAGTTGCTGGACAAGGCCCGTGCACGCCGTACCCGCCCCACCGCCGCACAGGCTCAAGGCCCCGAAGACGACATCTTCGCGCACAGGACAACCGCTCCACTGGAGATCAGCGATGACTTCGTGCGCTTCGATCGCCAGCCCGGTTATCAGCAGCTGAGCATGATGCAGCAGGCCGGCGCCGCCTTCGGCGTGCCGGAGCCCTTCTTCCGCGTGCATGAAGGCTGCGCTGGCGCCACCACGCGCATCGATGGGCGCGAGCTGGTCAACTTCGCCAGCTACAACTACCTCGACTATTCCCGTCATCCCGAGGTGATCAAGGCCGCGGCCGAGGCGGCGGCCCATTACGGTACCTCGGTGTCGGCCTCACGCGCCGTCTCCGGTGAGCGTCCGATCCATCGCGAGCTGGAAGCGGCGGTGGCGCGCACCTACGAGGTCGAGGATGCGGTGGTGTTCGTCAGCGGTCATGCCACCAACGTGTCCACGCTAGGCTATCTGCTCGGCCCGAAGGACCTCATCCTGCATGACGAGTGGATCCACAACAGCTCGCTGGTCGGCGCTCAACTCTCCGGCGCTCGTCGCATGCCCTTCGCGCACAACGACCCGGACGCGCTGGAAGCCCTGCTCAGCAGTCAGCGCGGCAAGTTCGAGCGCGTGCTGATCGTCACCGAAGGCCTCTACAGCATGGACGGCGACGTGCCGGACCTGCCGCGCCTGATCGCCCTCAAGCAACAGTACCGCTGCTGGCTGATGGTCGATGAAGCCCACTCCTTCGGCGTGCTCGGGGAGCGTGGGCTCGGCCTGAGGGAGCACTTCGACATCGCTGCGCGTGACGTCGATATCTGGATGGGCACGATGAGCAAGACGCTGTCCGGCTGCGGTGGCTACATCGCCGGCTGCAAGGAACTGGTCAGCATGCTGCGCTACTTCGCGCCGGGCTTCCTCTACTCGGTGGGCATGCCGGCACAGGTCGCCGCCCCGTCGCTGAAGATCCTCGAACTGCTCCAGGGCGACGATGCCAGACAGCGCATCGCTCGCCTGCATGCCGTCTCCGGCTACTTCCTCACGCGCGCCCGTGCGCTGGGGCTGGATGTCGGGGACAGCCTGGGCGTCGCGGTGGTGCCTGTCATCCTCGGCAGCTCCCTGGTGGCCGCGCGCCTCTCCAACCAGCTGTTCGAGGCCGGCTTCAACGTCCAGCCCATCCTGCACCCCGCCGTGCCGGAGAAGAGCGCCCGTCTGCGCTTCTTCCTCTCCTGCGAGCACACCGAAACCCAAGTGGACGCCGTCCTCGAGACCCTCATCCAGCAGCTGAGCGACATCAAGGCAGGGCTCTGAGGGTTGTCAGCCCACACGTGACGGATCGGCCAGTTCTGCCAGTTCACACCCCCGGAACGAAAAACGCGGCCCTGCTGAAAAGCGGGGCCGCGTGCGTCATGGGGTATGCGTTCACTCTATACAGCCATTGCGAAACGAGTATCTGATCCTGTCACTTCAAACACCGTTCAATATCGTCCTGATACCTGACAATTGGTGATGCCAATATTTTCCATTCAAATAAATCAGTATTTCGTAAATTAAACTCTTGGCCAATAACCAAAATAATCCCGCAACTCGTTATCGTATCCTGTATATTCTCGCTGAGATGATCACGCCAATGACTGACATGGTTCCTTGACATCTTTTATACAGAACTTTCAGGGACATGAAAGTGATAAGCGCATCACGAAGTCATATCTACACTCATGCAACGATTACATGGACGTATGCACGATGTCTCAATCTGGAAATCTCTCCCTGACTGGGAAAATCGACAATGGGGTCTCACGAATCCTCTGTCAGATATTGAATACCCTCAAGACCCTCCTGCTCTGGCTCACCGGCCTGATGATAGTGGTTCTACTCCCTTTCGCCATCTTCGAGTACGGTGAAGGCCTGGCTGACATGTCACTCCTGGAATGGGCATTCGTGGTGCTGTCAGGCCTGCTGGTGTGGCGTCATGTCCATTACTGCCAGCATTTCTCGACAGGCTTCTGGAAAGGGGCCAGTCGCTTGCTGGTGTCTCTGGGAATCCTCACGGTGGTGGAACTGGTCGTGATTGGCCTGTGTGAAATATTTCTCTGGCAGTCAGAATATGAAGCGCTCCCGAAGCAGTATCTTCTCGAAGATGATCCGCTCGTCAAACTGGCCACTTACGCCACGTTGCTGATTGCCCTCTATCTGGCAGCACCTACTGGGCTCCGCAGCACAGCGACGAAAGATGAGCAGCAGGACGAAAGGCCCTCTCTTTCCCCCGATGAGGCTGATTCAGCCACGAGTGATACTTTCAAGGAGCCCACACTGTGAAAACCCCATACGGTCAATACTCATTCATCGCTTTCCTCGTGACGCTGGCATTCACCTCGGCCACGCCTGCCCGGGCCAACAAGCATTCGGAACGCCTGATCCAGAGCTGCAACGAGCTGGTGGGAATCTATGCCGAGAGAGATAAACAGAACCTGCTGGCAGGTGTCACGACAAGTGTCTCGGAAGCCCTGCAAGCAGGATACTGCATGGGCGTGCTGGATGAGTATCGTCGTCATGACAGATGTTACTCCCATGACTGGTTCACTCAGGCTCAGAAGATAGCGGAGATGTCGGTTGGCTACAGCGAGCGCATCTCGGTCAACGAGTTGCTGGAGTTCTCCTGTGAGCGAAGCTGACAAGGGTAACTGGCGCGAAATATCGTCTGTATACGAGGACTTGCTCTGCCGCAAGGTAGGCTTGAGCAAGCCCCTCAGTCAGCATGGCAAGCTCCTGAACTCGATCAAGACACTGGTCAATGCACTGAGTCCTTCTCTCAAGCAAAAGGACGATGTCTGTCGCAAACCCGACCGCAGCAAGACGCAACACCTGCGCCTGGATTACACACCGCTCGGGCATGGCTGTGACAGCCGGAACCGGGTGCAAATCCACCCAGGCGACATCACGCTTCTCTGGAATGCCATCCTGCTTCAGGGAATCTTCGGTGAGCCAAAGCTCGTCATTCAGCTCCTGGAGCAGAAAACCAGGCGACAGGAGCTGGTCGAGTGGGCACGTGAGCTGTTCTTCGAGCGCCAATCACTGGCAGGACTTGGCCTGTTGCGTCAGGAGCTGATTCACCTGCTGGATAGATTGCCTGATGCTGATCTCACGTCAGAGGAATTGCCCAACCCCTTTGCCGATGCGTTACCGCAGATGGGCCTCGGTCACCTGCAGGGCAACGTACTCAAGGGACTGGCCGCTCAGACAGCGGCCCTCTCCCAGGGGGATAGCATGATGGCTGCCTACTTCAGGGGAGATCTTCAGGAAGCCCACCAGCAGGCATGCCAGCTGAAGACGGACAACGAGATGCTGGTGAAGTATCGCGGCCTGATCCTCCGTCAATACAAGGACGCTTCCTCCTTCGACGCACTGCTGGACACCTTCCGCAAAAAAGATTGTTGAAGCATGCGTGTTGTGGAATCCACAAATAAATACTGGTTTCGTCAACCAAGACGGAGCCAGTCATGCCAACCATCGATACCATCCTCGCCCGCTGTCCCCATGAGGTCAGCCGCTGCTACCAGTCCAAGGCCATCCAGATTGATCACGCCATGGCCAATGGCACGCCCTACCGATCACTTGGCGGAAAACGCCTGCGCTGCCGCAAGGGCTATCTGCGCTTCAAGATCGGACATGCCTGGCGTCTGCTTTACCAGCTGACTGCCAATGGCTATGAGCCCTGCGCCCTGATCAGTCGTCAGAGTTTCGACCGTGAGATGAAACGAAGGCGGGACATCAAGTTCTGCAATCCCCCCTCACAGGAGTCATGCTCATGAATGCCATCGTTTCTCTGAACCAACCCCGCGTGGATCGTCACGGACTGGACATCAATGTCAGCCGTCTCGACCTTGCTCGTCTGAAGCACAAGTACACGGCCTCCAGCGAAGCCGAAATGTCGGTGGAAGCCTGGGACAAGGCGGAGCGTGAGTATCGCCGCTTCCTGTCACTCAAGGCCTTCTATCCTGCTGTCTCGCTCGTGCCCAGCAAGGAGGTCGATACCTTATGGCATGCACACATCCTGGACACACGTGCTTACCGCGAAGACTGCCACCAGGTATTCGGTCGCTTCATTGACCACTACCCCTACTTCGGTATCTACGGTGAAGACGACTACCAGCAATTGAAGGATGCCTTTGCACAGACGGTAGCGCTGTATGAAAAACACTTTGGCGCCTACCCGGGTGGCGGCACTGAATCACAGGCGATGCGTTGTGGTGGCGACCATAAGTGTCACGTCCCATCCGCATGCGCCTGTCGCGGGGGCCCTGGGGCTTGTAAGTAATAGACCGGCAGCCTACTCAAAACTATTTCAAACAATCGATACAAAGAGATCCAAGACAATGAAAAACACGACCAAGACTCACGCTCCAGCATCCAAGGCCCCTGCACGCAAAGCCCCGGCTCCGAAAGTGCCGAACGGACCGAGCACGACCGGCAATCCCTCCGGCGGTCGCCGTGGCAACAACCCGCCCAAGAAGGCCCAATCTCCGGCGCCTAAAGCCCCTGCTCGCAAAGCCCCGGCTCCGAAAGTGCCGAACGGACCGAGCACGACCGGCAACCCCTCCGGCGGTCGCCGTGGCAACAACCCGCCCAAGAAGGCGCAATCTCCGGCGCCTAAAGCCCCTGCACGCAAAGCCCCGGCTCCGAAAGTGCCGAACGGACCGAGCACGACCAGCAATCCCTCCGGCGGTCGCCGTGGCAACAACCCGCCCAAGCGTGCTTGAAGGTAGTGTGTCCGAACTCAGCTGAGTGACTGACACACCCCAGAACGAAAAACGCGGCCCTGCTGAAAAGCGGGGCCGCGTTTTTGTCACGGGATCGTCACTACCGAAATCAGTGCCTCAGTGACATCTCATTCGGTGAGGCTCAAGCCTGATCTCCCGAAAGCTCGCTCAACACCTGCTCGAACACCTCTTTAGGCTGGGCCCCGTTCAGAGCGCTGCGACGATTGAAGACGAAGGTCGGCACGCTGGAGATACCCATCTGCTGCCAATGGGCTTCGCGCGCCCTTACCTGCTGGAGGGCTTCCGGGTCGTCCAGCTGTGCCAGCCCTTCGGTGGCATCCAGCCCGACCGCGGCCAGAGAGTCCGCCATCACGGCGCGGTCCGACATGTCCTTCTGCAAGGTGAAGTAGTCAGCGTAGAACTGCATCATCAGGTCATGCTGCATGCCCTGTTCGGCGGCGTACTCGAGCAGGACGTGGAGCTCGAGGGTATTCACCATGCGCATGTCGTCGAAGAAATTGAAGACCAGGCCTTCCTCGGCTGCCAGAGCGGTCAGATTGCGACGTACCTCGGCACTGGCCTTGGGCGTGGTGTCGTACTTGCGCTCGATATGGGCGCGCAGATTCTCGCCGTGTGCCGGCATGTCC
Source organism: Cobetia sp. 3AK (assembly GCF_029846335.1). Classification (NCBI taxonomy): domain Bacteria; kingdom Pseudomonadati; phylum Pseudomonadota; class Gammaproteobacteria; order Oceanospirillales; family Halomonadaceae; genus Cobetia; species Cobetia sp. 3AK. Next base: position 76,431 of record NZ_JARWKR010000005.1, on the reverse strand, counting down.
GGATTCAGCTCGAAGGGCTGCCATTCGATCTCGACGCTATCTTCCAGGCCAAGTGACTGAATGGCGCTCTCGAGGCGCTTGTAGCCGATCACGCACCACGGGCACATCACGTCGGAGACGATGTCGATCTTGAGCTTGTCTTGCATGTCAGTTCTCCTGAGCGGTGAAGCAGCCTCCTTCACCCCACGTGAATAGTCGTGAGCGATTGCTCAAATTTTGCGCGTACTGTAGACCTGTCACCTTCGCAGGTCAAAATACTCTCAGGGTGCCTGCAGTGTCTCGAGGCGTCGTTCGTGGGCCCGCAGCGTGCCCCACACGATCGCCAGCCAGAAGGCGTAGACCATCACGCCGCTGGCCTGGGAAAACATCACCCAGGTCATCCCGAAGTCGAGGAAGGTCAGCGGCAGCAGCACGCCGGCGACAGCCAGTGAGCGCAATGTCAGGTCGTCGCTGTCCAGGCGACGATAGAAGAGTCGCAGCGGCACCAGATAGAGTGCCAGCAACGCCAGCAAGCCCAGTACCCCACGCTTGACCCAGGCATCGAGAAACTCGTTGTGGGGATGCTCATAAGGTTGGACATGGCGACTGAGCTCTCCCCGCTCGATCATCGCATCACGCGCCTCGGCATACCCCGTCTCGCCCCTGCCCAGCCACGGCTGCTCGGCGATCATCAGTAGAGCCCCCCGCCACATCTCGAGTCGCGCCCCCGCGGAGGTGCCGGCATTGCGGTCCTCCACGTACTTCGTGACATCCGAGACACCGGCTTCGACACGTTGCTGGATACCGGTGGCCGGCGTCATCACCATCAAGGCGATCACCCCGGCGCACATGAAGACGCCCAGCCTGAGCACACGGCGTGAAATCACCTCACCATAACTGCGATACAGCACCCAGGCCGCGAAGGGAAAGCCGATCCAACCGCCGCGTGTCCCCGACATCAACGAGCCGATGATGCCGAACGCCCCGCCAACCAGCAGCGCCAGTATCCAATAGCGCCGCCGGGCACCTGCCTGACTCATGGCCCAGCCAAGTCCCGCGAGACACATCAGCCCCATCAACATGCAGATATCGCCGAAATTGATGGTGTTGGTAAAGCCACCGGCGCGGTGCACACCCCACACCAGCTTCTGCCACATCGCCCAGCTGCCGGTCAGCACGCTGCCGAGGATCAACCCACCCCACATCGCCCCCAGCGACGGAGGACACGACAACACCAGCAACAGCACCGGCACAGCCAGCAACAGGCGGATAGGCACGCCTGCCGTCTGCCACGCATCCCCCTGCAGCAGGATGCTCAGCAGCAACAAGGCTGCGAGGCCCGCCATCACGCCGATGACGGTCACGTCCTCCGTGCAAGGCGCGCGCAGCAGCGTGCGCGACTCGCGCAGCAACCCATAGCCACTGAGCAACACCAGCAGTGCCGGCCCGATGCTATAGCCAGAGGGCACGACCAGACTGAGCAGACCGAACAGGAAAACGCCGCAGGACACGGGGCGCGACGTCACCGAGGAAACATCGGCTTGAACGGGGGATGAAGCTGAACGAGCGAGGGAATCGTATGACAGCATACCTGGCCTTCCTGACCCAGTGATGACTCTATGAAGGATGGCACGAGCCACTCAGGCGCATGCTGCAGAGGGCTATTGAGGACTCCATGGGAGGGATAGCCTGACACAACTGCCCTCCTCCTTGGCATCAGGCAAGCAGCATGAAAGTCTTCACCTATGTCCTCTCCACTGACACGAAAACGCCGCATCACGAGGATGCGGCGTTGTATTTTCGATCAAGAACCAGCGCTCTGAATCAATCGTTGCCGAACAGATCGCGGGTGTAGACCTTGTCGACCACATCGGCGAGCTCTTCCGCCATGCGATTGCTCAGAATGACGTCAGCTTCCTGCTTGAACGCCTCGAGGTCTCGCATGACGCGTGAACCGAAGAAGGTGTCCTCTTCCAGTACCGGCTCATACACCACCACTTCCACACCCTTGGCCTTGATGCGCTTCATCACGCCCTGCATGGCACTGGCGCGGAAGTTGTCAGAGCCGGACTTCATCACCAGGCGATACACCCCCACCACCTGCGGGTTGCGCTTGAGCACGGATTCCGCAATGAAGTCCTTGCGCGTGGTGTTGGCATCGACGATGGCCTGGATCATGTTGTTGGGCACTTCCTGATAATTGGCCAACAACTGCTTGGTATCCTTCGGCAGGCAGTAACCCCCATACCCGAAGGACGGGTTGTGATAGTGCTGGCCGATGCGCGGGTCCAGCCCCACCCCTTCGATGATCTGCCTGGCATCCAGCCCATGTGATTCCGCGTAGGTATCCAGCTCATTGAAGTAGGCGACGCGCATTGCCAGGTAGGTATTGGCGAACAGCTTGATGGCCTCTGCCTCGGTGCTGTCAGTGAACAGCACATCGACACCCTGCTTGATGGCACCCTCCTTGAGCAGCCCGGCGAACACCTCGGCACGCTCGGAGCGCTCACCGACGATGATGCGAGACGGATGCAGGTTGTCGTACAGCGCCTTGCCTTCACGCAGGAATTCCGGCGAGAAGATCAGGTTCTCGGTATTGAAACGCTCACGCGCCTCTACCGTATAGCCCACCGGCACAGTGGACTTGATCACCATCACCGCGTCAGGATTGATGTCGCGCACATCCTGAATCACCGCTTCAACACTGGAAGTATTGAAGTAGTTGGTAGTGGTATCGTAATCCGTCGGCGTCGCGATGATCACGAAATCGGCATCGCGGTAGGCCTCTTCCTTGTCGAGGGTAGCGCGGAAATTCAGATCTCCACGCGCCAGAAACTCATGAATCTCATTATCGACGATAGGCGAGATACCACGGTTCAGGCCCTCCACCTTCTCCGGCACGATATCCAACGCGACGACTTCATGATGCTGAGACAGCAGCATGGCGTTGGAGAGACCGACATAACCCGTGCCTGCGATGGCAATTTTCATCTTCAGTCCTGTTTATCATCTTGAAATTGGCGTTGATACTACTGGAAAATACCGAATATTCACAGCATGACAGGTATCAGGAAACCTCACGAACAAGCATGAAACGTGAAGAATGACCAAGAAATCTGATAATTACTTTTGTACCGCAGTTCTCATGAATTGAGAAATTTTGGACACATTCTTGTATGGCAAGGCAAGGAAAGGATTCACGCCATTTTTTCTCATGGCCGAGATATCTTCCAATGACTTTCTGACAATCTGCTTGAAACTACCGTTGCTGGCACCTCCTACACGCATCTTGACCAACACTTCAGGCAAATAACAAACCTTGAAATTGTCATTTGAAAGATATCGAAGTAGAGCGTCGTAATCGCCAGCAATACGATACTGAAGATCAAATCCTCCCATCACTTCATATAGCTCACGTCGCATGAAAAACGTGGGATGGGGGGGCATCCAACCATATTTCAGCTTCTTATGCTTGAACTTTCCAGATTTCCAGTGGCGTATAATATGATCAGTATCTGTAGCGCTGACGTATTGAAGGTCACCATACACGGCACCCACAGCCGGATCCTCAAAGTAGCGGGCAACTTGTGCCAGTACTTCATCGTGAGCATAGAGGTCATCAGAATGCAAGAAACCGACGATATCACCTGTTGAGTTGGCTACACCCTTGTTCAGTGCATCATAGATGCCCTTGTCGGGCTCAGAAATAAACACATCGTTGTTATGGAGAGTCGCCTTGGCGACATCGACCGTATTATCCTTTGAGGCCCCATCGATTACGACGTGTTCAATATTCTTCCAGGTCTGACGCTTCAACGTCGCTATCGCCTCTCCTATAGTTGCTTCACTATTGAAGCAGGCAGTCACGACGGAGATTTTCAACTGTTCACTCATCAGGCTCGTCCATATCGATCATTGAAACGAATGATATCGTCTTCACCCAGGTAAGATCCTGACTGAACCTCGATCAACTCCAGCGGTATCTTTCCTGGGTTTTCCAGCGCATGAACCTGCCCAATGGGGATGTAAGTTGACTCATTTTCACTGACAAGCTGAGTCTTGTCACCAATGGTAACCTTTGCCGTCCCAGAGACGACGATCCAATGCTCAGCACGGTGATGATGCATCTGGACGGAGAGTTTCGCGCCAGGCTTCACGGTAATGCACTTGACCTGGTAACGCTCGCCCTTATCAATGCTGTCGTAGACACCCCAAGGACGGTAAACCTCACGGTGATTGATATGCTCCTGACGTCCCTCCCTTTTGAGACGCTCTACTATCTTCTTGACTTCCTGCACCCGGTCCTTGTGAGCGACCAGTACTGCATCCTTTGTTTCGACAACCACCAGATCATCAACTCCCACGGTAGCCACAAGGCGATGATCCGCATGCACCATCAGATTGCGACTATCATGGAGCATCACATCTCCCTGGCAGGCATTACCTTGCGCATCATGCTCCTTGACATCCCACAGCGCTGACCAGGAGCCGATATCACTCCAACCTGCTTCAAGGGGCACGACAGCCGCCTGTTCAGTTCGCTCCATCACCGCATAATCGATGGAGTCTGATGGGCAGGCCTTGAAGGCTTCCGCATCCAGGCGGGTAAAGTCGAGATCTTGACTCGCGCCAGCCAGTGCCGCGCGACACGCCTCGACCATGGCTGGCTGGAATCTCTCCAGCTCATCCAGATAGCGCTTGGCAGAGAACAGGAACATTCCACTATTCCAGTAATAGCCACCTGTCGCTAGATAATCTTCAGCAGTATTGCTATCAGGCTTCTCTACGAAACGCTTGACTCGGAAACCGAAGTCCTTGAGCCCTTCACCACGCTGGATATAGCCATACCCGGTTTCAGCATGAGTCGGTACGATACCGAACGTGACCAAATGATTTGCTTCAGCCAATGTTTGCGCATGGCCGATACTTTCATGAAATTTCTCGACATCACGGATCAGGTGATCAGCCGCAAGCACCAGCAGTAGCGCATCCGGCTCTTCCGCTATGGCTTGCAGTGCTGCTACAGCAATGGCAGGTGCCGTATTGCGGCCTTCTGGTTCAAGCAATATACGGGCGTCAGATATCCCTTGCTGACGCACTTGCTCGGCGACCAGAAAACGGTGCTCTTCATTGCAGATGAGCAATGGGGCACGATGCTCAAGGGGTTCCAGGCGCTTCAGTGTTTCCTGCAGCATGCTGCCTTCACCAGTGAGAGGCAGGAACTGCTTGGGATTCAATTGACGTGACAGTGGCCACAGCCGAGAGCCACTGCCCCCAGCCATGATGACGGGAGTAATCATGGAAATTCCTTTTGAAGATGTCAGAGTGTTACTGCTGGCAGGTAGGCGCGGGTATTGGAATGCACTCTCTTGTCTTGTGCGATAGCGCCCGGTGACCACCATTGGTAGCCACCATGCTGCACGCGAGGCAGAGTCGCGAGATCAATATCAAGACTCAGGTGATAGGCGAGTACCACGTAATGCGTCGAGACCTCTGGATCAAGCATGCTATCGGTGTAGAAATGTTGATAGACGCCGAAGGAGCGCATGCTCGAAAGCGGTACCGATTGACCCAACTCATCGTGAGTCAAACGCAGGGCTGTCGCGTCAAGAGTTTCTCCCTTGAGTATCCGCCCACCAGGGACGAACCAACTGCCCTGCGCCGGACGATTCAGCCGCTCTCCCAATAACCATTCGCCTTGAGGATTGGTAACTACAAAATCCATGGAGACAAGCGGTGTATGCGATACAACATGCCGAAAGTCATCACTGCTCAGCCAACCCTGCGTAATAGCTGGCAACTCATGCATGAGGCTCAGCCACGGAAGCGATCCTGATTTTCGATAAACCAGCCATAGGCATCATCAAGCCCCTCTTCCAGAGTAATGCTTGCTTCCCATCCCAACGCCTTGAGGCGTGAAACATCCATCAACTTGCGAGGAGTGCCGTCAGGCTTGCTGGCATCAAAGGTGAGTTCACCCTCAAACCCGATAACACGCTGCACTGTCTCTGCTAGCTCGCGGATGGTGCAATCAACACCAGTCCCCACATTGATATGAGACAACATCGGTGAGGTATTGGCTTGATAGACGCTATCGTCGAGTTCCATGACGTGCACACTGGCCGCTGCCATATCATCGACATGCAGGAACTCACGCATCGGGGTACCACTGCCCCAGACAACGACCTCTTTTTCCTCTTGCTGCTTGGCTTCATGGAAGCGACGCAGCAAGGCAGGAATCACATGAGAATTCTGTGGGTGGAAGTTGTCATGTGGACCATAAAGATTCGTCGGCATCACGCTGCGGTAGTCACGCCCGAACTGACGGTTATAGCTCTCACAAAGCTTGATACCGGCGATCTTGGCGATGGCATACGGCTCGTTGGTAGGCTCCAAGGTGCCAGTGAGAAGCGCTTCTTCACGCATCGGCTGCTCAGCATGCTTGGGGTAAATGCAGGAAGACCCCAGGAAAAGCAGCTTGTCCACATCAGCCAGATGTGAAGCGTGAATGATGTTCGCTTCAATCAACAGATTTTGATAGATAAAGTCAGCCGGATACGTGTTATTGGCTTGAATCCCGCCGACCTTGGCTGCTGCGAGGTAAACCTGATCAATGGCGTGCGCCTTGAAATAAGCCTGCACTTGGGCTTGATCAAGCAGATCCAGCTCTTCGCGGCTAGCCGTCAGGATATTGCGGTATCCAAGCTTCTGCAGGTGACGCACGATGGCAGACCCCACCATACCGCGATGGCCTGCGACAAATACTGTCTGATCAAGATCGCGAGCCATGATCAACCCTCCACCGAAACCGGGATCTCGTAGCCATGCTCCTTGAGCAGAGCATGACGCTTGGCGACCTTGAGATCTTCCATCACCATTTCAGCACACATTTCTTCTACCGTGATTTCGGGCTCCCAGCCAAGCTTGGCTTTTGCCTTGGACGGATCACCCAGCAGCGTTTCGACTTCCGCAGGGCGGAAGTAACGCGGATCAACCCGCACAAGCACATCGCCAACCTTGAGTGCCGGCGCCTGGTCACCCTCGATTTGCGCAACAATAGCCTGTTCATCAACACCTTCACCTTCAAAGCGCAAGGTAACACCCAGTTCCTGGGCACTCAGACGAATGAAGTCACGAACTGAAATCTGCTTACCGGTCGCGATAACGAAATCTTCAGCTTCTTCCTGCTGCAGCATCATCCACTGCATGCGCACATAGTCCTTGGCATGCCCCCAGTCACGTAAGGCATCCATATTGCCCATGTACAGGCACTCTTCCAGGCCCTGAGCAATATTGGCAAGGCCACGAGTAATCTTGCGTGTTACGAAAGTCTCACCACGGCGCGGGGATTCGTGATTGAAGAGAATCCCGTTACAGGCATACATACCGTAGGATTCGCGGTAGTTGACCGTAATCCAGTAGGCATACATTTTGGCGGCCGCATACGGAGAGCGCGGATAGAAAGGCGTAGTTTCCCGTTGCGGAACTTCCTGCACTTCGCCGAAGAGTTCTGACGTAGAAGCCTGATAGAACTTGGTCTTCTTCTCCAGGCCCAACAAACGAATCGCCTCAAGGATTCTCAGGGTACCCAGTGCATCAACATCGGCGGTGTACTCCGGTGATTCAAAGCTGACAGCGACATGAGATTGAGCGGCGAGGTTATAGATCTCGTCCGGCTGCACCTCTTGAATGATGCGCGTCAGATTGGAAGAATCCGAGAGATCGCCATAATGCAGGACAAAGTTCTGGTTCTCAACATGCGGGTCCTGATAGATATGATCCACGCGCTGTGTATTGAAAAGCGAGGCACGGCGCTTGATGCCGTGTACTTCATATCCCTTCTCTAATAACAGTTCAGCAAGGTAAGAGCCGTCTTGACCTGTCACACCTGTAATTAGGGCACGTTTACTCATCATTTACTCCTTAAGAAATTAGCTACCAACAGTATTTGATTTTTCTTTTACTTTAATACCTAGCAATCTTTCAATAGATACAGGTATCGAAACCTTGTTCTTTTGACTATAGTCTTTAACTTCAGCCACTTTAACATCTACCAAATAACGATACCAAAACCCTTGTAATATATGAAAAGCTGAGCCTTCGGAGCCATCTAAAAAACCAAACCTTAATACATAGCGATATAGGAAATAAATAAAAGCACGACATCCTCCTGGAAGTTGAGCGTAGATTTTATCTTTTATCCATCGCTTGATGCCAGCTTTGCCTTTAATACGTGACTCTTTTTCTGGAATTAACCCCATGAACCTATATTCAAGATTTAGCATCTCTATTGCTTCTAGACTAGAATACTTATTATGCTTCTCGGTCCACCATGTAAGCGAATTTAAATTATCATCAATAATTTCGCCACTTAGATTTGTCACTTGGCCTTCAACTTTAATATGCTCATCCATCCAACGATATTCACACTCGCCGTAACCAAACCGGAACAAGCGTAGTACCTCGGTAGGAAATACACCTCCATATTTAATCTCATGCCCAAGAAAATTTATTCTTCTATTGAGATAAACCCCATTGATATTACTATCTAATAAATGTAATTTGTTTTTTATTTGATTTTTAAGTTCATCAGTAATCACTTCATCTGCATCAATACGTAGCACCCAGTCTATATTATCTAGTTGAGAAAGTGCCCAGTTAAATTGATGCGCATGATTTACCCACTCGTTAGCTAATATATGTGCACCATAAGATCTAGCGATATCTACAGTAGCATCACTAGAATAACAGTCTATTACATAAACTTCATCTACAACATCCATCACATTACTTAAGCAGCGTGACAAATGCTTTTCTTCGTTATAGGTAAGGATAATCGCTACGATTTTCACATTAGCCTCTAATTCTATTATATTCATCTAAGAAAGATTCAGCTATACTTTCCCAATAATAATTAGAGGCAAAGTTCTTACAACGTTTTTTCAAACCTAAATTATCTTCTTGTGCAATATGAATCAAATTTTTCGCCATCTGGGCGATAATTTCGGGTTCATTCTTTACGCAGAAGCCAACTTTATTCTCGTCCAGCATATTCCATGGTGTATTGTCACTTGCTATAACTGGAGTTCCATAACTTAATGACTCAAGATACACATTGCCGAAGTTTTCATGCCGTGAGTTCAACATAAATATAGTAGCATTTTCATATAATGCTGCCTTCATGATACCATTTACTTGGCCTACAAAGTGTACTCTTGTCTCTAACCCCATGTCTCTAGACAAGCCTATCAAATATTCTTTTTCTCCATAATCGGAACCAGCTATGATTAAATGAATATCTTCATCTAAATCACTCAGAGCCTTGATTGTATAATCAAACCCTTTTTTCTTATCAATTCTTCCTACTGATAAAATATATTTTTTAGGTAATTCCATGCCAATATGATTTTCTAAAGCTTCAACTCTGCAAGGCTCGTCCGAGAACTTATCAACACCATTAGGTATCACTATAAATTGATTATCATTTACGAAAGGAAAAACCCGCTTAATATCCTCTTTCTCGTAATCAGCCGTAACATGCCAATATATATGTTTAATAAATGGCTTAAAGAAGATATTAATCCATAGCGTTTTAAACCTAGATCCTTGGTTGAAGCACCACTCACCTAATGATCCTCTAGGAGATACCACAATAGGTTTTTTATATAAACGGGAGAGTATTATTGAGGTGGGAGTGGAAATAGAAAAAATAGATTGAGTGTGCACCAAATTACTTTTTTTTATTGCTTTAGGCATATTCAGCAACAATGATAAAGATAACCGATCAGTAATTGTCTCCTTATGGTACCAAACTTTCCCGCCCAATTTCTCTACATATATATGAGTTGTGGTATCTAAGTCCAATCGTTTGCTTCGATTTACATTAGTAGTCTGTATGTCAAGAGTTACTCCTATTTTTAAAAGTTCTCGACAAACATTTAACGTTGAAAAAATAGGTCCACCATACTCTACCGCCGGATAAAAACTAGGTGTCACATAATATATTTTCATTTCTATTGCATCCTATATAAAATCTTATAAAAATTAGATTATTGCATTTGGATTGTATTAAAACCTGCACTTAATGTTGTATATTAAGTAATCGCCGAAAATTGTTTCATAATATGTTTATTGCTCAATTGCTTTGTACTTTGTTGACGATCTACCTGTCACAGAAAACGAGATTACTAATGGTAAAGTAAAGGATGTGCCTAATATAAAATATGCATAAAGAGCATTTTCGCCAAATAGAGATACATGTGCAACAGACAAAGAAATAAAGAAAATTTTAAGTTTTATACCCTTTATCGCCGATAAGCTGAGCATTAAAAATATATATAGCACTAAAATTAAAGGAACGCCAAAGTTAACTATAATATTATACCAAGAAAAATCTATATTCGTATAACCGCCTCCAGGTAAAAATAAATGAGAAATATCTGTTTCTAAAATTCTGACATAAGCAATAGATAACCTATGTGACATAATAGTATCAATAAGATTCAATAAATCATTATCATCAAACTTTAATTCGCTAAACATTTTTAGAGAAGCTAATGCAAGGACAGCCACTAAACCGAAAATACAAACTGAAAAACTTAAAACTCTTATAGCAAAGTCATTTAAATAGTAAGTCATGCAAACAAGCAACATATACACAATAAATATTAAAATTGAAGTTCTAGGGACTGAATAGTAAGCCACAATAAGGAACAATATTAGTGAAACGACTTTTAAGAATGTAATCCTTGTAAAAAATGCCGAAAACACTAGTCCGACACTTACTAGCCCTGTAATATTTGGATTAAAGAAACCTAACGTTTTTTTAAATCCATGAATAGCCGCCACATAGACATCAGTATTTTCTACTACACCAACCAGAGATAGTATTAAAATTGGCAAAAATATCGCAAAACAGCCAGAAAAGGCATGTTGAAAAAAAAAGTCATAACCCAGATTGTTTTCCTCAATATATTGAAATACAGAAGATGTCAAAATAAATAATGCCAGGAAATGGAATATAATTTCAGGAAAACCACTTACTAAAGCGCCAATTAATATTACAACAAGAATCAAAGAATATATAGCTATATTCTTAATGTCTTTAATAATAATCAGCACAAAAAATGCCGATATAAATACAAAAATCTGAGAAATTATTTTCAATACGCTATTGTGATATACTACGTCAATAGTTGCACAGGTCCCAAAGAAAAAAAAGAAGAAAATAGTAAATGCTACTTGTATACTTCTAGGTATAATCACTATCGACATCTCTTAAGTTTGCTGTAAAAAGAAGGTAATAGACTAATATTACAAATGATGTTTCTGATAGTGTGCGAACTCGACAAGCTATTAAAACAAAACGTAATTATTAAAAAACTAACAATTAAAGATTTATCCCCACACTTTCTCACTAAATATTGTTACTTTACGTATGTTTAAAGTGTAGAAGCCTACCAATAGTCAACACACGTAAAGAACAAATATTCATTAATGCAAGTATATTAACATAAGATAAAATACTATTTCGTTTTATCAGCTATACGCATTAAAACTCCACATACATACACCATCAATTGTTTTTTGATATTTTTGTTACTACCTCATTTTTTTCTAGTAGCTCTGGCCATCCAAAATATTCACCTAATATAGAATCCCATTTCTTTGGTTCAAATACGTAATTTCCGCAGAAGGGCGTAAATGTCATTTCACCAAAATATGGCGCATCATCAAATACATATAGGTCTACCCTACAATAACCAAAAGGCTCTGACAATCTCTTAGCTATATCTATCATCTCATCTATGCAATTAGGCTTTTCCAATAACTCAGGGTCTTGTATTGATTTAGCACTTTTCCTAGTAAACGGGGCAGGAGTCCAATCTTCTAAGAAAAAACTTTGCTGTATATCATCAAAACGTCCGCCAATAACTTGAAAGAAAATGTAAGGTTCGTCATGCCTCGACTTTCTAAAAACATGTATCTTGTAGTCTGCAGGAGGATTTCCATTTTTTAATAATGCTTTTTCAATCACTATCTTAGGCTCTATATTACGGTAGTGTAACTCATCTCCGACTTTGGAGAAATCTTTAGATAACCAACCGTTTACTTCTTCTATTAAATTAGAAAGATTTTCTTCTTTTTTATTTTTCACAATCTTTACAAATCCCGCTCCATGCGTAGCTTTAACTACAAATGATTCAGGCAAATCCTGGATTATATTTAAATCAAGCTTACTTCTGCACGTATAGAGAGGAACTAAATATTTGTCACCTATTATTTTCGCCACATAATCACGTACTAAAAATTTATCGCTTAGTCTAGAGAATTCGATCTTGGGCGACCTCATTCTATTATAAATTTTCTCTGAGAACTTTTTTGGATTATTAATATTTAATATTTGTTTATGCGCCCGCACATAGCGAAGATGGTATCTTAACCACTGAGGGCAGTTCGACAAAATCATTTTTGCTAGATACTTTACTTTCAATTTATTCACTCCGAATTAAAGAATACATATCCCAGTATAGGAAATAGCGTTAAATTGATTGGGCTTTATTTTCTTTTAATATCTTTAATAACACACTGACAATCAATGTGATATTTAATATTACTCCGACTAAACTAAATAATGCAATTGCAACTAAGCCACTATTGAATACATAAAAACCAATTATTATCGATACAACTCTTAGGATTACACTAAATACTTCGTAGACTAAAAAGTAGCCTTGCATTTTTAAAACAGGAATTGCTGCAACACTAGGCCTATTTACGAAGCCGAAATATAGCCATACTGCCATCCATTGTGCGTATTCACCGGATGTTCCCCATTCAGTCCCAAATATAAATGCAAAAAAACTTGAGCCAAAAACAACAATTAGACTGAAGGGAGCTAAACCTATAGTAGCTAGTAAAAAGGTTGCTTTTAAAAATAGTGATAATGCATCTTTATCATCCCTAAAAGACTCATTAAATTTCGGATAAAAAACCGAAGATACTGCTTCGCCAAGTAAAGCAGATGGTGCAGCTAAGGCAAGCTTCGCCAAAGAATAGAATCCGGCAGCAGTGGCTCCGAAGAAGCTTGTTAGCATAATCACAGGTATACTTTGAGATAAAGCATTAAGAAAAACTTGTGGGGTTCTATAAACCAAAAAGTCCTTATACTTAACAAACAAATCTTTATAATTATATTCTGATTCTGAGTTTATATCCACCGCTTTATTATCGCTCAATCCTCTAAATATTATTACTGAGTGTAGCATATTACTAAAAGAAGTAATGGTTACTAAGACTGCAGCAATTGGAGAAATCAAACCTGCTCCAGCTTTAGATAAATTAAATATAATGGAATGCACTATTGAAGCTTTAGCTTTTAGATTGAAGAGTTTATTTCTTACCACCCATTGGCTTAGAATGGCATATACTGCGGCGAAGAGCATCGCTATAGGTATTAAAAATAGAAAATCTTTAATCTCCGCAACATCAAACACATTTACAATCCAATCACTGTATACTAACAAGCACAGGAGAGTTGATATTGATGTAAGAAGGGCTAGATAAAACGATAACTTTGCTATTTTGATTGCTTCAAAATCGTTCTTCGGAAGTACTATAGCTATAGGATAACTAAATGCACTTAATGGTGTAGTAATAGCAAGTATAGCTGTAAACAACCCTACAACTCCAAATGCTTCCGGACCATAGATACGTGTAATAATCGGAGTTGTCGCTATAGTTATAGCTTGAGCTACACCAGTGCCGGCGGCTACTAAAGACACATTTTTGAGAAACATAATCTATGAAATTAACTCCGGTGATTCAGTGGCTACTTCAAACATTATATTCTAGCAATCTAATAAAACTCGACAAAATTAGTATCCAATTAAATCCTTTTACATATACGCATAATGATTATTAGATTTCATCTGCTCCCGGTGCCAATTAATACAGTTTTTATAGTTCTAATAATTATTAGAATATCCAACCATATAGAAAAATTTTTAATATAGTAAAAATCGTACTCCAATTTTTCAATCATACCTTCCACCTCTGCGGCATAGCCCTGCTCTACCTGTGCCCAACCGGTAATGCCAGGACGTACCACATGGCGGTAGTGGAAGAACGGCACATCCTTCTCATACCACTCCGTGAGGCTCATGGATTCTGGGCGCGGTCCGATCATGCTCATGTCACCTTTCAAGACATTGAACAATTGGGGAAGCTCGTCCAGACGGCACTTGCGAATGAATCGCCCCACACGCGTAATGCGTGGATCATTGCCTTCCTGGGTAAAGCCAGTGCCCTTCATGTCGGTATACATGCTACGGAACTTGTAGACGGTAAACGGGCGGCAGTGGAAGCCCATACGCGGCTGACAGAACAGCGCCTTGCCCGGGCTATCCAGACGGATGGCAAGTGCCGTCAACAGCATGACAGGGGTCAGCAAAGGAATCAGGATTAACGCGGCGAGAATGTCCATGCCGCGCTTGATGACTTCGTAGTCTTCGCGCGGCGTCAGAGAGCCAAATTCGTTGGCATAGAGGTGATCCAGCAGTACCTTGCCGGTGATCATTTCATGAGCCTGGGTGGCGTGATACACCGGAATACGATGTATCGTGCAGTCAGCAAGGAAGCGTTGCCATTCTTCAGGGAGATCCGCGCGTAAATCTGCGACTACTGCATCGATTCGCTTCACGCCCGCAAGTGATGGGGCCTCTAACTGATACCAATAGACTGACTTGCTGTGGTGATCACACAAGGAAGGGGCTTTCCCGAAAGGCACCACTGCCATGCGCTTAGTGGTCAGCTTGCTGTCGACATAGTAGAAGGCCCCACCGAAGACGATCGCCAGTACGAAGGAAATCCCGACCTGCAGACGTGACACCTCGATTTCCAGCACACCGCAGATGATGATGAGCAAGGTATAGGAAGCCGCAACTGTCGGAATGACATACGTGAAGGAGCGCGTCCCCGGCAGTTGGCAAAGGCGGTTGATCAGCGTCAGGGACAAGGTGAAGGCGGCAGCGGTACCCAGAATCGCATTCCATTGTGCCAGGGTAGAGGTATTCCAGAAATCGAATCCCCAGCGGTACATGGCAGGCAGTACCACAACCAACAGTACGCCAAAGAATGTCTGCAAGCGCTTGCTGGCAAGCAGGCGCTCGTAGTGACGTGAATAGCGCCGTTGATGCTCCATGGTAGAGCTCACCTCTTTCATGTCTGGTTCCCTTCGAATTCAATATGACTGATGACGGAATACAACGGGATCATTTATAGCTGTAGTTGTAATAGCCATAATTCTCGCCATAGGCACCGGCGGCCTTGCGCTCCATGGCATTGAGGATTCCGCCCTTCACGACAATGCCAGAAGCTGCCAGGCGCTTGAGAGAGACTTCCACTTCCTTGGGCGCGTTCACCTCGAAGCGTGTCACCAGCAGTGTCGTGCCCATATGCTTGCCGATGACGGCGGCATCGGTGACGGCAAGGATGGGCGGGGAGTCAATGATGACCAGGTCATAACGCTCGCTGACCGCAGCTAGGAAGTCCTGGAAACGTGCACTCATCAGCAGCTCCGAGGGGTTGGGCGGCGCAATGCCACGCGCGACGTAGGAAAGTGATTCAAGCGCGGAAACAGGGCGAATGACGTCTTCCAGCGATTTCTTGCCTGCCAGGTAGTCACTCAAACCACACTCGGAGCGCTCATCGAAGATGGAGTGCATGTGGCCCTTGCGCATATCGGCATCAACTACCAGCACGCGTTGCCCGGCTTGGGCACAGACAGCCGCCAGGTTGGCGGCAATGAAACTCTTGCCTATCCCCGGGCTGGGGCCGGTGATCATCAGGGTGTTGGATGAGGATTCCAGCATGGCGAAGTGCAGGCTGGTGCGTAAGCCACGCAAGGCCTCGATCGCGAGATCCGCAGGATTGCGTTCGGCCAGCAGTCCGTTGGGAATCTTGCGCGAATGCTTGTCTGTCGCACGCTTCACCTTGCGGCTCAGCTTGCCCTGCTCATCCGAGAGCGGGATGGTGGCATACATCGGCAGGCCCAGCGCTTCCAGCTGGTCCGGCGATTCCACGCCACGCCGGAACGCCGCACGCAGCAGAATGACACCGACAGACAGCATGCCACCCAGCAGTGTCATGATGACCACGACCATGGCCTTCTTCGGCTTGACGGGCTGCGGCAAGATACCGGCATCGTCCAGGATGCGCACATTACCTACCGTACTGGCCTTGGCGATCTCCATTTCCTGCACTTTATTCAGCAGCTGCACGTAGATGGCCTGAGTCACTTCCACACTACGTGTCAGGCGCAACACTTCCTGCTGGGTTTCCGGGAGGTCCTTCACCTGAGCATTCAGCTTGTCCATCTCGCGCTTGAGCTGAGACTTCTTCTCGAGCAGTGCCGCGTAGGTGGGGTGGCTAGGCGTATAACGCTTGGCGATCTCGGCTTCAGTCAGTTCCAGCTGATTGACCTGGGCCTCCAGATTCACGATGCGCTCCAGCACGGACTGGGTCTCCAGTGAGAGATCCACACTGTCACGTGACGTCCTGAATGCATTCAGGCGCGATTCCGCCTCATCGAGCTGGGCACGCACCTTGGGTACCTGATTATCGAGAAACTCGAGACTGTTGCGCGCCTCTTCACTCTGACGCTGAACATTCTGTGAATAATAGATATCCGCGATGGTATTCAGCGTGCGCTGAAGTTCACGCGGCTGCTCACCCGTCATCGACCAGGAGAGAATGCCGGTCTCCTTGCCCTGCTCCGAGACGGAGAATGATTTACGTAGATCTTCGATCGCCTGCATGCGGCTGATGTGGGTCAGCGCAAATTCCGCGCCTGCGGCGGCATTCAAGGCAGTGACACGCAGATTCAGCTGACCATCGGCAAAGCTGTCCAGCTGATTGATGCGCCCCTTGCCCAGCAACTCACCGTCCTGGATCAGCTCGTAATGCGCATCATCGACGACACGCAGGGTAATGGTGCTACCCAGCATGGCCTCATCGACAGGCATCTCACTGACGCTGATGCTCTCCCCTGCCCAGGTACTTGCCCAACCCTGAGCGAAATCCGGGCGCTCCACCCCGCGGCGCACAAGGAAATCTCCCAGCAGCGGCAGTCGCTTCGGCGTGACGGTGACATCCAGGTTGAGCAGGTCCACCGCGCGGCCGAGTACCATCCGCGAGCGGATGATCTCGATCTCGGACTGGGACGGCGGCTCCTTGCCCAGAATCGAATTGACGTCAGCCAATGGATTGGTCGAAGGGGCATCATCAATCTGGATCAGGGCATCCACCTTGTAGATGGGCGTCGCCAACAGCGCGTAGACCACCCCGATGACGGCAAACAGGCCAGTGATCGCGATGATCCATTGCTTGTGATCGAGCAGAGTGCCGAACAGGCGCCCCAGATCAATCGCATCGTCATCGTTGTCGCGAGTGGCAGGCGCTGATATCGCCCCAGTGGCCGTATGTTGCGGGGTCTGATTCATGAAACACCCTTCGAGTGCTGCGGCTCTCGTGAGAACCAGTGGTAGTGGGTAATGAAGAGGGAGACGGGAGGATGACGCGGATCAATCATCACTGCGCAGGTCATCGAAATCACTGGCGGAACGCGTCACCTGATAGACGGCGGTCAGCGTCGGCATCAGCTGGTTGACGACACGGTTCCAGCGACTGAGCGGCGCGGCCGTGACGTAGACCACATCCGAGGGCTGCAGCATGAATTCCGCACCGATCACGAAGGCCGCCGAATCACGCGCATCCAGCTGGTAGACCGTCGCCAGCTTGCCAGTGCTGGTGTCCGCGCGCCGCACGACGAAGATGCCCTTGGCATCTGCCTGGCCTTCATCGATACCGCCAGACTGTGCGATGGCATCCGTCAGCGAGATACGCGAATTGCCCATCGCCAGACTGCCCGGCAATTGCACCTCGCCCATCACGTAGACCTTCTGATTGCCCACATCCGGGATGTGCAGCACATCGCCGTCGCGCAGCAGACGGTTGTTGCTCAGCGCGCCGTTTTGTAGCAGGTCATACAGCGAGAAGTGCTCATCACTGTCATCACGTGTCAGTACCACGTCGTGCCAGTTGGCCAGCGGCGACAGGCCGCCTGTCTGATTGACGGCGTCGAGGATGGTCAGCGGCACATTGGTGATCGGCAGGATTCCCGGCGTTTCCACCTGCCCGGTGACATAGACCTTCTGGGACTTGAATGCCGCCACCTGCACATCGATCTGCGGGGAGGCGATATAGCCGGACAGGCGACGCTCGATGACCGCCCGCAATTCCTTGACGGTGAGCCCCGCCGCTTTCACGCGCCCGATATAGGGATAAAAGATGGTGCCGTCACTGTGAACGCTGTTGCCTGATTCGATGGCGCTGCGCTCGGAGCCGGCCGGGATGGTCAGTTCGGGGTGGTCATAGACGATGATGTTGAGCACATCCCCTCGGCCGATACGGTAATCGTAATCGGCCAGCTGCTGTTCCAGCGTCTCGTTGTCACGCTGGGCCTTCCCGTGACTGTCCTTCAGGGCATCTACCATGCCAAAGGTGATGGGCCGGACCTCGAGCGCGTCATCCAGGGGAGCCGTTTCCGCTTGATAATCCATGTTGCCACCGGGGGCAAAGGCACAGCCGGTGGTAGACAACATGGCAATCAACAGCGCGGTGGTCATTGCCAGGCGGGGGCGCGGCTTCAGCGCACAGCCCTTGCCAAACATGGTGACCTTGATCATGTAAAACCCCCGAAACCTGCAAGATGAAGTAAGCAGCTCACCCGGCGCGCCTTGGCAAGGCACATCCGCCATGAGTGCTGAAGCGATGAAAGACGATGGATCGTCAGGAAGAAACGCTGGTTCGGTGCCCAGGAACCGAGGTGGTGCACCTCTGAGCCATTCAGCGTTCAGGCACGCTACCGCCCTGAGGTATATGACGGCGCTTACCCCAAGGCCCGGACACGCCCACCAGCAGAGACTGCTGATGACGCGACAGAATTGCTTCCACGATGGAAACAATTCAAGAATTTTAAGACGAACGTTTCCCCACCCTGGAAAGGGCGTTACGAGAAGTCATAGGGAAAGCGGCAATGCAATGTGGCGCCTTGAAACGAAGTTCTCGAGTTCAATGCCGGATGGCCTTGACTCCTTCTCTTGATTTCATTAGGCGAGACATAAAGCATCACCTCAAGACAGAAAGCACATAGTGAGCATCGCCTTGAGGCGTGAGGATTCATCCATCACACGCAGGCATGTCGAGCTCATGAAGTTGCTTTGTGTCTTGACGCTATAGCGTTTGAGTGACTCAACCATGACATTGGCAGTACAAGAACTTTTTTACGCAAAAAAGCACGTCACCAGCGAGTCAGATGCAGGCGTGATTGACAAGAAAGAAGATTGCCAGCAGTAGCGGTAGGAGAATGTGTCACTTGCCAGAGGAGCACACGACAACCTCTGTGGTGCTTGATTTCCTATCAATCTGGTTCGCATCCTTGCCAACCCTGTCGCCTTTTCGCAACACGGCGGTGACAAATAAGGTGAGCATCATACTGTAAAATCACGCAATTCATCCACCAGTTTTTCACATTTCATTCAGGTCCAGGCGTGAGATTCTGGCACCAAATATCTGATAAGATACTGATATAAAAACAATTTCCTGTCATTTGACCCACTTTTCACTGTACTGATCACAGTTGACAAGACCCACCATGCGTCTGCTATGTGCGACGCAGCAGTACTCACACGCCTCCAAAGAGTTACGCAACGATACGCAAATATACATTCAGAACCACAACAAGCCCCGACAAGCATTAGACAAACCATCCCCAAGAGATTAATTAAGCACCTTCTTATAATGACTTTCACTCGTCGGATTTAGTAAGCTCAGCCCCCTGACAGATATAAGGCCCGATATGATTTCGGTAGGTGAAGACGTCACATTGGCTCCCATATCTCTGCCAGCGGGTGAAATGAGATTCTCTAAAGAATGGGAATACGCTAAGATGGCTCGCATTATCACTAGATGCGCCATGCTTCAACTGATTTCACCTGTCATTGATGAGAATGTCATGGCTTGAGTGTACGCTTGCTTCTTTCACTCGCATGCCGGGCGCATTGTTCCAACTCTGTTCAAGTCTTGTCATAAAAATGTGCATGACCTGCCGATTGGTGCCAATGGGAAACCAATCGGCAGGACATCACGATCACAACCAGATGTGCAGATGTACTCTGCAGGAGATAAGGCCCTCTCATGAAACGTACTGCTACAACATTGGTCATCGCGGGATTGGCGCTATCCCCTCTCGTTGCCGGGATCGCGCGCGCGGAAAGTGAAGCGCCAGCGCAGACGGACACGACATCCACCGGCTCTTCCACAAGTACGGGCAGTAGCAGCGGTGGTGGCACTGCCGCAGGTGCCGGCGCAGCCGGTGGCATGGCAGCCGGCAGCATCGCCGCCGTTGCCGCTGGCCTCGCAGCGGCAGTGGGCGTCGCGGCGACTGTCGCATCTGGTGGCGATGGCAGTAGTGGTGGTAGCACTGGCGGCGATATCGGAACTGATCCGGGTGACGGCGGCGACGGCGGTACTGTTCCGGGTGATGGTGGCGATGGCGGCACTGATCCAGGTGATGGTGGTGACGGCGGTACTGATCCGGGTGATGGCGGCGATGGCGGCACTGATCCGGGTGATGGTGGCGATGGCGGCACTGATCCGGGTGATGGCGGCGGCGACGGCACTGATCCGGGTGATGGTGGCGGCGACGGCACTGATCCGGGTGATGGCGGCACTGATCCGGGTGACGGCGATGGCTCGACTGGCACCACCGATCCGGGTGATGGCGGCGATGGCAGCACTGATCCGGGCGACGGCGGCACCGATCCAGGTGATGGCGACGGCTCCACTGGCACCACCGATCCGGGCGATGGCGACGGCTCCACTGGCACCACCGATCCGGGTGACGGCGACGGCTCCACTGGCACCACCGATCCGGGTGACGGCGACGGCTCGACCGGCACCACCGATCCGGGTGACGGCGACGGCTCCACTGGCACGACCGATCCAGGTGACGGCGACGGCTCGACTGGCACCACCGATCCGGGCGATGGCGACGGCTCCACTGGCACCACCGATCCGGGTGACGGCGACGGCTCCACTGGCACCACCGATCCGGGTGACGGCGACGGCTCTACCGGCACGACCGATCCCGACGATGGCAGTAACCCGGATGAAGGCGGCGAGCCGGGCGATGGGGACGGCACGACAGGTACCACTGGCACCACCGGCACGACAGGTACCACGGGCACGACCGGCACCACCGGTTCTACCGGGACGACAGGCACCACCGGCACGACAGGTACTTTCTGATCATCATGATCTCGACATCCATCAGCATGGGGGGTCGCCTGGCGGCCCCTTTGCTCGTGTCCGGCGCACTGCTGCTTGGCGGCTGTTCCGCGCTTGAGCAGGGGCAGCTGGGTCAGACGGCGAGCGCCGTGTTCGGCAGCGATCAATTCGATGCCGAACACGCGCGCGCCCTGCCCTACGCGTCGCTGCGTCTACGCTACGACGGCAACACCGGCATGGTGGTACTGGCGTCACTTGAGACTGTCAGTTCCCGCCCCCCCAGCGCCACGAACGCGAGTCCGACACAAGCAGACCACGAGCTGCCTTCACCGAGAGCCTCATCATCTTCCGCCACTTCTGCCGGGACAGTGACGACTCCCTCGTCGCCTCCGACAGAACTGGCCCGTTTTGAAACCGCGGACCACGCCTTCGTTCGCCTGGAGAACGGCTGGCTGACCGGCACCGCCGGCTTCGACAGCGACCTCCTGGACATGCATCGCGAGACTCGCCTGACCACGCTGATGTCCGCGTTGGCCGCTGGCGAGCCTGCTCCCGGCTACCACGTACGCACGCGCTGGCAACGCGCCGATGGCACCGAGGGCTATGCCCAGGGACGTGCCGACTGGTCGTGTGCCGCGCCGAGCGTGCAGCCCTTCCCGCTTGGCGAGCAACGCGTCGCCCGCTGTGAGGAGAGCATTCACTGGAGCGACGGCTCGTTGAGCGTCAATCACTACGCGGTGGCGCCCGCCATGGCACCGGATGCCTCTCCCAGAATCTGGGCTGCAGAGGTTCAGGCCTGGCCTGTCTCACCCCATTGGCGTTGGGAGGTGGCACGTGCCTGGTGGTAAGCGTGGTACCCGGCATGAAAGTGCCTGGCAAGACGGTACATGGCATGACAGCCACCGGCGTCAGCGCCTTGATCACGTCGCCCCTCGCGGGGGAGCCGACGGCCATTCTCCTGTTCGTCGAGGTGTCGTGAAACCTTATCTGCCAACACGTCTGAAGGCCGTCCTGTCCACCGCACTGCTCGGCTCTCTGATGGCCGCGTCAGGCGCATTCCTGACGCCTGCGCCAGCGTTTGCCGCTGAAGCCGCGACTGACCGCGCTCAGCCACCCACCACGCTGACCATCAGCGAGGCACTGTCACGTCACCTCGACGAACTGAGGGGTGAGCACGGCATTGAATGGCCGCACACCTTCGTGGCGACCCGGCAGGCACGTGAGCACTCCCGCCAGCTGGGGCGTCGGCTGTTCTTCGAATTGCGTCAACTGAGTTCACAGGCGGTGTTCGATGAGCGTCTGCCCGCCGCGGGGCTCAAGCATTGGATGCAGATCGTAAAGCGCACGCCGATCGGCGGCCGTCAGGTGGGGCGTATCGATCCCATCGCGCTGTGGCGTTTCCCGCGCCTGGATATCCCGCTCAGCACGCATGACTGGATCGGGCAATGCCAGCCCGAGACACGCCTGCAGCTGTGGAGCGCCGTGGGCGTTCGTCAGCTTGACTGGCGGCCAGAGTTGACCCTGCGCGAGGCCATCGCCGGCCTGCCGGGCGCACGGACCAGCGCCGAGAGCGCCAGTGTCATCACGCTCAGCGGCCGAGTGATCGAGCGCGGTATCAGCGCCTGGAACGAGCAGCCCTACACGCTGGCACCGGGGGATCGTGTCGTGATCCATCTGCCGCGCCTCTCGCCCTCGGCGGCCTGGGTCAATCGCAGTCTTCCCGAGTGGTTGAGCCTGCAATGGCCGGGCAAGGCGTGCCGCAGCCTGGATGCCATCACGGGCCACCCCCAGGCGCCGGAGTACCTGCTGTCGCTGCGTGAGCTGGACGCCTCTCCTGAGGCGGCAGAAGCGAAAGCCTCAGAAGGCACGGCTGAGGCGAAGGTGGCGGCCGACAACGCCCCCGCCGACGCGTCGGCGCCCGCATCCGACGAGAGTGAGACCCCATGAGCGAGGCGTCCATGAACCCGCCGCACGCTTCGCGCTCAGGCAAGCAAAGGATGGCAGCAGACAGCATGCATCATTTCCCCTCTTCTCCCGCCATGCAGGCCAGGCCGCGTCTGGCCCCGCTGCCACGCATCATCCGCAGGCTGGCGCTGCTCAGCGCGGGCGTGATGCTGGCCCCCGTGAGCCACGCCGGCGTGCTGGATGGTCCGCAGCCCGTCGAGAGCCGCCTGAGCGGCCTGGGGCATGGTCAATCGGATTTCGGCGGCGTCGGGCTGATGCAGACACCGACCGCGCGCATGCAGAAGCCGGGCAGCATCCACTTCTCCTACAGCCAGGTCGAACCGTATCAGCGCTATAACGTCAGCCTGCAGCCGCTTGACTGGCTGGAAGTGGGCTTTCGCTATACCGAGGTCACCAACCGCCTGTATGGCGAATCCATCGCCGGTGACCGCGATTATCTGGACAAGGGGGTCGATGCCAAGATCCGCCTGTGGGAAGAGAGCCGCTATCTGCCGCAGCTCGCGGTCGGCCTGCGCGACATGGGCGGTACCAGCCTGTTCGGCAGTGAATATCTGGTCGCCAGCAAGCGCTGGTATGACCTGGACTTCACGCTGGGGCTGGGCTGGGGGTATCTGGGCTCTCGCGGGGATCTCTCCAACCCGATCGGCTGGATACGCGACAGCTACAACGACCGTCCCGGTCGCGGCGAGACCGGCGGTGACCAGGGTGGCGAGTTCTCCCTCAACAGCCTGTTCAAGGGCGACATGGGCGTGTTTGGCGGCGTGGAATGGCAGACCCCGTGGGACCCGCTGGTGATGATGGTAGAGCTGGATGGCAACGACTATCAGAGCGAGCCACAGGACAACGATCAAGCGCAGGACAGCCCGATCAATCTGGGCGCTCGCCTGAGCGTGACCGACAACCTGACCCTCAAGGCCGGTTGGGAGCGTGGCAATACCGCGATGCTGGGCGTCAACTTCGGGGTGGATCTCGCCGGGCTCTCCCAGGCCAAGCTGGATCGCCCGCCGGAGGCCTTGCAGGCAGAAGCCCCCTCACGCAACCAGGTCAGCTGGCCTGAGCTGTCCCGCGAGATCCAGGCGCAATCCGGCATTCGTGTCGATAGCCTGTCCCGCGAAGGCACGGCGCTGATCGTCAGCGGCGAGAGTACGCGTTTCCGCTCGACCGCACAGGCCGAAGGCCGTGCCAACCGCGTATTGCACAACCGCCTGGATGACTATTTCGAGAGCTTCCATTACCGCCTGCGCTCCGGCGGCCTGGATACCCGGGAAGATGTCCACCAGCGTGCCGATATCGTCAACGCCGGTCACGACGCCCGCCAGCAGCTGCGCTATACCCATGGCGTCTATGCGCTGGCCGCCACCGAACCCGACAGTGACGAGGCACAAGGTGCCGCACGCTACCCGGGTGAGAAGGTACTGCTCGAGAATCCCGATGATCGCTGGAGCGCCGGCTTCTCCCCCGGCCTCAACCAGAACATCGGCGGCCCGGATGGCTATCTCTATCAAGCCTACCTGCGCGGCTCCGCCGCCTGGCGTACCGATCGCCACGGCTGGCTCTCCGGCTCGGCGCAGCTGACCCTGTTCGACAACTTCGACAAGTTCGATTACATCTCGGACTCCAAGCTGCCCAGGGTTCGCTCCTATATCGGGCGCTATATCGAAGAGACCGACGTCGGTATCGACAACCTGCAGTACACCCGCACCCACCAGTTCGGGCGTGACTGGTACGGTATGGCCTATGGCGGCATCCTGGAGATGATGTATGCCGGTGTCGGCGCCGAGGTGCTCTATCGTCCGCTGGGCTCTCCACTGGCCTACGGGGTCGATGTGAACTGGGTCAAGCAGCGTGAATTCGACCAGCAGTTCGGGTTGCGCGACTACTCCACCACCACCGGCCATGCCAGCGTCTACTGGGATACCGGCTACGAGGATGTGCTGGCCAAGGCCAGTATCGGCCGCTATCTGGCAGAAGATGTCGGCGTGACGCTGGATGTCTCGCGCGGCTTCGCCAATGGCGCACGCATGGGGGCCTGGGCCACCTTCACCGATGCCGGTGATGACTTCGGCGAGGGTAGCTTTGACAAGGGCCTCTACATCGTGCTGCCGCTGGATGCCTTCTTCATGCACTCCACCCGCGACAATGTCGGCCTGGCCTGGAATCCGCTGACGCGTGATGGTGGCGCCCGCCTCAATCGCAAGTTCAGCCTGTATGACATGACCAGCTATCGCGACATGGACGACTACTGGCGCGGTTTCGCCTCACAGGTATGGAAGTGATCCTGACCGCGAGCTGACCTCTGCTCCCGCAGACAAGGCCGATCGTGCTGAAGTTTCCCTCTGTCACCTGCCGTGCCAACGACAAGGCCCCGATCCTCTGGATCGGGGCCTTGTCGTATACGCCTTCTGGTCTGCGCCTTCACTCATGCCTTCTTGAGCGAAGGCATGAGTGGGCCACAATCTCTCACACCATACTCACCGCCCGGTGAAGTTGTTGCGCACCAGATCGACCACGTCATCCATGCGCCCATTGAGCACCGCCTTGGCGGAGTAGAGCGCGGTGGAAGCGACCTGCCCGGCTTCGATGTGCGGCGGCATCACCAGCTCCATGCGGTTGACCTTGACCTCGAGCACCCCGGGGCCGTCCTGGGCCAGCAGGCTCTGCACTGCCTCATCCAGCTCGTGCTTCTCCTCGACACGCCGTCCCCACAGCCCCATGGACTGGGCGACCAGCGAGAAGTCGGGGTTCTCGAGTTCGGTGTAGGTATCCAGGATGCCCTCGACCTTCTGCTCGAGCTCCACGAAGCCCAGCGTGCTGTTGTTGAAGATGACGATCTTGAGCGGGATCTTCTCCTGCTTGAGGGTCAGCAGGTCCCCCATCAGCATCGACAGACCGCCATCACCGCACATGGCGATCACCTGACGCTCAGGGTAGGCCTTCTGGATGCCGATGCCCTGAGGGTAGGCATTGGCCATGGTGCCATGCATCAGACTTGGCAGCGTGCGGCGCTTGCCGTTGGCGCGGATGTGACGCAGACACCACACCATGGGGCTACCGCCATCGGCGGTGAAGACGGCGTCCTCACTGGCATGGCGGTCCAGCGCCAGAGTCAGCTCCTGCGGGTGAATCAGATGCTCATCGTCGGAGGTGACGGCGGCCTCGTCGCGCGCCTCGAGATATTTCTTGCGGCAGCTGTCAAGCCAGCCGCTGTCGTCACGCGGGTCCACGCGGGTCAGCAGCGCGTCGCAGGTGTCCTTGACGCTACCGACGACACCGAGATCCACCGGATGACGGATACCGATCTTGCCGGGGTCGAGATCCACCTGGATCACGGTGGCCTTGTCCGGATAGAACTGGGACCAGGCAAAGCTGCAGCCCAGCAGCAGCAAGGTGTCACATTCCGCAACGGCCTCGTAGCCGCCCTGCAGGCCGAACACGCCGGTCATGCCGACTTCGAGTTCATTGTCGGGCTCGATGAAGTCCTTGGCACGCGACGTCCAGGCCACCGGCGCCTTGAGGCGACGTGCCAATGCCAGCACTTCTTCCTGCGCATCCTGACAGCCGACCCCGGCGTAGATCGACACCTTGCCCGGCTGATTGAGCGCCTCGGCGACGGCGGCCAGCTCCTGCTCACTCGGACGAATCACCGGCGAGAAGCGGTGGGCACGCCAGGGCAGCGAGGCCTTCGGCTTCTGCGGGAAAAGGTCCCCCGGGACGATCAGCACCGCGACCCCACCTTCCGCCAGCGCCTTCTGCGCCGCGATGGCCACCATGCGGCGAGCATTCTCGGGATTGG
Organism: Cobetia sp. 3AK; assembly: GCF_029846335.1. Lineage (NCBI taxonomy): Bacteria > Pseudomonadati > Pseudomonadota > Gammaproteobacteria > Oceanospirillales > Halomonadaceae > Cobetia > Cobetia sp. 3AK. The sequence goes on along the minus strand of NZ_JARWKR010000005.1, from coordinate 49,346 downwards.
TCAGGTATTCACAGAACACGCTGTACTGGGAATAAAGCGCCTTCTGGTCCACATCCTGCGGGAAGCCCACGCCCATCTCGGCGGTATCGATCTGCGAGGCGATGAACACCACCGGTGCGCCATTGCGATGCGACTCGATCAGACCATTGAGAAAGTGGGTGCTCCCCGGGCCACAGGTGCCGGCACAGCAGGTCAGCTCCCCGCTGATGAAGGACTCGCCCCCTGCCGCGAAGCCGGCCACCTCCTCATGCCGCACATGCACCCACTCCATCTCGGAGCGCCGGATGGCGTCGGTGAAATGGTTGATGGTATCGCCGACGATGCCGTAACAGCGCTTGGCACCTGCCTCGAGCAGGGATTCGGTGATGATCTCGGAGACACTATGGGCCGAAGAATGGGACTTGGACATGGGGGCGCTTTCCTTTTCCGTTGAGTTGCGGTGAAGGATGAGCAATGCATTCACTCATTCGAATAAACAGTAAACAAGACGTTGGGATGACCCGAGGAAATGCAATGGTGAGGGCGCAAGGCATAAGTGGCACACGGCGTTGCGTGCGGCGTAGCATGAGCCTGAGGCGCCCGAGCCACTCCGCCTGATCACGCCGCGCGGCGTGCACAGGCGGAGTGAACAGGCAGAGTGTGCATGCAGAGCAGAGCGCAATGCTGGATGGAGCAATACTGGAGAGAGCGCAATGCCGGAAAGAGCGCAATGCCGGAGAGAACGATGCTGGGGAGAACGAAAATGCTGAAGAGGATGGGGATGCAATGGCCGATCATTCAGGCCCCGATGGCAGGTGTCTCGACGCCTCGTCTGGCAGCCGAGGTCTCGAAGGCAGGCGGGCTGGGCTCGATCGGCGTCGGTGCCACGGATGCCGACGGCGCCCGCAGGATGATCACAGAACTGCAAGCGCTGACCGACAGGACCTTCAACGTCAATGTCTTCGTGCACCCGACCCCGACACATGACGCTGCTCGCGAGAGCGCCTGGCGGGAGTGGCTGACGCCGCACTTCCAGGCCTTCGAGGCAACGCCCCCCGCCAGACTCGACACGCTCTATACCAGCGTCGCCGATGACCCCGACATGCAGGCGATGTTGCTGGAGACTCGCCCACCCGTCGTCAGCTTTCACTTCGGCCTGCCCTCACGCGATTTCATCCGCGCCTTGAAGGAGGCAGGCATCTGGCTCATGGCGACAGCGACCCACCAGGGGGAAGCCCGCGCCATCGAGCGGGCCGGCCTGGACGCCATCGTGGCGCAGGGATTCGAAGCGGGAGGCCATCGCGGAATGTTTGATCCAAAAGCCGCGGATACCCAGCTGAGCACTGCCGTCCTGACCAGGCAGCTGGTAGACGCCACGCACCTGCCGATCATTGCCGCAGGAGGCATCATGAATGGTGAGGCCATTGCCGCCGCTCTCGCGAATGGCGCCGTGGCAGCCCAACTCGGAACCGCCTTCATCGCCTGCCCGGAATCCAGCGCCGATGCCGCCTATCGAGATGCCCTCACAGGACCGGCAGCGCATGACACCCGCATGACCTCGATCGTCTCGGGCCGCCCCGCACGCATTCTCGCCAATCGATTTGCCCGCCTGATGGAAGACCCATCATGCCCCACACCACCGGACTACCCCCTCACCTACGCCGCCGGCAAGGCGCTCAACGCCGCCGCCAGATCGCAGGGCGACACCGGTTTCGGGGCACAGTGGGCGGGCCAGGGCGCCCCGCTGGCCAGAGCGATGCCAGCGGGAAAGCTGATGGCAATATTGGGAAAGGAATATCGAATGGCATGTAGGGCAATGTCGTTGCGGAGATAACGGGTCAGAGCAAGGCGCTGCACCTTCCGTGCAGTGCCACTCCTGACAGGCTGCTTCACTCCTCACTCCTCACTCAGCACTCCACACTCCACACTCCACACTCAGCCCCCTCACTCAGCCCTCCACATTCCACACTCCCCCTCACCTCCTCTTTCCTATCCCGTTCCTCCCCTACCTCTGTTCGCCCGCCTTCGACCCTCGAACCAATCTGCGCAGTGCACCAAATTGATTCTTTATTTCAAGGCGTTAGCGCTAGAAGTCTACCAATTCACATATAAATGAAAAAATACCTAAAAATTTCACTTGCGTGATTTACACCGCCGTCTATTTTCATTTTGACGCGAGAAGATTCATCGAGTGCTGCATCAGCTGCAGCGCATTCACTGACGATGAATGGGGACCTTGCCGGTTCGATGAATAACGAGGTCCCAGCCCCCGCTCCCATGACAACAATAAAATCTGCTCTCGATATTCCTGTCGGCTCGTCAGGTGTCTGACGAGATCTGGCTGGAGCATCAGGGCCCCTTCCTGGAGGCATCCCAGTGACAGCAACACGCAATCCCGCAGCGGCTGAGCGCGCTGGCAGCAATGGCGTTCCGCGCTCGTCCGGTCTGCTTGGCGACTACGACAAGGGGCTGTTCTGGCCCGTTCTCAGCATCTACACCCTGATCATGATCTACGCCCTGGCGGCACCGGAGCAGACCGGCGCGGCGCTGTCCGGCATACGCGACTTCCTGATCTTCAACTTCGGTTGGAGCTTCGTGCTTGGTGTCGCCGCGACACTGATCTTCAGCTTCTATCTGTTGCTCAGCCCCTTTGGCGGCATCCGGCTGGGGCCGGACGACTCACGCCCTGAATTCAGCTATGTGGCGTGGATCTCGATGATCTTCAGCTGCGGACTGGGCATCGGCTTCGTGTTCTTCAGCGTCGCCGAGCCATTGACGCATCTCTACACCTCCTCGCATGTGCAGGACCTCAATCAAGTCGGCCAGCAGGCCGGGGTATCGACCGCGATTCTCGACACCTTGATGGACTGGGGCATGAATGGCTGGGCACTGTTTGCCGTGGCCGCCTGGGCCATCGCCTTTCCGGCCTATCGCCTGGGACAGCCGCTGACGGTCGCCACCGGCCTCTACGGTCTTCTGGGGGAGCGCTGCAACAGCAGTCTGTGGGGCAAGCTTGCCAACGGGCTTGGCGTGATCGGTACCATCGGCGGCAATGCCACCATGATCGGCCTGGGCGTCACCTCCATCAGCTATGCCTTGAAGGTGCTGTTCGGGCTCGAGTTCGGTGCCTTCGGTCAGGCCATGGTGATGCTGGTGATCATCATCGCCTATGTGGCATCGGCGGCGACCGGCATCGAGCGCGGCATCAAGTACCTCAGCCTGCTCAACATGATCATGGCCGGTGCCATATTGCTGGCGCTGCTGGCCTTCGGTCATGCCCCGGCGCAGTACCTGCTGAACATGATCACCCAGCAGTTCGGTGATTACTTCGGCGCCGTCTTCGTCACTCAGTTCTGGACCGACGCGGGCAGCTTCGAACAGCGCGAATGGGTGGGCTGGTGGATGATCTTCTACTGGCTCTGGTACATCTCCTATATCCCCTTCTGCGGCGGTTTCATCGCGCGCATCTCCCGCGGTCGCACCCTGCGCGAGTTCGTGTTCGGCGTGGTGGTGGTGCCGATGCTGCTGTCGATCGTGTGGTTCAGCATCTGGGGTGGCTCGGCCGGCTATGCCGAGGTCAATCAGATCGTGCCGCTGTGGGAGAGCGTGCAGGGCAATCCGGAATCCGGCATCTACCTGTTGCTGCAGAGCATGCCCGGCGGCTGGTGGCTGTGCCTCGCGGTGCTGTTCAACATCATCGTCTTCGCCGTCACCACCTCGGATTCGGCCTCGTTCTTCTCGGCCATGCAGGTCTCCAATGGCAACGAGAATCCGAAGATCCTGATGCGCCTGCTGTGGGGCGTGATCATCGGTGTCACCGGCATCGTCTTCCAGCTCGCCGGAGGCTTCAACGCCATCAAGAGCCTGGCGATCGTGGTCGGTGCGCCCTTCTTCCTCGTCAGCATCGCCTACATGTTCTCGGTCTATCGCATGCTCAAGGCGACCCACGAGCAGCCTGCCACGGCCATGCAGCCGGCCCCTCAGGCCAGGCCGATGCCTGCCGAAGCCGCTGAGCCGGAAGCCTCGAGTGCTGTCACACCCGCCACGCCAGGCACCACTGCCACGCCAACGCCGCACGCCCTCCCGGGATCGAGAAGCCAACCCATTCCAGGCGCGACCTGAGCGGCATGATGCGCCTCACGTCGACTCGGGCAGGCAGAGACCCCAGAGCGCAGCGCGCCTGGACAAGCACCGCCATTGATCACCAATGACATTGATCACCGACAACCACGATCGCCAGCAACATTGATCATCAATGACAACGATCGCCAACAACAACACGGATGGTGACCCACGATGACTGTCAAGCAGCCTTACAACCCTCACTACGACCCTCTCAAGGACAGCTCCCCGGGTGAAGGAGTGGATTATGCGCCGAGCTACTGGCGCTACCATGCCGGCCCGCCTCCCGAGGATGATGGCCCGGTCACTGACGACATGGAGGCAGACGTGGTGCTGATCGGCGCCGGCTTTACCGGCCTTGCCACGGCGATGTTCCTGGCACGCGAGCACGGCATCAAGGCGGTGGTGCTGGAGGCCAATCAGATCGGCTGGGGCTGCACCAGCCGCAATGGCGGCCAGGGCCATCTGGCCTGGGGACGCCTGAGTCGCAGCCAGTGGGTCAGGAAATGGGGGGTCGACATGGCGCGCCAGCTGCACGCCAATAGTCTCGAGGGTTTCGAGGTCTTCAAGTCTCTGACCCAGGACCCGGAAGTGGATTGCGAGCCTCAACCGCTGGGCAATCTGCTGATCGCCCATAGCCCACAGGCCATGCAGCATCTCGAGGCCGAATCACGCCTGTGCAACAACATCCTCGGTTACCGGACCCGGACACTGGACCGTGCGACGGTGCATCGGGACTTCATGGGCGATCAGGAAAGTCACGGCGCGATGCTGGAGCCCGAGGGCATCGCCGTGCAGCCGCTCAAGCTGGCCTACAGCTATGCGCGTATCGCGCGCCGCCATGGTGCCAGAATCCACACCAGCAGCCCGGTGCAACACTGGACGACAGAGAACGGCATCCACTATCTGCAGACACCGGGAGGCACGGTAAAGGCACGCGCGGTAGGCATCGCCACGGCGGGCTATACCAGCCCCAACCTCCACTCACTGACCGCCTATCGCAACATGCCGATCATGGCCAATTCGGTGTGGACGCGCACACTGACCGACGATGAGATCGAGGCTTGCGGCCTGCGTTCGACCATCCTGACCACGGATACCCGCAAGCTGCGCTATTACTATCGGCTGCTGCCCGAGAAACGCCTGCAGATCGGCACGCGCAGCGCCATCAGCGGCGCGGATGCGCAGAATGCTCGTCATCTGGATGTGGTGCATGCCGCCATTGCACGCAAGTTCCCGGCGCTGGCCGGCATCGAGACACCGTGGTTCTCGCATGGCTGGATGGATATCTCCCACGACATGATGCCGCGCATCGTGCAGCCGGACCCCAAGCAGCAGATCTTCTACTCCCAAGGTTACAGCGGCAACGGCGTGTCGTTCTCGGCCTATGCCTCCAGACAACTCGCCACGCTGATCGCCGGTCAGTCACTGCCCGAGCGCCACCTGCCGATCTTCAACTCCCCGCTGCCCGCCCATCCGCTCAGGCCGATCCGGCGCATGGGGCAGCATCTGCTCTACAAGTATTTCCAGGTGCTGGACAAGGTGAGTTGAGCCACGACTCGCTCTCTTCGCTCGCCGACCACCGTCTTTCATGTTGCTCAACACGCCACGGCGCTCCCGAATGACGTCGCGGCACCTCCCACTGGCATGCCACTCGCGGCATGCATGCACCAGAGACCCGTACCATGAACCGTGAACAGATGACCGCCATGTTCGATGCCTTCAATCGCCACGCCATCGATGACGTCATGGAGTACTTCGCCGATGATGTGGTCTTCGACACCGTATCCGGTGATGAGGCGCACGGCACGCGTATCGTCGGCAAGGCCGCCGTGCGCGATGCCTTCGTGAACACCTGGACGACCATGCCCGATGTGCAGTGGGCCAAGGGCGAGTTCTTCTTCGCCGATCAGCGCGTCGTCTCCGAATGCACCTTCATGGCGACCCAGCCCGATGGCCTGCGTGTCGAGGCCGATAGCGTGGATCTCTTCACCATCGAGAAGGGCAAGATCACCCGCAAGCAGGCCTTCCGCAAGCAGCGACCGGCCTTTACCCCAGCCAGGTGATTTTCACGCCCGGCGCACACGCAAAAGGCCAGTCATCATGACTGGCCTTTTGCGTCTCAAGCGTTATCTCTAAAGCCGCTATCTCAAAAGCCGCTATCTCATAAGCCTCTATCTCGAGCCCTGAATCAACACCAGTCCCGACACGACGATTTGATAACGTCACTGACTTATCTCTCCACGCCGCATGCTGATAATCTTGCTGATGAAAACCACTTCACGCTTTTCATCTACATGAAACGCCACGCATTGACCGCCAGCTCCCATTGCCAAGAGGAAACCGGATGACCACGGAGACAGACTCCTCACAGGCATCAGCCGGCAGCACCGCACTCAGCAATGCAGAACAGGAAGACCGTCGTATCGGCAGACAGCTGCGCGACCTGCGCAAGTCCCGTCAGATGACACTCAGCCAACTGGCGAAGCGCGTCGGAAAATCCGTCGGCTATCTGAGCCAGGTGGAGCGCGGCGTCTCCTCCCTCCCCATCGGGGTGCTACAGGCCCTGAGTGACGCCCTCGGTGTGCGCGTCAGCTGGTTCTTCCAGCCGGGCGGGAGTGACTCGGCAGCCGAGCAGGAAACTGTCGTGCGCGCGGATCAACGCCGTGCCATGAATCTCAGCGCCATCGGTGCACGGGAAGAACTGCTCTCCCCCCGCCTGAGCGGTCAGCTCATCCTGATCATGACTCGCCTGCAGCCCGGCGGCAGCGGCGGTGAGACGCCTCGTGAGCGGCGCGGTGAGGAAGCGGGCTATGTGGAAAGTGGCCAATTGGAGCTGACCATCGGCGAGCAGGTCTTCCTGCTCAACCCGGGCGACAGTTTCTCGCTGACCGGGGAGGAACCCCACTGGATTCGCAACCCCGGCGAGACCGAGACCCGCATCGTCTGGGTGATGACGGGCGTGGAGTACTGAGCCCCTCATCTCCATGAGGCCCCTTCAACGGGGCATCTTGTCCCGCGTCGTGTAATAGACGCTGTCGATATGCGAGAGCATGGCGCGTTCGGCGGCGTCAGGGTCGCCGGCGCGCAACGCTTCGACGATACGTACGTGCTCTTCATAGCTGCGCTTGATCGAGCCATGCTCGGCCATGACCTGGCGACGAATGTTGAGCGCATAGGTATAGAGCTCGTGGGCGTAGCGGATCAAGATCTCGTTGCGCGAATACTCCGCGATCACCTGATGGAAGTTCTGATCCGAGAGCTGGAAGTTCACCGGCGAGTCGAAATGCTGGGACTGGGCGTCCAGCAAGGCATCCAGCTTCTTGAGGCCCGCGGCATCGATGTGCCGAGCAGCGCGGCGGGCGATGGCCGACTCCACCACGATACGGCTCTCGAAGACGCTCTCGATGTCCAGATTGTTGAGCTCGTCGCCCTGCTGACGTGCGGGATGATTGCGGAAGCTGTCGATCACCGCCTCACTGGCACACACCCGTGACTTGCTGCCATGCGAGACATTGAGCAGGCCATAGCCCGTCAACAGCGCCAGCCCCCCGCGCACGGTCTCACGACTCACTTCAAACAGCTGCGCCAGCTCACGCTCGCTGGGCAGCTCATCCCCATCGCGCAGCAGGCCGGTCAGGATCATCTCGATGAGCTTGTCGGCGAGAATTTCCTTCTTGGTCTGATTCTTCAGCGCTTTCTCGAAGGCGAAAGGCGTCTGGTTCATGCGGCCCCCACTGGTATAGATTTCATACCAGAATAACTGACAACCGAATCATACGCACCAGAAAACCGACCATGGTCGCAATTTTCGAGAAATCCTTGACCAATCATCGTGCGCTCGGCTAGTTTTCATCTCAACTGGTCCGGTAAACCAACCAGCAGTCCAATCAAGTCGTGATATTTCACAGTCCTGAACTGTCCTGAACCGTCTTGAGAAGGCCCTCACGCCAGAGGCCGGACTGCTGAGCACGCCCGACATCGACACGATCTACACGATCGACGACAACGACAACAACGACAACAACGACAACAACGACGACAACACCAAGAGGCTGACCCCATGTCCGCAACACGCCCTGTCATTGCCCTGACCCTCGGTGACCCCGCCGGTATCGGCCCGGAGCTGATCGCTCGCCTGATCGCGGAACCCGAGCAGTTCGCCGAGACCCACAGCGTGCTGGTCGGGGATCAGTGGCTTTGGGAGCAGGGCCAACGCCAGGCCGGGCTCTTCACCGAGCTGCCACGCGTCACAAGCTTCGCGGAAGTCCGTGAACATGAAGGCCTGTCATTGATGCTGGTGGAGAGCGTGGCACAGCAGGAGGTGACGCTAGCCGAGGAAAGTGCCGCCTGTGGCGCCTCGACCCTCGCGGTGCTGTCTCGTTGCCTGGAAGCGGCCCAGAACGAGGAAGTCGACGCCATCTGCTTCGCGCCCCTCAACAAGCTGTCGATGAAGAAAGGCGGCCTTGGCCATGAGGACGAACTGCACTTCTTCGCCGAGACACTGGGCGTCGAGGGCTATTTCTGCGAGTTCAACACCCTGGGGACGCTTTGGACCTCACGCATTTCCTCGCATATCCCGCTCAAGGATGCCGCCGAGTACGTCACTCAGGAGCGCATCATCGCCGCCAGCCAGCTGATTCATGACTCGCTGACACTGGCCGGCGTCGAGCAGCCGCGCATCGCCGTGGCCGCCTTCAATCCCCATGGTGGCGAGGGCGGCACCTGCGGGCGTGAAGAGATCGATGTCATCGCGCCTGCCGTGGCCGAGTGCCGCGCTCAGGGCTATCCCGTGGAAGGCCCCTTCCCGGCTGACACCATCTTCCTCAAGGCACGCGATGGCGAGTACGACGCCATCGTGACCATGTACCACGACCAGGGGCAGATCGCGATCAAGCTGCTGGGCTTCAAGTCCGGCGTCACCGTCCAGGGCGGCCTGCCGATCCCCATCACCACGCCGGCCCACGGCACCGCCTTCGATATCGCAGGCCAGGGCAAGGCAGACGTGAACCCGACCCGCAATGCCTTCGCGATCGCCAAGCGCATGGGCACCAACCTGCGCGCGCTGCGCCTCGAGACCGCGTCGGCCTGACGCCTTGCCACTCTTGCTCACCTATCTGCGCCAACGTCATCCACAACAAGGATAATCCGATGAAAATCACCAAGGTCAGAACTCGCGTCTTCGAATGGAAAGGCCACACCGTCCCCCCCACTGCCCACTTCTGCTCCAACGCCATGGATGAGCTGTGGGACAAGGGTGACTCGATGGGCACCTTCCGCTTCCACGGCTGGACGGTGGTGGAAATCGAGACCGACAACGGGCTGGTAGGGCTTGGCAACGTGGCACTCGCCCCGCGCATCGCCAAGGCGATCATCGATCAGTACCTCGCGCCGCTGATCATCGGCCAGGACCCCTTCGACTACGAATACCTGTGGCAGCGCATGTACCGCTCCACCCACGCCTGGGGCCGCAAGGGCATCGGCATGGCCGCCATTTCCGGCGTGGATATCGCCATCTGGGACATCATGGGCAAGGCGGTCGGCAAGCCGGTCTTCAAGCTGCTGGGTGGACGCACCAAGGACAAGATCCCCTGCTACGCCTCCAAGCTCTATCGCACCGACCTCAAGGGCATGCAGGAAGAGGCCCAGTCCTATCTGGATCAAGGCTTCACCGCCATGAAGATGCGCTTCGGCTACGGTCCGCGTGACGGCGTCGAGGGCGTACGTGCCAACCTGGATAGCGTCGCCGCCGTGCGCGAAGTCATCGGCGAGGATGTCGACCTGATGCTCGAGTGCTACATGGGCTGGAACCTGGACTACGCCAAGCGCATGTTGCCGAAGCTCGAGCGCTTCCAGCCGCGCTGGCTGGAAGAGCCGGTGATCGCCGATGACATCGATGGCTACGCCGAACTCAATCAGCTGACCAGCATTCCCATCTCCGGTGGCGAGCACGAATTCACCCACTACGGCTTCCGCCAGCTGCTGGAAAAGCGTGCCGTCTCCGTCATCCAGTACGACACCAATCGGGTCGGTGGCATCACCGCGGCGCGCAAGATCAACGCCCTGGCCGAATCCTTCAGCGTGCCGGTCATCCCGCATGCCGGCCAGATGCACAACTACCACCTCACCATGGCCTCACTGGCCTCCCCGATGAGCGAATACTTCCCGGTGCATGACGTCGAGATCGGCAACGAGCTCTTCTACTACATCTTCAAGGGTGACCCGGAGCCGGTGAACGGCTTCATCGACCTCGACGAAGAGACCCCGGGGCTGGGCCTTGAGCTGAACAGCGACTACTTCGATCAGTTCAACATCATCGAGTGAGGAAGCCATCATGAGACTCGTCCAACTTCGCACCGCCAACGGCCCGCGGGTCGCCGTGGTCGAAAGCCGCGACCAGCTGCGCCTGCTCGACTTCCCGGGCGGCACCTATGAGCTGGCCTCTCGCGCCATCGAGCGGGGCATCGGGCTCAGCGCACTGATCGAACAGCACTACTCCCACACCCTGGTCGACTACAAGCAGGCCATTGATCGCCAGGAACTGCTGCCGCCGGTCACCCACCCGGATCGCGCGCGCTGCACCGTTACCGGTACCGGCCTGACTCACCTGGGCAGCGCCGATACCCGCGACGCCATGCATGCCGCCGCACAGGCGCAGGATGACGCAAGCCTCACCGACTCGATGCGCATGTTCCGCCTGGGGCTCGAGGGCGGCAAGCCCGCCGAGGGGCAGGTCGGCGCGCAGCCGGAATGGTTCTACAAGGGTGACGGCAGCATCGTGGTGGCACCGGAAACCGCGATCAGCGTGCCGGCCTTCGCCGAAGACGCCGGCGAAGAGCCCGAGCTGGTCGGCCTGTACTTGAACGATGCCAACGGTCAGCCGCATCGCATCGGCTACGCGGTAGGCAACGAATTCTCCGACCACATCACCGAGCGCGCCAACTACCTGTGGCTGGCCCACTCCAAGCTGCGCGCCTGCAGCTACGGCCCTGAACTGCTGATCGGCGAGCTGCCCCAGCATCTGGAAGGCACCAGCCGCATCACTCGCGACGGCCAGACCCTGTGGGAGAAGCCCTTCCTGACCGGTGAGGCCAACATGGCCCACAGCCTGGCCAATCTGGAGCACCACCACTTCAAGTACGCCCAGTTCCGCGCGCCGGGGGATCTGCACGTGCACTTCTTCGGCACCGCCACCCTGAGCTTCGCCGATCAGATCAAGGTGCAGGAAGGCGATCGCTTCGAGATCGAACTGCCCGCCTTCGGGCGTGCACTGCGCAATCCCGTCGCGTTCGAGACCCACGACAACAACGCTGAGCAGCCATCCGCCATGGCGGTGCTGTGAGCACGCTTGATCAGTACGAGCCATAGAGGAGGGATCCGGGCCTGGAGGGTTTCGCCACCACCCGGCCCTGAGCCCGTCAGCACCAGCGCCGGTAACACCAACAGCACCAGCACCAGCAACACCAATAGCACCAGCAGCACCGGCGTCAATAACGCCTGTACGCATCAGAAGCATCACGACAATAACGAGAAAAGGGCTTCGCCATGACACTCTCGACCCGCCACACCACCGCCACCCTCCTGTCCACCGCCCTTGCCAGTCTGCTGCTGGCAGGCCCCGCACATGCCGCCACCTCGCTGACCTTCGCGCATGCGCATCCGGTCACCGACTCGCAGCATCTGGCCGCCGAACGCTTCGCCGAACGTCTGGCAGAACGCAGTGACGGTGAACTGACCGTCAAGATCTTCCCCAACGGTCAGCTGGGCAATGACCAGGCCATGATCTCGGGCGTGCGCAGCGGCACCATCGATATCGAGCTCTCAGGCAACCCCTACTTCAGCGGGCTGGTCGGCGAGCTGAACGTCCTCGATCTGCCCTTCCTGTTCGACACCCGTGAGCAGGCCTATCAGGTGCTGGATGGCGATATCGGCCAGGACCTGCTGACCGCCATGCAGCCGCAGCAGATCGAAGGACTCGCCTTCTGGGAAATCGGCTTTCGCAATCTCACCAACTCGCGACGCGCGGTCGAGAACGCCGATGACGTCAGCGGCCTGACCCTGCGCACCACCCCGAATCCGGCGCATATCGCCGCCTTCCAGGCACTCGGCGCCAATCCGACCCCGATGCCCTTCGCGGAGCTCTATACCGCGCTGGAAACCCGCACCGTGGATGGCCAGGAGAATCCGGTCAGCCTGATCCGCTCCGCCAACCTGTACTCCGTGCAGGAGCACCTGTCGCTCACCGCACACGCCTACACCGCCGCCCCCTTGATCATGAACAAGCAGACGTTCGACAGCCTCGCGCCCGAACTGCAGACCCTGATCAAGGAAGAAGCTCAGGAAGCGGCCCGCTATCAGCGTCAGCTCAATCATGACAATGAGCAGGGCGATCTGGCCTTCCTCGAGGAGCAAGGCATGCAGGTCGTACGTGAGCCTGATACCGCCAGCATGCGTGCCAAGGTCGCCGAGCCGGTACGCGCCGAGTTCACTGCTAAGCACGGCAGCGAGCTGCTGGATCGCATCGACACCGCCCTCGCGCGCTGATCACGCTCGCCTGACTCGCCCATGCAAGGAGGCACGCCATGCTCTCTGACTCACTCCAGGCCCCGGCAGTGCCCGTGTCTCTTGCCGAACTGGGCGAGCAGCGCAAACGTTATCTGGCCACTCGCGAGGAGGAAGATCTGCCGATCATCGATGCCCACATGCATGTCTGGGACCCGACGCAGAACTACCACCCCTGGCTGTGTGATGAGCCGATGATCCCCTTCCGCTACGGCGACTACTCCGCGATCCGTCGCCCTTACCTCCCCGCCGAGCATCTCCAGGCGGCGGGCGAGGCGCATCGGTTGCTGGGGTGTGTCTACATGGAGGCGGAATGGGCGCGGGGCGATGCGCTCAAGGAAGTGCGCTGGATCGAGGAGACTGCCCGCGAGAGCGGCTGGCCCGATGCCATGATCGCCCAGGCCTGGCTGGATCAGGATGACATCGGCGAGCAGCTCGAGAGCCTTTGCACATCAAGAAGGGTCAAGGGGATTCGTCACAAGCCGGCCGCACTGGAGCGCCACGATCCGGCGCTTGCCACCCACGCCTTGCCCGGCTCGCTGCGCTGCCCGCGTTATCAGTCCGGCGTCAGTGACGTCGCCCGCCACGGGCTGATCTTCGAGCTGCAGGTGCCCTGGTGGCACCTGGCGGAACTGCTGCCGCTGCTGGAGCGCCATCCCGAGATGCCGGTGGTGATCAATCACGCCGGCGTGCCCGGGGATCGTGATCCCGACACCCTGCGGGAATGGTCACATGCCCTCGCCAGGGTCGCCGTCTGGCCGCAGGTGATGATCAAGTTCTCGGGTCTCGGGATTGCGGGTCAGGCCTGGCGTCTGGAAGACAACCGCGAGGTCTTCGACAGCGTGCTGCGTCATTTCGGGGCCCAGCGCGTGATGTTCGCCAGCAACTTCCCGGTCGATGGGCTGGTGACCTCTCTCGACACGCTGTTTCAGGGCTTCAAGACACTCAGTCGTCCGCTCAGTCCCGAGCAGCGACTCGCGCTGTTCTGCGACAACGCCGTGCGCTGCTACTCGCTGGACACCAGCGTCCAGTGACCGATCGACACCGCAGCGGACACCTCAGCAACGATCTACTCAGCAACGATCGCCATCACCACGATTGCCATAGCAACGATTGCCATAACAACAACTCGCAAGGAATTCGCCATGTCCATCCGCCACGCTCTGCTCAACAAAACGCTGGTCAACAAAGCCCAGTCCAACAAAACGCTGCTCAACAAAGCCCAGTCCAACAAAGCGCTGCTCAACAAAGCCCAGCACACGAACGTCCTGCTCAAGACGGTCTCCACCCTGGGGCTGATGTTGACCTTCGCGACCACCGCCCACGCCGAGATCACCGCGCGCATGGGCACCAGCCTGCCGGAGGCGCATCCCCAGACACTGGGCGCCAAGAAGTTTGCGGAGCTCGTCGAGGAGAAGTCGGATGGCGAGATCACCATCACGGTGTTCTCCAACGGCATTCTGGGCAATGACGTCAACATGACCTCGATGCTGCAGTCCAACACCCTGGACTTCACCGCGCCCTCCACCGCCACGCTGAGCAGCCTCAACCCTGACTTCAACATCGTCAGCCTGCCCTTCCAGTTCGATGACAGTGAACACGCCGATGCGGTGCTGGATGGCGAGGCCGGCCGTGGCCTGCTCGCAAGCCTCGATGACAAGAAGCTGGTGGCACTCGAGTACTGGGAGAACGGCTTCCGTCACATGACCAACAGCCGCCGTCCCATCGAGACGCTCGAGGACATCGAGGGCCTCAAGATTCGCACCATGCAGAACGCCCTCTACATCGACCTCTTCAACGGACTGAATGCCAACGCTGTGCCCATGTCGGTCAATGAACTGTTCACCGCCATGGAAACCCGCACGGTGGATGGTCAGGAAAACCCTTACACCGTGATCGACGCCAAGCGCTTCTTCGAAGTCCAGAAATACCTCTCGCGCACCGCGCATGCCTATGACGCCCAGGTGCTGGTCGCCTCGGCAGGCTTCATGCAGTCACTCGATGACGCCCAACGCCAGCTGGTCCGCGAGGCCGCTCGTGAAGCCACGCTGTATCAGCGTGCGCAGAGCCGCGCCATGAACGAGGAACTGCTGAGCGAGCTGCAGGACAAGATGACCGTCAACGTGGTGGCGGACAGTGAACGTCAGCGCATGCGTGAGGCACTGGCACCGGTGATCCAGCAGCACACCCAGGCACTGGACCCGGCGGTGGTGACGCAATTCCAGGCAGCGCTGGCCGACGCCCGTTAGTCAACATAACCAGTCCCGGCAACCAGTCTGAGCAACCCGTTCCGGTGACCAGTCTCAGAAAACGACCCGCGGCAGTGCTGCCACGACTCGCCACAGCGTCGCACTGTCGCGCCGTCATCGAGATGCTTCCTTCGGGGATAACACCATGAACAAACTGACCCAAGAGATGCCGTTATCCATGTCGATCAAACCGCCCATCGCGCCATCCGCCGAGTCACGGGGAAGCCACGCCACCTCGCTGGCGTCAGCGGCGCCTACCCGCACTGCCACCGGCATCACGACGATCTTCAAGGGACTGGAGAAGGCCCTCACCCTGCTGATGGTGCTGGCACTGGTGGCGATGATCGCGCTGGTCTTCGTCAATGTCGTGCTGCGCTACGGCTTCAACAGCGGCATCTCGATCAGTGTCGAGCTGTCCCGCTTCCTGTTCGTGTGGGTCACCTTCATGGGCGCGGTCACGGCGCTGATCCGTCAGGAGCACCTGAGCGTCAACACCTTCGCCGACAAGCTGCCGGCGGCATGTCGCAGGGTGCTGGATCGCGTCGTCACCCTGGTGATGCTCGGCTGCTGCCTGATGCTGCTCAAGGGCAGCTTCGACCAGACGGTGCTCAACTGGCGCAATCTCTCTCCCATCAGCGGCACTCCCGTCGGCGTCTTCTACCTCGCCGGCCTGATGGCAGGCGTGTTGATGTCGCTGATCCTGCTGTGGCGACTGCTGACGCCCCTTGCCCTGCATGGCATCACGCCACCGAATGCCGCCAGCCCCTCATCTGATCAGCAAGGAGACACGCCATGACCATCGGGCTCTTCCTCGGCTCCCTGCTGGCCGCCATCGGCCTGAGCCTCCCCATCGCCTTTGCGCTGCTGGTCAGTGCCATCGTGCTGATGCTGCACCTGGATCTGTTCAACTCGCAGATCCTGGCCCAGAACCTCGTCAACGGCGCCGACAGCTACACCCTGCTGGCCATTCCCTTCTTCCTGACCGCCGGGGAAGTGATGTCGCGTGGCGGGCTCTCCCAGCGCATCGTCACGCTGGCGATGTCGCTGGTGGGTCACCGCAAGGGCGGACTGGGTTTCGTGGCCATCTTCGCCGCCATCGTCATGGCCAGTCTGTCCGGCTCCGCGGTCGCGGATACCGCTGCGCTTGCCAGCATGCTGCTGCCGATGATGCGCAAGGCGGGCTATCCGCTGGGCCGCTCCTCCGGCCTGATGGCCGCCGGCGGGATCATCGCGCCGATCATCCCGCCCTCGATTCCGCTGATCATCATCGGGGTCGCCGGTGGCATCTCGATCGGCAAGCTGTTCCTCGCCGGGATCGTGCCGGGGCTGATCATGGGCGTGACCCTGGTGGTGATGTGGCTGTTCATGACCCGCAAGGAAGATCTGGTCGTCACCAAGAAGGCCAGCGGACGTGAGCGCCTCAAGGCACTCAAGGACAGCTTCTGGGCCATCATGCTGCCGGTCATCATCATCGGCGGCATCAAGAGCGGCATCTTCACCCCGACCGAAGCCGGCGTGGTCGCCGCGGTCTACGCCATCTTCGTCGCCACCGTGGTCTACCGCGAACTGGACTTGAGCCAGCTCTACGCCGTCCTCGCCCAGGCCGCGCGCAGCACCGCCATCGTGATGTTCCTGGTGGCCGCCGCGATGGTCGCCTCCTGGCTGATCAGCATCGCCCAGCTGCCGCTGATGGTCGCCGGTCTGCTGCAGCCGCTGGCCGATGATCCGCGCATCCTGATGCTCGCCATCATGGGCATCGTGCTGGTGGTCGGCATGGTGATGGACCTGACGCCGACCATTCTGGTGCTCACGCCGATCCTGATGCCCATCGTCAAGCTGGCCGGTATCGATCCCGTCTACTTCGGGATCATGTTCGTCCTCAACTGCGCCATCGGCCTGATCACCCCGCCGGTCGGCAACGTGCTCAACGTGATCACCAGCGTCGGCAACCTCAAGTTCGAGAAGGCGGTCAGTGGCGTCGCGCCCTTCGCCCTCGCCTATGTGGTGATCCTGCTGCTGTTCGTGGCCTTCCCGCAGATCATCACCGTTCCCCTGTACTGGATGACCGACTGACCCGCAGTTCTGCAGGCCGCCAGCGCCACTCACGACAACCGAGCCATTCACGACAACAACGACAAGAGAGCCTTTCCATGACGCCCATGCTCAAGACCTCCCTCGCCAGCCTGCTTCTCCTTGCGCCAATGAGCGCCGCGCATGCAGCCACCGTGCTCAAGATGGCCCACGCGGCCCCGACCACCGATACCCAGCAACAGGCGGCCGAGCGCTTCGCCGAGCTGGTCAAGGAAGGCACGGATGGCGAGATCACCGTCAACATCTTCGGCAACGGCGTGCTCGGCGGTGACCAGCAGATGATCGCCGGCGTACGCAGCGGCACCATCGATATCGAGCTGTCCGGCAACCCCAACTTCGCGGGCCTGCAGCCGGCGCTGGGCGCCTTCGATCTGCCCTACATCTTCCCGGACCGCAAGACGGCCTATCAGGTGCTGGACGGCAAGGTCGGCGACGATGCCCTGGCACTGCTCAAGCAGGACAACCTCAAGGGCCTGGCCTTCTGGGAGGTCGGCTTCCGCGCGATGACCAACTCCAAGCACCCGATCAAGACACCCGCGGATGTCGATGGCCTGGTGATGCGCACCAACTCCAACAAGTCACTGATCGAGGCCTTCTCCCTGCTCGGCGCGAACCCGGTGCCGATGCCGCTGGGTGAGCTCTACACCGCGATGGAGACGGGCACGGTCGATGCGCAGGACCACCCGATCAGCATCGTCTGGTCGGCAGGCTTCTACGAAGTGCAGGACTACCTGTCGCTGACCAATCAGGCCTATACCTCGCTGTTGATGGTGATGAACGACGACACCTTCGAGAGCCTGTCACCGGAGTATCAGCAGGTGCTGGTGAGCGCAGCACGTGAGGCCGGTGATTATCAGCGCGAACTGAACGCGAAGAACGAGCAGAAGATTCTCACTGAACTGGCCGCCAAGGGCATGAAGATCGAGACCGAGGTCGATACCGCCGCCTTCCAGAAAGTCGTGCTGCCCACCTGGGACAGCTATATCGCCGCCAATGGCCGTGACTGGATCGATGCCATCCAGGGCGCCAGTCAGGCCAGTGCCGATGTCGCGACCGACGCCCAGCCGCAAGGCACGCAGAAGACCACGGCCGCCGTGACTCAGTAACGCACAAGCGCTTTTTCGTTTTCCCTATCTGTCACTCCAGCGAGGGCACAGGCCCTTGATAACCAGAGCCTGATATCCAGGCCCTGACAAACAGGCCCTCGCTGATTGGAGAAATGTCATGTCCCGAGATGTTCTGCTGCTCAACCAGAAATGTGCCCACACCCTGAGCCTGTTTGATGCCACCAGTGGTGAAGAACTCAACCACCTGCGCCTTCCGGACTACCCGCACGAGTTCGTGGTCGATTCCAGCGGTCGCTACGCCTTCGTGGGCCACTACGGCATCCTCGGCGCCGACTGCATCGGCGATCAGGGCGGCTGCTCGGTGTTCGTGGTCGATCTCGAGACCTTCACGCTGGTCAACACGCTCAGCACCTGGCCGTATTACCGCATTCACGGCCTGGGCATCGATGATCAGGATCGTCTGTATGCGATGAGCGAGGGCCACAACACCCTCTTGCTGTTCAACACGCCCCTGACCCAGTCCACGCCAGACCTGGCCGTGTCCTCCGGTGGCTACAAGACCCACCTGTTCGCACTCACCAAGGCAGGCGACTGGGCCTACGGCATCAACCTGCTCAGCAACACCATCACCAAGTTCAAGCCACACGATGCCACCTTCGCGCCCATCGCGATGATTCCGGGCCGCAAGCCGGAGGGCAACAGCCTGTCCGCCGATGGCCGCACCCTGTTCATCAGCAATCGCGATGATGACAGCATCGTGGCGGTGGATACCGAATCGATGACCGTGCGCGCCTCGGCGACCACCGGACGTGACCCCAATCGCATCTACCGTGACCCCAGAGGCCGCCTGATCACCACCAATTACGGCGAGAGCTCGCTATCGCTGTTCGATGAAACGCTGGCACCGCTGGGCACCATCCAGCTTGAGGCGATTCCCATCGCGATGAGCTTCCATCCGGATGGCGAGCAGGCCTTCGTCTCGCTCAAGGGGGATCGCATCGCGGTGCTGGATCTGGAGAGCGGCCAGGTACGCCGAAGCTTCGCGACGCGCGCCGAACCGGACGTGTCTTGCTTGCTGGTGCGTGACCACTGAGTCAGTGGGCACTTGATACTTCTTGCCAGGACACGAGCCAGTCATGACGGATACCCCAATACAGCGCGAACCTTCACAAAGCCAGCCGCTGATCGATGCGCACCACCATCTCTGGGCGCTGGATGGCCAGGTGGCGTATCCCTGGCTGGAAGACTCGCCGGTGGAGAACTTCTTTCTCGGCGACTATGCCGCGATTCGCCAGCCCTTTCAGGTCGCGGATCTCAAGCGCTTGATCCCCGCGGGCTATCGCCTGATAGGCAGCGTGCACTGCGAAGCCGAAGCGTCACGCCCACAGGCTGAGAAAGAGACGCGATGGATTACCGAGCAAGCAGCCATTCATGGCCTGCCGAGTGCGCATGTCGGCTGGGCGGCCTTCGGCACTGAGGCGTGCGCCGCACAGCTGGACGCGCAATGTGACTCAGCGCTGTTTCGTGGCGTGCGTGCCAAGCCGGTCACCGCCGCCACACCTCAGACCCGCCAGTCGGTAACGGGAGCCAGCGGCAGTCTGCAGGACCCACGCTGGTGCGAGGGACTGGCGCTGCTCAAAGCGCGTGACCTGAGCTGGGACCTGCGCGTGCCCGCCTGGCATCTCGAAGAGGCGGCCACGACGCTTCAGGACTACCCCGGCTTGCGCGTCATTCTCAATCACAGCGGCCTGCCGTGGGATCGCACGCCGGAAGGCCTCGCCCAGTGGCGCGCAGGCATGCGGGCGCTTTCTGAGAACCCGAATGTCGCCGTCAAGCTCTCGGAACTGGGCACGCCCTGGCATGCCTGGGATACCAGCGCCAATCACGAGCTGCTCTGCGAGGTACTGGACGTCTTCGGCCCCCGTCGCTGCCTGTTCGCCAGCAACTTCCCGGTCTCCGGCCTCAAGGTCAGCTATGGCGACTGGCTATCACTGGTGACCGGTGCCATCGCGCAGACGGCGTCTCACGATCAACGCCAGATCGCGTTCGACCAGGTTCTGCACGACAACGCCATTCACTGGTATCGGCTGCCGATTGCCGCTATCACCCACGATGCCAGACCCACCCAACATGCCAGACAGGAGGCACCATGACACTCAACGGCCATCAGCTCATCGGACAGCGCAGCTTCGCCGCCAAGGGCGAGGCGATCCACGCCATCAATCCGGCCACCGGAGAGCGCCTGGCACCCGGCTACCCGGGGGCCAATGCAGGGGATGTGGAAGACGCCTGCCGACTGGCCGGCCAGGCCTTTGATGCCTATCGCGCCACGACGCCGGAAGAAAGAGCCATCTTCCTCGAGACCATCGCCGAGGAGATCGAGGCACTCGGCGAGACCCTGACCCAGCGCGGAATGCAGGAAACCGGCCTGCCTGAGGCACGCCTTAACGGTGAACGCGGTCGCACCTGTGGCCAGCTCAAGCTGTTCGCCAGGGTGCTGCGTCGCGGTGAGTGGCAGGATGTGCGCGTCGATCCTGCACTGCCGGAGCGCACTCCCCTGCCGCGGGCAGACCTGCGCCAGCGTCAGATCCCGCTTGGCCCGGTCGCCGTCTTCGGTGCCAGCAACTTCCCGCTGGCCTTCTCGGTGGCCGGCGGCGATACCGCCTCCGCACTCGCCGCAGGCTGTCCGGTCGTGGTCAAGGGACACTCGGCCCACCCGGGCACCTCGGAACTGGTCGGTCAGGCCGTCGCTCGCGCCGCCAGGCGTTGTCAGATGCCAGAAGGCGTCTTCTCGTTGCTGTTCGGACCCGGCAATGAGGTCGGTCAGGCACTGGTCAAGCATCCCGAGATCCAGGCGGTCGGCTTTACCGGCTCGCGCAGTGGGGGCACCGCCCTGCTGACGCTCGCCCAATCGCGTCCGCAGCCGATTCCAGTCTACGCCGAGATGAGCAGCATCAATCCGGTCATCCTGATGCCAGCGGCCCTGGAAGCCCGCGCCGAATTGCTGGGTGAGGCCTTCGTCGGCTCGCTCAACATGGGCGCCGGGCAGTTCTGCACCAACCCGGGCCTGGTGCTGGCAGTGAAAGGCGCAGCGCTGGAACGCTTCAAGCAGGCGGCCATCCCTGCCATTCAGGCAAGCCCGGTGCAGACCATGCTGACATCCGGCATCCACAAGGCCTATGCCCAAGGCGTCGCGAGCCTGTCCGAACAGCCAGGCATCACCTGTCTGGCCAGCGGTGAAAGCGACTCTTCCATCGCCAGCCCGTGTCAGACACAGCTGTTCAGCACCCAGGCGAGTGACTTTCTTGCCAATGAGGCCATGCAGGCGGAAGTCTTCGGCTCAAGTTCGCTGATCGTCGAATGCGAGGGTCTCGCTCAGCTCAAGCAGGTCTGCAGTGCACTCGAAGGCCAGCTGACCGCCACGCTGCATCTCGATGAGGCAGATCACACCGCGGCCTGCCACTTGCTACCAGTGCTGGAGCGTCGTGCAGGCCGCATCCTCGTCAATGGCTGGCCGACAGGGGTCGAAGTCTGTGACGCCATGGTGCACGGCGGCCCCTGGCCCGCCACCTCCGACAGCCGCACCACCTCGGTCGGCACCGCCGCCATTCACCGCTTCCTGCGCCCGGTCTGCTATCAAGACCTGCCGGATGCCCTGCTCCCGCCGGAGCTCAAGCACGATGCGCCCTCAGACATCAGCCGCTTGGTGGATGGGATGCGCCAGGTCATGCGATGAGATCAATGAAGCATAACGTCTGACGTCTGCGAGCGGCGGGAGATGATATGCCAGCCACACTTGCCGATAGCAGGGCCTACCGCATTCCCGATAGCGCGAGACAGCAGCTACCGAAATGAAGAGACACTTTCGCTCCAGAGATGTTCCAGCATGAAAAAAGCCCCACACAGAGAAAACTGTGTGGGGCTTGGATGTTCAATGCCTTACTAAAACATGAGCCCCATCAATATCACTGAGGCATGAAAGGGATATCAGGCTAATCTTCAATCTGTCTCTGCTGCTCATGACGCCAACGCCAGTAATGAGTGACCAACCCACCTACGATAATGTTATGGATATACAATCCTGTCCAGAAAGAGTCGTACGACTCAAACTGATTGATGATCATCCAGTAGACAAAGAATATCATTCCAAAGAAAGCCATATCACTTGGCATGACTCCTGCTCGCCAAGCCAACCAAGTCGCACGACCGATCCATATCATTAATGCACCTATGGCCAGCACACCCAATAGGCCATAAGCTACCCACGTCTCCATGAAGAAATTATGTAGATGACCATAATTTTCCCTCACCCAATCCGGAAATCTGGCTGTCTCACGCATCACGAGCTTTTTGCCTTCTGCTCCCCATCCCACTAGTGGGCGCTCCGCAATCCACTTGCTTGCCTCAATCCAACTATTGACCCGAAGGCCTACACTCGAATAAGAGACCTGGGAAAACTCACCTTGCAACACATGGGATATTACATCACTTTCTTTATTGACACGCTTTTCTAGTGAATCCCCCAAACCTACTCCAAACACTACCACCAATAAGGCTAATACAGCCACAAATATTGATAGGTATTTTAAGAATTGGCGGGCACCACGACGCATTACGACAAAGCCGCCCCAGACCGACAGCCCCAAACCCAGTGATACTATCGTACCAATCCAGACTGCCCGCGTTTGACCAACGACTATACCTGCCAGCGCGATAATCACTGCCATTCCCCATAAGGTAATGCGCGCTCCTTGGCGACTCCCTGGCTGGCAGATACGTTTAGAAAATGCTACCAGCCCCAATAATAAAGTACCAAAGAACATTGCGGAATGTTGCGCATTGCGTATGCCAAAATCAGCTCTCTCACCGGAAAGTCCTGTTATCCAGTTTTCATCATTCGACGGCGCCAGAAAAAAGGTTGTCAATAAAAAACCCGTCGCCGCTACTCCCCATAGGAGCAGTGTATTTCGCGTACTGCCGCGTAGCCACCAGGCGACGCTGATGAATATGAACAGCTTGGCAAGCAGTGCCAATCTTGGCGACGAGTCCATCCATTGCGGATGATGAGACAATCCTGCCCACCAGGAGATCAACTGCACCGCCACGACTGCCCCGAGCAATAGAAGCACTGGACGTCGAAATCCTTTCCCCCAGAGACAGAAGGCGATCAAGCCAGAGAAGGCCAGCAAGGTTTCTGCTGGCTTGGCAATATTGCCTGCCGGTATATTACAAAATGTATATATCATCAGGGCGGCTACGCCGATGTACCGCAACCATGTTGGACTATGCCAGCCAGCCCCTTCATCCCACTTATTTATAACCATAATACTCACTCACCATCTCCAGACAGGATGAAAAGTGAAATGTTACAACAATAAGAATTTTTTTGCTTCCCCTGCGTAACCATTCAGCGACACGATTTATGCGAAGATAAAGAGATTCAAGAGCCAGCGCTAGCATGAAGCCTTCCCCAGATACGCCAAGTAGGCTTGGCCCACAAGCACTTCAAGCCAGAGACCCAATAGGTAGGAGACCTCTGAAATCGTAATCATCTAACTTCGAGGCACGGGAGACATCACTAGATCCACCACTCGTCTGCTTCAGACACGCCAAGGCCGCCTCAAAGGGCGGCCTTGGCGTGTCTGGTGAGCAGTCTCCATCACTGCCCTACTTATCTACCTACCTCTCTACCTATCAATCAAACACTCACCCATAGAAGTGCTCGACAAGGCTCATGGGAATCGCCGGCACGTAGGTGACCAGCATCAGCACCAGGAAGAGCACGAAGATCATCGGCAGATTGACCTTGGTGGTTTCCCACATGTCCGTTCTGGCAATCGAGCAGGAGGTCGCCAGCACCGAGGCAACGGGGGGTGTCTGCTGACCGATGGCGAGGTTTAGCGTCAGAATCAGGCCGAAGTGGATCGGGTCGATCCCGATCTGCTGGATCAGCGGCATCACGATCGGCACGACCAGGATGATGGCCGCTGCACCATGCAGGAACATCCCCAGCAACAGCAGCAGGATATTGAGCAACGCCAGCACCGCCACCGGGTCCGTGGTCAGTGAGGTGATTTCCTGCGCCAGTTGCTGCGGCAGCTGCATCTCGGTCAGGAACAGCCCCAGGACGGCTGAGGTCGCGACCAGCAGCATGACGACGGACGTCTGGATCACGCCATCGATCACCGCCCGATACAGCACCTGCAAATTCAACTCGCGATAGACCAGACCCCCGATGACCAGCGCCGCCAGCACGGCGATGCCCGCCCCTTCCGTGGCGGTCACGAAGCCGCCGAAGATTCCGCCCAGGATGATAACCGGCAACGTCAGCGCCCAGAAGGCTTCCCGGAATGCCTTGCCAAGCGCCGACAGCGAGAAGGCAGCCTCACGCGGCATGTCGTACTTGCGGGCATAGTAGTAGCAGAGCACTGCCAGGCCGAATCCCCCCAACAGGCCCGGGATGATCCCCGCCACGAATAGTTTGACGATGGAGGTATCCGCGATGGCGCCATACAGGATCATCGACAGCGACGGCGGAATGATGATCGCCAATGACGCGGAGGATGAGGTGATGGCCGCCGAGAACTCTGGCGTGTACTTGCGCTTCTTCATCTCGGGAATGAGTACCGACCCCGTGGCTGCCACGTCCGCGACAGCCGAGCCGGAAATCTCGGCAAAGAACAGTGACACCCCGACATTGACCATGGCCAGGCCACCGCGCACGAACCCCACCATCGCCGTGACGAGATTGATCAGCCGCATGGAGATGCCTGACGTGTTCATCAGCGCACCGGCGAGGATGAACAGCGGAATCGCGATCAGCGGAAACTTGGTCGCGCCATTGAAGAGCGTCAGCGGCACGTTCACCAGCGCGTCCACGCCCATGAAGATCACCACACCCACGACCCCCACCGTGCCGATGGCAACCGCGATGGGCACGTTGATCAGCACCAGTGCGAACAGGGCCGCGATAATGATCAGTAGCGTCATGAACGGTGCTCCTTGAGGTCTTCCTCGGCCAGACGGATGGCTTCCGCGATCTCTTCCTCTTCGCTGTTGACGCCTTCACACATCTTGCGCCATGCGTGGGGCAGGCTCAGCAGCTCACACACGATGAAGAGTGCCGCACTGAGCGGAATCACCGACTGGGTGACATCCAGGCCGATGCTCGGCAAGGCGATCAAGGCATCCCAGGCCAGCACGTCCAGCACCTGATACCCAAACCAGCCCACCACGGCAAAGAATCCGATCACGATTAGCTCAGAGGTAATGAACAGCGTGCTGCGCAGTGCGATGGGCGCCTTGGTGATCAAGCCGGGAAAGCCCATGTGCGAACGCTTCAAGGCCGCGAGACAAGCGCCATAGAAGCTGAGCCATGCCAGATTGATCGAGGCGACCTCGTCATACCACGGCAAGGAGCCACCGAAGGTACGCAAGGCCACTGCCGCCAGCACGATCACCGTCAGCGACAACAGCAGGCCGACGGTAAATACCTCAAGGCAGCGTTCTACCACACGGTTGATTCTGTCCAGCACTGTCAAGTCAGCCTTGGCCGTCAGTCCTTCCCCACTCTCGGTGGGGAAGGTTGCCTTGGCCGCATGGGAATGCGAGCTCATGACTTACTCCTTGGCCAGTGCCATGGCCCGGTCAACCAGCGCCTGGCCGCCATCGACCTTGTCGGAGAACGCCTGATAGACCGGCGCACTTGCAGTGACGAAGGCATCCCGGTCCACCTCGTTGACGGCCATGCCACCCGCCTTGAGGCTTGCCAGCAGCTTGTCATCAAGCTCCGCACCCTTGGCGAAGGCCCAGCTCTGAGTCTCGGCGGAGACTTCGGCAATCGCTGCCTTCACGTCCTCGGGCATCTTGTGCCAGCCAGCCTGACTGCTGGTCAACCAGATGGGCGAATAGACATGATTGGAGAGTGACAGGTACTTCTGCACCTCCTGGAACTTGGCGCCATCGATGTTGGACAGCGGGTTCTCCTGACCATCGACGACCCCGGTCTGCAGCGCCACAAAGACTTCCGAGAAGGCCATCGGTGTCGGGTTGGCGCCCCAGGCGTTGAACATGCCGGTCCGCCATTCGCTCTGTGGGGTACGCAGCTTCAGCCCGTCCAGGTCTTCTGGCGCAACGATCGGATGCTCGTTGTTGGTGATCTGACGGAAGCCGTTCTCCCAGGTGGAGACCAGCTTGAGGCCCTTGGACTTGGCATCCTCGGCCAGATCCGTCATCACGATCTCGTCATCGATGCGCTTGAGGTGCTCGCGGTCCTTGACCATGAACGGCATGTCGAACAGGGCGAAGCTTGGTGACACGGACGACATCACCGAGGAAATCGCGGCCAGGTCGACCGTACCCAGGCGCAGCTTCTGGATCAGCTGGCGCTCATCCCCCAGCTGCCCACTGTGGTAGTACTCGACCTGATGCTCATCGCCGAGCTGGGCTTGCAGGCTATCGGCGAAGTACTGCGCGGTCTGGCCCTGCAGACTGTTGGGACTTCCCCCGATGGCAAACACGATCTTCTCGGCATGCGCAGTCGTGGTACCCAAGGCGGCGGCTAACAGCGTGGCGGCAAGCATGACTCGCTTCATTGTCGAATCCCTTTGATTGTTCTGATTATGGGTATGGACGTATCGCGTCTGGCATGACGCTTGAGGACGGTGAGCGTGTGCTGGCGACGGAGCTTCGAGCGCTTCACGCGCAAGAGCCGCTTCCCTCAAGTGGACTGCAAACCATACCAGATAGAGCAGAACTTAGACGCCTTCCGACTCAAGGGTCAATCCAATTGGCGCAGAAATAGACCTTTGTCTAGACAAATACGCAATATATCGCTCTACACCATAACATCTGGCCTGTTTTGCAAACCACATGACACCTGATGGCGGTGCTCCAGACGCGAAGGCCCCACCGGCATCGCCGGCAGGGCCTGGACAGATCAGGACATCAACCTCGATGTCTCTTCAGCGGGGCCATGAGCTAGCACTCACCATGGCGCAGGGGGGCTTCTTACTCACCGCCTCCCCAGGCCACGGCATCATGGGGGTGAAGGCTCTCGATATGCCGCACATGGACATGCGCCTCACCCTGTGAGACCGCCAGGCCATTGATCAAGCGGCGCGCGGCGTCCTCGACGAACATCAGATTCTGACCATTGAGTGCCGCAAACGCCTGCTCATCGGCACGTTTCACGGCCGTCTGGACAGGCGTCGCCACGGCCTGCTCGATGGCATCGATCAGCGCGATCAGTCCCAGATCCTCGGCCTCAGGCTTGAGGGTGACCCGGACAATCGCTTCACTGCGCTGGCTGTGGGGCGTGGCCAGGGTGGCATGGTGGGTGAGCCACTCGGCGACCTGCTCAGGCGTCAGCGCGGCATCATTGCGGTGAGCCTCCAGGAATGCCTGCTCGATCAGCTGACGCGACAGGGCCGCCGAGCAGGGACAGGTGGAGGAATAGCCCACCGTGACACTGGCCTGCAGCGTGAACCTGTCCTCGCGCAGACTGGCCTCCAGCGTGACGGGATACGACTTCCATCCGTAGAGTGCCGGCGTGACTAGCGCTGGACGCTTCACCAGCAGTGCGAACGCCATCTTCACGCGGGCATTGCGCGAGGTGCAGTCCTGGTGGCTTTCGACCATCGCATCGAGCACATCCCGCAGACTGCCGGGGGTCAGCGCCTTGCCCTCCGCCAGCCCATCCAGCAGACGGTAGAGGCGCGACATGTGAATGCCCTTGGTGTGCGGCATCGGCAGATCGACCTGCGCATCCACGCGGGCATGCAATTCACGGCGGTAATCGCCCTCCTCGATGAGCACGGGCAGATCGATCCCCTGCATGCCCACCCACTGAAGGGGGCTCAGGGAACGGGAGCGCTCGGTCAGGGAAACGTCGGGGAGTATTGCGGTCATTCGTCAGATATCCAGAGCGGCTCTCCTCAGCGCCGCCTCCCTCACGCCGGTGGGAGGCAGGCACTGAGTTCCGCCGAAGTGTGGGGAGTGTCAGGAGAGGTGAAGAACAGAGCGCGGACGGCTCGCCGTCAGCGCAGGGTCATCCCGCCAGTCGCGAGGAATGATGGCCGGTAATCTTCCACTCGCCGAGGATCTCCTCGAAGGTGAACAGAAAGCGGGCCGGAATCGTGACCGTCTCTTCAGCGACGCGATACTCGAAGGTGTAATGGCCGCCGATCACCACGGTGCCCAGCTTGCGACTGACCCGTGGCGAGTACTCACCCAGCTCGCAGGCCAGCGCCTCATTGGCGAGAAAACCATCGAAATAGGCCTGCCGCTGCTGGCGATTCTCACGCACATCATCGGCGACCGTCGGCACCAGAATCGCGTCCTCGGCATACAGCGAGAGAAGCGTTTCCTTTTCCCCACGCGTGACGGCGATCGCCCAGCGCTCAAGCGTGCGCGTCGCGGCATTGATGCAGAATTCAGCGTCACGTTCCGTCAATGGAGGGGACGTCGGATGGGACATGCTGTAGCTCTCCCTTGAGGATGAGGCTCTTGAGGATATGGAAAGAAAGACGGGGGGCTGCCGGCCTCCCCGCCCTGATGTCACGTGATCGCTCAGGCGTCGGCGCACCGCAGGATGCCCTGCCCCAGGCGCTCGATCAGCTGCGGATAGAGTGTCTCGCCCAGCGGCAGCCCGACCCCCAGCGGCTCGAAGACGATGGAGGTCTTGACGCCGGTCCCCTCGAAGACACTCTCGATCAACGCCGGGTTGTACTGTGGCTCACGGAAGACGCACTGGATGTTGTCCCGCGCCACGCGCGCCTGGATCTCCTTGACGCGCGCCGGGCTGGGCGTGGAGGCATCCCCCAGTGAGATGGCACCGGACGCGGGAGCATCGAAGCGGTGCTCGAAGTACTGGTAGGCATCATGGAAGACGATGTAGCGAGTGCCCTGCACCTGTGCCAGACGCGCTGACAGTGACTCTGTCATGGCGTCGAGCTCCCGCTGGCCCGTCTGGGCATTCCTGCGATAGGTCGCAGCATGCTCCGGGTCCTGCGCTGCCAGCGATTCCGCGATCGCCGCCAGCCAGAGACGCGCATTCATCGGGTCCAGCCAGCCATGCGGGTTCATGCCAGCGTGGGCATGCTCATGGTGCTCGTCATGGCCGTCGTGATGCTCGTCGTGCTCCGCATGGGCTTCGTAACCGCCATCATGATGCTCGTCATGGTCACCGTGCTCTTCATGATCACCATCGTGATGCTCTTCGTGATCGCCATGCACTTCATCATGTTCAAAAGACACCTCATCATCATGATGATGCGCTTCGAAGGTGGCGCCCTCGCGATAGCGCAGATGAAGGGTGCCGGGCACTTCCATCAGCTCGAGGGTGTCGGCATCCGCGGCCAGCGACGCACGCGCCTTGGCAAGCCAGGGCGTCAGGTCATCACTGACGAAGAACACGACATCCGCATCGGACAGTGCCTTGGCCTCGGAGGGGCGCATGGAATAACCATGCGGTGAAGCGCCTAACTGGATGACAAGCTCGGGACTGCCCAGCTCCCCCATGACGCGCGAGACCAGTGAATGCACCGGCGGGATGTCCACCGCGACGGAGGGCACCTCCGCCATGGCCACGGCGGGCAGCATCAATACTGGCAGCGAGAGTAAGGGCAGCAACCGATTGCGCATGACGGTTCTCCAGAAGATGCGATGACACGGAAGGAAGTTCGGAGACGCTACCGCCTCGACTCAATATGTTATAACATAACACTTACGATCACTGAACCGTCAACGTTGTCATTCTTCAAGGGCCTGCTCCCCATGCCGCTGTTATCGATCGAGAACCTCTGCGTCACCCTCGGCAAGCACCGCATTCTCGAGGAGATCGAGCTACAGGTGGAACGCGGTGAAATCGTCACCCTCGTAGGCCCCAATGGGTCCGGCAAGTCCACGCTGCTTCGCAGCATCATCGGGTCCATTGCTCCGTCGCACGGTCGGATACAACGAGAGCCGGGGCTCAAGATCGGCTATGTCCCTCAACGTCTGAGCCTTGACCCGACGCTGCCGATGACGGTGGAACGCTTCCTGAACCTGCCACATCGACACTCGCTGGATGCCGTGGCCCATGCCCTCCTGCAGGCTGGCATTCCCGGTGCCGAGGTTCAGCAGATCGCCAGTCTCTCCGGAGGTCAGTTACAGCGAATTCTGCTGGCCCGTGCACTGCTGGATTCGCCTGATCTCCTGCTGCTGGATGAGGCGACCCAAGGCCTGGATCATCGTGGCATCGCGGATTTCTATCGTCAGATCGATCGCGTCCGTCACACCCTCGGCTGCGGAGTGCTGATGGTCAGCCACGAACTGCATGTGGTGATGCGAGCCTCGGACCGCGTCGTCTGCCTGCATGGGCACGTCTGCTGCCAGGGCACGCCAGAGCGCGTCATGGCCTCACCGGCCTATCAGGATCTGTTCGGACTCGACACCGCTGACGCCCTCGCCTTCTACCGACATGACCATCGACACAGCCATCGACACAGTCATCGACACAGCCACACGGCGCCGCCGATGGATGACAGGGTGCCGCCGCCTGCACAGCCCCTCACGACACCCGCGACACCGATCACAGAGAGATTGCACTGATGCTTGACGCCCTCATGGACGACTTCATGGTCCGCGCCGCTCTGGCAGGCATTGCCGTGGCGCTTGCGGCAGCGCCCCTGGGCTGTTTCGTCGTCTGGCGGCGCATGGC
The DNA here is from genome assembly GCF_029846335.1 of Cobetia sp. 3AK. Classification (NCBI taxonomy): domain Bacteria; kingdom Pseudomonadati; phylum Pseudomonadota; class Gammaproteobacteria; order Oceanospirillales; family Halomonadaceae; genus Cobetia; species Cobetia sp. 3AK. The sequence goes on along the minus strand of NZ_JARWKR010000005.1, from coordinate 18,576 downwards.
CTATTTCGGCGATGCCACGGCCCACGCCGCAATTCTCGGGGTGGCGCTGTCACTGTTGATGTCCACCTCAATGCTGGCAGGCGTGCTCATCGTCTCGCTGATCATGGCGACGCTGGTGACCCTGCTCAGCGGACGCGGCTATGCCATGGACACCCTGCTTGGCGTCATGGCGCACTCCGCGCTCGCCTTCGGGCTGGTCGCCGTCTCCTTCCTGCCTGGCGTACGGATCGACCTGATGGCCTATCTGTTCGGCGATATCCTGGCCGTCAGCAAGACGGATCTCGCCATCATCGCCACAGGCGGCCTGCTGGTCCTCGGGCTGCTCCGCTGGCGCTGGTCGGCATTGCTCACCGCCACGCTCAATGAAGACCTGGCGCGTGCCAGCGGCATCAACCCACGACGCGAGCAGCTGGTGCTGACACTGTCGCTGGCCGTGGTGGTCGCGGTCGCCCTGAAGGTGGTCGGGGCGCTTCTGATCACCGCCCTGCTGATCATCCCGGCGGCCACGGCACGCCGCTTCTGCCACACCCCCGAACTCATGGCGGTTGCCGCTGCCATCATCGGCGGGATTTCCACCACCGGCGGACTGCAGGCGGCCTACTGGCTGGATACCCCCACCGGCCCGACCATCGTGTGTCTCGCCGCCTCGCTGTTTGCCCTGAGCAGCGTATCGGCACAGCTCTCGCGTCTGGCCTCCCGCACAGCCCCCCGACGCACCTGATCCACGAAAGCGAGTCGAGTGAGCCTCTCAGACACTGACAGGATGCCGGAACGCCGAATGGCGAGACGACTACTTTTCTGCGTCAATTAGCAGCTTGCGCAATAGACGGGCAAGCTGCTCCTGCTCCTCACTGTCCAGCACACTCGCCATCTGATGCAGGTTCTCGACATGCCCCGCCAGGGCATCGTCGATCAGATGACGCCCTTCCTTCGTCAGCACGACGCGATTGCTGCGCCGATCTTCATAACTGGCCTGTCGCTGCAACAGCCCTCGCTTTACCAACTGATCAATCCGCGTGCTCATGGCGCCAGAAGAGAGCATCAACGTCTGATACAGCTGAGTCGGCGTCAGCGGTTCTCGAGAACGTCGCAGTGTCGCCAGGATATCGAACTCGACAGCAGACAGGCCAAACCTCTCGAACACCTGCTCCATGGCTGGACTGAACAATCGACCAGCTCGGCGAAGACGTCCGAAAATGCCCATCGGACGACAATCCAGGTCGGGGCGAGCCACCTCCCACTGCGCAAGAATACGATCCACACCATCCGTCATCATGTCTCTCCTGAATATCTTTTCAAAAAGATACTTTGATCTCTGGAGATTTGCGAGTACTGTAAATATATCTTTTAAGAAAGATACTTTCAGGAGAGACAGCTATGCCACTCACCAACGCCAGAAGCCTGGCCATGACCGCCATGGCCCCGATCATATGGGGCAGCACCTATCTGGTGACGCAGACCCTGCTGCCCCTGGATACCCCCTTCACTGCAGCGGCCATCCGCGCCATCCCCGCTGGGATACTCATACTTCTCTGGACTCGGCAGACCCTGACAGGTGGGTGGTGGTTGAAGGCCATGGTGCTCGGCACGCTCAATATCGGGCTGTTCTTCACTTGCCTGTTCGCCGCTGCCTACCGCATTCCCGGTAGCCTGGCCGCACTGCTGCTGGCCAGCCAGGCGGTGTGGGTACTGCTATTGAGCCGCTGGTGGCTAGGCACCGGCTTCAGCGTGACGGCAGTACTGCAATGTGGCTTCGGCGTGGGGGGTGTGGTGCTGCTGGTCACTCCCGATCAGAACGGGCTGGACCCGGCGGGACTCGGATTTGCCCTGCTCGGCGCGCTCTCGATGGCAGCCGGCATCGTCTTGAGCAAACGCTGGGCACGTCCGCCCGACGTCAGTCAATTGAGCCTGACTGGTTGGCAACTGGTGTTCGGCGGGCTCTTGCTGCTCCCCCTGGCTGCCTGGTCGGAAGGGATCCCCACCTCCCTCGATCCTCGTCATCTGCTTGGCTACGGATACCTGATCCTTCTGGGGGGCGTGCTCGGGTATGGGCTCTGGTTCGCCGGCATCCAGAAAATGTCCGCCTTCTCCGCCTCTCTGCTGGGGACCTTGAGTCCGCTGACCGCGACGGTATTGGGCTTCCTATGGATGGACGAGTCATTCGGACCGCTTCAATGGCTTGGCACCTTGTGCATTCTCACGGCCCTGACACTCCCTCTCGGATTCTCACTCAAGCGACATGTCGCTCAACGCAGCCAACCTGCACCTACCCAATGACACTCCCAAGGAACTCACCATGAACTTGCACCTGATGATCATCGTCGCCAGTCAACGCCCTGAATCCGCCAGCCTGCGATGCGCACGATTTCTGGAACGTCAGGCCCTTTCTAGCGGCTTTGCGGACTGTGACATTCTTGACCTTGGCAAGACACCACTCCCCTTGTGGGACACTGATCTTGACAGTCATGTAGGCCATTGGTCCGACATGCCGGACCTTCGACAACGGGTGCAGGCAGCCCATGCCGTGATTCTAGTCACGCCCGAGTGGCATGGCATGGCCACACCGGCGGCCAAGAACTTTCTCATGCTGTGCACCCAACATGAGCTGGGGCACAAGGCTGGATTGCTGGCAGGGGTATCTGCGGCAGACAACGGGGTGTATCCCATTGCCGAGCTGCGCATGAGCGGGACAAAGAACAATCACCTGTGCCTGATTCCGGAGCAGCTGATCTTTCGTCAGGTCGATAGCCTGATTGATGCTGATTCGTTGTGTCACGATGAACCGTTCGAGGCTCGGAGCCGCTACACCATGAGCCTGCTGGCCCACTATGCACGCGCCCTCACGCCGATAAGAGACTTGCCGGGCGTCCCCTCAAGGAGCTTTGCCTTCGGGATGTAATGCTCTGGCCAGCAGGGCTGGCTCTGACGTCTTCTCATCCACCATGACAACGCCCCACTGACCAATGATCAGTGGGGCGTTGTCATGGGGCGCGAGAGTCATCGGGCACTATCTGCCCATCACTCATTCCCAGGCGGGGAATGGGTCCGGCAGAATACGCCAGGCTTCCTTGACCGCCAGCAGCGTGGCGTCATCGAGCAGACAGTCGTCCAGCGCCTGGCGGATACGGGCTTCCTCCAGGTTCTGGCCGATGAACACCAGCTCCTGGCGCATGTCGCCGAAGGGCTCTTGCCATTTTTCCTGGATCGACGCCAGATACTCGGGGTCTTCAGGCCATTCGACCTTCGGTACCGCCTTCCAGAACATGCCGCCGAATCCGTAGTGAGCGATGCCACCGGCCTGGTTCCACTGCCCCGCGAACTGCGGGCGCGTGGCCAGCCAGAAGAAGCCCTTGGAGCGCAGCAGCTTGCCACCGAACCAGTCCCCGTGGAGCAGCTGGTGGAATTTCTCGGGATGGAACGGCACGCGCGCATGGTAGGAGAAGCTCGAGATGCCGTACTCCTCAGTCTCCGGCACGTGCTCGCCGCGCATCTCCTTCAGCCAGCCCGGTGCCTGCTGTGCACGATCGAAACTGAAGCGACCGGTGTCCAGCACCTTGGAAAGCGGCACGGCGCCCTGCGTCATGGGCAGAATCTCGGCTTCCGGGTTGAGCGAGCGCAGCACGGCCGTCAGCTCATCCAGCTGGGTTGCCTCGATCATGTCCGTCTTGCTGATCAGCAGCACATCGCAGAACTCGATCTGGTCAACCAGCAGGTCGGCGACATTGCGCTCATCGTCCTCGCCGAGGCTTTCCCCGGCGTCGGCCAGTGACTGCGCCTCGCGATACTGAGCAAGGAAATTGGCGCCATCCACGACGGTGACCATGGTGTCGAGGCGCGCGACATCGGAGAGGCACTGGCCATCCTCATCCTCGAAGGTGAAAGTTTCCGCCACCGGCAGTGGCTCGGAAATGCCGGTGGACTCGATCACCAGGCAGTCGAAGCGCCCCTCCTCGGCCAGCCGGCGCACCTCGATGAGCAGGTCCTCGCGCAGCGTGCAGCAGATGCAGCCATTGCTCATCTCCACCAGCTGCTCCTCGGCGCGATTGAGCGCCACCTCGCTGCCTGTGCCGGGTACGCCACGCACCATGGCGGCGTCGATATTGACCTCGCTCATGTCATTCACGATCACCGCCACCCGCCGCCCTTCGCGGTTGGCCAGGATGTGATTGAGCAGCGTCGTCTTGCCGGCGCCCAGAAAACCGGACAGCACAGTGACTGGCAGGGATTGTGGCAGGGGCCGCGACAGGGCTTGAGACGGGGATTGCGTTGGAGACACTCGGGGGGAAGTCATCAGGCGGTACCTCGATAGGATAGGGTCTTGGCCACGTCGCTTTCGCCTGGAGGCATTCTTGCCGGCGCAGGGTCAGGGCGAGGGACAGGTGAGTGCCTGGACGTGGGGGACCGCTGGTTTCTCGATCATCAGATGCGACAAATGATACGTTATAACATAATCTTCCGTCAGCCATTTTCTGATGAACCGCCCCACCTTCTTGTCTCATCAGCATCAGAAAGAAAGAAAACGCCCCGCTGGCAAGCCAGCGGGGCGTTTCTCGTCGTGAGCAGAATGTCAGGTGACAATCAGACCGCCATCATCACGGCAGAGGCCATCACTGCCCCACCCACCAGACGAGACGCGATGGTTGGCACGCTCATCAGGCGCTGACCCACTGCACGGCCCAGCAACGCCAGGGCCAGTGTCGCGACCACGAAGCCCGCCATGTAACCCATGGCACTGCCAGCCGCCGGCATTTCCAGCGCGTGGGCGAAGCCGTGGAAGGCCATGAAGCCGGCCACCATGACGGCACCAGCCAGAGTCGGCAGACGCAGCAGCAATGCCACCAGAGCACCGGACACCAGTACCGAGAGCAGAATGCCCTGCTCGGCGATCAGCGCATGCAGGGCCTGACCACCGCTGAGCAGCGCGATGCCCGCCCCCGCCAGCATGCCGACGACCATCAGCAGCGGCGTGCCAAACCTCAAGACCCGTGACTGGCGCGCGCTCCAGATCCCGATGGCCAGCATGGCCAGCAGGTGATCCAGCCCGGTGAAGGGATGCGTCAGGCCGGCCATCAGTCCGTGGGCATCATGGCCGGGGTGTGCGGAGGCCGAGGTCGCCACCAGCAGCAGCGAGGTGGCCAGCAGTGCGGAGTGAGAACGCTTCATGTGTCATTCCTGAACAAGATGATGATGAATTCACCCGATATCCGTCATGTGTCGACTACCGGGAGACAATGGATTCCTGGCAAGCGGCAGAAAACGCTGCGCCGTCAGGCCTGTGCGGCCAGCTTTTCCGGGCGGCGCTCCGGCAGCATGCCGCGATCCAGAATGAAGGCGATGATCTCTTCCAGGCCGACGCCGTCATACAGGTTGGCGAACACGAAGGGCCGCTCGCCACGCATCTTGCGCGAGTCGCGGTCCATCACCTCAAGCGAGGCATGCACCTGCTCGGCGATGTCGATCTTGTTGATGATCAGAAGGTCGGACTTGGTGATGCCCGGCCCGCCCTTGCGCGGAATCTTGTCACCTGCCGAGACGTCGATCACATAGAGCGTGAGATCGGAAAGTTCGGGGCTGAAGGTCGCGGACAGGTTGTCACCGCCGGATTCCACCAGCACCAGCTCCATGTTCGGATGGCGGGCCTGGAGATCATCGATGGCCGCCAGATTCATCGAGGCGTCTTCGCGGATCGCGGTATGCGGACAGCCGCCGGTCTCGACGCCGAGAATGCGGTCCGCCTCCAGCGCTTCATGGCGCAGCAGGAAATCGGCATCTTCGCGGGTGTAGATGTCATTGGTGACCACCCCGATGTCGTAGTGATCGCGCAGGGCCAGACACAGCTGACGCAACAGCGCCGTCTTGCCGGAGCCCACCGGCCCCCCCACTCCTACGCGTAGACAATGCTTCATGACAGCTTCCTTTCTCGTGAGATATCAGGCGTTCGTGTCGGTCGGTTCAGGCGCCGCCGCCTCAGGACAGGCGGCGTTCAATCAACTCCTGAACAGACGGGAATATTGGGTTTCGTGCTGTGCGGAGGCGAGCGCCAGCCCCGGCAGTATCGGGCCAAGCGCTGCATCCGGGCGCTCAAGTGCCTGTGCGACGACCTCCACCACGCGGGGGCGCAGTTGCTCGGTCAGGCGCTGCGCGGCGGTATGCCCCAGCGGCATGGCCTTGCAGGCCACCGCCAGCTGGTTTTCCAGCCAGGCCCAGGCAAAGCCGATCAAGGTCTGGCGCAGTGGCACCCCACGCTGGTGCGCCACCCAGGCGAACACCGTGACGTAGCCCGGTGTCTCGGGCATCAGCGCCGCTGGTGGTTCAAGCGCGAGGCTTCTGAGCAGGCGCAGCAGCGCCGCCCCGAGACGCGCGTCCTCATCGCTGAGTTCGGCGGTTTCGCGTGTCGCCTTGAGCCAGCCATCCCACTCATTGAGCGCCGCCGCATCCTCCTCGGCCCATGCCTGCTGCAGGCGCACCAGCAACGGCAGTTCGCAACGGCCGAGCCCGTCTTCCAGCACGCCGTCGATCCACTCGCCAAGCTCCTGCTCCTGAGTGACCCACCCCAGTTCGAAGGCACTTTCCAGCCCCTGGGACCAGGCAAAGGCACCGATGGGCAAGGCCGGACTCACCAGCTGCAGGAGCCCCAGCAGTGCCAGGTCCTCCTGAGCCGGCAGGCCCGCCATGGCATCAATGCTCATGCGTGTGCTCATGGGCGTGGCTGTGAGAATGACCGTGGCTGTGCTCATGCCCGTGCGAATGACCATGATCGTGAGAATGAGTCCCCTGTCCCGCCTGGGCATAGGCGCCCGGCTCAGGATCAAAGGGCGCCTCGTGATGGGTGAGGGTCGCGCCAAGGCGCTCGGCCAGCGCTTCCAGCACGTGATCCGGCGGGAAGCGCACCCAGCCGGTTTCCGTGTCGGTCCCTTCATCCTGCATGCCGATCGCCAGCTGCACATGGCGATTGCCCAGGTGATAGCAGAGCGCCGCCATCGGACGCCCGGCGGCGATGTGGGCAGTCACTACCGGCTCATCCGCGGCGCGGATGCAGATTACCTCGCCCTCGCGCGAGGCCAGCCGATCGCCGTCACGCAGCACCGGTCCGCGATCCAGAAACAGGCCGACCTCGCGCCCGCCGTCCGTGGTGGCACGCAGCCGCCCGCGGATGCGCAGCTCCAGCGGCAGAGTCAAGGTATCCAGAGGCTCCGCCTCGGTGTGAGCGCTCGCTGGGTCGCCTGAGCCACTGGCGTCTGGCAGGCGATGTATCAGTTCCATCATGGCGTCAATCTCGAATAGGGAGTCAGAACAGGCTCTTGAAACAGGCCCTCAGAACAGGCCTTCAGAACAGGTGGTAGCGCTGGGCCAGGGGCAGCTCGGTGGCAGGCTCACAGGTCAGAAGCTCACCGTCGGCGAAGACTTCGTAGGTCTCGGGGTCGACCTTGAGCTCCGGGCAGGCATCGTTGAGTTTCATGTCACGCTTGCGCACCTGGCGTACGTCGCGACAGGCGGACAACGGGCTGTCGAGTCCGAGGGCCTCGCCGACACCGGCCTTGAGTGCCGCCTGGGAGACGAAGGTCAGGCGCGTGGCGCTGGCTGCCTTGCCGAAGGCGCCGAACATTGGGCGGTAATGCACTGGCTGCGGCGTGGGAATCGAGGCATTCGGGTCGCCCATCGGCGCGGCGGCGATCGTGCCGCCCTTGAGAATGCAGGCCGGTTTGACGCCGAAGAACGCCGGTGACCACAGCACCAGATCCGCCAGCTTGCCGACCTCGATGGAGCCGACCTCATGGGCGATACCGTGGGTAATGGCCGAGTTGATGGTGTACTTGGCGATATAGCGGCGGGCACGGAAGTTGTCGGTGCCACGCTCGGCATCCTCCGCCAGCAGGCCACGCTGCTCGCGCATCTTGTGCGCGGTCTGCCAAGTGCGGCAGATCACCTCGCCCACACGACCCATCGCCTGGGAATCCGAGGACATCATCGAGATGACACCCAGATCATGCAGGATGTCCTCGGCGGCGATGGTCTCGCGGCGAATGCGCGAATCGGCGAAGGCCACATCCTCGGGGATGCTCGGGTCCAGGTGGTGGCAGACCATCAGCATGTCGAGATGCTCATCCACCGTGTTGACGGTGTAAGGCCGCGTCGGGTTGGTGGAGGACGGCAGCACATTGAGGCGCGAACAGGCAGTGATGATGTCCGGCGCATGGCCGCCACCGGCGCCTTCGGTGTGGAAGGTATGGATGCAACGGTCCTTGAAGGCCGCCAGCGTATCCTCGACGAAGCCTGATTCATTCAGGGTGTCGGTATGGATCGCCACCTGCACATCGTAGGCATCGGCGACTGTCAGACAGTTGTCGATGGAGGCCGGCGAGGTGCCCCAGTCCTCATGCAGCTTGAGGCCGATCACGCCGGCCTCGATCTGCTGCTCCAGCCCCTCGGGCAGCGAGGCATTGCCCTTGCCGAGCAAGCCGATGTTCATCGGCAGGCTGTCCACCGCCTGCAGCATCTTGCCGATATGCCAGGGCCCCGGCGTACAGGTGGTGGCATTGGTGCCGGTGGCCGGCCCCGTCCCACCGCCGAGCATGGTGGTGATGCCGCTCATCAGCGCTTCTTCCACCTGCTGGGGGCAGATGAAGTGGATATGCGGGTCGACACCGCCGGCAGTCAGGATCTTGCCCTCGCCGGCGATGATCTCGGTGCCCGGGCCGATCACGATATCCACGTCAGGCTGGGTGTCGGGATTGCCGGCCTTGCCGATGGCCGCGATGCGCCCGGCCTTGAGACCGACATCCGCCTTGACGATGCCCCACCAGTCCAGTATCAGCGCATTGGTGATCACGGTATCCATCACGCTGTCATCGGCGCGCTGGCTCTGGCCCATGCCATCGCGAATCACCTTGCCACCGCCGAACTTCACCTCTTCGCCATAGTGGGTGAAGTCCTTCTCCACCTCGATCCACAGTGCCGTGTCGCCCAGGCGCACACGATCACCAGTGGTCGGGCCGTACATGTCGGCATAGGCCTGTCGCGTTATCTTCATGGGTTGCCTCTTGATCCCTGAGCCGCAGTCTCTGAATGAGCTCCAAGGTAAATGCCTGTCGGCGCAATTGCCTGACGCCTTGACGGAAAGGTTGTCACTCGCTCAGCGCTCGACACTGCCGTCATCCTTGAGCTGTCCCATCACCTCGCCACGGAAGCCATAGATGTGGCGACTGCCGGCGAAGGGAATCAGCGTAACGTCACGCGTCTGCCCGGGCTCGAAGCGAATCGCCGTTCCGGCGGCGATGTCCAGGCGCTGCCCGAGGGCGGCCTCACGATCGAACACCAGCGCCGGATTGGCCTCGGCAAAGTGATAGTGCGAGCCGATCTGGATCGGTCGGTCGCCGCGATTGCCGACCGAGAGCGTGGTGCGCAGGCGGTCCTCGCAGAGAGAGATCTCGCCGTCCGCCACCTGATATTCACCGGGAATCATCATTGCTCACCTCACACGATGGGGTTGTGAACGGTCACCAGCTTGGTGCCATCCGGGAAGGTCGCCTCGACCTGCACCTCGGGAATCATCTCGGCGATGCCTTCCATCACGTCATCACGGGTCAGCACCTCTGCCCCGCGCCCCATCAGCTCAGCCACACTCAATCCTTCGCGTGCGCCTTCCAGAATCTCGGCGCTGATCAACGCGATGGATTCCGGATAGTTGAGCTTGAGGCCCTTGGCCTTGCGGCGCTCGGCCAGCAGTGCTGCGGTAAACAGCAACAGCTTGTCCTTGTCTCTTGGCGTCAGTTCCATGTCGTGGCTCTTGTGGTTGTCATTGCGTGGGGGCTCTCGAGGTCAGGTCAGCCAGATACGTGGCACCTGTGCCTCAAGCCCCGTCATCATCGGGCGCAGGATCTGCCATGCCTGCTGGCACAGTGCCCAGGCCTCGTTGCGTTCATGGCCGAGATAGCGCAGCAGCAACACGCCCTCGCGGCGCGTCACCGCCCATCGCGGAGAGGCAGGCATCGCCTCGCGCAGGGCCTCGATGGCCTCCGGCTCATCTGCAAGTCCCACCGCCCACAGCGTGGCCTGGACACTGCAGCCGCCCTGCCCCCAGCGCCCCATGAAGCGCGGATGCAGCGGGTCCAGCGACTGGCGCTCGATCCACACTGGCTTGCCGTCACGCGTCAGGCGAAAGCGTTGTTCCAGATGGCCGCTGACGAAGGGCAGCTCACCGACGGGCCGGCCGAGTGCCAGCACTTCCCAGCCCAGACAGCGAGCATTGCCCTCAAGCTCGAGAGTGGTGGTCTGCTCGCCGCGCGAGCCATTGAAGGCCAGCGTCTCCTGAGGCAGCCATTCCAGAGTGGCGCCGTTGGCGACCTTGAGATGCGTATGCTGGCCCCAGGCCACGCCGTTGCGATCCGCCTTGTAGAGCTTGGCGGCCGCCGGCGTGGTCAACAGCACCTTCGCGCCCTGCTCGACCTCTGCCGTGATATGCAGCGCATCACCACTGACCAGCCCGCCAGGGGGATGCAGCAGATAGACATGGCAGCAGCCGTGGCGGCCTTCGGGGTAGAAAGGACGCTGCACGCGCAGCGGGCCGTGGTGGCGACGACGCGTCAGACGCGTGATGGGGCCTGCGCCATCGCGGGTGTCGGTCTCGAAGCGCAGCGCCAGCGAGGCCTGCCACTGACGCTGATCATCGAAGCGATGGCCGGACGCGACATCCGTCGCGCCGTCTGCGGAAATCATGCGCTGGATCGTCATACGGTCAGGTGCTGCTTGATCAATTCATCGGACAGCGCCGCGATCTCGCCTTCAGCCACCCGCCGGCCGCGATCCATGATCACGAAGCGATCGGCGTACTTGCGCGCGAAGGGCAGCTTCTGCTCGACCAGCAGCACCGTCAGGCCGTCTTCCTTGATCAGGCGGCGGATGACCTCGCCTATCTGGGCGACGATATTGGGCTGGATGCCTTCGCCAGGCTCATCGAGAATCAGCAGGCGCGGTTCGATCACCAGCGCGCGGCCGATGGCGAGCTGTTGCTGCTGGCCGCCTGAGAGGTCGCCCCCGCGCCGGTGACGCATCTCCTTGAGCACGGGGAACAGCTCATAGATGCGCTCGGGAATCTGGCGCAGGCCATCGCGACGCACGGCAAGCCCGGTGCGCAGATTCTCTTCCACCGTCATCATCGGGAAGATCTGCCGCCCCTGGGGAACGTAGCCGACACCCAGGCGGGCGCGCTCCTCGAGCTTGCGCCGCGTCAGATCAAGCGGCTCATTGCTACTGGAATCGCGACCGGAATCGTTGCCACTGGCATCGGCGCGGTACAGGAGCTTGCCGTCACGGACGCTCTCCTCGCCCATGATGCATTTCATCAGCGTGGTCTTGCCGACGCCATTGCGGCCCATCACGCAGGTACATTGCCCAACGGGAATCTCCAGCGTCAGGTCCCACAGCGTATGGCTTTCCCCGTAGAACTGGTTGAGCGTGTCGATGGTCAGCAGCGGCGACTCGCCGCCTGACATCGGTGCCTTGGTGTTCAGCGCTTGCGTCATCCGTCACTCTCTCCCAGGTAGACTTCGACGACTTTCGGGTCGCTCGATACCGCATCCATGCTGCCTTCCGCCAGTACCGAGCCCTGATGCAGCACCGTGACCTTGCGTGCGATGGAGCGCACGAAGCCCATGTCGTGCTCGACCACCACCACCGACTGGCGGCCCGCCAGGCTGGTCAGCAGCTCCGCGGTGCGCTCCATCTCCTGCTCGGTCATGCCGGCCACCGGCTCATCGACCAGCAGCAGACGCGGTTTCTGCATCAACAGCATGCCGATCTCCAGCCACTGCTTCTGGCCGTGGGACAGGATGCCCGCCTCGCGCGCATGCCATTCCTTGAGATGAATCGTCTGCAGCACTTCCTCGATCCGATCCCGAGTCTCGCCGGTCATGCGCGCGGTCAGGGTCGGGAAGATACGCTTGTCGGTGGCCATCGCGAGTTCGAGATTCTCGAACACGCTGAGTGCCTCGAAGACGGTGGGCTTCTGGAACTTGCGACCGATGCCCAGGGTGGCGATCTCCGGCTCACTCAGGTGCAGCAGATCGTGGCGGCTGCCGAACCACACCGAGCCACTGTCGGGGCGCGTCTTGCCGGTAATGATGTCCATCATCGTGGTCTTGCCGGCGCCGTTGGGGCCGATGATGCAGCGCAGCTCACCATCGTCGATGGTCAGGTTGAGGTCATTGATCGCCTTGAAGCCATCGAAGCTGACACTGACATCCTCCAGATAGAGGATCGGCCCGTGGGTCACATCCACCGGCGAGACGCGCGGGGACAGGAAGTCGAACACGCGATCCCGCGTGGCCATCTCTTTCAACAGACTCATGCAGTGGCCTCCTCGATGGGGCGGGAACCGGATGCCGATTCGGTCTTGGCCGCCGACGACTGCGAACGCCTGGCCCAGCCACGCTGGGCGAACAGGCCGGCGATGCCCTTGGGCAACAGCACGGTGACCAGCACGAACAGACCGCCGAGAGCGAACAGCCAGGCGTCCGGCATGATGCCGGTGAACACCGTCTTGGCGTAATTGACGATCAACGCGCCCAGCACGGCGCCGTAGAGCGTCGCGCGACCACCGAGCGCCACCCACACCACCACCTCGATGGAGAACAGCGGCGAGAACTCGCCGGGATTGATGATGCCGACCTGCGGCACATACAGCGCTCCCGCCACACCGGCCAGCATCGCCGAGACCACGAAGATGAACAGCTGCACACGTTCGACGCGATAGCCCAGAAAGCGCGTGCGCGCCTCGGCGTCGCGACAGGCGATGCTCAAACGCCCGAGCTTGGAGCCGACGATGCCGCGACACAGCAGATAGCCGAGCCCCAGCGCCACACCACTGGCGATGAACAGCGCGACGCGCATGGCATCCGTGCGCAGATCGAAGCCCAGCATGTCCTTGAAGTCAGTCAGGCCGTTGTTGCCGCCAAAGCCCATCTCGTTGCGGAAGAACGCCAGCATCAAGGCGAAGGTCAGCGCCTGGGTAATGATGGAGAGATAGACACCGGTGACGCGGGAGCGGAAGGCCAGGAATCCGAACACCAGCGCCAGCAGCCCCGGTGCCAGCAGCACCATCAGGAAGGCGAAGGCCGGCATGTCAAAGCCCTGCCAGAACCACGGCAGCTCCTGCCAGTTGAGGAAGACCATGAAATCCGGCAGCTCCGGATTGCCATAGACGCCGCGGTCGCCCACCTGGCGCATCAGGTACATGCCCATGGCGTAACCACCCAGCGCGAAGAAGGCGCCGTGGCCCAGGCTGAGGATGCCCAGGTAGCCCCAGACGAGATCCACCGCCACCGCCAGCAGCGCATAGCACAGGTACTTGCCCAGCAAGGTGACGGTGAAGGTGCTGACATGCAGCGGATTACTCTCGGGCAGCAGCACATGCAGCAGCGTGACCGCGAGTACCGACAGTGTCAGGACTGCCAGGAATATCTGGGTGGAGCGCTCCGTGAAGGGGCGCGCCAGCCAGGAACGTGAATCAGGCATGGATCAACCCTCCGCGGCGCGGCCCTTCTGCGGGAAGAGTCCCCGCGGGCGCTTTTGAATGAACAGGATGATGAAGACCAGCACCACGATCTTGGCGAGGACCGCACCCGCCCAGGGCTCGAGGAACTGATTGAGCAGTCCCAGCGACATGCCGGCCACCAGCGTGCCCCACAGATTGCCGACCCCGCCGAACACCACCACCATGAAGGAGTCGATAATGTAGTTCTGGCCCAGGTTCGGCCCGACGTTGGTGATCTGCGAGAGCGCGACACCGGCAAGGCCGGCAACGCCGGAGCCGAGTGCGAAGGTCATGATGTCGACACGCGTCGCCTTGATGCCCATCGAGCGCGCCATGGCACGATTCTGGGTCACCGCCCGCACCTCGAGCCCGAGACGGGTGCGGCGCATGATCAGCATCAGGCCGGCGAACACGAACAGCGCGAAGCCGATGATGTAGAGGCGATTGAGCGTCAATGACAGCGCCTCGTTGATCATCAGCGAGCCGCTCATCCACTCCGGCGTGACCACGATGCGATTCAGGGGCGAGATGGTGGTACGCACCAGCTGCTGCAGGATCAGGCTGATGCCGAAGGTGGCCAGCAAGGTCTCCAGCGGACGCCCCTTGAGGTGCTGGATGACGCTGCGCTCGATGATGACGCCCACCGCCGCCGCGACCAGAAAGCCTGCGGGAATGGAAAGCAGCAGTGCCAGTCCCGGCTGCCCGGGCAGCAGCTGCTGCATGCCCCAGGTGGTGTAGGCGCCCAGCATGATCAGTTCGCCATGCGCCATGTTGATCACGCCCATGACACCGAAGGTGATGGCAAGCCCGATGGCAGCCAGCACCAGTACCGAGCCCAGCGAGAGGCCGAAGTAGAGCGTCTCGAGCCCGCTGTTGAGCTGGAGCTTCTGCTCGATACCGGCCAGTGCTACCCGAGCGGCCTTGGCCAGCTGCGGGTCATCACTGGCCGCAGCACCATTGATGGCGGCAATCGCCGCGGCGTTCAGGCTGCCGGACAGCGTCTCCAGCGCCGCAGGGTCGCCATTGGCTTCCAGCTGCTGGATGGCGAGCGCCTCCGCCAGGGTGGCGCGGATATCAGTATCGGCTTCCTGCTCGATCAGGCTCGGCAGCCGCTCGGCCATGGTCTCATCGACACTGCCGCGCAGGCCGCGCGCCGCCGTGAGCCGGACCTCGGCCTCCGGGGACGACAGGTCGATCATCGACAGCACGCCATCGATGTGGCCGCGCAGCGAGTTGTTGCTGCGCAGTGTCTCGAGCTCACGCCGCGAGACCTTGCCGGCGGAGTCGCCGGACAGGGCGTCGGAAACGGCCCATTCGCGGCCGCGATTGCTGTCGATGATCAGGAAGCGCTCGCCGCTCTTGAGGCGAGCCAGCTTGCTTGAGGAGAAGGCTTCCAGCCAGCCACGCGCGCGCTCATCGCCGCTCACGGCGATCTCATCGATCACGGCCGGCTTGGCGGGATTGCGCGCCTCGGCAAGTCGGGTCAGCAAGGTCTGGGCAGCGCTGTCAGACAGACGCGCTGACTGCCCAGTCGCGGATTCGGACTGGGCAGCGGCAAACAGGGGGAATGACAGAAGACAGATCAGCAGCATCCTCTGCCAGCACCAGCGGAACATCGTTGAAACGGAGATAGACATCAAGAAGGCCATCCATGGTGAACGCGCGAAGGCGTCATCAGTCTCCGAGGGCGTCGCGACCTCGGAGCCGACACTCAGTGAGGCGGCACGCAGGTTCACATGCGCGCCGCCTCACTCTCAGAACGTGCTACGCATCATTGCGTGGCGACGTTCTGTTGAGCCCCACAGGAATGGGTCACGACGTTGTAGTTGCCGCACTCCATCGGCTTGCGCCAGTCACTGATCAGGTCCTTGGAACCTTCCAGATAGTCCGACCAGGCATCGCCTGCCACAGTGGAGGGGGTCTGCCAGACGACGGAGAACTGACCGTTGTCCTGGATCTCGCCGATCAGCACCGGTTTGGTGATGTGATGGTTGGGCATCATGGTGGCG
This sequence comes from Cobetia sp. 3AK, assembly GCF_029846335.1. Lineage (NCBI taxonomy): Bacteria > Pseudomonadati > Pseudomonadota > Gammaproteobacteria > Oceanospirillales > Halomonadaceae > Cobetia > Cobetia sp. 3AK. Next base: position 3,036 of record NZ_JARWKR010000005.1, on the reverse strand, counting down.
TAGCCGCCGGTCAGGTTGGGAACGGATACGCCGATGATGGCGTCCTTGACCGCATCGACCTCGACACTGCCCGCCTTGCGAGCGGCTTCCATCCACATGTTGAAGCCGATGTAGTGGGCTTCCATCGGATCATTGGTGACGGCATCTTCCTTGCCGGTGTAGGCGATCCACTCATCGATGAAGTCGTAGTTGGTGTCGCTATCCACGCTCATGAAGTAGTTCCAGGCCGCGAGATGCCCGACCAGCGGCGCGGTATCGATGCCCGAGAGCTCCTGCTCGCCCACCGAGAAGGCCACCACCGGAATGTCCTCGGCATCGATGCCCTGGTTGGCCAGCTCACGATAGAACGGCACATTGGCATCGCCGTTGATGGTGGACACCACGGCTGTCTTCTTGCCCGCGCTGCCGAAGGACTTGATGTCCGAGACGATGGACTGCCAGTTGGAATGACCGAAGGGCGTGTAATTGACCATCACATCCTCATCGGCCACACCGTGAGACTTGAGGTAGGCGGCCAGGATCTTGTTGGTGGTACGCGGATAGACATAGTCCGTGCCTGCCAGCACCCAGCGCTCCACGCCCACGTCGTTCATCAGATAATCCACTGCCGGAATCGCCTGCTGATTGGGCGCCGCCCCGGTATAGAAGACATTCTCCGAGGACTCCTCGCCCTCATACTGCACCGGATAGAACAACAGGCCGTTGAGCTCCTCGACCACCGGCAGCACCGACTTGCGCGAGACGGACGTCCAGTTGCCGAAGATGACATCGACCTTGTCCTGCGCCAGCAGTTCACGCGCCTTCTCGGCAAACAGCGGCCAGTTGGAGGCCGGGTCGACCACGACGGGCTCCAGCTTGCGTCCCAGCAGCCCGCCCTTCTCGTTCTGCTTCTCGATCAGCATCAACATGGTGTCTTTCAGAGTCGATTCACTGATCGCCATGGTGCCGGACAGTGAATGCAGGATGCCGACCTTGATCGGCCCCTCTTCCGCCTGGGCGACATTGGCCAGCGAGAAACCGACACAGGCGGACAGCATTGCGGCAGCAATTTTCTTGTTCACGACATTCCCTCGTATCTTGTTGTACTTGTTATCCCGACTGAGGTAGTGCAATTGATGTGCCAGTCATAAGCAGGGGCGAACTGATGGAGGGAAACAGGGTGTCAGGAATCGGGCGCGCAAAGAGCGCACCAGTACAGTGCATAATCATGAGGCACGCCAAGCACACCGCACCAAAATAGGCCGATCCACGACAATGCAGAGTCAACAAGGAATACCAAAACCACTCGAGGCGAGTGAATGACCATTCTCTAGAATGGTTATGCAAGAAGGTCACTAGAGGGAACAGGAGGTGTAACAGGCTTCTCAGACAGTGGCAGCATGCCCGAGAAGACCATGATCTTCTCGGACTCATCCCTCAGGATGACTACCCTGAAACGTTTCTGAAGGAGGTGGCAAGCGCTGATGGATTTCCTTTCGGTATTTTCGCAATGTCACCAGGCTGATGGATTTACCATGCTCAACCTCGAAGTAGAACTGCACCTTGCAGAGATCTCCTGAGTATCTCTCAAGCAGATGCTTTATCGCAGCTCTATCTACTGCAGAGAATTTTGGAGGACGACCAGGTCTGGGCCTGTCCTCCAACATCGTCCACCGAGTCACTTTCCACCTATCAATCCAATTGACAATCGATTCTTTTGTCACCCCCAATCGAATTGCCACCACCTTGGCACTGATGCCCTCATCCACAAGTAGAAGTGCCGTGGCTCTCAATGCCTTCTGCTTACCTCTATGGGTATTCCTGAACGCCTCAAGACAAGTTCTTTCATACTGACTCAGCATTGATGAAATTCCCCTTTCAGCATAAGACTCATGCCATTTACCACCTATCACTATATGGCAGAACAGTATCTATTTTTGGATTCTACTAACCCATAAACCTCTGTCTTCCCTCTTCACTGTGTCGCCACCTCGACGGAACAGTTGGACATGGATAATACCCAACAGGCACCAGCCACAGGCTATACAAGGTGTAAATATCTGTAAAACGTTTTATTATCGTTTAACTGTAGAGCAGCAAGATTAATCTTCAAGTACTACGCATCTCATGCTTTTGGCCAAAAATGATCACTAGCCAATTCATCAAAAATCGAATGAAGGAAACACAAAAGACAAAACCAGTTACTAAAAAGATACATTATGAAAAAAATATATACATTATCGCGACATTTTGCGACACGAGATTCTCAACATTACAAACACGAGGTAATAGAAAAATAAAACCTACTACTCATTAAACGATAGATAAACAATCGCTCCTGAACAAATGATCCTCACCCTATAGCTTTGTGCAATAACTGCGATAACCCTCAGTAGATTTGACGCAGATCAATATTTAAGATTCCCCCTAACAAAGGAATCAAAAAGAAAAACTGCAAGGGAGAATCATCTATGCCGGTCAATGCCAAGGTCGCAGGACACAGCGGTCTGTCCTTACAGGACACTGTTCTTCGTCAAGTGCGTGAAGTCAGACTCAACGAAGCATCCGATGTGTCATTGGATATATCACCCGACGAAATCGCAGGTCTGTCTCGCTCGGGTGATGACCTTGTCCTGACACTGCAGAATGGTGAAGTCATTACCCTGGACGGCTTCTATATCGATCCACAGGAAGAAAGCCACCTGTATCTTCAGGGTGATGACTTCGCTGGCGATATCTACCGCATCGACATGGCCGGCACGTCTCCCGGCAATATCCCCTACGAAGCCATACCAGTAGAAAATACGATTGAGTCCGCTTTTCTGGCCACAACATTGGGCGCATCAGGAACGACTCTGGCGGCACTCGGCGTGATAGGTGCTACGGGCCTAATGATCGGTGGCACCAATTCAGGTGGTGGTAGCCAGGATGATGATACGCCCAGCCCGTCCAATGCCCCGGACGCTCCCGAGATTGTGTCAATCGTGGATGACGTGGACCCTGTCACAGGCGAGCTGGCTTCTGGCGACAGCACCGATGACACGACTCCGACCCTGA